>NZ_SPKQ01000021.1:0-59618 GCF_023127895.1 Pseudomonas sp. NCIMB 10586
TTGACGGGGCGCCTAAGATCAAAAGCAGATCAAGATCAAGAGCGGCTCGCTTTGCATCGTGGTTACGGTCGGCAGCTACAACGTTGTGTAGATATCTATGATGTGGGAAGGCAACCTGCTCAATAGCCGTTACCTGTCACGCCACCATAATGATCTTCGATACCAACTCCACCACGGTCTTGGCCTGCAACTTCTTCATCAGCCGCGCCCGGTGCACTTCCACCGTGCGGTGGGAAATCGCCAGGCGCAGGGCGATTTCCTTGGACTTGAAACCATTGACGATGTGCATGGCGATTTCCCGCTCCCGCGGCGTGAGGTCGCCAGTGCCCTGATGCAGACGGTCCAGGCGTTCGAAGTGCCAGATCATCAGCTTGAACGGGTCTTTGGGGGTGAGGGTATAGCCGTGGGACTTGGCCCAGAACACTTCGCCATTGTGGTGCTGCATGAAGCGCTCATCGGAATAAAAGCCGTTGTCGCTGTCGAGCAGCCAGTCATGGCTGCGCTTGCCGATGGCATGGTAGTCGGCCTGGGACGGGTAGATCAGAAGGGTCAACTGATTGACCAGTGCCTGGCGTGTATAGCCGAACAGCTTCAGGAAGGCATCGTTGCAGTCGAGTATTACCCGGTCGCTGGTGACGATCTGCGGGGCAGGGGACAGCTTGAACGCCAGGCGTTCGAGGTCGGGAAATTGCTGTGCAAACGCGTTCATGGGGCATCCTGCCTCGTTGTTCAATGCCCTGGCGCGCTACTTACCCATGTAAGTAGTTACACGAATTGGCGCGGGACCAGGGGTGGGTCATTGTAAGTAAAGTCCGGATCAAGAACAGAAGAAATTGATTATGCCTGCTGATTGCGTCTCCATTGTTGCCGCTGGTCACTCCCGCTTTGGTCGCCTGGAAGGCACCACGCTGGAAGACCTGATCGTCCAGGTTACCCGTGAAGCCCTGAGCGACGCTGCGATTGATGCGTCGCAAATCGACGCGCTGTTCCTGGGGCATTTCAACTCTGGGCTGGTGCCCGACGGCTTTGCCGCCTCGTTGCTGTTGCAGGCCGACCCCGGGCTGCGTTTCAAACCTGCCACCCGCTGCGAAAACGCCTGCGCTTCGGGTTCGGCGGCGATCCAGGCGGGAGTCAATGCGATTCTCTCCGGCAGCGCCGAGTTGGTGCTGGTGGTGGGCGCCGAAAAGATGACTCACACCAGCACCGCCGCGGTCACCCAAGCCCTGGCCGGCGCCGGCTATCAGAACGACCCGGCCGAAGCCGGCCTGAGTTTCCCGCAATTGTTCGGCCGCGCCGCCCGCCAATACGCCGAGCGCTACCACTGCCCGCTGGGCTCGATGGCGGCCATCGCCACCAAAAACCACTCCAATGCCATGGCTAACCCGCTGGCGCAGATGCATCGGGAGATGAATTTCGAGCACTGCAACAACGTGTCCCAGAGCAACCCGTTCGTGGCCGACTCCCTGCGCCTGACGGACTGCTCGCTGATCAGCGACGGCGCCGCTGCGATCATCCTGGCGTCACCCAAACGTGCGCGAGCGTTTCGCCGCGAGGTGCAGATCCGGGCGATGACCCAGGTCAATGACACCTTGCCCATCGCCCAGCGCGACATCCTGGCCTTTGAAGGCCCGCAACGAGCGATCCATGCAGCGCTGCGCACAGCGAATGTGACCCTGGCAGACCTGAGTTTCGCCGAGGTGCACGACTGTTTCACCATTGCCGAGCTGCTGATCTACGAAGCCATGGGCCTGGCGCCCAAAGGCGAAGGGCATCGCGTGCTCGACAGCGGCGTGGTGCGTGCCGGCGGGCGCTTGCCGGTCAACCTTTCCGGCGGGCTCAAGGCCAAGGGGCATCCGGTCGGTGCAACGGGGGTGTCCATGCACGCCTTGGCGTTCCGGCAATTGACCGGCGAACCGATTGGCCTGGCGGTGCCCAACCCGGAGTTCGGCCTGGTGTTCAACATGGGCGGCATGGCGGTGGCCAACTACGCATCGGTCCTGCAGGCACGCCGGAGCTGAGCCATGAACATTGCCAACTGGCTGCACGACACCCAGCGTCGGGCCCCGCAACGCCCGGCGCTGTTCAACGGCACCACCCAAGTGGCCGACTACGCCACCTTCGCCGCCCACGTGCGCCAACGCGCCGCGCACCTGGTGGACCAGCACGGCCTGGTGCCGGGGGACGCGGTGGCGCTGCTGATGAAAAACAGCTGCGACTACCTGGAGTTGCTCTACGCCATCTGGTGGATGGGCGCCGTGGCAGTGCCGATCAATGCCAAACTGCATCCCAGCGAAGCGGCGTGGATTGCCGATAACGCCGAGGCACGCTTGATCTTTACCGATGGCGGCCGGGTGTTCTCATCGCGGGATTTGCCCCCGCGCTGCAAGGAGCTGGACGGCCACCTCTTACCTCCCAACACTGGCTGGCCGACCCTGGAACAACCGGTGCCACGCCACGACCAGGACCTCGCCTGGCTGTTCTATACCTCCGGCACGACAGGGCGCTCCAAGGGCGTGATGCTGTCCCACGGCAACCTGGTCGCCATGTCGCTGTGCTACGCCACAGATGTCGATGCGGTCAGCGCCGACGATGCGGCAGTGTATGCCGCGCCGATGTCCCACGGTGCTGGCCTGTATAACTTCATCCATGTGCGCTGCGGCGCACGCCACGTGGTGCCGGCCTCCCATGGCTTCGACGCCGCCGAGCTGTTCGGGCTGGCCGAGCAGGTGGGCAATGTGTCGCTGTTTGCCGCGCCGACCATGGTCAAGCGCATGGTCGAGCAGGCACGGCGCCAGGATTATCACGGCGCTGGCATCAAGACCATCGTGTATGGCGGCGGCCCGATGTACCTGGCCGATCTGCGTGAAGCCGCCGACACCTTCGGGCCGCGCCTGGTGCAGATCTACGGTCAGGGCGAGAGCCCCATGACCATCAGCGTGTTGCCCCGTGCAGTGATTGCCGATCGCCAACGCCCCGACTGGGCCAGCCTGGCCGCTTCGGTGGGCCACGCGCAGTCCTGTGTGGAAATCCGTATTCTCGATACTGCGCACCAGCCTTTGCCCACCGGCGAGCGCGGCGAAATCGCGGTGCGTGGCGCCACCGTGATGCAAGGCTACTGGCGCAACCCGCAGGCCACTGGCCAAACCTTGGTGGACGGCTGGCTGCTGACCGGTGATATCGGCTATCTCGACGCGGCCGGCTATCTGACCCTGACGGATCGCTCCAAGGACGTGATCATCAGCGGCGGCAGCAACGTCTACCCGCGTGAAGTCGAGGAAGTACTGGCCCAGCATCCGCAGGTGTTTGAGGTGTGCGTGGTGGGCGAGCCGGACGCTCAGTGGGGCGAGTCGGTGGTGGCATTTGTGGTGACGCGCAGCGGCCAGCCCCTGGATGAGGGCGAACTCACCGCCTGGTTCCTGGCGCGCATGGCCTCGTTCAAGAAACCGAAAAAATATGTGTGGCGCAGCGACTTGCCCAAGAACAGCTACGGCAAGATTCTCAAGACCGACTTGCGGCAGTGGTTGAAAGCAGCGAGTATCGCCGCGCTTTGACATGGATCGATAATCAGACAAGGAGTCCCCACGATGGGCAATCCCGCACAAGACACTGTCCGCAAGCGCCGCCGAGCGTTTCTGGGCGCCACCTCGGGCCACTTGATCGAGTGGTACGACTACGGCGTCTATGGGTTTCTCGCGGTCTATATCGGCCAGGCGTTCTTCGTCTCCGATGACCCCACCACCAGCCTGCTGGCCAGCTTCGCCGCGTTTGCCCTGAGCTTCTTTATCCGCCCTCTGGGTGGGCTGTTCTTCGGCCCGCTGGCGGACAAGATCGGCCGGCGCAAAACCCTGATCATGGCGCTGGTGATGATGACCGGTTCCACGGTGATGCTGGGGTTGTTGCCGACCTACGCCAGCCTGGGCATCGCCGCGCCGATCCTGCTGATCCTGGTGCGCTGCGTGCAGGGCTTCTCGGCGGGCGGCGAAATCGGCACGGTCACCAGCTTTATCTCCGAATACGCCGGGCCCGGTCGCCGCGGCTTCGCCACCTGCTGGTTGATGGTCACCGCTGTGCTCGGCCTGTTGCTGGGCGGCGCCGTGGCCAATGGCATGACCTGGGTGCTGGGCGCCGAGGTCATGCAGGAATGGGCCTGGCGCGTACCGTTCCTGATCGCTGCGCCCCTGGGCTTTATCTCCATGTACATCCGCCTCAAGCTTGAAGACAGCCCCGAGTTTTTAGCCCTGCAACGCGCCGGGCAAACCTCGCGGGCGCCGCTGCGGGAGGTCTGGCAGTGGAAGCGCGCGATTGCCCTGGTGTTCTTTATCATCACCTTGCACAGCTCGATCTTCTACCTGGTGCTGACCTTCGCCTCGACCTACATGGCCAAGATCCTCAAGTTCGACAGCGGCACCACCTTGCTCTACGTGTTCGTTGCCAGCTTCTCGGCCGCCTTCGTTATGCCGTTTGGCGGGGCATTTACCGATAAATACGGGCGCAAGCCGTTCCTGATGGTGATCGGCACGCTGGCGACCCTGGCGATGTTCTGGCTGTTCAAGTCGGCACCCACCGCGACCCCGGCGTCGTTCTTCGCACCGTTGATGGCGGTGGCGATTCTGTTCGGGCTGTATGCGTCGTCGACCTACGCGTTGATGAGTGAGCTGCTGCCGACGCGGATTCGCTCCACCGGCATTGCAGTGGCATACAACGTGCCGGTGGCGGTGTTTGGCGGCAGTGCGCCGTTGATTTCCACCTGGTTGATCAAGGTGACCGGGGACATTACTTCGCCGTGGTACTTCTACGTGGCCACCGGGGTGGTGTCGTTGGTGGCACTGGTGGTGTTGCGCAAGGAGGATTTTGTCGCCAGCGGTCATTCGGCGCTTGTGCCCGCCGATGTGGGAGGGGGCTTGCTCCCGAAGACGGCCTCATAGTCGACGCTTATCCAACTGATGCAGCACGATCCAAAAAAGGTGGCCAGCCGTTGTTGTGATGAGAATGGGTCATTTCCAATGAATTGACCCAAGGTTTTGGCGATGAGCTATACCTTAATCGGTTCGATGCTCGCACACCGCCTTAATCAATGATCAACAAGGAAGAGACCACTATGAGCGATGTTCAACTGATCACCAGCGTATCCATTCAAAGCCTCACCGAGCTGTTGCAGGAAGCCGGGTATCGGGTCAACCAGTCTGAGCAGAACGGCGTTGTGCAATTGCTCAGCGCCAGCCAGGGCATCGGTTTTGCCGTGCGCTTTGGCAACCCGGCGGCCGAGCAGGGCAGTTACGTGGACTTTACCTACAGCTGCGCCCTGCGGGTGCAGGGTGAATTGCCCGAGGGCCTGGCCCAGGTGTGGAATGCCTCGCGGCGCTTTGCGCGGTTGTCGGTGCAGGGTGAGTTTCTGTTGATGGAGATGGACGTGGTGGTGGCCGGTGTCGGCGCTTCGCATCTGCGTAGCCAGTTGGAACTGTGGGACCGCCTGTTGCAGGAATTTATCGTCTACCTGCGCGAATACAGCCAGCAAGCCGCGCAGTTGCAGGCTCAGGCCGCAGCCGCTCCGCTCAGTGAGAGTGCATCCGCCTGATTAAATGTGGGAGGGGGCAAGCCCCTCCCACAGGTACATCCTTCACACTGGGGGTGCAGTAACATACCGAAAACAGAGTGAAGTGCGATGCTCGCCACCCGTTTGACCCTGATCTGCCACGCCATCACCCCCCTGCAAAAACATGGGCGTTTTCCCGACGATGAGTCCGTCTCGATGGACTGGCAAAGTGCTGCTTGCTCCCTGGCCGGACGCTACAAAAAACAGCCACGCCTGCTCTGCGGCCCCGAAGCCAGGGCCCGCCAGACAGCCGGCTTGTTCGGCGCCCACGCCGAGGTTGAAGTGGCGTTGCGCGATGTTGATCTCGGTTTATGGAAAGGCCAGGACATCAGCCAACTCGATAGCCAGGAATTAAAGGCCTGGAGCGCCGACAGCACCCGCGCACCCCATGGCGGCGAGTCGGTGGATCAGCTCTGTGCGCGTGTGGGCCAATGGCTCGCATCGCTCGAAACCCACCCCGGCCATACAGTCGCCGTGACCCACCCGTTCGTGATTCGCGCCGCGATGCTCTCCGTCATGCAGTTCCCGGTCTCGATGTTCTATCGGATCGACGTCGAGCCCCTGTCGGCCACTGAGTTGCGCTTCAATGGCGTGTGGCGCCTGCGCCTGGAAACTCACGCCTGACGTGCAGATCATGGCAAAATCAACGCCCCGCACTGAGAGCACCCCATGAAACGCATCCTGATCATCGGCATTGGCGCCGGCAACCCTGACTACATCACGATGCAGGCCGTGAAGGCGCTGAACCGTACCGACGTGTTCTTCCTGATGGACAAGGGCCAGAGCAAGGACAAGCTGATCGACCTGCGCCGTGAGATCTGCCAGACCTACATCACCGAGCCCGGCTACCGTTTTGTCGAGGCCGATTGCCCTGAGCGCGTACGCGGTGACATCGACTACACCACCGCCGTGCAGGACCTTAACCGCGATAAGCAGCACACCTTCGAGCGCATGATCAACGAAGAAATGGCCGACGGTGAAGTGGGGGCGTTCCTGGCCTGGGGGGATCCTGCGCTGTACGACAGCACCATTCGTATCTTGCAGGCGATCCTGGCCAGTGGCCGGTGCGTGTTCGAGTTCGAGGTGATCCCCGGCATCACCAGCGTGCAGGCGCTGGCGGCCCAGCATAAGGTGCCGTTGAACCGTATCGGCAAGTCCGTCGAAATCACCACGGGACGTCGCCTGGCGGCGGGGCAGGCCAGTGATGCCGATACCCTGGTGGTGATGCTCGACGCAGAAGATTCCTACCGCAGCGTGGCGGATCAGGACCTGGATATTTACTGGGGCGCCTACCTGGGCACGCCTGACGAAATCCTGATCAGCGGTAAAGTGGCCCACGTGGCGCAAGAGATCGAACGGGTACGCAAGGCGGCGCGCCTGGAAAACGGCTGGATCATGGACACCTATTTGTTGCGCAAACCCTGAGGTAAATCCGATGCTCAAACAGCTTGCCCTCGCACTGGCCCTGGTGGCCGGCGCCGTTCATGCCGATACCGGCTTGCAGACCGACTTGCCGTTGTCCTACCTGGAACAAACCCAGAGCGATGCGCGCAATCAGCCGCTGGTGATCTTCCTGCATGGTTTTGGCAGCAACGAGGAAGATCTGTTTGGTATCAAGGACGCGTTGCCATCCACCTGGACCTACCTGTCAGTGCGTGCGCCGCTGCCGGTGGAACCGCACGGTTATCGTTGGTTTACCAAGACTGATGAGCCTGAGTACAACGGCGAGACCGATGAACTGTTCAGCAGCGCCCGACTGATCAAGGACTTTGTGGTCAAGGCCACGGCCAAGTACCACACCCAAAGCGATCGGGTATTCCTGGTGGGGTTCAGCCAAGGCGCGATCATGTCTTACGAGGTGGCCTTGCGTGAACCCGAGTTGGTACGCGGTATCGCCGCGCTCAGTGGCAGCGTGCTACCGGTACTCAGGTCTGCGCTGAAGCCTGATGCGTCCATGGGCAAACTGGCGATTTTTATCGGCCATGGCACTCTGGACCAGGCGCTGCCCTTCAGCTCGGCCACGCAGGCAGATAAGGTGCTGGTGGGGTTGGGGCTCAAGCCGGAGTTTCATGAATACCCGGGGATGAATCACACGATCAGCGAAGCGGAAGTGCAGGACTTGAAAGCCTGGCTAGAGAAAAGCTTGAAGTGAAATGCAGTAAAAAATGTGGGAGGGGCGGTTACTTGCCGCCCGTAATCTGCTTCACCAATGCCGCATGCCCCTTCACATCATCGGCCCGGGAAATCGCCTGGATCACCAGCAGATGGTTGCCGGAACCACCCAGGAACGTGGAGTTCAAGGTCTTGCCGCCGCCCTGGGTAGCGCTGCTGTCAACCTGGCGCAGGCCCAGGCCCTTGTAAGTGAGTTTCTTCTCGCCCAGCTTCTTGAAGTCGGGCAGGGCGGCGCTCTGGTCCTTGACGAAATCGGCCACGGCACCATCGAGGAACTGCGGGTCGTTATCCTTGATGGTTGCCCCATCGTTGCGCACGGTTTCGGCGACGATCACCACACTTTTCGTTGTCGAGTTGGCATACAGCGTGCCCTGGGTATCAGCGGTGCCGTCCTCAGCCTTGCCGGAGGGCAGGGCGTCAGCGCTGTAGGCCTTGGGCAGGTTGAAGGTGAACTTGCCACCCAGGGTGGAGATTTTTTGCGTGGTTGGCTTGGCGGCAGCGAACACGCTGCCGGCGGTAAGCGCGAGGGCCAGCAGCACTGCGGTCTTGGTGAACGTGGCCATGTGGCGCTCCAGGGATGAACGAAATTGCGGCGTATTCTGTCAGAAAATTCGCAATTTCGTTCATTCTCCATGTCACACCTTGTCGGACTCTTCCTCAAGTCTGTCCATCTCAAACAAGCGCGCCAGTTCCGTACGGGCTTCCTGAGCGGTTTGCATGACTTTGGCTGCATCGTCGTACACCGCGTGTTGCGCGGCGAGCACTTGCTGGTCGTGGGTCTTGAAGCGGTTGATGCGCGCGTCGGCCTGAGCCTGGCTCAAGCCAAGGCCGACCAGGGTGCGGCGGCTCATTTCCAGGCTGGAGTAGAAGGTTTCGCGCACCGGTGAAGCGTCCAGGTCCACCAAGCGGTGTACGTGCTGGCGGTTACGGGCACGGGCGATGATCTTCATGTGCGGGTAGAGGCTGCGCACCAGAGCGGCGGTCTTGATGTTGATCTCCGGATCGTCCATGGCAATGACGAAGAATTCCGCCTGATCGACCTTGGCCGCGTGGAGAATTTCCGGGCGCTGGGGGTCACCGTAGAACACCGGCATACCGCCAAAACTGCGGGTCAGCTCGATGGTTTCCACGGAGGTGTCGAGGGCGATAAACGAAATGTTCTGCGCCCGCAGGATCCGCGCCACAATCTGGCCCATCCGCCCCATGCCGGCAATGACCACGCGGGGCGCGTCGCTTTCGATGGCGCGGTATTCCTCCGGCACTTCCACCGACTTGACCTTGGGTTTGAACAGCTTCGGACACACCAGCAGCAACAGCGGGGTCAAGGCCATGGACAGGGTGATGGTCAGCACCAGCACATCGTAAAGGTGTGGTTCGAACAGGCCTTGGTCGCGGCCGATCTTGAACACCACGAAGGCGAATTCACCCCCTGCTGCCAGTACCACGCCGAGGCGCAAGGCGCTTTCGCGATTGAGATCGCCGACCATGCGGCCAACGGCGTACAGCAGGGGCAGTTTCAACCCGATCAACAGCAGGGTCAGGCCGATCACCACCAGCGGCGTACTGAGCAGCAGGCTGAGGTTGGCGCCCATGCCCACGCTGATAAAGAACAGCCCCAGCAGCAGGCCCTTGAAGGGTTCGATCTGGGATTCCAGTTCGTGGCGGTATTCCGAATCTGCCAGCAGCAGGCCGGCGAGGAACGCCCCCAGGGCCATGGACACGCCCACCAGCTCCATCAGCCAGGCGGTGCCGATCACCACCAGCAGCGCGGTGGCGGTGGATACTTCGCGCAGGCCGGTTTTGGCGACGATGCGAAACACCGGACGCAATAGGTAGCGCCCGCCGATGATCACCACGGCGATGCTGCCCAGTACCTGCAAGCCATGGCGCAGGCCCTCGGCTTCGGTGGTTGGGTGACTGCCACCGGCCAGCAAGGGTACGAGGGCGATCAGCGGGATGGCCGCGATGTCCTGAAACAGCAGGATGGCGAAAGCCAGACGCCCGTGGGGCTGGTTAAGCTCCTTGCGCTCGGCCAGGCTTTGCAGGCCAAACGCGGTGGAGGACAGCGCCAGGCCCAGGCCCAGCACGATGGCACTGTTCCATGGCTGGCCAAACAGCCACAGCGCCACCGCGCCCATGACCAACCCGGTGAGCAGCACCTGGGCCAGGCCGACACCGAACACGGCCTTGCGCATCACCCACAGGCGTTTGGGCGACAGCTCCAGGCCGATGATGAACAACAGCAGCACCACACCCAATTCAGAGAACTGCGCCACGCTTTGCGGGTTGCCGATCAGGCCGAGTACCGACGGGCCGATGATCACACCGGCAAACAGATAGCCCAGCACCGCACCTAGTTGCAGGCGCTTGGCCAGGGGCACGGTGAGCACGGCAGCGAGCAGGAACACTACGGCCGCTTGTAACAGGTTGCCTTCATGGGGCATTGCGAACTCCATTGTTTACTTGGATCAACGGCTAACTATTGCTGTGGCGAGGGAGATAGGGCGCTATTAGAACGCTTTTTCACATTTTGAAACTTGTATTTTTGTCGCGACAGTCAATGGATGTTGGTAGTTACCCCATTCGATCACGGGTTTTACGAAAGTATTAATACCATTTAATTCAATGACTTTTCCGTGGCTCTACTAACGTTTCGACAAACTGGATTGTTAGTCAACACGGTCAGGTATTTCGAATTCGATGCGTGTGGAAGGTTAAACCCGGGCTTTTTACGCATTCATGGACGAAACGCTTGCACCACAAGGAGTAGAACGTGGATAGAAGACTTGCGACTGCCGCTGTACCTCGTATTTCTGCGCTTTCTCTTGCTATCCGCCTGGGCGTGGCCGGTTTGGTCATGGGCTTGGCGAGCCCGGATGTGTTCGCTGCCTGTACCCCGGCAAGTCCTGCAGCCGGCGCGACGGTGACCTGTACGGGCGTGCCGTCATTGCCATTGTTCCTCAACACCTTCAGCAGCGCGGTCAACGACCTGACGGTCAACGTCAGCGCCGGAGCGCAACTCAATGCGACGCTGGGCGGCAAAGCGTTGACCCTGACGGGTAACAACGCGACGTTGAATAACTCCGGCACCATTGACCCGGCACTCCTGGGATTGGTTTCAGTGCTGAGCGGTGGCGTAGTGATCGGCAACACGGCAGCCAGCGCGTTGAACATCACCAACACCGCCACCGGCATCATGCGCGGTACCGGTGCGCTGCTCGGGCTCAACCTGGCCTCGCTCGATGGCATGGCCCTGAACGCCACCAACGGTGCAGGCGGCATCACCACCATCGTCAACAACGGCACCATCGGCTCTTCGTCCTTGCTCGGCCTGACCCTGTTCACTTCCGACACCCCAGTGGTGGCGGTGCAAGGCGGCGGGCAAGTCAACATGACCAACAACGGTACCCTGACCGGGCGCGTGGCGTTCGAAAGCTCCACCGCTGGTAACACTTTCCTCAACACCGGGACTATATCCGGCGGTGTGTCGATGGGGGCCGGTAGCACCAACACCTTCACCGCTGTCACCGGTTCAAGCGTAACGAACGGCGGCGGCATCGGCGCGAGCCTGGGCGGACTGCTCGGTGTAAACCTGACATTCGCGCCCACCGGCCAAGTGGATGGTGGCGCGCTGGGCAGCAACACCTTGATCTTGCAGAACACCACGGGTGTCGGCGGCGGTATCACGGGGACTGGCACAGCGTCGAGCGCCAACTATGTCAACTTCAACAACCTGACCATCAACAGCGGCACCTGGACCCTGCAAGGGCCTTTGGTCAGCGGCAGCACGACCCTCAATGGCGGCATTTCGCAGTTCAATAACAACACCACCTTCGGCACTGGTGTGTTGACCGTCAACGGCGGGACCATCGAGGCCACCGGCAATGGCTTGACCCTGTCCAATTTGCTGACCCTGGGCACTGGCGGCTTGACGGTGCAGGGTGCCTCGACCGGGCTGACCCTCAGCGGTGTGCTCTCGGGCGCGGGCGGCTTGACCAAGGCCGGTACCGGGCAACTGATCCTCAGCGGCGCCAATACTTACACAGGTGCGACGAACCTGGCCGGCGGTTCGGTGCAACTGGGCAATAACCTGGCCTTGAGCAGCAGCGCAGTGACGGTCAGTGCAGCCACCACCTTGCAGGCCCCCGGTACTGTCAGCCTGGGTAATGCGCTGACCCTGAACGGCAACCTGACCACCGACGTCGCCGGCGCGCTGACCTTGGGTGGTGCGATTTCCGGCACCAGTGGGATCACCCACAGCGGTGCGGGCAGCCTGACCCTCAATGGCGTCAACAGCGGCTACAGCGGCACCACCAGCCTGGGCGCCGGCACACTGGTGTTGGGCAATAACACCGCATTGGGCAGCGGTGGCTTGAGTGTGACGGGTGCCGCGAACCTTGATGCTGGCGGTGCGTCGTTACTCACCAACAACGTGGCGCTGGGCGCCAACCTGACGCTGACCGGCACCAACCCGCTGACGTTGGGCGGGGTGATGTCCGGCGCCGGCAGCTTGATCAAAACCGGTGCGGGCCTGTTGACCTTGACCGGCAACAACACCCGCACCGGGATTACCGCGCTGAATGCCGGTGGGCTGGTGGTAGGTTCCGCTACCGCGTTGGGCTCCGGAGCATTAAATGCGGCGGCGGGCACGACCCTGGACGCCAGCACGGCCGTCACCTTGACCAATGCGGTCAACCTGGCGGGCAACCTGGGCATCGGCGGCACCGCCGATCTGACCCTGAGCGGTGGCATCAATGGTGCCGGTAGCCTGACCAAAGCCGGCGCGGCCAACCTGATTCTCAGTGGCGCCAATGGCTTCCTGGGTGGCACCACCTTGAATGCAGGCACACTGACCGTCGGCAGCAACTCGGCGCTAGGCCTTGGCGACCTGACTGTCGGCGGCGCGGCGACTCTGGACAGCAGCGCGGCGGTTGCGCTGAGCAATGGCATTGTCCTCAATGCCGGGCTGACCGTTGGCGGCACCAATGCGCTGACCCTGGGCAATACGATCAGCGGCGCGGGCCCGCTGATCAAGGACGGCCTGGCCAATCTGACCCTCAACGGCACCAACACCTTCAGCGGTGGCGCCACCCTCAATGCCGGTACCTTGACCCTGGGCACATCGGGCGCGCTGGGCAGCGGCGCCTTGACGGTCGGCGGCGCAGCCACCCTGGATAACAGCGCGGCCTTCGGGATCGGCAACGACATTGCACTGAATGCCGACTTGAGCCTCGCGGGCAATAACGACCTGGCGCTGAACGGCGTGATCAGCGGCGCGGGTGCGCTGATCAAAAATGGCCTGGCCGATCTGGCGCTGTCGGGCAGCAACACCTTCACTGGCGTCGTGGATATCCTGTCTGGCAGCGTCACGCTGTTGAGCGCCGATGCCCTGGCGGGCAGTTCCGGCGCCAACGTGGCAGCCGGTGCGGCGCTGAACCTGAATGTCGATTCCAGCCTGGCCGGCCTCAGCGGCACGGGCGACGTGGCGGTGGGCGGTGGTTTCAATCTCACCGTAGGCGGCCTGAGCACCAGCAGTACCTTTGACGGTAGCCTCAGTGGCGCGGGTGGCTTGATCAAGGTCGGCACCGGCACGCTGGACCTCACCGGGATCAACGGCATCAGTGGTAACACGGCGATCAACGCAGGCACCTTGAACCTCACCGGTTCCCTGGGCAGTGCGGTGGTTGACGTGAATAGCGGCGGCACGCTGACCGGCAGCGGTTCGCTGTTGGGTGCGGTGAATATCAACAACGGCGGGCACTTGGCCCTGGGTAGCGGCGCGACCTTATCCGCCGGCAGCTTGAACATGAGCGCCGGCGGCAATCTGGATGTGGCCCTCGGTGCACCTTCGCTGACTTCGTTGCTGAATGTCGGTGGCAATGTGAACCTGGCCGGTAATCTGAACGTCAGCGATGCCGGTGGTTTCGGTGCCGGTGTGTATCGGTTGATCAACTACACCGGCAGCCTGGCCGGCGCATTGAACGTCAACAGCGTGCCGTTGGGCTATGGCCTGGGTGACCTGTTGGTACAAACCTCGGTGGGCAACCAGGTCAATCTGGTGGTGTCGGCACCGAACATCCGTTTCTGGGACGGCAGCAACACCGTGCCCAACGGCAGTGTTGACGGTGGCAGCGGCACCTGGACGGCGGGCGGCACCAACTGGACCTCGTCCGACGGCATTCTCAACCAGACGTGGGGCGGCGGTTTTGCGGTGTTCCAGGGCGCGGCGGGTACCGTCAGCGTGGAGGGTGCGCAGACCCTTACTGGCATGCAATTCGTCACCGATGGCTACAATCTGGTCAATGGCACCGTGGGGCAGTTGAGCACCGGCAGTGGCAACTTCGCGGTGCGTGTCGACCCGCTGGCAACCGCGACCATTGGCGTCGATATCACCGGGGCAGGTGCCTTGAATAAACTCGATACCGGCACACTGGTACTCGGTGGTGCCAACAGCTACACCGGCGGCACCTTGCTCGATGGCGGTACGTTGGTGGTCGGCAGTAACACCGCGCTGGGCACTGGCGCCCTGACCGCTGCGGCGGGTACCACGCTGGACAGCAATACCGCGGCAGCGCTTGGCAATGACGTCACCCTCAACGGCGACCTGAACCTGGCGGGCAGCAACGCGTTGGCGCTCAACGGCGTGATTGGCGGCACGGGCGGCTTGATCAAAAATGGCGCGGCCACTGTGACCCTGGGTGGCAGCAATACCTTCCTTGGCCCGGTGGCCTTGAATGCGGGTGGTCTGGTGCTGGCGGCCAATAGCGCGTTGGGCGCTGGCGTGCTCAATGCGGCAGGCGGTACAACCCTGGATGCAAGCACTGCGCTGAGCGTCAACAATGCAATCAACCTGGCGGGCAATCTGGGCATCGGCGGCACCGCCGACCTGGCCCTGACGGGGGCGATCAATGGCGCCGGCAGCCTGACTAAAGACGGCGCTGCCAACCTTACCCTGACGGGTGCCAATGCCTTTCTCGGCGGTACCACACTGAACGCCGGGACGCTGACCCTGGGCAATGCGGCGGCGCTGGGGCTGGGCAATCTGATCGTTGGTGGCGCCGCAACCCTGGATAACAATGCAGCCTTGACCATCGGTAACAATGCCGTCCTGAACGCGGCGCTGACCGTAGCCGGCAGCAACGACCTTACCCTGGGTGGCCTGCTCAGTGGCACTGGCGAGCTGGTCAAGAACGGCGCCGCCGACCTGACGCTCAACGGCGTCAACACTTATCAAGGCGGTACCACCCTCAATGCGGGCACCTTGACCCTCGGTACGGCAGCGGCGCTGGGTACCGGCGCCTTGACGGTCGGCGGTGCGGCCACCTTGGCCAACAGCACACCGCTGGTGCTGGCCAACGCGGTCAACCTCAATGCAGGCCTGACAGTGGGCGGTCTCAATAACAACCTGACCCTTGCGGGTGTACTGGCAGGCAGTGGTGACCTGATCAAAACCGGCACGGCTGATTTGAGCCTGACTGGCAACAACACCTTCAACGGCTTGTTCGATGTGCAATCGGGCAGCCTTACCACCGTGGGCAATGGGGCATTGGGTGTCGGTGCCGGCGTCAATCTGGCGGGCGGTACCTCCCTGAACCTGGGCGGTACCGCCAGCCTGAGCGCGCTCACCGGCACAGGGCTGGCGACAGTCGGGGCGGGCAGCACATTGAGCGTTGGCGGTAATAACCTCGACAGCACGTTCGACGGCGTATTGGCCGGGCTCGGCAACTTTGCCAAGGACGGCACGGGCGCCCTGACCCTCGGTGGCCTCAGCGCGCTCACCGGCGATACGCTGGTCAATGGTGGCAGCCTGCTCGTCAACGGCTCATTGGCCAGCGCCAATGTGAGCGTGGGCAGCGGCGCAACCCTGGGCGGCACCGGTACCTTGCTGGGCAATGTGGTCATCGCCGATGGCGGCCACCTGGCGGTCAACTCGGGCGCTACCCTGACCACCGGCTCGTTGTTGCTCAATGCCAACTCCAACCTGGATGCCGGCCTTGGCGCGCCATCCACCGGCGGTACGGCACTGGTACAGGTCAACGGCAACCTGACCCTGGACGGTACGCTCAACGTGAGTGATATCGGCGGCTTCGGCACCGGTATCTATCGCCTGATCGACTACACCGGCGGCCTGACCAACAACGGCCTGCAACTAGGCAGCCTGCCGGTGAATATCCCAGCCGCTGATCTGGACCTGCAAACCGCCATCGGCAACCAGGTCAACCTGTTGGTCAACGGCAGTACCAACGTGCAGTTCTGGGACGGCAGTCAAGTCACCGGCAACGGTGCCATCGAAGGCGGCAGCGGCACCTGGAGCGCAGGCACCGGCAACTGGACCGGCGTCAACGGCGCGTTCAATACAACCTGGGCGCCGAACAGCTTTGCGGTATTCCAGGGCACAGCGGGCACCGTCACCGTTGACGGCGCGCAAGCTATCACTGGGTTGCAGTTCGTCACGGATGGCTACAACCTGGCGGGTGGCACGGCGGGGGCCTTGACCCTGTTCAATGGCACCGGCGGCAACACCGCCGTGCGGGTCGACCCTGGCGTCACCGCGACCCTGGGCGTCACGCTCAATGGCGGCGGTACCCTGGCCAAGCTGGACACCGGCACCCTGGTACTCAACGGGGCCAACAGCTACACCGGTGGCACCGAGCTCAATGGCGGCACGCTGGTGGTCGGCAATGACAGTGCCCTGGGCAGTGGCGTGTTGACCACCGCCAATGGCACCACTTTGGACAGCAACGCTGCGGTCAACCTGGCCAACAATGTGAACGTCAACGGTACGTTGACTGTTGGCGGCAGCAACGCCTTGACCCTGGCCGGCACCGTGGCCGGCACCGGCAGCCTGATCAAAAATGGCATCGCCAACCTGACCCTCAGCGGTAACAACACCTACGCCGGGCCAACCGCACTCAACGCCGGCGCCTTGATCCTGGGCTCCAATAGCGCACTGGGCAGTGGCGCGTTGAACGCGGCAGCCGGTACCAGCCTCGACAGCAGCACCGCGGTGGCTTTGGCCAATACCCTGAACCTGGCCGGTAACCTGGACATTCTGGGAACTGCCGACCTGAGCTTGAACGGTGTGGTCAGTGGTGCCGGCGGCCTGACCAAAACCGGTGCGGGCAACCTGACCCTTAATGGCGCCAATGCCTATCTCGGTGGCACCCAACTGAACGCGGGGTCGTTGACCCTGGGCAACGCATCGGCCCTGGGCAGCGGTGCCCTGGCAGTCAATGGCGTCGCGACCCTGGATACCAGCGCTGCACTGGCCCTGGCCAATAACACCAGCCTGAATGCTGCGCTGACAGTCGGCGGCAGCAATGATCTGAGCCTTGATGGCGTAGTTGATGGCAGCGGTTCCCTGACCAAGGCCGGCGGCGCCAACCTGACGCTCAACGGCGCCAACAGCTACAGCGGTGACACAACCCTCAATGCCGGTACATTGACCTTGGGCAACGCCACGGCTCTGGGGTCGGGCGCCTTGACCGTCGGCGGGGCGGCGACCCTGGCCAACAGCACGCCGCTGGTGCTGGCCAACGCGGTCAATCTTAATGGCGACCTGACCGTCGCAGGCAGCAATAACCTGACCCTGGCCGGGGTACTGGCCGGCAATGCGGCGCTGATCAAAAATGGCGCAGCGGACCTGTTGCTGACAGGTAGCAATACCTTCAGCGGCCCGCTGACTGTGGCCGGCGGCAGCGTGACTACGTTGGGTAACGGCGCACTGGGCAGCACTTCCGGCGTTACTGTCGGCAGCGGCGCCAGCCTCAACCTGGGCGGCAATGCCAGTCTCAACACGCTGGCCGGCAACGGCACGGTGCAGGTGGCGGGCGGTAGCACGCTGGCGGTGGGCGGCAGCAACCTGGACAACACCTTTGGCGGTTCGCTGGGCGGTACCGGCGGCCTGGATAAAAACGGCAGCGGTGTGCTCAACCTGAGCGGCACCAATGGCATCAGCGGCGCAGCCAACGTCAACGGTGGCACCTTGAATGTCACAGGCTCGCTGGCCAGTGCCACGGTGGCGGTCAACAACGGCGCGACCCTGACCGGCAGCGGTGCTCTTGGTGGTGCCGTGACTGTCGCCGACGGCGGCCATATCGGCCTGAACACCGGCAGCACGCTGTCGGTGGGCTCGCTGGTGCTGGGCGGCAACTCCAATCTGGATGTCGGTCTAGGCACCCCAGTTGTGGGCGGCGGCACCGGGCTGCTGAATGTCGGCGGCGACCTGACCCTGGACGGCAACCTCAACGTTACCGATATCGGCGGCTTTGGCAGCGGCGTCTATAATCTCATCAACTACGGCGGGGCGCTTACCGACAACGGCCTGACCCTCGGCATACTGCCGGGCAGCGTGGTGCCGGGCGATCTGCAAGTGCAGACCGCCATCAGCAACAAGGTCAACCTGCTGGTGACTGCGCCTAACACTACCGTGCAGTTCTGGGATGGCAACAGCCTGATCGGTAACGGCGCGATTGACGGCGGCAACGGCACCTGGAGCACCGGCAATACCAACTGGACCAATGTCGACGGCACGCTCAACCAAGGCTGGACCAATAGTTTCGCAGTGTTCCAGGGCGCAGCCGGCAATGTGACGGTGGACGGCACGCAAAACATCACCGGCATGCAGTTTGTCACCGATGGCTACAACCTGGCCTCCGGCACGGCGGGTGTGCTTAACCTGGTCAATGGCGGCACCGGCAACACCGCGGTGCGCGTCGATCCGAACGTGACCGCCACCCTGGGCGTCACGCTCAATGGTGCCGGTACCCTGGCCAAGCTCGACAGCGGCACCCTGGTGCTCAACGGCGCCAATGGCTACACCGGCGGCACTACGCTCAATGGCGGCACCCTGGTGGTCGGCAACAACAGTGCCCTGGGCACCGGCGTACTGACTGCCGCGGCGGGCACCACCCTGGACAGCAACGCGGCAGTGAGCCTGGCCAATGCAGCTGCACTCAACGGCGCCCTGGCGATTGGCGGCAGCAACGCGCTGACCCTCACTGGTGGCATCAGCGGCAGCGGCAGCCTGGTGAAAAACGGCGCTGCAACCTTGACCCTCAACGGCACCAACAGCTACAGCGGCGGCACTGGCCTTAACGCCGGTCAACTGGTGCTGGGCAACAACGCCGCACTGGGCAGCGGTGCCCTGACTGTCGGCGGCGCTGCGCAACT
Source organism: Pseudomonas sp. NCIMB 10586 (assembly GCF_023127895.1). NCBI lineage: Bacteria > Pseudomonadati > Pseudomonadota > Gammaproteobacteria > Pseudomonadales > Pseudomonadaceae > Pseudomonas > Pseudomonas sp. NCIMB 10586. The sequence goes on from NZ_SPKQ01000021.1 coordinate 18,938, forward strand.
GGATGGTGGTACTGACCTGCAACTGGCCAATGCCGTCAATCTGGGCGGCCCGCTGACCCTGGCCGGCAGCCATGACCTGGCCCTCAACGGCGTCGTCAGCGGCACCGGCAGCCTGGTGAAAAACGGCAGTGGCGCCTTGCTGCTGGCGGGTGCCAACACCTACGGCGGCGGCACCACGCTCAACGGTGGCACCACCACCGGTAACACCAACAGCCTGCAAGGCGCCATCGCCAACAATGCGGCATTGACCTTTGAGCAAGCCACCGACGGCACCTACACCGGCAACCTCACCGGCACCGGCGTACTGAACAAAACCGGCACCGGCGCGTTGCTGCTGACCGGTAACAACACCTTTACCGGCACTACCAACGTCAACACCGGCAGCCTGTTGGTCAACGGCACCTTGAACAGCGCTGCGGTGCAAGTTGCCGGCGGCGCGACCCTGGGTGGCAGCGGCACCTTGGGCGGTGCGGTGAGCATGGCGGACGGTTCGGTGCTCAAGGCGGGCTCGACGTCCCCACTGTCGGTGGGCTCGCTGGCCTTGTCGTCGGGCACCACGCTGGACTTCGCCCTCGGCGCACCGGGTGCTTCGAGCACTGCGGTGAATGTCGCTGGCAACCTGACCCTGGACGGAACGCTCAACGTCAGTGATGCCGGCGGCTTCGGTCTGGGCGTGTATCAACTGTTCCGCTATGGCGGCAGCTTGGTCGATAACGGCCTTACCTTTGGCACCTTGCCCGTCGCCTTGGGCAACGTGAGCCTGCAAACCGCGCTGGCCAACCAGCTCAACCTGGTGGTGCAAAATGCCCCAGGGCAGATCCAGTTCTGGAACGGCGGCACCACCAACCCCGACGGCACCATCACCGGTGGCAGCGGCACCTGGGGCCCGGGCACCAACTGGACCGACCCCACCGGTACCCAAGGGCAGGCGTCCACCAACCAGTTCGCGGTATTTGGCGGGCAGGGCGGCACCGTGACGGTTGTCGGTAACCAAGGCTTTACCGGCCTGCAATTCCTTGACGCCGGTTACACCCTGACGGCCGGCGCTGGGGGCAGCTTGAGCCCGACCAATGCGGCGGATGGCAGCCTGGCTGCGGTGCGGGTCAACTCCGGCGTGACCGCCCAGATCGATGCACCGCTGGTAGGAACCGGTGGGATCAACAAGTTGGATTCCGGCACGTTGCTGCTGACCGGCGCCAATACCTACACCGGCGGCACTACGGTCAGTGGCGGTACGCTGGTGGGCAATACCACCAGCCTGCAAGGCAGCATCCTCGACAACGCCAGTCTGGTATTTGCCCAAAGCAGTAATGGCCAATTCAACGGCACCTTGAGCGGCACCGGTGCGGTGGTCAAGCAAGGCACCGGTGCGCTGTTGCTGACCGGCAACCAGCCGTTCAGCGGGACCGTAGCGGTGCAAGAGGGCGTGCTGCAGGTGGGTAATGCGGCCAACCCAGGCGCGGTGCTCGGCGGCCAGGTCACCGTGGCCAACGGTGCGGGCCTGACCGGCAACGGCAGTGTCGGTTCGCTGGTCAACAACGGCTCAGTGACGCCTGACGGCGGCAAGTTGACCGTGGCCGGCAACTTCACCAACGCCAGCACGGGCGCGCTGAACCTGGTGATTACCCCATCCACCACCGGCTCCCTGGCCGTGGGCGGCACTGCCAACCTGGGCGGCACCTTGAATGTGATCAACCTGGCACCGTATGCCGGCGCGACCACCTACACCCTGCTGACTGCGGGCGCGGTCAACGGCACCTTTGCCACCACCAACCTGGAGAACCTGGCGTTCCTGACTACCGCGTTGAACTACAGCCCAACCCAGGTGGCACTGGCGGTCAGCCGCAACAACGTCAGCTATGCCAGTGTGGCGGCTACCGCTAACCAGCGCGGCGTGGCGGCGGCCTTGGGCAGCGGCGCAGCCGTCGGTGGCGTGGCGGTGCAGAACGCGTTGCTCAATTCTGACGTGGCAGGAGCGCGTGCAGCCTTCGACAGCTTGTCTGGCGAGATTCATGCCAGCACCGCCAGCGCGATGCTCGAAGATTCGCGTTACGTACGTGACGCGGTCAACGAGCGTATGCGCCAACCCGGTTGCTACCGCGAGGACGACCCACGCAATGCCCTGGCGCCAAGCGAAAACCGTCTGACCAGTGCCGGTTGCCACGGCGAGATGGTCGGTTGGATGCGCGTACTCGGCACCTGGGGCCATATGGGCGGTGACAGCAACACCGCCAAGCTGGACCGCAATCTCAGCGGCTTCCTGCTCGGCACCGACAAGCAAGTGGACGACGCCTGGCGCGTCGGTGTGGCCGCCGGCTACACCCGCAGTGATCTGGATGCCAAGCGCCGTAATTCCAGTGCCGATGTGGACAGCTACCACTTGATGGCCTACACCGCCTACCAGCAGGAAGCCTTCGCCGCACGCATGGGCGTGGCGTACAGCTGGCATGACATCGAAAGCAAACGCAACGTGGCGGTCGGCGGTGAGGGCCAACGCCTGAAAGCCGACTACAAGGCACGCAGTGCCCAGGTGTTCGGTGAAGTCGGCTACACCATTCAAACCGCCAGCGTGGCCCTGGAACCGTTCGCCGGCCTGGCCTACGTCAACTACGACAGCGATACGATCAAGGAAAAAGGCGGTTCGGCAGCCCTGCGTGGCGATGCCGACCAGAATATTACCTACTCGACCTTGGGCGTACGCATCGGCCAGACCCTTACCTTGGGCAACGGCTCGAAAATCACCCCACGGGGCAGCATCGGCTGGCGCCATGCCTTCGGCGATACCAAGCCTGACGCCGACCTGAGCTTCATCAATGGCGGTGGCTCGTTCAGCACCCAGGGCGTGCCGATTGCCAAGGACAGCGCGGTGGTGGAGGCGGGCCTGGACTACCAGATCAGCCAGAACGGCAAGCTGGGCCTGGGCTATTCGGGTCAACTCTCGCGCAACGACAAGGACCACGCGGTGACGGTGAGTTTCTCCCTCGGTTTTTGATCAAGGCCGAGTTTTTTCAACCGCCCGAAAGGGCGGTTTTTTTTTGAAGTAATACTGGTTCCTGAATGCACAGAGTTTATTGCTCACCCGCCAGGCTGAAGAATGTACACACAATTTCTTCCGGAGCGCGGCTGGTGTGGCGTGCTCGACTCGGGTTATTCCCGTTGTCCTGAACGTGGCTAACGCCCGTCAGGATTCACCTTCCTTGCGGGCACTGTTTGTTACTATCGCCATCCCTTGCCAACAGGAGTCACCGGCCCATGCAACACCAGTGGGATGAAATGCACCGCACCCGCAAGCCCACATTCGTTCTATGTGGCGAGCCCCAGGGGGATGTGCTCAATCTCTATGTTCACGGTTATTCGGCCTTCTTCAACCGCCAGCAACTGGGCAATTTCAAGGCACAACTGGCGGGTATCGAAGGCTCGACCAACCTGATGCTGTTCTGGCCGGCGGGGCACTTTCTGGAAAACTTGTTCGCGCCGTTCAAGGATGTGATCGCTTCGATGCTTGGCGGTGGTGGCCTGGGCGCAGCGACGGTGGGCGTCGGTAGGGCGATTGCCTATTTTCTTGACCATTACAAAAGTGTCGAGGCGCGGGTCGATGAAGTGGCCAGGACCTTGTTGCCTGAACTGGCCGGCTACCTGCACGACGAGGCGCTGCCGGTGCGGCGCATCAACCTGATCGGTCATTCCCTGGGCGCACGTATTCTGGTCAAGAGTCTGTTGGCCAGCCCCGATATCGCCCGCGAGCTGCCGTTGAATAACCTGTTGCTGATGGGCGGGGCGATCTGTACGTCAAGCCCTTGGGATGACGTGTCGGCGCCGCTCAAGGGCCGGCTGATCAACTGCCATTCCAGCAAGGACTGGGCGCTGGCCTTGAAGCCGGATAGCGAGCGCTGCATCGGCCGTTATGCGATTGACGTTACGCCTGCACTCAAGACCAAGGTCACCAATGTGCATCTGGCCAGCTTCGATCATGCCGCTTATTGGCCGCAATTGAAGACGGTGGTGCAGTACACCGACTTGTTGCAGGAGCGCCGTGGCCTGATCCGCGCCGACCTGCGCAGCAGCGAAGTGCGCTTTGCCGAAGAGGATGCCGAACTGTTCCCGGTGCTGGTGCAGGCGCGTCCTGAAGAGCTGAAGTTCCTCGCCGAGCTGATGGCGCAAAAGCGCAGTGCCTCGATCGACGCCAGTGTGCGTGAACCGCTGAAACTGGCCATCGAGTTGCAGCGCATGGGCGGTGACAGCTTCATGAACCTGGCCCGTGGTCACGGGGTGAGCTATCGCCAGATTGCCGAGGAGGTGGCGCAACGCCTGGGCATCAAGTTCGACGAGCCACTTGAAAGCGTGGTGCTGGCGGATATCGAAGCGCAGGTCGCTGAAAAACTGATCGAGCAGTACAAGGACAAACTCAGCCGCACCGACCGTCAGGCGTTCGACGCCGAACTCAAGGCTGCGGCGCAAAAAGAGCAGGGGCTGTTCACGCGCTTCGATGTGGGCCGCTCGGCCACCACCGCCTTGAGCGGTACCGCGCTGGCCGGGCTGACCGGGTTTATCCTGCGTCGGGGTGCAGCCACGGCGATTCCGGTGGTGGGCCAGGCGCTGGCTGCGGCGATGTTGCTGGTCAGCGGCGTGCGAGCGTTTTCCGGCCCGGCGTATTCGATCACCACCTTGGCGGTATTGGTGGTCGGTGTGATTCGTCAGCGCATGGAGCGCGAGGCGCTGAACCAGGAGCTGGACCTGGTTGTGCAAGTGGTAGAGGCCTTTGATTTGCCGCGAGATACGGTGATGCGCACAGTCGCGTCCGACTGATAAGCTGCTGCCCAAGCCTAGTGTATTGTCTGGAATTGCGCGTGAAATTCAACCTGCCGAAAATCGCTACCGCTCCGTTCTGCCCGCCGGAAGTGGCCGGCTCTGTTGCCGTTGACCCCAAGGCGTCCTTTTTCAAACGCATGTTGATGTTCGCCGGCCCCGGCTTGTTGATCTCCATTGGCTACATGGACCCGGGCAATTGGGCGACCGCCATTGAAGCCGGTTCACGCTACGGCTACAGCCTGCTATTTGTGGTGCTGCTGGCCAGCCTTGCGGGGATGGCGGTGCAGTGCCTGTGCTCACGGCTGGGCATCGCCACTGGCAAGGACCTGGCGCAGCTGTGCCGCGAGCGTTACAGCAAGCGCTCCTCACGTACCCAGTGGCTGCTGGCGGAAATCTCCATCATCGCCACCGATCTTGCCGAAGTGCTCGGTTGCGCCCTGGCGTTTCACCTGCTGCTTGGCGTGTCGCTGACCACTGGCATTGTCATCACCGCCTTCGACACGCTGTTGATCCTGGCCCTGCAAAACCGCGGTTTCCGCCGCCTTGAAGCGATCATGCTGGCGCTGGTGGCGACCATCGGCGTGTGCTTCTTTATCGAACTGGTGCTGATCAAACCCTACTGGCCGGACGTGCTCAGCGGTTTCACGCCTTCACTGTCGGCGATCAGCGACGCGGCGCCGTTGTACCTGGCGATCGGCATCCTTGGCGCCACGGTCATGCCCCATAACCTCTACCTGCACACCTCCATCGTGCAGACGCGCCTGATCGGCAAGGACCTGGCGAGCAAGCAGGACGCGGTCAAGCTGGCGCGTATCGACACCATCGGTTCCCTGGCTCTGGCACTGTTGGTCAACGCAGCGATCCTGGTGCTGGCCGCTGCGGCGTTCTACAAGACGGGCCATACCGATGTGGTGGAAATCCAGGACGCCTATCATCTGCTCGACCCACTGGTAGGTGGCGCCTTCGCCAGCATCCTGTTCGGTATCGCGTTGCTGGCGTCTGGGCAGAGTTCGACCTTTACCGGCACCATTGCCGGGCAAGTGATCATGGAGGGCTACCTGAACCTGCGCATACCCTGCTGGCAACGCCGCCTGATCACTCGCGGACTGGCGTTGATCCCGGCGTTCCTTGGGGTATGGCTGATGGGCGACGATGCCATCGGCAAGCTGCTGATTCTCAGCCAGGTGGTACTCAGCCTGCAGTTGCCGTTCGCGCTGTATCCACTGATTCGCATGACCGGTGACAAGCAGTTGATGGGGCCGTTCGTCAATCGATTGCCCACGCGGCTGTTGGCGTGGTTCCTGTTCGCGGTGATCAGTGGGGCGAATGCGTGGTTGATTGGGCAGTGGTTGTTGGATTGATGATATAGGGCCGCTGGAATCCAGGCCTACACCAACATTGCCAATGAGTCTGCGGCATTTTCAATCAGCTTGTGAGCTTTGCTGGATAGTCTGGGGTCATCGTTGAGCGCCCACAGCAGAATATGGGTATCCAGCAACAGTCTCACGAGTGGTTGCCCTCGAATGCATCCAGTAAATCGCTAGGTAGTGGCGCGTCGAAATCTTCAGGGATGACCAGCTTTCCCTTCATTGCGCCAATCCGCTGTCCGTTGGATTTACCCACGGGCACCAGCTGTGCCATTGCGCGCCCATGCTTGGCAATGGTGATGATTTTACCGGCGGCGGCATCGTCGACCAATTTGGACAGGTTGTTTTTTGCCTCACCCAGAGGAACGGTAATCATGTTGTCTTCCCCGTGTTTTGGCCAAATATAGCCAAAACTACGTGAGCTATCAAAGACGGCTCGACCACCGGCCAAAGCTGCTCGTTCCGCGCGTGATGGTTTGTAATACACGACATCCATGGCATATCTCCAAGAAAGAACAAACCAAAGTCTGCCCCAGCGATCGGTATCCAGAAATACTGGCCCGTAAAATCAGAACGGGCCTACTTTTCTTCCGAGGAATTTTCCCTCGGTGGCACCATTAGCAAGGGCGGCTTCACTTCCCGATCCCAATACGGCACCGTCCCAAAACACTCCACGAAATAGTCGATCACCGTACGCACTTTCAACGACAATCTCCGGCTGCCCGGCCACAGTGCGGCAATCTGCTGGGGCTCCAGGGTGGTCGCCACTTCATATTCAGTCAGCACAGCCTGCAAACTGCCGGCGCGCAGGCTTTCGCCAATCAGCCAGGACGGAAACACCACCAGGCCCAGGCCCTGTTCGGCGGCGTGGGTCAGGGTGTCGGCGTGGTTGCCGGTGATCGGGCCCTTGACGCTGTAGGAGGTCCAGTCACTTTGGCCGCGCCGGAAGAACCAGCGTTGCTGGCCCGTGATGCCTTTGTAGGCCAGGCAGTGGTGGTCGACCAGTTCGTCGGGGTGGCGCGGCGTGCCGTGTTGCGCCAGGTAGGTGGGGCTGGCGGCGATGCGAAAGCGCTGGGGCGCGAAGATGCGTGCCTGCATACCCGAATCATTGAGCACGCCAATGCGAAACAGCAGGTCGGTGCCGTCTTGCAGTGGGTCGACGAAGGTATCGGTTTGCTGGATATCCAGTTGCAGCTTCGGGTAACGCCGGCACAGTTGCCCCAACCACGGTGAAAGGTGGCGCTGGCCGAATACCATCGGCGCATTGATACGCACCAGCCCGCTGGGCTCACTGTCTTGTTCCTGCAGGGCTTGGTTCGCCGTTTCCAGCTGCTCCAATACCAGCCGCGCGTGACGCCCCAGCAGGCGCCCGGCTTCGGTGGGGCTTACGGCGCGGGTGTGGCGGTACAGCAATTGCTGGCCGAGGGCCTGTTCCATCAGTTGAATCTGCCGCGAAATGGAGGAGGGCGCTAGGCTTTCTCGGCGGGCCACTTCGGAAAAACTGCCATGGTCGAGCACGGCGACGAACAGGCGCAGCGCCTTGAAACTCAGCTCATTCAAACCCCGCATCATCTCTCCTGGCTGTGCGTATTGCGCAAAGGTGTTGTTTGCATGCTCCCATTTATCGCACAGGACGGCCACCGGATAATGCGCGCCATGTTTTCTTTGTTGATGCGCAGGTGATCCATGCAGGCACGTTCTATTGAAGGTGTGGCGCAGGCCAGACCTAACAAAAATTTTCTGCGGTTGCTGTTGTTGCCGTTGGTGATCCTGGCGGGCATGGGCCTGTCGGTGGAGGCTGGCCTGCTCGGGCCATTGGGCGCGCAGGTCGGGCATTTGTGGGCGACCTTGAGCATCTTCGGCGTCGGCACCGCGATTCTCCTTCTACTGCTGCTGTTCAGCGGCCCGCAGCAGGGCCCGGCATTTACCCAACTGCCGCGCTGGCAGTTGATTGGTGGGTTCCTGGGGCCGATGTATGTGGTGGTGCTGACCCTAGCCACGCCCCACATCGGTATCGCCATGACCATGATTGCGATCCTGTCCGGCCAGGTGGGCAAGAGTGTATTGATCGACCACTTCGGTTGGTTCGGCACGGCGCGCAAGCGCGTCAATGGCGAACGCTGGATTGCGCTGGCGTTGATTGTGGCGGCATTGGTCCTGATTGCACGAGGGTAAGACGATGAATCTGATTCTGTTATTGGTGGTGGTGATTGCGGCAGGGGCGGTGTTGAGTGTGCAGGCCGCGATCAATGGGCGCCTGGGCCAGACGGTTGGGGTATTGCGCAGCAGCCTGCTGACTTTTGCCGTTGGTGCACTCACCACGGCGTTGTTGATATTTTTCTTCGAGCCGGCTCAGGCCGTCAGCCTGCTGGATGTGCCGAAATGGCAATTGACCGGCGCCTTGTTCGGCGTGGTGTACATGCTGGTGATGGTCGGCGCGGTGCCTGTGGTTGGCACGGCGGTCGCCACGGTGGCGGTGATTGTCGGGCAGTTGGGCATGGGCATGCTGATCGACAACTTTGGCTGGCTGGGCAACCCGGCGATCGAATTGTCGGGCAGCCGCATCGTGGCGATGCTGTGCCTGGCGCTGGCACTGGTGTTCATGTACCGCAGCAATACCCGGGCGGCCGACTGACGGCGCTGAACCTTGGCGCTCTGCGTGGAGTCACTGCTTAAGGTGTGGCGTTCGCTGCACCGGGACGACCATGAAGAAGGAGTCTGACCATGCCAGATAAAACCTGTGCTTGCCCACACTGCAAATGCGTACTGGGTGCCGATGCGATCATGAAGGACGGTAAAGGTTATTGCTGCCAGAGCTGTGCCGAGCACCATGCCCACGGTGAGCCTTGCGCCGCCGCGACCGGCTGTGAGTGCGCCAAGTCGGCCCGCACCTGACGTGATCTACCTGCAGGCTCGGACAACCCGGGCCTGCCGGGTGAGTAAAAACAGTTCGCTTGTCGGCGGCCAGTCTTTACCATGGTCGCCTTTCCCTTGATTGACATATACCCGCCATGGCCCTGGCCGCGCCCCCCGACCTCAGTGATCAAGCCGTCCCAGTGCAGCCCCTGGCACGCACATACCCGCGTGGGTTGTATGTGGAGCCCCATCGCCATGATTGGGGCCAGTTGCTCTATGCGATGAGCGGCGTGATGTGGGTCGAGACGCCCCGTGAAGCCCTGATAGTTGCGCCGCAGCGCGCCGTGTGGTTGCCGCCGGGAGTCGAACACGGCATCCGTGTTGTCTCCGACTTGCAGATGCGCAATATCTACCTGCGTCCGGCATTGGCGGCGACGCTTGACAGCCAGGTGCAGGTCATCGAAGTAGGCCGGTTGTTGCGCGAATTGATCGTGACGTTGGTTGAACAAGGCGATCACGGCGATGCCGGCTACTACGAGGCGGTCGTCGGCCTGGCCCTGCTTGAGCTGCAACGCGCACGTCGCTCCCCAATTCGCATCGCCATGCCGGTGGCGACTGATCGTCGGCTAAGCAGTGTATGCCAGGCGGTCATGGCTGCGCCCTCTCTGGAAATCCCCTTCGAGCAGCACGCCGAGGCTGCGGGCGCCAGCGTGCGCACCCTGGCGCGACTGTTCCAGAACCACTTGGGCATGGGCTTTGCCGAGTGGCGGCGCCAGGTGCAGTTGGCGACGGCAGCCGCGGAGCTGGTCCAGGGCCAGTCGGTGAGCGGCATTGCCCGCGGCCTGGGGTATTCGCCCAGCAGTTTCAGCGACATGTTCCGCCGTGAACTGGGTGTATCGCCTTCGCAGTACGCGGGTTGGCCGAAATCCTGAAGCACTTGGCCGATGTCGAAGCCAGTCGCACCTTAAGCTGAGCCCATCAATCAACCGGGCGTAGTCACCATGAACTATCTGATTTCCTTGGCCATCGGCCTGTTTGTCGGCGTGATCTACGGCGTGCTGGGCTTCCGTTCGCCCGCACCGCCGGCCATTGCTCTGGTGGGGCTGATGGGCATGCTGCTCGGCGAACAGTTGTGGCCCATGGGGCGGCAGTTGGTCAGCGGTTGGTTGTCCTGATCCTTTTCTTCTTCGACGGATGCCTTTAATGAAAGCACTACAATTTAGCGCCAGTGGCGACCTCGCCGACCTGCGCCTGGTCGATGTTGCCACGCCCGTACCGTCTGCCGATGAAGTGCTGGTCCAGGTTAAAGCCGCCGGTCTGAACCCCAGCGATGTGAAAAACGTACTCGGCCGGTTTCCCTACACCACGCTGCCGCGCATTCCCGGGCGTGATTTTGCCGGGGTGGTGGTCGAAGGTCCGCCAGCCTTGCTCGGTCAGGAAGTCTGGGGCACCGGTCGCGACCTGGGTTTTTTTGCTGACGGCTCCCATGCCCAATACCTTCGGGTATTGGCCACAGGCGTGGTGCCCAAGCCCGGTCACTTGAGCTTCACCCAGGCCGCGAGCCTTGGCGTGCCGTATACCACGGCCTGGGATGCGCTGGAACGCAGTGGTGTGGGCAAGGGCACGCGGTTGCTGGTGATCGGCGCCAATGGTGCCGTTGGCAGCGCGGCGTTGGCACTGGCGAAGCTTCGTGGTGCGCAGGTGCTGGCAGCGGTGCGTCGCCCTGATCAGGTGGATGTCTTACAGGCGCAAGGCGTGGAGGCGATTGCCCTGGGCCAACCGCAGGAACTGGGCGTACAAGTGCACGCCGTGTTCAAGGGCGGCGCCGAGGTGATCTTCGATACCAGCGGTTTCTGGCTGCCCGCTGCAGTGGCGGGGTTGGCGCCTTTCGGCCGTATCGCAATCATTGCCGCGCCGGTCGACGGCCACGTGCAACTGCCGGCTCTGGCGCTGTATCGCAAGGGGGGGACGGTGGTAGGCGTCAATTCGTTGCTCTATAGCTGTGAGCAATGTGCGGTGATGTTAGGGGCGTTCGGGCGGTTCTTTGATGAGGGGTTGTTGCCGTTGCCCACCGGCCTGCGCGAAGTGGCGTTGGCTGATGGAGTTGAGTGTTATGAGCAAGTGAACAGCGGCAGCCCGGACAAATTCATCCTGCTGCCGTGACATCGTCTCAAATGTGGGAGGGGGTAAGCCCCTCCCACTTCATATCTTTACTCGACCTCGGGTACGCCTTTTTCCCACGCCGACCACTGCTTCACAATCGCCTGCACCAGCGGGATGCCCGTGCGGTACAGGTTTTCCAGTGCCGGTACAAAGCCGCCCTGGTCCGCATACTTGAGCAAGTTGTCGACCTCGCTGTAACCCGGATAAGGCCGGTCAAAATCGGAGCCTGCGCGCACCACGGCCAGGCGCTGGATATCCACCAGGCCCTCACGGCTGGCGCGCAGCAGGGCTTCATAAGTGGAGTTGTCCTCCTGCTGGGTGGTGCAGTATTCGCCTTTATTGTCGGTGAGCAACTTGGTCCAGACTTCGGCGCGTTCGCTCAGGCGAGTGCCGGAAAACCAAGTGTTGCCCGCCAGGGTATCGCAGCGCGTGACTTGCGGCGGCTGATTGGCCGGGGCGTCGGGATAGTGCTTGCGCCAGGCGGCGGATTCTTTGCTCTCGGTCAGCTCCACCGTGTGCGACAAGGCAAACGCCTTGGCTTGCAGCTTGGGGTTGAGCTCGAATACTTCGGTCTTGTAGTCCAGCGGTGGCTTTTCGTTGGGCCCCTTGGTGTTGATGCCGATATAACCGGTCGGCCAGTCCTTGGGCGCATCCCGTGAATCCAGCTCCCACTGGGTGCCGAACTCCACCAGGTAATGGGCCCAGGCGGCGGTGCCGATGGTGCCGTGCTTGGGGCTGATACCGGCGATACCGGCAATCAGGAAATAGCTCTGGCGCAGGTCGAATTTGGGCGACAAGGCCAGGGCCAGGGTCGACGCAGCGGCGTTGGTCTGGCCCATGCCGGTTACCAGCAGGCACACGTCCTGGGTGTTGCAGCGAATCACTGGGTATTCGGCAGACAGCCCTGGCACGCGTACTTCCTGCTTGAGTTCCAGGCGGTCGATCCAGGTTTGCGCCTCGGGGGCGAACATGGTGATCAACATCACCTTGGGCTTGATCGGTGCGGGGTTATCCGCCAGCACTACGTGGGGCAGCAGAGCGAGGCCGACGGCCAGCGAGATACGAGTCAGTGCGTTCATGTACAGCTCCTTGATCAGAATTGGTAACCCACGCCGGCGTAGTAACCCCAGCCATCAGAGCGGGCGCGGAAGTTGCCTTCGCCGAAATTCAACTCGCTGCCGTCTTCCCAGTTGCCACCGTTGTGAAAGTAACGACCCACCAGGGTAAAGCGCAGGTGGGTGAACGCGTACAGCAACACGTTGGTAGCCACCAGGGAATTGGCGGTGCGCGCCGGGTTGTCCTTGTGCAGGTCCGAGCCGAAGTCGTAGTTGGTAAAGCCGATATAGGTCAGCGAAGCACCGTTGTCGAACTTGCCGATGGGCACGATGTACTTCATCTGCGCGCGGTAGCCATCCCAGGAATATTCATTGCTGGCGCCGTAGTTTTCCCACTGATAGCGGCCATAGAAGTTGGCCGACAGGTTGACCCGCGAGTGGGTGTCGATATCGGTGCCCAAGCCGCTGTACAGGGTGTTGGCGCGGTTTTCCTTATGGCTGCCGTGATCGTAAATCCAGTCGAAGGCCACATACCACTCCTTGAACGGGCCGATTGCCAGGCTGCGCCCTGCGAGGTAGTCGATGGATATCCGCGGTTCATGCTCCATGAATACCGGCGAGCCATGGTCCCATACACCTTTGTCATTACTGTTACCGATGGTGAGGATCTTCGGCACGTCGATATAGCCGTACAGCTCAAAGGGCCCCTTGCGCCCGAAGTACTCGTACTCCAGGTAGACGTCATCCTGGGGCTTGGGGCCGAAGCTGATGTCTTTGCTGCCGATCAGCGTCAGGTCCTGGTTGAACCACTCCGACAGGTAAACGCCTTTTTTCGCCGGTGGGCTGGCCTCAGGGCTAAGGGTTTCGCCCTGGGCTGAATCATCGACGGGCTTTTGCTGCGCCAAAATGGGGCCACTGAGTACTCCCGTAACGGCGGCCAGTAGCAGGGAAACACCAAGGCAAGCACGAGGCTTAGAGGTGGGATGCATTGAAAGTCCTTATTCGTACACGGTTTAGCCCGATTCATCGGGTAGGGCTGAACTTGGCAGCCAAGTTCGTTCCGCAAACGTTTGCACAGGCTGTACCAACTTGTGTCAATGGCTTGAACTGTTTGGAAAAAATGCGAATTAGCCGACGCTTTGGTCAGAAAACCAGCAGGTTACATGTCATCCTGTGTCCACTCACTGGAGCACCCATATGTTCGATCACTATCTGCGCGCCTGGAGCTTGAGTGCCGATGGCGAGCCTATCGTTACGCCTGGCAGTCACCTTTTGCCGGTGCGCTGGCAAGGCATGGCGGCGATGTTGAAAATTGCCCATACCTCGGAAGAAAAACTTGGCGGTCGCTTGTTGAGTTGGTGGGCGGGCGACGGCGCGGCGCAGGTGTTTGCTCATGACCACACCGCAGTATTGATGGAGCGCGCCACTGGGCCAGGTTCCTTGATGCGCATGGCCCTCAATGGCCAGGACGACGAAGCCAGTCAGATCGCCTGCGCCACCGTGGCCCGACTGCATGCGCCCCGTGCGTCGCCGCCCGAGGGTTTGCTTGGGCTGGATGAATGGTTCAATGCCTTGTGGAACGCCGCCGAGCGCGAAGGTGGCGTGCTACGCGATTGCGCGGCGATGGCCCGTACCTTGTTGGTGGCGCAACAGGATAGGGTGGTGCTGCACGGAGATATCCATCACAACAATATTCTCGACTTCGGCCCTCGGGGCTGGCTGGCGATTGATCCAAAACGTGTGGTGGGTGAGCGCGGCTACGATTACGTCAACCTGATCTGCAATCCGGATTTGCCTACTGCTAGCGACCCGCAGCGTTTCAGCCGCCAGGTCGAGGTGATTACGCAGGCGGCGGGGCTGTCGCGCACGCGTCTGCTGCAATGGGTGGTGGCTCACGCTGGGCTGTCCGCCGCCTGGTTTCTGGAAGATCAGGAACGCGAGCGCGCCGAGGCTGAGTTGCGGGTGGCTTGCCTGGCGCAACAGGCACTGGGTCAATAGGTGAGCTTGGCGCGTGGTGGTTGATTGGCGATGGGGTTGAATAAATGCAGTGCAGTCTGCCGCCGGTATTCGCTCGGCGTCTGGTGCATTTCGATGCGAAAGTGGCGGTTGAAATTGGACAGGTTGGCGTAGCCCACTTCAAAGCAGATATCCGCCACCGACATCTGGCTTTGCAACAACAACCGGCAGGCACGTTGCACGCGGAACTTGCGCATCAGGTCGATAAAACCGTGGCCGGTGTTGCGCTTGAAAAAACGCGAGAAGCCCGGCTCGCTCATCTCCAATTGCCGCGCAATGTCCGATAGGCGCACGTCGCCGGTCAGTTCGCGCATCAGGTAATCGAAGGCTTTGTTGATGCGATCGGCACTGCGCGCATCCAGGGTGGGTGCGTAGTACGGGCTGGCCAGGGTCTTGGCCTGTGTGGGCGAGGCGTTCTTCAGGGTGTCGAGCAGCTGCAGAAACAGGGTCAGGCGTTGCAGGCCATGGGCGCTGCCGATGGCCTCCATCAGCCGTGCCGCACTTGTTGCTGCTTCGCCGGTGAATTCAAGACCGCATCGCGCCCGTTCAAACAACGGTTGTAGATCGCCGAGCTCAGGCAGGGTGGTGCGCAGGGCGAGGAGGGCGGCGCCGTCGAACTGCAGCACCACGTCGCGGCCGCTCAGGTATTCGCCCGGCGCCAGGTCGCCGATCCAGTCGTGGGGCAGGTCAGGACCGATCAACGCGACATGACCGGCGCTGAACGCACCAATATAGTCGCCCGCCACCAGCTTGCCGCTGCCCTGGCGGATCAGGTGAATCTCGAACTCGGGGTGGTGGTTCCAGCGCGCCAGCTCATAGGGATAGTCATGTTCGAACCAGCGAAAACCATGCTCCGGTTCGGGCAGGATCACTTCAAGCTCCGCAGGGCGGTGCTCGAACGGGCTGGCGCGGCTGATGGGCATGGTGCTGCCTCTTGTCGTTGTGCAATGGACTCAAAATACGCGCACCGGCAATCAGTGTGCTACCCCGGTTTTGCTTTGCACTGGTACTTTTTTGATCCTGGGCTTGAGGTCAAAAAAGTATCAGCCGCGCAGTCGCCAGTCGTTTGTGAGGGCCAGGCCGAGCTGCTGTAATCGAAGCACGCCCACAAAAACAACAGGTGCAATGTGCCGGCGACCCGAACTCATTTTTACAGGACACCGCGATGAAACGACTCGAAGGTAAAAGCGCGTTGATCACCGGATCGGCGCGGGGTATCGGCCGAGCATTTGCCCAGGCCTATATTGCTGAAGGCGCTACCGTTGCCATTGCCGACATCAACCTGCAACGCGCCCAGGCCACCGCCGCCGAATTGGGCCCCCAGGCTTATGCCGTGGCGATGGACGTCACCGATCAAGCTTGCATCGACGCCGCCATCGCCGCGGTCGTGGCCCATGCCGGCAAGCTGGATATCCTGATCAACAATGCTGCGCTGTTCGACCTGGCACCTATTATCGACATTACCCGCGACAGCTTTGAGCGGCTGTTCTCGATCAACGTCGCCGGCACCCTGTTCACGCTACAAGCCGCGGCCCGGCAGATGATCAGCCAGGGCCATGGCGGTAAGATCATCAACATGGCCAGCCAGGCCGGACGACGGGGTGAGCCGTTGGTAGCCGTCTATTGTGCGACCAAGGCCGCGGTGATCAGCCTGACGCAATCGGCGGGGTTGAACCTGATCAAGCAGGGCATCAACGTCAATGCCATCGCCCCGGGCGTAGTGGACGGCGAGCACTGGGACGCAGTTGATGCACTGTTTGCCAGGCATGAGGGGCTGGCACCTGGCGAGAAGAAAAAGCGGGTAGGGGATGAGGTACCGTTCGGGCGCATGGGCACGGCGCAAGATCTGACTGGAATGGCGATCTTCCTTGCGTCGAAGGAAGCCGATTATGTGGTGGCCCAGACCTACAACGTGGATGGCGGCAACTGGATGAACTGAAGCCATGCACCGTTAAAAACTAGGAGGGTCGGTGCGACGATTCGACTTGCCCCCATGGTGGTGTTGCCAGCCATCTATAAAGTGACTGACACTCCGTCACCTGGGGCCTGCCACCGGAGAATCACCATGACCCTTGCGAAAACCGCCATCGCTTCATTCGACGTCGACGCGCAGAAAAGCTTCACGCCTTTGTGCCCCAACGAATTGCCGGTGGTCGGTGGCGACCGCATTGGCGCCGAACTCAACTACATGGCCAGCCTCGCCGGTCATCGCATTGGCAGCAAGGACGCCCACACCCCGCACGCCCCTTGGGTGGTTGCGCAGCACAGCGAGATGTTGCAACCCACCGGCCTTGCCCACGCCGATGTCACTTGGGTCAGCCACTGCGTACCGGGCACCGAAGGCTTCACATTGCTCGACGAACTGCCAACGCCTTATGACTATGACTACTTCGTCTGGAAGGGCGTCGAACCCGACCTGCACCCATATGGCGCCTGCTACCACGACCTGCATGACAAACTGTCCACCGGCGTCATCGAATACCTCAAGGCCCGAGGGGTGGTGCGTGTGATCGTCGGCGGCCTGGCTTTGGACTACTGCGTCAAGACCACTGCGTTGCAGTTGCTCAAGGCCGGATTGCAAGTGGTCCTGCACCTGCCGGCGTGCCGCAGCATCAGCGAGGAGGGGGGTGTACAGGCGGTCAATGAGTTGCTCAAGGCGGGTGCTGTCATCAGTAGCACCCGCGATGAACTGGCCGCGATTGCGCAGCGCTCAAGCCTCAACGCTCAATCGAGCGACTCCACCGCGCATTCCATTCCGGCCTCGCCTGGTTAACCTGGTCCCAGTCAATTGAAATCGCCGTCTGCAAGTAACCCTGCATGGCTTCCACCCGTGCCCGGGTCTTTTCGGTGGTGGGCGTCGTCGGGTTCGACGGGATCTGGTCGCCGTCCTCCAGCGCCGGCGCCTGGGCCTCGGCGGTCAGCAAGAACGCTGCGAGTTTCTGCGCCAGTTCCGGCTGGTCATTGCGGGCGATCACGCATTCGGCCACGTTGAGAACCACCGCGCCTTCCTTGGGCTGCGCATATTCCATGGGTATGCCCAACAGCTTCTGCGTGGCGACCTGGGTCGGCGTCAGGGGGAAGAGTGCGGCTTCGTCGGTTTGCACCATCTCGGAGATCTTCGCGGAGCTGGCGATGTATTCCAGTACGTTGGGGCCGACGCTCGTAGGCCAGGCTTTGAAGCCCGGTTCTACATTGGTTTCATCGCCACCCTGGATGCGGTTGAACATCAGGAAACCGTGCAGGCCAAAGGTGGAGGAGGCCAGGGACTGGAACACCACTTTGTCCTTGAAACGCGGGTCGGCCAGGTCCATCCACGAGGTGGGTGCGGACCAGCCCTTGTCCTTGAACATCTTGGCGTTGTAACCCAGGCCGGTGACGCCCAGTGTTACGGCCACGGCTTCGTCCTTGATTCTGGCCTTGGCCGGGATCTGCTCCAGGGTCGGGCTTGGCGCGAGCTTGTCGCACAGGCCCATGGAGATCGCGCGGTACATGATGCCGTCGTCGAGGAACATGACGTGCATCTGCGGGTTGGCCTTGTTGGCCTGGACCTTGGCAAGGATGTCCGAGGAGGTGCCGGGTACGATCACCACCTTGACGTTGTTGGCTTTCTCGAAGGCGGGCAGCACCTTGTCGGCGTACACCCGTTCCATGGTACCGCCGTTCATGCCCAGGTACAGCGTGGGGGCGGCCTGGGCGGTGCCGGTGAGCAAGGCGAGGGACAAGCAGGATAAAGCGATGCGTGAGTGCATGGATGTTTTTCCTCTCAGGCTTGGAAACGACGGATGGAAAACGCTTCGATGGGTTGGCGGCTGGCCCCTGCGCAGACAATCTCTGCCAGGGCTTCGCCGACTGCGGGGCCGAGCTGGAACCCGGCGCCGGCGAAGCCGAAACCGTGGAGCAGGCCAGGTTGGGTGCTGCTGGGGCCGATCACCGGTTCGTGATCGGGCAAGTAACCTTCGGTGCCGCTCCAGGTCCGGATCGCCTGGGCACCCTTGAGAAATGGATAGAGTTCGCTGGCATTGCGCAGAATTTCCAGCAGCGCGGCCTGACCTGGCCTGGCTTGCTGTGGGCCGAGGGCAAAGCCGCGACCGCCGCCGAGGATGCAGTTGCCCCTGGCGACTTGCCGCGCATAGATCCCTCCGCCCTCGACACCGGTATTGACAGTCATCACCACCGGCAGTGGTTCGGTGACCAGCATCGCCGGGTGCGCCGAGGTAATCGGTACCGGCTCGTCAAACTGTGCAGCGACACTGCCGGCCCAGGCACCGGCGCAGTTGAGCAGCCAGGGGGCTTGCAGATGCAAGCCATTGGCACAGTGCACCTGGAACTGTTGGCTGTTGTGCTCGATGCCGATCACTTCGGCTTGCTCGTACACCTCGGCGCCGTGGCGTAGGGCGGCACGGGCGAAGGCAGGGGCCACTAGTCGCGGGTTGGCATGTCCGTCTTCCGGGCACAAGGAGGCACCCACTGCCACGTCGCCCACCCAGGGGAAACGCCCGCGCAACTCAGTGCGATCCAACAGCTGCAAGCCCAGGTCGAAGCCACGGGTTTGTTCGGCATACGCATGCAGCGCAGCAAAATCTACCGGGCTGCGCGCCAGCTTCAAATGCCCGCAGCGCACGTACTCGCCACTAATGCCAATCAAGCCTGGCAAGTCGGCCCACAGTTGATGGGCGCGCTGGGACAACGGTAACTGATGCAAGGGCCGGCCCTGGCGGCGCACGCCGCCATAATTGACGCCGCTGGAGTGCGAGCCACAAAAATCCCGTTCCACCAGCGCCACCCGCTGGCCTTTTCGCGCGAGTGTCAAAGCTGCCGAAGCGCCGACGATCCCGCCGCCCAGGACGATGACGTCGATCATGGTTGCCCCTCCACGCCAAACGGCAGCGGCTTGATCGGCGTTTGGCCTCGCAGGCGTCCGACTTGTTCGATGCCACGCCCGCTGCGCTGGGCGACAATTTCCGCCGTCGCCAACCCGCACATCCGTCCCTGGCAGCGGCCCATGCCAATGCGGCAATGGGCTTTGACCCGATTTATTTCCCAGTGACCCTCATCCACTACTGCCCGCACTTCACCGACGCTGACCTCTTCGCAGCGGCACAGAATCAGTTCGTCGGGGGCTTGCACAGCCCATTGTTCGGGGAAAGGGAACGCGGTTTCCAGGCCCTGACGAAAGCCCTGGATCCTCGCCAACTGCTTCTGCAGCGTATCCTGGCGGTGCTGATCGACCGTAATGCCGGCATCCTCCAGCAGCGCCAACGCCGCATATTCGCCAGCCATCTGCGCCGCATCCGCGCCCATGATCCCTGCGCCATCGCCAGCCAGATACACCGCCTCGACGCTGCTGCGCCCAGCGCAGTCCCGCTGCGGCAACCAGGCGCGGTTGAGATTATTCCAGGCAAAGTCACAGCCGAGTAAATCCGCTAGTTGCGTTTCGCTGCGCAGGGCATGCGCGAAGGCCACCGCATCGCATTCCAGCGTCTGTTCGCCCCAGCGAATGCCGTGGACCCGTTGCTCTCCATCGATCTGCGACAGTGTTGCGCCCTGATGCACGGCAATCCCATGGGCCGTCAGCCAAGCACGGTAATACAAACCCTTTGCCAGGGTCGCCGGTTGCCTGAGCAGCGCCGGTAATGCGCGACATTGGGCACTGAACGGCGCACTGTCGAGCACGGCCAACACCTTGGCGCCCGCCTGGGCATATTGATAAGCGACGAGATAGAGCAGTGGTCCGGAACCACAAAACACTACGCGTTCGCCAATTGCGCAGCCCTGGTACTTCAAGGCGATTTGCGCCGCGCCCAGGCTGTAGACGCCCGGCAAGGTCCAGCCCGGCACCGGCAGGATACGGTCGGTGGCGCCGGTGGCGACAATGATGCGCGAATACTCAACGCTGTCGATGCGACCGCTGGTGAGCAGGTCGAGACGGTTGTCCTCGGCGTTCCATACCAGGGTTTGCGGCCGGTAGTCGATCAACGGCGCAAGCTCGTCCATGATGCGATGCACGGTCTGCGCCTTGCTCGCTTCAAAGCCGTAGAGTTGTTTGGCCGAGCGCTGGAAGTTTGCCGGTTGGCGCCGATATATCTGCCCGCCGCCGCGCAGGTTCTCATCGATCAAGCAGGGTTTTATGCCGTGATCGAGCAGCGTACGTGCGGCAGCGATGCCCGCTGGGCCTGCGCCTACAATTGCCACGGGCTTCATGGCTGCCGTCCTGGATCGCGGCTGATCGCGTGACCTTCTTCGAGCAACGTCGAGCAGGCCCGTACGCGTCGCCCATCGGCAAGCCGTACCCAACAATCCTGGCACGCACCCATCAGGCAAAAACCGGCGCGGCGTTCGGCGCTGAAATCGCTGCCGCGCAGATGGTCGGCGCAGGTCAGCATGGCAGTCAGCAAGGTATCGCCGAGCAGCCCGGTGGCCGGCTGCCCATCAAGGGTGAACGCCAGGGCTGGGCGCTGGGTTTCGGTCAGCCGCTTGAACAGCGCCATCAATGTTTCCCCACCAGTACACGGTCCAGGCCGTAGACCCGATCGAGCAGAATCATGGTCGCTGCGGTGAGTGCGATCACCAGCGCCGATACCGCCGCCATCATTGGATCGATGGACTCAGTGGCATACACGTACATGCGCACCGGCAGGGTTTGTGTGGCAGGTGAACTGACGAAGATTGACAGGGTCACCTCATCGAAACTGTTGATGAACGCCAGCAACCAACCACCGGCCACCCCAGGCAAAATCATCGGCAAGGTGATTTGCCGGAACAACGTAAAGCGCCCGGCTCCGAGGGATTCGGCGGCCTGCTCGGCACTGCGATCAATCCCGATCGCTGCCGCCAGCACCAGGCGCAGTACATAGGGAGTGATGATCACCACGTGCGCCAGCATCAGCCAGGTAAAGCTGCCATTAACGCCCATCAACGCAAACAGGCGCAGCATCGCCACGCCCAGCACCAGGTGCGGGATGATGATCGGCGACAGAAACAGTGCACTGAAAAAGTTACGCCCGGGGAACGTATAGCGACTGATCGCCAAAGCCGCCGGTACCGCGATCAAGGTCGCCAGGGACGCGGCGGTAAACGCCAGGATCAGGCTGTTATAGAAGGCCTGGATGAAGTCGGCGCGTTCGAATACGGCGCGAAACCAGCGCAGGGAAAAGCCCGATGTGGGCAGGCTCAAGGTGTTTTCCGGGGTGAACGCCACCAGGCACACCACCACCAGCGGCGCCATCATGAACAGCACCACCAAACCATGGAAACCGAGGGCCAAAGGACCGTTTCTGGACATGCGCTTAAACCCCCAGGGACTTTTTATAGCGGCCTTCGACCATTCGGTTCCAGCTCAGCATGATCAGTAGATTGACCAACAGCAGCACCACCGCGATAGTCGCGCCCATGGGCCAGTTGAGTTCCGAGAGGTATTGGTCATACACCACAGTGGCGACCATTTTCAGACGCCGCCCGCCCAGCAACCCTGGGATTGCGAACGAACTGGCGGCCAGGCCGAACACGATCAAGGTGCCGGACAGCACGCCGGGCATCACTTGCGGCAACACGATCTTGCGCATCACCGTGGCCTGGCTTGCGCCCAGAGAAAGCGCCGCTTGTTCCGCCGAGGGGTCGAGCTTTTGCAGGGAGGTCCATACCGGAATGATCATGAACGGCAGCATCACGTGCACCAGCGCGATGATCACGGCGAACGGCGTATACAGCAGCTTCACCGGGCGCCCGCCGATGGCCTGGATCACTTGGTTGACCAGGCCATCGGCGCCGAGCAGCAAGCTCCAGCCAAACGCGCGTACCACCACGGAAATCAGAAGCGGTGTGAGGATCAGGATCAGGAAGACCGACCGCCACGGCGTACCCATGCGGCTGAGGATGTACGCCTCCGGTACCCCGATCAGCACGCACAGCAACGTTACCAGCGCACTGATCCAGAAGGTGCGCCAGAAGATCTCGTAGAAATAGGCATCGCTCAACAATGCCAGGTAGTGGTCCAGGGTCCACTGATCGGCCTTTACACCCACCTGGTAATCGAACACGTTGAAGGACAGTACCAGCGTCAAGACCAATGGCAAGATCAGTAACCCGCCAAACAGCACCAATGCCGGTAACGAGAGCAGGTAGCCGCGCCTCATGGGTGCACCTCATCGGCCGCCAGTACCCGCAGCAAATCCGCTTGCCATTGCAGGCCCACTGCCGCGCCGTTGCAAAGCGGTGCGCTGCCATCGTTGCCGCGCACCACGGTAATTTCGCCAAGGGGGGTATGGATGCGATACAGCCATTGGCTGCCGAAAAAGTAGCGGTCGAGCACCTGGCCTTGCACGCGGCCTGAACCTGCTTGTACCAATTGGATCTTTTCCGGACGCAGGCTCAGGGTCAGTTGGCCAGCGCCGCCCTGGTGACGCACTTGGGGGACACCGAGCGCGTCGTAGTCGCCGGCCAGCAGGTTGGCCTTGCCGACAAAGTCAGAGATGAAGCGCGTGCGCGGATGTTCATAGAGTTTGTACGGCGCGTCGATCTGGGTCACGCGCCCGGCCTGCATCACGACCACGCGATCGCTGATGGAGAGCGCTTCGCCCTGGTCATGGGTGACCATTAAGGTGGTGATGCCCACCGCACATTGAATGCGGCGGATCTCGAACTGCATCTCTTCACGCAGGTTGGCGTCAAGGTTGGACAACGGTTCATCCAACAGCAGAACCGGTGGCTCGATCACCAATGCACGGGCCAGCGCGACGCGTTGGCGTTGGCCGCCGGAGAGTTCCCGAGGGTAGCGTTCGGCATGGGGGGCCAGACGCACCAGTTCGAGTACGGTCTTGACGAGGCTTGCGATCTTGGTGGCCGGTACCTTGCGCATCTTCAAGCCGAAGGCGACGTTGTCGCGCACGCTCATATGGGGAAACAGCGCATAGCTTTGGAACACCACGCCCAGGCCACGACTGGCAGGCTTGGCGCGGGTGATGTCGCGACCATCGAGCAGGATCTGGCCGCTGCTCACCTCGACAAAGCCGGCGATCATTTGCAGGGTGGTGGTCTTGCCGCAGCCCGAAGGACCAAGCAGGGAAACGAATTCACCTTTTTCCACCGCGAGGTCGGTGGCAACTACTGCATCAACGGCGCCGTAGCGTTTACTCAAGGCGTTGAGTTGGAGAAATGCCATGTCTGCGTTCCACCTTTTATTCCGCCGCGCCGAAGCGCGTTTTTTTGTTTTGGGCAGATGCGAAAAGAGTGTTGCCGGTGCGTTGACGCTCGATCTTGAGTCGGCTGCCAGTTGTTGTTCGTTTCGCCCCTGTGGACGCAGATTAGAGCGAAGACTAGGATG
Organism: Pseudomonas sp. NCIMB 10586; assembly: GCF_023127895.1. Classification (NCBI taxonomy): domain Bacteria; kingdom Pseudomonadati; phylum Pseudomonadota; class Gammaproteobacteria; order Pseudomonadales; family Pseudomonadaceae; genus Pseudomonas; species Pseudomonas sp. NCIMB 10586. Next base: position 42,523 of record NZ_SPKQ01000021.1, read on the forward strand.
GGCGGAAGATGGGATTTCATTCAGCGGACTACTATTTTAAGATTTATTCACTGAGCAGAATTTATGTTGATATCGAGTGATACAGATTCCATTCAGCGGAATAGTAGCGGCAAGGAAGTCGGTGCTGGTGGCGTATCCCGCGTGTTTGCCTTACTACGCGCTCTGGGTGAAGTGCCCGAGGGAGGTGAACGTGTCACCCAGCTCGCCCACCGCGTTGGCCTCTCCCAGCCCACCACTCACCGCTTGCTACGCAGCCTGATGGATGAAGGCATGGTCGAGCAGGATGCACGCAGTAAACGCTATCGCCTGAGCCTGGAGTTCTTTGCGTTGGCGGCCAATGCCGGCAAGACTGGCAACCTGCGCGATCTGGTGCGCCCAAGCCTGTTGCGCCTGAGTGCATCGTTGGGAGATTCGCTGTTCCTGCTGGCTCGCAGCGGCTTCGACGCCATTTGCCTGGACCGCAGCGAAGGCCCGTACCCGATTCGTACCTTCACCGGTGATATCGGCGGGCGCGTAGCCCTGGGGGTAGGGCAGGGCAGCCTGGCAATTCTGGCCTTTCTGCCGCAGGAAGAGCGCGAGACGGTCATCCGCTACAACCTGCCACGGCTCAAGGATTTTCATTTGTATGACGAAGTGCTGCTGCGCTCCGAAGTTGAGAACGTTCGCAATTTGGGCTACGCGGCACGCAACACCGGGGTGCTGGAAGGTATGGCGGGGTTGGCAGTGCCGATCCTCAACCGCGAGGGGCATGCGGTCGCAGCGTTGAGTGTGGCGACCATCAGTGACCGCCTGGGGCCAAGCCGATTGCCGATGGTGGTGGAGTTGCTCAAGCGCGAAGCTGCAGCAATCGGGCCACGCATCAACCCGTTCGACCCTACGTTGCGCAGGCCGTCGCAGACGTTTGGTGGATGAGTGATCTTTGCTAAAACGCATTAGCATTGGATCCACTTACGGTATAACCCTGCGACGCTTTCGTTATTCGAGGTCCCATTTTTCATGCTGACCCCTTTGCAACGCCCGCTGTGGCAGATCTATCTGATCTTTCTGGCACCGATGGTGCTGTCCAATTTTCTGCAAAGCTTTTCCGGCACCCTCAACGGTATCTATGTCGGGCAAATGCTCGGCACCCAGGCTTTGGCGGCGGTGTCGGGGATGTTCCCCATCGTGTTTTTCTTTATCGCCCTGGTGATCGGCCTGGGGGCGGGCGCCTCGGTGTTGATCGGCCAGGCGTGGGGTGCCCAGGAGACGGGGCTGGTCAAGGTGATTACCGGCGCCACCCTGACGTTGGGCGCCCTGGTGGGCCTGATTGCCGCGGTGCTGGGCAGCCTGTTTGCGCGCCCGGCCTTGCAGGCATTGGGTACGCCGCTGGATGTGCTCGACGATGCGGTGGGCTATGCCCAGATGATGATGTTGATCATGCCGCTGTTGCTGGTGTTCATCCTCTATACCCAGTTGCTGCGTGGGGTGAGCGACACGATTTCGCCGTTGCTGGCGTTAATGGTTTCGACCCTGGTGGGCTTGCTGCTGACGCCAGCGCTGATTCGCGGCTGGATCGGCCTGCCACCCATTGGCATCCAGAGTGCGGTTTACGCAGGTTTGGTGGCTAACGCCTTGGCGATGCTGTTCCTGGTGCTGCGCCTGCGGCATAAAAACCATGTGATGGCACCGGATCGCGAGCTGCTCGCGGCTTTACGCCTGGACCGCGTCATCCTCGGTAAAGTGCTGCGCATCGGCCTGCCGACAGGCTTGCAGATGGTGGTGTTGTCGTTGTCGGAATTGGTCATCCTGGCCCTGGTCAATAGCCACGGCTCCCAGGCCACGGCGGCTTATGGCGCGGTGACGCAGATCGTCAACTACGTCCAGTTCCCGGCGCTGTCGATTGCCATCACCGCCTCGATCCTCGGTGCCCAGGCGATCGGCGCCGGGCGCCTGGAGCGCATCGGGCCGATCCTGCGCACGGGGTTGGTGATCAACCTGTGCCTGACCGGGGGCCTGATTGTGCTCGGTTATGGGTTGTCGCACTGGTTGCTGGGGCTGTTCATCACTGACGACAGCGCCCGGATCAGAGCCGAACACCTGCTGCACATCATGCTCTGGAGCATCCTGGTGTTCGGCTTCCAGGCGGTGATCGGCGGCATCATGCGCGCCAGCGGCGTGGTGCTGATGCCGGTGGCAATCTCGATTTTCTGCGTGCTTTGCGTGGAGCTGCCGATGGCTTATCTGTTCAACGCACACTTCGGGCTGGAGGGGGTGTGGATGGCGTTCCCGGTGACCTACCTGGCAATGCTGGTATTGCAGACCGCGTATTACCGGCTGGTATGGCGGCATAAGCAGATCAAGCGGTTGGTTTGAGGCTGAGCCCGCGCAATAACACCTCCAGGCCCTGCAAGCCTTCCTCCAGCCGCGCGCCCGGGTGTGCATCCCGGGCGATCCACAACGCCGTGTTGACCAGGCTGCCGTTGATCAACTGCGCCAGTGCCTGGCTGGGTGCCGGCGCCACCCATCCGGCTTGCATCAGGGCCTCCAAGAGTTGGCGCAACGACTCAACGCAGTGGTGTTGTGAGCCGGTATCCCCCAGCACCGCTGGCGCATCCTGCAACACAATGCGCTGGATTTCCGGATCCTGGGCCATGCGCAGATAAGCTCGGCAGCGTTCGCAAAACCCGCTCCAGGGCTCTATGGCCTGCGCGCTGATGCGTTGCAAGTGCTCGTCCATCTCGCTGTCGAGCTGGGCGACTACGGCTGCCAGCAAGCCTTTTTTGTCACCAAAGTGATGGTACAACGCACCGCGCGTCAGCCCGGCTTGAGCGGTAAAGTCATCCATCGAGGTATGGGCATAGCCTTGGGTGGCGAATGCCCGGCGCGCACTTGCGATCAGGCGGGCGCGAGTCTCTTCGATCATTTCGGCACGGGCTCGGCTCATGGAAGTCTCATTGGTTGGTGATTGACATACGGTGCGTATGCGAAGCATGATCCCTAACATACGCACCGTATGTATTCTGCCCGGATCGCTTCAGATAGCAAGGCCGCGGCTTGAGCAAGAGGTTACGCAGGATGGCAAACCCTTACGCCGAATTATTCCAGGTCCCAGGCGCCCGAGCCTTTGTGCTCGCAGGCATGTTGGCGCGCATGCCAATCTCGATGACCGGTATCGGCCTGATCACCATGCTCGCCCAAGTCCATGGCGGTTATGGGCTGGCGGGGTCGGTGGCGGCGGTGTTTGCCCTGGCCACGGCGTTTTGTGCGCCGCAAGTGTCGCGTTGGGTGGACCGCTACGGCCAGGGCAAGGTCCTGCCGATAGCCGCACTGATCGGCGGCGGGGCGCTATTGATGTTGTTGCTGTGTACGCGTTTGCAGGCACCAAGCTGGACGCTGTTCCTGTTTGCTGCGCTGGCCGGCTGCATGCCCAATATGTCCGCCATGGTGCGTGCGCGCTGGACCGAGTTGTACCGCGGCCAGCCCAGGCTGCAAACCGCGTTTGCTCTGGAGTCGGTGCTGGATGAGGTGTGCTTTATTATCGGCCCACCCATTTCTGTGGGCCTGAGCGTAGTGCTGTTCCCCGAAGCCGGCCCTTTGGTGGCGGCATTGTTACTAGCGGTGGGCGTCACCACCTTTGTAATGCAGCGGCAAACCGAGCCACCCATACACGAGCACCACGGCGCGCATGGCCGCTGGCTGATCGCTTCCCCTGCGGTTTTGATTCTGATGACCTTGCTGCTGGCCATGGGCGTGATCGTCGGCGTGGTGGACGTGGTCAGTGTGGCGTTCGCCCAGCATCAGGGCCAGCCGGCGGCGGCGAGTATTGTGCTGTCGGTGTACGCCATCGGTTCGTGCCTGGCCGGATTGGCCTTCGGTGCCCTCAAGCTCAAGGCGCCGTTGCCGCGTCAGTTCCTGTTCTGCGGAGTGGCCACGGCGTTGACTACCTTGCCCTTGTTGCTGGTGAGCAACATCCCCGGTCTGGCCGTCGCCATATTTATCTCCGGCCTGTTCTTTGCGCCCACCTTGATCGTGTCGATGGCCATGGTCGAGCAGATCGTTGCGCCCAGCCGTCTTACCGAAGGCATGACCTGGCTGATCACCGGGTTGAGCATCGGCGTTGCTATCGGCGCCGCCAGTTCTGGTTGGATGATCGATCATTTCGGCGCGACCAGTGGATTCTGGGTGGCGTTGGCGGCGGGGGCGGTGGTGTTGTGCTCGGCTGCAGTGGGTTACCGGCGTTTAGGATGAAGGGCTACGGAGCACTCCCGGTCAAGAAAATCATTTACGGCCGCGCGGAAGGCCATCTCCAGTTCTTGTTCGGTCTGCCCTTCATAGCTCACCAATGGGCTGATACATAAAAGCCTGCCGAACAGGCAATGGTCTTCAGTGCTGTGTTCAACCGAGCCTCTATAGCCTTTGTATTGCAGTTGGCGATTCATTGTGCGGATTTTCCTCACGTAAACGGCTGGATAACTTGGCCTCGGCAAGCCTGAATCTTACGCATTGCTGAAAATATCGGCCGCGCACGCTTTTTTTCGTAGGACGTTTCCCGCCAGCCCGCATTCCCCGCGGATAACGGCCGCCTATCCCCCGCTAATTTTTCCCTTCCCGGTTCGTTTTATAGGGACGACGTGCCTTTGTGCTTCCCGCCTATTGCCCCGGATTCGAAGAAATGAATGCTGAAGACTCCTTGAAACTTGCTCGCCGGTTTATCGGGCTGCCCCTGGAAAAACGCCAACTGTTCCTGCAAGCCCTGCAGAAAGAGGGCGTGGATTTTTCCAGGTTTCCGATACCGGCAGGGGTGGAGGTTGAGGATCGCCAGGCGCTTTCCTACGCGCAGCAGCGCATGTGGTTTCTCTGGCAATTGGAACCGGCCAGTGGCGCCTACAATTTGCCTGGCGCGGTGCGCTTGACCGGCGCGCTGAGCCTGCCTGCGATGGAGCAGGCGTTCGCCAGCCTGGTGGCGCGTCACGAAACCCTGCGCACCGTGTTCCAGCGACAGGCCGACGAGCGCTTGGCGCAGGTGGCGGTAGAACCGGCGGTGAATGTCGAGCAGTTGGACGTCAGCGCCTTGCCAGACGCCGAGCGCAAGCAGGCCGTCAGCGACGCCGCTACCCGCCAGTCCCTGTTGCCGTTCGACCTGGAGCACGGCCCGCTGTTGCGTGTGCAACTGCTCAAACTCGCCGATCAAGAGCACGTGCTGCTGCTAACCCTGCATCACATCGTCTCTGATGGTTGGTCGATGAACGTACTGATCGACGAGTTCATTCGTTGCTATGACGCCCATGAGCGCAACGAAGAACCGCAATTGCCGGCGCTGCCGATCCAGTACAGCGACTATGCCCTGTGGCAACGGCGCTGGCTGGAAGCGGGGGAGCAGGCGCGCCAGTTGGAATACTGGCAGGCGCGCCTGGGCGACGAGCATCCGGTACTGGAACTGCCCACCGACCACCCACGCCCGGCGATGCCCAGCCATCAAGGCACGCGGTATAACTTCGCGATTGATCCGGCATTGGCGGTACAACTGCGCAGTTGCGCGCAAAAACACAACGTCACTTTGTTCATGCTGCTGCTGGGCGCGTTCAATGTGCTGCTGCATCGCTATACGGGCCAGGGTGATATCCGCGTCGGCGTGCCGATTGCCAATCGCAACCGCACTGAAGTCGAAGGGCTGATCGGTTTCTTCGTCAATACCCAGGTGTTGCGCACCGAACTGAGCGGGCAAACCCGCGTGACCGAGCTGTTGCAAGGCATCAAGGAACACGCCCTGGGTGCCCAGGCCCATCAGGAATTGCCCTTCGAGCGCCTGGTAGAAGCGCTGAAAATCGAGCGCAACCTGAGTCACACGCCGCTGTTCCAGGTGATGTACAACCACCAGCCGGTCGTCGCCGACATCGCTTCGGTCAGTACCGCGTCCGGCCTGGAGCTGGCCCTGGTGGAATGGCAAGGCCGCACCACGCAGTTCGACCTGACCCTGGACACCTATGAAAAATCCGGCACCCTGCACGCCGCGCTGACCTACGCCAATGACCTGTTTGACGCGCCGACCATCGACCGCATGGCCCAACACTGGATCAGCCTGTTGCAGGCGATGGTGTTGGATGGCGAACAGCGTATCGGCGAATTGTCGATGCTTGATGCCCAAGAACAGCACCGACTGGTTCACACCTGGAACCAGACTGCCGAGTCATACCCAACCGAACGCGCAATTCATCACCTGATCGAAGACCAGGTTCAGCGCACCCCGGATGCACCGGCACTGGTATTCGGTACAACCACCTTGACTTACGCCCAGCTCGACAGCCGGGCCAACCAGCTGGCCCACGCCTTGTGCGAGCAGGGCGTAGGCCCCGACGTGCTGGTGGGGATCTGTGTCGAGCGTTCCGTCGAAATGGTCATCGGCCTGCTGGCGATTCTCAAGGCCGGTGGCGCCTACGTGCCCCTCGACCCCGAGTATCCCCAGGAACGCCTGGCCTACATGATCGAAGACAGCGGCATTCGGTTGCTGCTCAGCCAGCAAAGCCTGCTGGCCGCGCTGCCCGCTGCCGGTATCCAGGTGATTGCCCTGGATCAGCCGGCGCTGTGGCTCGACGGCTACAGCCGCGAAGCGCCCGCCGTGGCGGTCAATGCCCTCAACCTCGCCTATGTGATCTACACCTCCGGCTCCACCGGCAAGCCCAAGGGCGCTGGCAACAGCCACCGTGCGTTGGTCAACCGTTTGAGTTGGATGCAGCAGGCGTACGGCCTGGATGCCGCGGATGCAGTGTTGCAGAAAACCCCGTTCAGCTTCGACGTGTCGGTGTGGGAATTCTTCTGGCCGCTGATGACCGGTGCGCGCCTGGTGGTTGCGGCGCCTGGGGAGCACCGTGAACCGGCGCGCCTGATCGAAACCATCGGCCGGCACGCCATCACCACGTTGCACTTCGTGCCGTCGATGCTGCAGGCGTTTATCCACGAGCCGGGCGTGCAGGCGTGCACCTGCCTCAAGCGCATTGTGTGCAGTGGCGAAGCCTTGCCCCTGGATGCGCAACGGCAGGTGTTCGCCAGGCTGCCCGATGTGGCGCTGTACAACCTCTATGGCCCGACCGAAGCGGCCATTGACGTCACCCACTGGACCTGCATCGACGAAGGCGCCGACAGCGTACCCATCGGCCGCCCGATCGCCAACCTCGCCACCTATGTGCTCGACGCCCAACTCAACCCGGTGCCTGACGGTGTAGCTGGCGAGCTGTACCTGGGCGGTAGCGGCCTGGCGCGCAGTTATCATCGGCGCCCGGCGTTGACCGCCGAACGTTTTGTGCCAAGCCCGTTCGTGACGGGTGAGCGGCTGTATCGTACCGGTGACCGTGTGCGCCAGCGCGCCGATGGTGTGATCGAATACCTCGGCCGCCTCGATCACCAGGTCAAGTTGCGCGGCTTGCGTATCGAACTGGGCGAAATCGAAACCCGCCTGATGCAGCACCCGCAAGTGCGCGAAGCGGTGGTGTTGGTGCAAGGTGGCAAACAATTGGTCGCGTACCTGGTGTGTGAAGGCGAGGAGCCGACCGACCTCAAGGCCTGGCTGCTCGGCAGCCTGCCGGAATATATGGTGCCGACCCACTTCCTCACCCTGGCCAAGCTGCCGGTGACCGCCAACGGCAAGCTTGACCGCAAGGCATTGCCACTGCCGGATGCAGCGCTGCAACAGGCGTTTATCGCCCCACAAGGCGACCTGCAAACAGCCCTGGCGGCGATCTGGAGCGATGTGCTCGGCGTTGAACAGGTCGGCCAGGACGATAACTTCTTCGAGCTGGGTGGCGACTCGATCATTTCTATCCAGGTGGTCAGCCGCGCCCGCCGGGCCGGTATCCGACTCAGCCCCCGGGACCTGTTCCAGTACCAAAGCATCCGCAGCCTTTCGCGGGTGGCCAGCTTCGACCAAGTCAGCCTGATCGACCAGGGCCAGATCAGTGGCGAGGTGATTCTGACCCCAGTGCAACAGCGCTTTTTCGCCCAGACGATCCCGGCACGTCATCACTGGAACCAGTCGTTGCTGCTGACCCCGCGAGAGGCGTTGCAGCCCGCGCAGCTGGAAGCGGCCTTGAACCAGCTGATCCAGCATCACGACGTCTTGCGCCTGCGTTTTGTGCAGCAGGCGGATGGCTGGCATCAGAGCCATGCGGCGCCCCTCGCCGAGCCGCTGCTGTGGCAGTCCCACGCCAACATCGACGCCGAGTTGGCAGCGCTGTGTGATGAAGCCCAGCGCAGCCTCGACCTCGAACAAGGCCCGCTGATACGTGCCGCATTGGTGAGCATGGCCGATGGCAGCCAACGCTTGCTGCTGGTGATCCACCACCTGGTCGTCGATGGTGTGTCTTGGCGCATCCTGCTCGAAGACCTGCAACAGGCTTACCGCGAACAGTCGCTGCCGGCGAAAACCAGCGCGTACCAGCATTGGGCGCAGCAACTTCACGACCACGCGCAAACCCTCGACGAGCAACTGCCGTACTGGCAGGCGCAATCGGTCGACACCGATCTACCTTGCGACCACCCCGAGGGCGGCCTGCAAAACCGGCTGGGCACCAAACTGGAAACGCGCCTCGACGCCGAGCAGACCCGCCGGTTGCTGCAAGACGCACCGGCGGCCTATCGCACCCAGGTCAACGACCTGCTGCTGACGGCCCTGGCGCGGGTGATCAGCCGCTGGAGCGAACAACCCGCTGCGCTGATCCAGCTGGAAGGCCATGGCCGCGAAGACCTGTTCGACGACATCGACCTGAGCCGTACCGTCGGCTGGTTCACCAGCCTGTTCCCGGTGCGTCTGCGCGCCGAAGGCGAGTTGTCCGATGCGATCAAATCGGTCAAGGAGCAACTGCGCGCCGTGCCCGACAAGGGCCTGGGTTACGGTCTGCTGCGTTACCTGGGGTCGCCGCAGGCCCGCGAAAGCCTGGCGAACCTCGCCGCACCGCGCATTACGTTCAACTACCTGGGCCAGTTCGACCGTCAGTTCAATGAGTCGGTACTCTTCGTACCGGCCAGTGAAGGCAGCGGCCAAGCCCAGGATCCCGAGGCACCGCTGGCCAACTGGTTGACGGTGGAAGGGCAGGTGTATGGCGGTGAGTTGGCGCTGCAATGGGGCTTCAGTCGCGAGATGTTTGACGTGTCGAGCGTCCAGCGTCTGGCGGATGAATACACCGCTGAACTCAAGGCGTTGATCGAACATTGTTGTGCTGCTCCGGCAGGGCAGGTGACCCCGTCGGATTTTCCGTTGGCACGTCTTACTCAGCAGCAACTGGATGCATTGCCCGTGGCGGGGTCGGCCATTGCCGATCTTTACCCGCTGTCGCCGATGCAGCAGGGCATGTTGTTCCACACGTTGCTTGCGCCCGAGGCCCAGTCTTATATCAACCAGTTGCGCCTCGACATCGAAGGGCTCGACCTATTGGCCTTCGGGCGTGCCTGGCAGGCCGCGCTGGACCGCCATGACACCCTGCGCAGCAGCTTCCATTGGCTGGGCATGGACAGTGCTCACCAGTTGATCCAGCACCAGGTTGACCTGCAACTGCAAGTGATTGAAGACCCGTATGCCGACTTCGACGCCCTGGCCCAGGCTGAACGTGAGCGCGGTTTCGCACTGAATGCCGCGCCGCTGTTTCGCCTGACCCTGGTGCGCGGTGCGGGCGCGGCCTGGCACCTGATTTTTACCAGCCACCACATTCTCATGGATGGCTGGAGCAACGCGCAGTTGCTTGGCGAAGTCATTGCTCACTACGCAGGCCAGGCTGTGCCCGCACCACTGGGGCAATGGCGCGATTATTTGGGCTGGTTGCAACAGCAAGGCTCTGGCGAAGCGTTCTGGAAAGCCGCACTGGCAGCATTGCCGGCGCCGACCTTGCTGTCGCAGGCACTGCGCAAGCCGGTGGACGGGATCGGCATGGCGGACCATCACGTGGCGCTGGACAGCGACGTTACCCGACGTCTCGGCGAGTTTGCGCGCCAGCACAAAGTGACCCTCAATACCGTGTTGCAAGGCGCCTGGGGCCTGCTGTTGCAGCGCTACACAGGCCAGGATTGCGTGGCCTTCGGCGCCACCGTGGCCGGGCGTTCTGCGCCACTGCCAGGGATCGAGCAGCAACTGGGCCTGTTCATCAATACCTTGCCGATCATCAGTGCAGCCTCGCCAGCCCAGTCGGTCGCAAGCTGGCTCGGCGAGTTGCAAGCGCTCAACCTCAGCCTGCGCGACCATGAGCATGTACCGCTCTACGATATCCAGGCTTGGGCCGGCCATCACGGCGCGCTGTTCGATACCTTGCTGGTGTTCGAAAACTTCCCGGTTGCCGAGGCGCTCAAGCAAGGTGCGCCGGCTGGCCTGACCTTCGGTCGCCTGCACAACCATGAACAAACGCACTACCCATTGACCCTGGGCATTGAGCTGGGGGCCAACCTGCGCCTGGAATTCAGCTACGACCGTTCGCTGTTCAGCGAGCCGCAAGTCGCGCGCCTGAGCGCCAACCTTCAACACCTGCTGGCGCAATTGCTCGCAGATGCCCATGTGCCCCTTGGTAACCTGCGCCTTCTCGACGCCACCGCACAGCAGAATATGCTCGCTCTCAGCCAGTCGGCCGCGGCTGCCCAGGGTAACGAGCGCGTGCATCAACGCATCGCAGCCCAAGCCCAGGCCACCCCAGACGCCCTGGCTGTGCTGGCCGGTGGCGAAGGCTTGACGTACGCCGAGCTAAACCAGCGGGCCAATCGTCTGGCCCATCGCCTATTGGAGCTTGGTGTCGGTCCCGGACAACGGGTGGGCCTGGCTTCGCGCCGTGGCCCGCAGTTGATTGTCAGCCTGTTGGCGGTACTCAAAAGTGGCGCGGCCTACGTACCGCTGGACCCGAAATACCCCGTCGAGCGCCTGGCCTACATGCTCGCCGACAGCCGACTCAACCTGCTGCTCAGCGAAGTGGGTTTGCTCGTGGATCTGCCATTGCCCCAAGGACTGGCACGTGTGGATTTCACCGCCTGCGGTGACGAGCTGGCCGGCTACCCGACGACCAACGTGCCCAACCCTGCCGCCGCTGCTGATCTGGCGTATGTGATCTACACCTCGGGCTCCACCGGTCAGCCCAAAGGTGTGGCCATCGATCATGCCGCCCTCGGTCAATTCTGCGACAGTGCCACGCTGTACAGCCGCTTGAGTGCCGAGGATCGCGTCTTGCAGTTTGCGACCTTCAGTTTCGACGGTTTTGTCGAGCAGTGCTTCCCGCCCTTGTGTGTGGGTGCAGCGTTGATCATGCGCAGTGATGAGCTGTGGGACGCCGGGCAACTGGCGCGGGAGATCGTCGAGCAAGGCGTAACCCTGGCCGACTTGCCGGCGGCCTACTGGTATCTGTTGGCGCAGGAATGTGCAGTGCACTGCCGCTCCCTGGGCAAGCTGCGCCAGGTGCATGTGGGCGGTGAAGCCATGGCGGTGGAGGGTGTACGTGCCTGGCATGCCGCAGGGCTTGGTCATGTGCGCCTGGTCAATACCTACGGGCCGACCGAAGCCACGGTGGTGTCCAGCGTGCATGACTGCCAGTTGACCGATGCCAACGACGCGTACGGCGTACCGATTGGGCAGGCGATTGCGGGGCGTGCGCTGTATGTGCTCGACAGCGGTTTCGAACTGCTGAGCACCGACGGTGTGGGCGAGTTATGCATCGGCGCCGAGGCGGGCTTGGCCCAGTGCTACTTCGATCGCCCGGCGCTCACTGCCGAGCGCTTCTTGCCTGACCCATTTTCCGCCACGCCCGGTGCGCGGCTTTATCGCAGTGGCGACCTGGCCCGGTACAACGCGGCGGGGGCGCTGGAATACGTGGGGCGTATCGACCATCAGGTGAAGATTCGCGGCCTTCGTATCGAAATGGGCGAGATCGAAGCCAGCCTGCAAGCCTTGCCCGACGTGCGTGAAGCGGCAGTGATTGCCCAGCCGAGCGCGATCGGCATGCAGTTGGTGGCGTATGTGGTACCCGCCGATGATCAGCAGTTGGAAGCGCAGGCACTGGCGACACGCTTGCGTCAGGCGTTACCGGATTACATGGTGCCGGGACATTGGGTGGTACTCGATGCCTTGCCGCTCAACAACAATGGCAAGCTCGACCGCCGGGCGCTGCCGGCACCGGATCTGAGCCAGGCGTGCGCCGTGTACGTGGCACCTCAGAGCCCTTTGCAGGTGCAGTTGGCAGCGATCTGGCAAGCGGTGCTGCACGTGGAGCGGGTTGGCCTGGACGACCACTTCTTCGAGCGCGGCGGTCACTCGTTGCTGGCGACTCAAGTGATCTCACGGGTGCGTCACGACCTCAAGCTGGAAGTACCGTTGCGGGCCCTGTTCGAACAGCCGACGCTGGCAGCCTTCGCGGCGGCTTGCGCAGGCTTGACGGCCGATACGGCGCCAGCGCTCCAAGCGCTTGGACGTGAGCAGCCGCTGGCGTTGTCCTTTGCTCAGGAGCGTCAATGGTTCCTGTGGCAATTGGACCCGGCCAGCGCGGCTTACCATGTACCGACTGCATTGCACGTGCGCGGTCAACTCGACAGTGCGGCACTTGCACGCGCCGTCCAGGCCCTGGTGCAGCGTCATGAACCGCTGCGTACTACGTTTGTGGAGGCGGGCGAGCACACCTTGCAAGTCGTCCACCCCAGTCTGACCGTGCCGATTGAGCAGCAAGCGATTGCCGCCGATGCCATCGAGCACGCCGTCAGCGAAGAAATCCAGCGCCCGTTCGACCTGCTTGACGGCCCATTGATGCGCGTCAAGTTGCTGGTCGTCGCGCCTGAACACCACGTGCTGGTCATTACCCAGCACCACATCATCTCTGATGGCTGGTCGATGCAGGTCATGATCGACGAGTTGGTAGCGCTGTACCAAGGTGACGCGGACTTGCCGGCCTTGCCGATCCAGTACGCCGACTATGCCCGTTGGCAGCGTGATTGGATGGCGGCAGGGGAGCAACAACGCCAGCTCGATTACTGGTGCGCCCGTCTGGGTAACGACCATCCGCTGCTGGACTTGCCGCTGGACCATCCGCGCCCAGCGGTGCAGAGCTATCGCGGCGCACGCCGGCAGATCCATCTTGACCGCGTGATGCTGGCTGAGCTCAAAGCCTTGGCCGAACGCCAGGACGTGACCTTGTTCATGCTCCTGCTGGCCTCGTTCCAGACCTTGCTGCACCGCTACAGCGGCCAGTCGCAGGTTCGCGTCGGCGTGCCGATCGCCAACCGTAATCGTCTCGAAACCGAGCGGCTGATGGGCTTCTTCGTCAATACCCAAGTACTGCAGGCGCAGTTGCACGGGCAGATGCCTTTCGAGCAGTTGCTGGGCCAAGTCAAACGGCGCGCTTTGGAAGCCCAGGGCCATCAGGACCTGCCGTTCGAGCAACTTGTGCAGGTGTTGCAGCCGGAGCGCAGCCTGAGCCATAACCCGCTATTCCAGGTGATGTTCAATCATCAAAGCAGCCTGCGTTCGGGTTCAGTGCAACTGCCTGGCCTGGTGTTGCAGCCAATGGACTGGGCGGGTCACAGCACGCAGTTCGACCTGAACCTGGAAACCGAGGAATCGGCCGACGGCCTCTGGGCGTCCCTGACCTACGCCACCGACTTGTTTGACGCTGCAACCGTGGAACGTCTGGCCGAGCATTGGCAAAACCTGCTGCGCGCGGTCGTGCACGATGCCTCCCAGCCCCTGGATGAACTGGCGATGCTGAGCACGTCGCAATGGCAACAAATGGTGCACGACTGGAACCGCAGCGACACCCCATACCCACACGAACAGTGCGTACACCAGCTGTTTGAGGCCCAGGCCGTGGCGCAACCCGACGCCATCGCGCTGCACTTCGACGAGGAGCGCCTGAGCTACGGTGAACTCAACCGCCGCGCCAATCGCCTGGCCCATCGTTTGATCGCCATGGGCGTCGGCCCGGACGTGCTGGTGGCAGTGCACGTGGAGCGCTCCCTGGACATGGTGGTCGGCTTGCTCGCGACTCTCAAGGCCGGTGGCGCCTATGTCCCACTCGACCCGCAATTCCCGGCAGAGCGCCTGGCGTTCATGCTCGAAGACAGCCGCGCCCGGGTGCTGCTGACCCAGGCGCACCTGCAAGGGCGCCTGGTGCAGCCGCAAGGCGTGCAGGTGCTGATGGTCGAGGATGTCGGCACGCAGGCATATAACCCGCAGGTTGCCGTTACACCGCAAAATCTGGCCTACGTCATCTACACCTCCGGCTCCACCGGCAAGCCTAAAGGGGTGATGGTAGGCCACCAGGCGCTGTGCAGCTTTACCAGCGGTATGGCCGGCACCTTGGATATTGGCCGGCAGACGCGGCTGTTGTCGCTGACGACCTTCTCGTTCGATATCTTCGCCCTGGAGCTGTACGTGCCGCTGAGTATGGGCGGCACAGTGCTACTGAGCGCCCAGGACATGGCCCTCGACCCTGAGGCGATTCTCGAACTGGCCCAGCGTCAGGCCGCGAGTGTGCTGCAGGCCACGCCATCGAGCTGGCGCATGTTGCTCGATAGCCCGCTCGCCCATTTACTGAGTGGCATAACCTGTCTGTGCGGTGGTGAAGCGCTGCCAGCCGACTTGGCCCAGCGCCTGCTCGAGCTGCAAGGTACCGTATGGAACCTCTATGGCCCGACGGAAACCACCATCTGGTCAGCGGCTCATCGTCTGCACCAAGCGCAGCCTTTCGTTGGACGGCCGATTGCCAATACCGGGTTGTTTATCCTCAATCCCGGCCTCACGCCATGCCCGCAAGGCGCGTCTGGCGAGCTGCTGATCGGCGGTGTCGGCCTGGCGCGCGGTTACCACAGGCAGCCGGCGCTGACTGCCGAACGCTTCGTGCCCAACCCGTTTGGGGCGCCGGGCGAACGCCTGTACCGCACCGGCGACCTGGCACGCTACCGGGCCGACGGCGTGGTGGAGTACATCGGGCGCGTCGACCATCAGGTCAAGGTCCGTGGTTTCCGGATCGAGCTGGGTGAAATCGAAGCCTGTCTGCGTGAGCACGACGGTGTACGCGAAGCGGTGGTGCTGGCCGATAACGACCGCCTGATCGCCTATCTGGTCAGCTCCGCACCGCAGCCACAGCAGGCGTACAAAGCCGCGCTGCGCGAGTGCCTGCCGGATTACATGGTGCCTGCGCACTGGATGTTCCTCGATAGCCTGCCCTTGACCCCCAACGGCAAGCTCGACCGCAAGGCGCTGCCCAAACCGGAGGTTGGCGATTCACTCAAAGGCCATATAGCACCGGCAACCCTGCGCGAGCAGCAGGTGGCGGCCATCTGGGCCGAAGTGCTGGAGGTGCCGCAGGTCGGCCTCGACGACCACTTCTTCGAGCTGGGTGGCCATTCATTGCTGGCTACGCGTGTGGTGTCGCGGGTTCGCCAGGCCCTGACACTGGAAGTTGCGCTCAAGACCTTGTTCGAACACCCGCTGCTGAGTGATTTCGTTCGGGCCTTGGGCGAGGAGGGCGCTACTGCGCCAGCGTTGCTCAAGGCCGACCGCACGCAGCCTTTGCCGCTGTCCTACGCTCAGGAGCGCCAATGGTTCCTCTGGCAACTGGACCCCACCGGCGCCGCGTACCACATCCCCAGCGCCTTGCGTTTGCAAGGGCCGCTGGACCTGAGTGCACTGCAACGCAGCTTCGACAGCCTGCTGGGCCGCCATGAAAGCTTGCGCACGCATTTTCAGCAACAGGCCACCGGTGCGTTGCAGGTCATTGAGGCCGTTGGCTGCGTCGATATCGACCGGGTCGATAGTGATTACGCTAGCCTCAAGGCGCGGGTCGCTGAAGTGGTCGCCCACCCGTTCGACCTGCTGCGCGGGCCACTGCTGCGGGTCAAGTTGCTGCGTCTGGCCGACGATGATCATGTGCTGGTGCTGGTGCAGCACCACATCGTCTCCGATGGTTGGTCGATGCAACTGATGGTTGAGGAGTTGGTGCAGTTGTATGCCGCCTTCAGCCAGGGGCAAACCCCAAGCCTGCCGATGCTGCCGATCCAGTACGCCGACTATGCCGTATGGCAACGCGACTGGATGGCCGCGGGCGAGCAGGCACGTCAATTGGCCTACTGGCGCGAGCATTTGGGCGGCGAGCAACCGGTGCTGGAATTGCCGTTCGATCACCCGCGCCCGGCACAGCCAAGCCATCGCGGCGCCCGCTTGGGCATAGAGTTGGCCCCCGAGCTGCTGGACGGCTTGCGCAGCCTGGCACGCAGCGCGGGTGTGACGCTGCCGATGGTGCTGCTGGCGTCTTACCAGGCCTTGTTGCATCGCTACAGCGGCCAGGAGGACGTGCGCGTCGGCGTGCCGATTGCCAACCGCAACCGTCTCGAAACCGAGGGTTTGATTGGCTTCTTCGTCAACACCCAAGTGCTCAAGGCCGATATTCATGGCCAGATGAGCGTGGAGCAATTGCTGCACCAGGTACGCCAGCGCTCTTTGGAGGCTCAGGCGCACCAGGACCTGCCCTTCGAGCAGTTGGTGCAGGCTTTGCAACCGGAGCGCAGCCTGAGCCTGAGCCCGTTGTTCCAAGTAGTGTTCAACCACCGTGTAAGCGGTGCCGACAGCCACCTGAGTCGCCTGACCGACCTGCACGTGGAGGTCCTGGATCTGGATGAGGGCGTGGCCCAGTTCGACCTGGCGCTGGATGTGGAAGAAAGCCCGACCGTGCTGCGCGCCTCCCTGAGTTACGCCACTGACCTGTTCGCTGTGGCGACCATCGAGCGCATGGCCGGGCATTGGCAGAACCTGTTGCGGGCAATGGTGGCCGACCAACAACAGGCTATCGGCCAATTGAAGCTGCTGGGCCAGGATGAGCAACAGCACATCCTTGAGCTGTGGAACCAGACCGACGCCGGTTTCTGCGCCGAGCGTCTTGTTCACGAGTTGGTAGCCGACCGTGCCCGGGAAACCCCGGATGCGGTGGCGGTTAAGTTCGATGCGCAGACCCTTAGCTACGCCGAACTGGATCGCCAGGCCAACCGCCTGGCTCATGCCCTGATTGCCCGTGGCGTCGGCCCGGAAGTGCGCGTGGCGATTGCCATGCCGCGCAGCGCCGAGATCATGGTGGCGTTCCTGGCGGTGATGAAAGCCGGTGGCGTGTATGTGCCGC
>NZ_SPKQ01000022.1:0-1231 GCF_023127895.1 Pseudomonas sp. NCIMB 10586
TGAATCGCCCCGGGTTTCGTAGACACCTCTTTGCCTTAAACTGAGGCCAATCAGGAGGTGCCATGAGCAACCCACGTTATCCCGAAGAATTCAAAATCCAAGCGGTCAATCAAGTGACCGAAAAGAAGCTTCCCGTCGCTGACGTAGCGGCGCGTCTTGGCGTGTCGACGCATAGCCTCTATGCCTGGATAAAGCGCTACAGCAAACCTCAGGCAGAACGGCAGCAAGACGATGATCAGCACGCTGAACTGCGTCGTCTGCGAGCGGAACTCAAGCGGGTCACTGAAGAGCGAGACATCTTAAAAAAGGCCGCCGCGTACTTTGCCAAGGAGTGCGGCTGAAGTACGCCTTTATCAAGCAGCGCGCGGGCGACTATTCCATTCGACGGCTTTGCCTGACGCTGAAAGTCCACCCCAGTGGTTATTACGCTTGGTTGTCTGAGCCGCAATCTGCACGCGCTAAAGACGACCAGCGATTGCTGGGTTTGATCAAGCATTCATGGCTGGAGAGCGGCGGAGTTTATGGCTATCGCAAAATCCATGGCGATCTGCGCGAGGTCGGTGAAGATTGTGGTCGGCATCGTGTGGCGAGGCTGATGCGTCTTGAGGGTCTGCGCTCTCAGACAGGGTATCGACGACGCCCTGGAAAGTACGGCGGTAAGCCAGCGGTCGCCTCACCCAATTTGCTGAAGCGCCAGTTCGATGTCGTAGAACCCAATAAGGTTTGGGTCACCGACATCACCTACATTCGTACGTATGAGGGCTGGCTGTATTTGGCTGTGGTCCTGGATCTGTTTTCTCGTCAGGTCGTTGGCTGGTCAATGAAGTCGCAGATGACCAGTGATTTGGCCATTGATGCGTTATTGATGGCGGTTTGGAGGCGTAAACCGAAACAGGAGGTGATGGTTCACTCCGACCAAGGCAGCCAGTACAGCAGCACCGATTGGCGCAGCTTTTTAAAGGCGAACAATTTAGTTGCCAGCATGAGTCGCCGAGGCAACTGTCATGACAACGCCGTGGCCGAGAGCTTTTTCCAGCTTCTAAAGCGGGAACGAATCAAGCGGAAAATCTACACCACGCGGGAAGATGCTCGTAGTGATGTGTTCGATTACATCGAGATGTTCTACAACGCAAAACGCCGGCATGGTTTCAACAATCAGCTGTCACCGATAGAGTTTGAAAAGCGTTACGCAATGAGCTTGAAAGGTGTCTAGAAAATCCGGGGCGATTCA
>NZ_SPKQ01000023.1:0-9415 GCF_023127895.1 Pseudomonas sp. NCIMB 10586
AGGCGGGTTATCGCGGGGTGATGTTCCCGTGCCAGGCGTTTCATGGGCTGGGACAGCAAGTGGTGATGGCGCGCAGTGATGGAGTGGTGCGCCATGCCCGGGAACCGCAGGCAACGCCTGCACCTGCACCTTCGGCCGAGAGTCACGCGCCAGTGTCAGCGCCTGCCAGGCGCGCCGAGGATGGGCGGCCCCTGCTGCTGGCATCGGTACGCGAATTGGTCGCCAGCAGCCTGCAATTTGAACTGTGCGACATTCGCGACGATGAACCGTTCGCCGATTACGGCGTGGACTCAATCACTGGCGTGGCGCTGGTTCGCCAGCTGAATGCACGCCTGGCAATTGACCTGCACACGACGTGCCTCTTCGATTACCCGAGTATCAACCGGCTCGTCGACTACATGCTGGGCCAATACCCGCAGTTCGCAACGCCTGCAACCGAGCCTACGGACGCCTTGCCGGTAACCCCGCCGACTGGCGAGCCGGCACAGCCAGCGGTTGATGACCAAGCCATTGCCATTGTCGGTATCAGTGGACGGTTCCCGCAGTCCCGAGATCTGGATGCCTTCTGGGAGCACCTGGCGGCTGGTGCCGACCTGGTCAGTACCGTGCAACGTTGGGACCCTCGGCATTGCTATGCCGGCGCAGACCAGGGCTGCGACCGCGGTGGCTTCATTGAGAGGATCGATGAGTTTGATCCACTGTTTTTCAATATTTCGCCTCTTGAGGCGACCTATATGGACCCTCAGCAACGCCTGTTCCTGCAGGAAGCCTGGAACGCGCTGGCCGATGCCGGGTGCCTGGGCGAACAGCGCCGCGCCGAGGTGAGTGTCTACGTCGGGTGCGAACAGGGCGACTATGACCAGCTGTTCGATGACATGCCGCCACCCCAGTCGTTCTGGGGCAATGCCCCCTCGATCGTGCCGGCACGCATAGCCTACTACCTGGACTTGCAAGGGCCGGCCATCACCGTCGATACCGCTTGCTCCAGCGCGCTGGTGGCCATCCACATGGCCTGCCAGAGCCTGCTTGCCGGCGATACAAAGGTGGCCTTGGCGGGTGGGGTTTTCATTCAGTCCACACCTGCGTTTTACCAAAAGGCCAACCGGGCAAGCATGCTGTCGCTCACTGGCGCCTGCCATACCTTCGACAGCCGGGCGGACGGCTTCGTCCCTGGCGAAGGGGCAGGCGCGGTGGTGCTCAAACGCCTCGCCGATGCCCTGGCTGATCGCGATCACATCCATGGGTTGATCCGCGGTTCCGGTATCAATCAGGACGGCGCCAGCAATGGCATTACTGCACCGAGCGCGTTGTCCCAGCAGCGTCTGCATGAGTCGGTCTATGCACGCTATGGCATTGACCCGGCCACCGTGCAGTTGGTCGAAGCCCATGGCACCGGGACGCGCCTGGGTGACCCGATCGAATTCCAGGCGCTCAAGGGGGCGTTCTCCCGTTACACCCAGCGCAAGGGTTACTGCGCGATCGGTTCGGTGAAGTCGAACATGGGGCACGCCGCCACCGCCGCCGCCATGGCAGGACTGTTCAAGGTCCTGTTGGCGATGCGGCATCGGCAACTGCCGCCGTCCTTGCATTTCCAACACACCAACCCGGCCATCGATTTCGCCGACAGCCCCTTTTTCCTCAATCAGCACCTGGGCGATTGGCCCGCGATTGACGGGGCCCCGCGCCGCGCCGCGATCAGTTCTTTCGGGTTCAGCGGCACCAATGCCCATATGGTCCTGGAGCAGCCACCCCTGCGCGTCCACCAGGCCAGTCTGGTGCCGGCGGTACTGATCGTGCTCGATGCACGCACCCGCGAACAACTGCACCAGCGCATGGCGGACCTGTTGGCGTTATGTGAGCGGGACGCGTCATTCGCCGTCGTAGACATGAGCTACAGCCTGCTCACCGGGCGCCAGCGTTTCGAGCAGCGTTTCCATGTTGTGGTCGCGGACCGCGCCGAATTGATCGCTGCGCTGCGCAGAGGCATGCCGGCTGACACGGCCGATCTGGCCGAAGCACACCAGCGCCGATTGCAAGGCTTGTCTGCTCGCGCCACGGGTCAGTCTCTGTACTACTTGCAGCAGTTGGCTGTATTTGCCGATGCCTGGGCAGCCGGCCAGGCAGTGGACTTCGCACCGCTGTTCGACGCCCTGGATTGCCAGCGCATGCCCCTGCCGGGCTACCCCTTTGCTCGGGAGCGTTATTGGGTAGTGGAGGCGATGCCCGCCCAGGACAAGGCTACCCATCCGCTGTCGGCCGCCATGATGCCCAATGACGGGGCGGCCATGGTCTTGCGCCTGGAGGGTGACGAATACTTCCTTGATCAACACCGCATCAACGGCGAGCCGGTGGTGCCCGGGGTGGCTTTTCTGGAGGTGCTCGCCCTTGCACGTGCTGCACATACACCTTTGACACCACTGAGCCTGATCAACCTGGTATGGCAGGCACCCTTGCGCGTGGTCTCGGAGCCCGTCGAGGTACGGGTGACACTCGATGTTCAGAGCCGACACACAGGGCTTGGCGGTGTTGAGGTCCACTCCGGGCACCCTGCGCAGGTGCACTGCGCCGGCCACTACGCTGCGCCGGCCACCGCACCCGCTGCGCTTGATCTGGCCGCCCTGCGTGAGGCCTGCCGAACGGCACCTCATTCAGCACATGACTGTTACCGGCACTTCACTGGCCTGGGGGTGGATTACGGGGTGAATTTTCGCTGCCTGGTGGAGTACGCCGCCAGCGCCGATATCGACCATCCGCAGCAACTGTTGGTGCGCTTGGCGCGCAACCCCGGTGCGACCCCCAACACCGGCTGGCTGCTCGAACCAGGCCTGACTGATTCGGCGCTGCAGGCCGCCGCCCACTGGCTGGCGCGCGATTGGCCGGAGCCGCGGGCGCTGGTGCCGTTTTCCCTGGAGCGCCTGGATGTGTTCAGTGCCGCTGAACCGGTATGGGCGTATGCAGTGCGCCGCCAGGCGGCAGGTTGGGCGAGCGTTCCGGCCGTGGATATTCAACTGGCCGATGCCAACGGCACGATCTGTGCGCAATTGCAGGGGTTGAGTTTTCGCGCCCTACCGCCACCGCAGCATCCCGGCGGTACTTCGCTGGATGCCGGGGAGAGCACCCTGTGGACGGGGGACTGGCAGCCTCGCGAGGCCACCATGGCGTTACCTGATTCTGTTGGAGAGCGCCTGTTGATGGTGGCCGCCGCGCCGCAGCGACTGCTGATGGAGCAGGCGCTGCACGGCTTGCCCTGGCATTCGCTGGTGGAGAGTGAATGGCCTGTGGGCGAGGGCTATACCCAGGCCGCGATTTCGTTGATCACACACTTGCAGGCGCACCTGCGCAAGGCTGACGGCCGGCCGTTGCACGTGCAACTGCTGGTGGAGCCACATGGGCCTTGGGCACTTTTCGAAGGCCTGGCGGCTATTCTCGAAACGGCGGCATTGGAGAACCCGGCGCTGACGGTCCAGTGCCTGCTGGTGGAGATCCAGGCGCCATCGGCGTCGCTTGTGAATGTCGTGAATCAGGCGCTGGCCCTGGGCGATCCACGCTTACGCTGGTGTGACGGGCAGTGGCAGAGCTTTGTCTGGCGCCAGTTGCCGAGCGGCCCCGGTGTTGTGCCCTGGAAGGCGACCGGGGTCTATTTGATTACCGGGGGCGCAGGCGGCATGGGCCAGGTGCTGGCCGAAGAGATTTTCCGCCATGCACCCGGGGCGACCCTGGTGCTGGCCACGCATCGGCCAACAACGCTAGAGGGCTTGGCGCACTTACACCCCGCATTCAATCGCTTGCGTGAGCGTGGGGCGCGGGTCGAAGTGGTCACCCTGGAGGTCAGCGATCGGCTGGCCACCCAGGCCCTGGTCGAACGGATCCTTGAGCGTTATGGGCGGCTGGATGGCGTGGTGCATAACGCGGGGGTGACACGCGACGCTTACCTGTTGCAAAAGACCGCCGAAGACGTGCGCGAGGTGTTTGCGCCCAAGGTCCAGGGCGTGTTGAACCTCGATGCGGCCACCGCTGAGGTGGTGCTCGATTTCTTCCTGGTGTCTTCGTCCATCAGCGCGCAGTTGGGCAATGTCGGTCAAGCCGACTACGCAGCGGCCAACTGCTTTATGGATGGGGTCGTGCGCGCGCGCCAACGTCAAGCCGAGCAGGGCCTGCGACACGGCCTGAGCATGGCTGTGGATTGGGGATATTGGGCCGACGGCGGCATGCGTATCGATGCGTTGTCCCTGGGCTTGCTCAAGCAGGCCTGGGGCCTTCTGCCTATGCCACGCGACGTCGGGTTGCACGCGCTTTATCAGGCGTTCAAGCACCGCCAGGCGAACACGCTGGTGCACTACGGCGTTGCATCGAGTGTGCGGCGTCTGCTGACGCCGACGACGCATCGTGTCGAGCCGCTCGAGCAGTGGCTGCTGGCCAACGTGGCAGCGCTGACCGGCGTGCCCGTAGCTGACATTGACCTGCAGCAGCCGTTTGCCGATTACGGCTTCGACCTGCCTATGCGCCAGGCCCTGGTGCAGCGCCTGAGCGAGACACGTGACCTGGCAGGGCAGGGCGCCCGCCTTTTGCGCTGCGAATGCCTCCAGGCTTTGCTCGACCATATCGTGCAGCCGCCTCTTACCGATTTGACGGAGAAGACTCCCGCCATGGATACACGCGACGACAGCCAGACCCGACACGCCAGGGATTTCATTATCGGACTGCTCAGGACCGTGTTGGTGACCGTGACCCGGGTCAGCCCGGCCCAGCTCCAGGATGACCGGCATTTCGAACACTACGGCATTGACTCGCTGATGGTCATCCAGATGACCGCCGAGTTGGAAAAGTCCTTTGGCTCCTTATCCAAGACCTTGTTCTTTGAACACAGCTCGATCAAAGAGCTGGCCGATTACTTTACGCGCAGGCATGCCGAGCGGCTCGGCGAACTGGCCGGTAGTGGGCCCGTGGCTCCGGCTCCTACGGTCGCCGAGTCGACGCCCGTGGCGCCCGTGAACGCACTGCCGGACGCCTCGCTCGCGCAGCCGATCGCCATTGTCGGCCTCAGCGGCCGCTACCCCAAGGCTGAGGACTTGCAGGCATTCTGGCGTAACCTGGCCGAGGGTGTCGATTGTGTCACTGAAGTGCCGGCCGAACGTTGGAGCCTGGGCGACCTGGCGCAACCGGGACGCTTGCCCGGCGGTAAGACCCTGAGTCGGTGGGGAGGCTTCCTGGATGACGTGGACAAGTTCGACCCGCTGTTTTTCAACATCTCACCCCACGATGCTGAATACATGGATCCTCAGGAACGTGTGTTCCTGGAGTGCGCCTACGCGACCTTTGAGGATGCCGGCATGGCCTTGGGCCTGCGTAGCCCCAGTGCGTTGCGGCGCACCGGTGTCTATGTAGGGGTCATGTACCAGGAGTACCAACTGTTCGGTGCCGAGCAAACCTTGCTGGGGCGCCCTATGGCGTTGTCCGGCAGCAGTGCGTCGATCGCCAACCGGGTGTCCTGGAGCCTGGGGCTCAGTGGTCCCAGCCTGGCTGTGGATTCGATGTGTTCGGCGTCGCTGACGGCGATCCATCTGGCGTGCCAGGGCATTCGCAGCGGTGACTGCGACGTGGCACTGGCAGGCGGCGTCAACGTCAGCGTGCACCCCAACAAATACTTGGGCCTGGCCCAGGGGAATTTTGCCTCCAGCCAGGGGCGCTGCCAGAGTTTCGGTGAGGGCGGCGATGGGTATGTGCCGGCCGAGGGGGTCGGTGCGGTCTTGCTCAAGTCCTTGAGCCAGGCGGTGGCCGATGGCGATCGTATCTACGGCGTGATACGTGGCAGCCAGATTAACCATGGTGGCAAGGCCAATGGATTCACCGTACCCAACCCCAATGCCCAAGCCGATGTGATCACCCAGGCGTTGGCCGCCGCCGGCGTAGACGCCGCCGATGTGGGCTATGTCGAGGCCCATGGGACTGGTACGGCCCTGGGCGATCCTATCGAACTGGCGGGCCTGGCCAAGGCTTACCGGCACTACACCGACCAGACAGCGTTCTGCGCGTTGGGCTCGGTCAAATCCAACCTCGGTCATTGCGAAAGCGCTGCCGGCATCGCCGGCCTGACCAAAGTCCTGTTGCAAATGCAAAAGGGCCAGTTGGTGCCTTCGCTGCACAGTGAGGTACTCAACCCGGCCATCGATTTTGCCCAGTCACCCTTCGTAGTCCAGCGCCACTTGGCGCCCTGGCCGCGACGGGTGCGCCGCGTAGAGGGCGTCACCGAGGAGTGCCCACGCCTGGCCGGGTTATCGTCCTTCGGCGCCGGCGGTTCGAATGCACACTTGATCATCGAGGAATACCTGGCGCCGACGCAGCCTGAGTCGCAAAGCCGGCAGCCACTGCCGGTGGCCGTTCTGTTGAGCGGCGCCAACGCCGAGCGCCTGCAAGCCTCGGCCCGGCGCCTCCTGGCATTTTGCGCCTCGCCAGAAGCGCACGACCTGTCCCTGCACGACCTGGCCTATACCCTGCAAACCGGTCGAGAAGCGCTCAACGCGCGGCTGGGGTTCCTGGCACATTCTATCGACGATGTGCAGGCGTGTTTGCGCGAGTATCTGCAAGGGGCGTTGACATCCGGGCGTGTGCAGGTCGGGTCGGCCCGGCAGGATGAGAACCCGCTGGTTCGGCTGTTGGGCGAAGACGATCTGTCGGCCATGGTTGCGCAATGGGCGGCCACCGGGCAGCAGGACAAACTGTTGGCACTGTGGGTCAGCGGCGGCGATATCGACTGGCAGGCGCTGTTGCCCGGACGCTGGGGCAGGATCATTTCCTTGCCAGGCTATCCGTTTGCCCGCGAACGCTTTTGGTACACGGGGATCAATTCCGATATCGGCCAGCAGCACCCTCGCAGCCCCGGTGTGCAAGCGGCACCGCTCAGCGTGCTCAACTGTTCCGACCTGACGGGCCTGGGCTTTACCTGCCAGGTCAGTGGGCGAGACAGCTTTCTCGCCGATCATCACGTCCAAGGCAAGGCCATGATGGCGGGCTCCGCGTTTCTGGAACTGGCGCGAAAAGCAGCAGTAGCGGTGGCCACGCCTGACCAGCAGGGCGCCTTGGTGCGCCTGAGCGATGTGGTGTGGTTGGCACCCCTGGTGCTGGAAGACGGCGATGCACAACTGCGGGTACGCCTGTTTCCCGATGACACCGCACGTGTGCGTTTTGAGATCGCCACGAGCGGCGCCCAGGCACAGGCGCTCAACGTACGAGGTGTCATTGAACAGGTGCCCATGCCGACCCGTCCCCAGGTGGACCTACCCGCCTTGCTCGCGCGGCTACGCAGCAGCGCCGACTTCCATGAGCGTAATCCCGGGCAGCTCTACGACGCCTATGCAGGCCTGGGCATCGATTATGGCGCAACGCACCGTTGCCTCAGCGCGGTGTATGTCGGCGACGGGCACGCCCTGGCCCTGATCGAGTGGCCTGCAGCGCAGCCGTTCGAGGCGAGTTACGGCTTGCACCCGTCAATGTTGGATGCGGCGCTGCAAGCGACGCGCGTATTGAGCGACGAAAGCGCACTACTGCAAGTGCCTTTCGCCCTGGACCAGTTGCAGGTGTTTGCTGCGTGTGAACCGCGCATGTGGGTACAGGTTAACCGCGACCCACAGCGCGAGAGTTATGACCTTGAGTTGTTCGATGAGCTCGGCTGGTTGTGCGCCAGCCTGCGCGGCCTGAAGGTTCGACAGTGGGCGCCGCCCGGTAATGGGGGGCTTGTCGAGGGGGACGAAGAGGTCGGGCTGCCGGCTGGCGAGGTGCTACTGGTGCCGCAGTGGAGCCCGTTGGCCATGCAGGCCGTCACTGCCTCGCCGACGGCCACACTGGTCATCGGTGCCGATGCTTCGCAACTGCGCAGCCTGGAGGGCGCGCAGGGGCCGTTGCTCAGTTGTGCGTCGGTACCCTCGGACAGTGTCGAGCAGTGGGTGACGCGGTTCCAGGGGTTGCCGGCCTTCGACCGCCTGGTGCTAGTCATCCCACCGAGTGCCGCCCGGCACGCGGGCGATGAATGCCTGATCGATGAACAGCACGCGTGCGCCCTGGAGCAGCTGCGTATCGTGCAAGCGTTGCTGCGTTGCGGGTTTGACAAGCGTGCGCTGCATTATGTGGTGGTGACTCGCGACGCTTGGACGCCCCATGACGCCCAACCCGTACACGCCGCCGTCCACGGCCTGGCGGGCAGTCTCGCCAAGGAGATGCCGCATTGGACGGTACAGGCCGTAGACCTGGCGCATCAGGAGCGTCTGGCCCCCACACATTTGGCGGTGATGCCCGTTGACCCTGCGCATACCTCGCGGCGCCTGCGCGATGGCGTCTGGGAGGGCCGGCAGTTGCTGCTTCATCGGCCGCAGGCGTCCGCGCAGCCGGCTTATCGCAGCAACGGCGTGTATGTGGTGATTGGCGGCAGTGGCGGTATCGGCCAGGTGTGGACCGAAAGCGTGGCTCGCGAGCACGCCGCCCAGGTGGTCTGGTTGGGGCGCAGGGCATTGGATGCTTCCATTCAGGCAGCCCTTGATCAGGTTGCGCTGCACGGCCCACGTCCGTTTTACATGAGCGTCGACGCCACAGATGCCGGGCAGTTGCAACAAGCCTGCGAGCAGATCCTGAGCCGCTTCGGCCGTATCGATGGCCTGGTGCATTCAGCCATCGTGCTGGACGACCGCAGCCTGGCGAATATGAGCGAAGACCAACTGCGGCGCAGTTTGCAGGCCAAAGTCGATATCAGTGTACGCATGGCCCAGGTGTTCGGTGGCCAGGCACTGGATTTCGTGTTGTTCTTTTCGTCCTTGATCGCCTTCACGCGTAATGCCGGGCAAGCCAACTACGCGATGGGGTGCGTGTTCAAAGATGCCCTGGCGCGGCGCTGGGGAAGCAGCGGGTCGGTACCGGTCAAAACGTTGAACTGGGGCTATTGGGGGAGCATCGGCGTGGTGTCGTCAGCGGCCTACCGGCAACGCATGGAGCGTGAAGGCATTGGCTCCATCGAGCCGCGTGAGGCCATGCAGGCGGTGCGCACGTTGCTGGCCAGCCCACTGGACCAGATGGCATTCATCAAGACGTTGCGGCCGATCACCCTGGACGGCAATGCCGAGGCCGATCAGTGGGTCAGCCAGGCAATGGTAGCCAACGGGCCTTTGCACATTGAGGCTGATGTGGCGCAGTGGGTAGCTGCCGATGGTGCGCACGCTGCGGCCTTGCAAGACAAATACCGCCGCGACGCACAGCGCGAACGACTGCCGCAATGCCAGGTACTTTTGGTGCAATTGCAGGCAGCCGGGCTGTTCGACCAACCCACGCCGCAGACCACCCAAGCCCTGTATCAACGCTTGCAGGAACGCTCCAGCGGGACGGTAGGTGTCGATCCTCGTTGGCTGGCCCACAGCCTGCGCTGGCTGGCCGA
>NZ_SPKQ01000024.1:0-51578 GCF_023127895.1 Pseudomonas sp. NCIMB 10586
TCCCCTGTGGGAGCTGTCGAGCTTCAGCGAGGCTGCGAAAGCGGTGGTTCAGTCGATGAGGATGGGTCAGAGCTTCGGCAACTGCCCGACGCGGCCCATCATTTCAGTGACGATCTGCAGGTCCAGCAGGAACTGCTCAACCGTTTTGAACTCACTGTCGGTGTGCCCGGTGTACTTCTCTTCCGGACGGGCCAGGCCAAATTGCACCCCGTTGGGCAAGTCGTGCACCGAGGTTGCACCGGCCGAGGTGCCGAACTTGTGCGGCATGCCCAGGTTTTCCGTGGCGACCGCCAGCAAGGCTTTGACCCACTCACCTTCAGGGTTGCGGTACATCGGTGTATCCAGCGAATAGGCGAAGCTCACGTTGACCTTGGCTTGCTGGTTCCAGGCATTCAGTTTCTGTTCGATCTGTGCCTTGAGTGCCTCCGGGGTTTTACCCTTCGGCGCCCGCAGGTTCACCGCCAGCTTGAAGGCTTTGTCATCCAGGCCGACAAAGGTCGGCGAGGTGGTCAACGGCCCCATGAAGTCATCGGCGAAGCCCACGCCCAATTTGCCGCCCAGGTAATCCAGGCCCCAGTTGTCCGCTGCATAACGCGCCGCATCAGTGATGTGGTTGTGCTTGAGGGCAATCTTGCCGTCGACGCCGTGGATCAGTTCCAGCATACGAGCCACCGGGTTGACCCCGGTTTCGGGTTCGGAGGAGTGGGCGGATACGCCGGTGACAGTGAGTTTGACGTCCTTGCCATCGACCTTGGCGCTGACCTGGAAATTGCCGCCGTTGCGCTTGGCATAATCATTACCGGCCTGCTGCAGGCTGGCCGCTAACTCAGCAGGCTTATCGCTGACCAGCGTAGCGACCGAAACCGATGGAATCTGGTTGGTGGCCTTGCCGCCGGTCATTGCGATGATTTCTGCGCCTGTGCCTTCACCTTTGCGTACCGGGAAGGTCGCCATGATGGTGCCCGAGCCTTTCTCGGCGATCACCACCGGGTAGCCGCCATCCAGCGCCAGGTTGTATTGCGGCACGGGGTTGCGTTCGAAGTAGTAAGGAATCGCGTCACCGGCGGTTTCTTCGGTGGTGTCCACCAGCAGCTTGAACGTGCGCGCCAGCGGCAGTTTTTCTTCCTTGATCACCTTCATGGCATACATCGCCACGACGATGCCGTTCTTGTCATCTTCGGTCCCACGGCCATACATGCGGTCGCCGATCAGCGTGACCTTGAATGGGTCGAGCTTGGTGCCGTCCTGCAGCACCCAGTTTTCCGGCGTGACCGGCACCACATCGGCATGGGCATGTACGCCGACGACTTCATCACCGCTGCCTTCCAGGGAGATTTCGTACACACGGTTATCGACATTACGGAAGTTCAGGTTGAAGGATTTGGCCAGGGCCTGGATCTTGTCGGCGATCTTGAGGAATTCCGGGTTTTTGTACTGTGGCAGCCCGTCTACGTTGAAGGTCGGAATCTCCACCAGTTCGCGCAAGGTTTCCAGGGCAGCCTTGCCGTACTTCACACGGGTGTAGATACCGAGCAGGCGATTGATCTCGTTCTGTTGCTCGGCGTTCAGGGTTTTGTTGTCGAGAAAGGCGCTGATAGCCGGGCCGACGTCAGCCGATTTACCCAGCTCGCCCTTGGCCAGGTTGCCGAGGAAGCTGCGGAAGTCGGTGACCGATGTCTCGCCGAAGCTCTTCACAATCGCCGCGCTTTGGTCTGCGCTGATGTTGGCGAAAGCGGGGGTTGAGAGTGCCGAAAGGCTAGCCGCGAACAGGGTGGCAACGGCCAATTGCTTGAGTGGAAAGTGCATTGTTTAAGGCATTCCTTTGCAGGTAGTGAGTAGGGTGTTTCTGACAGGCAAGTCGGAAACATTTCCACACACTACCACTACTCAGGTGCCCAAGGTCAATGCTGGCCAGGATGGGGCTCAGGGTATTCATCCGTCACGCTCAAGGCTCTGGCGTAGGGCCCGTCCCACAGTTGCTCATGCAATTGCCCTACACGCCTGGCCATCGCTTCACTGCGCATCACCACCTCCAGATTGCGCGAGTTATCCAGGTAACCGCCCAACCAGTTGCTGGTGCCGATCCACGCCACTTGCCCGTCGATCTCCATGGTCTTGCTGTGGATCACTCGGGCATAAGGGATAAAACCTTGCTTGGCTTCGGGCAGGGTGACGATCTTGATTTCGACGTTGGGCAATACCGCCAGGCTCTTGAGGTAGGGCAGTTCCAGCTTATCGGTGTTCCAGTTGGACACCATCAGTTTGATCGACACCCCACGGGCAGCAGCGGCACGCACGGCGTTGTCGATCACCGCGTAGTACGGGCGGGTTCGATCAGGCCCGTAGGACAGTGGCGCGTAATCGAGCAATTGCACACGCACTTCTTTTTTGGCTTCGCCCAGCAGGCGTGGCAGTTCCAGCTGTGAGTCGCCTACGCCTGGCGGGTTGTAGCGTTGCGGGCTGGCCACCAGGTAGTTGCCGGTGCGTGCGGGCGCCTGGCCGGTGGCCGGCAGCGGCACCGGTTGCTTATCGGCGAGCGCAGCCTGGGCTTGCCAGTCTTGATCGAAGATCGCCTGCACTTGGCCCACGACGGCTGCGTCACTGATGCGCAGCCCGGTTTCGTGGATATGTTCCAGGGAGCGCCAGTCGAAATTCTGGCTGCCGATAAACGCCTGCGTGCCATCCACCAGCAGGTATTTGGCGTGGATGATGCCGCCGCTCAGTTGCCCGTAGGGCAGCACCCGCAAGGTCAGGTTGGGGATCGCACGCAGGCGTTCCAGGGTGGCAGCTTCCGACAGCCTGAGGCCTTTTTCTTCCAGCAAAAAACGAATTTTCACGCCGCGCTTGCCGGCAGCCTCAAGGCGTTCGATGACCGTGTTCATCACCGAGCCGGGATGGTCGACGGCGTAGAACTGGCCGATATCAATGCGGCTCTTCGCACTGTCGAACAGCTCGATCCATACCGGGCCAGTCTGGCGCAAATCGGCGGTGACCAGGGCGGTATCCACCGGCACGGTGTGCACCAGCTCAAACCCCGGAATGGAAAAGTCCGCCTGGGCCAGCGGACTGAGCAACACGCCGGCGAGGCTGGCGATACGCAACTTCATCGAAAGGGACATAGGCGTCTCATCGGACAAAACAAAGGGGCGGGCGGATTACGCGCCCGCCCGACGGGTCACGCTGTGCGGCTGTGCAGGGAGGTCGGTACAAGGTGCGGCACTTCGCCTTGTACGCGGGCTCCGCTGGCCGCGCGGATCAACAGGATCTTCAACTGGTCGTTGATGCGTTCCAGGCTGTCCTGGAAAAAGTTGTGGAACACCACGCAGAACAGCGCGATGGCAATACCCAGGCCGGTGGCGAACAAGGCCGTGCCGATACCACCGGAAATCTGCCCTGGGTCGGAAACACCCGCCGTGGCCAGCGCCTTGAAGGTGTCGATAATGCCGAGGATGGTACCCAGCAAGCCCAGCAGCGGGGCGGCGGTGGTAATGGTCTCGATGATCCACAGGCTGCGGGCCAGCGGGGCGCGTGTCTTGAGGTATTGGGTGTCGATTTCGTCGTCCAGGTCCTTGCGTGAACCGTTGGAGGCTTTCTGCGCCAGCACCGGCAGGATCATGTTCAGCGGCAGGCTGTCGCGACGGCTCAGGTTTTCCGGCAGGTCACGCTCGCTGTGCACGGGGGCGCCGAGGGCGTCGATCAACGCCCGAGCCTGGCGGCGCACGTAGGCAAAGTAGATGCCGCGTTCGATGGCGATGAAGATCGCAATGGCCATCGCTGCGTACATCACATAGAAGGTGACGTCGTGGAGCAGGTTCATATCCATGCTGGTGTTCCTCTTGGGTCAGTCTTAGAAATTCGCTTCCAGCGAAACCGTTACGGTGCGGTCCAGGCCAACGATGTAGGCCGGGTCGCCATCGCGAAAACCGCTGTAGCTGGCCGCGTTGGTCTTGGTGGTGTACACGCCGTCCAGGTACTTCTTGTCGAACAGGTTGTCGACGTTCAGGCGCAGGGTCGCGTCCTTGACGACTTTCTTGTCCACCGGCAGGTAGATACCGGCGCCAAGGTTGAACACGGTGCGTCCGGAAATGGCTTCGTCGTTGGTCAGGTCGCCATAGAGCTTGCTGGTGTACTTGCCGCCGAAGGTGCCGTAGAAGCGCCCGTCGTCGTAACCAACGTTGGCCGCCAGCATGTTCTTGGGCACGTTGGCGAACTGCTTGCCGCTGGTGGGCAGCACGATGGGCTTGCCGGCGTTGTAGACGGTCAGGTCATCCTGCTGCTCGGCCTTGGTGTAGGTGTAGGAGGTGTAGTAGTTGAAGTGGTGGGGCAACTGGCCACTCCATTCCAGCTCCAGGCCTTTGTTGACCACGGAGCCCGCGTTGATGTCGGCAAAGTCGCCGTTGATGTCCCGGGACGAAACCTGGCGGTTCTTGAAGTCCATGTAGAACAGGGTGGCGGCCAGGGTCATGTCGTCGCCGCTGTAGCGCCAGCCCAGTTCATGGTTCCAGCTGGTTTCCGGTTCGGCGTCGATCGAGCCGGCGCCTTTGTCGTAGAGCACGTAGTTCTGCGGTACCCGCATGTTGCGCGACAGGCTGTAGAACAACTGGTCACGCTCGTCCAGCTGGTATTTCAGGCCGGCGTTGGGCAGCAGTTTGTTGTAGGTCTGGTTACGTTTTTCCGGGCGTTCGTTAAGGCTGCCATGGTTGGTGCCTTCACGCTCGACGTTCATGTAGGCCAGGCCGGCGATGAAGGTCCAATCCGGGTTGATGTACCAGGTGTCCTGGGCCCAGACCTTTTGCGCCGGGGTCACGGTGAAGCGGTCGCGCCCCTGGACCTGGTTGCCGTTGGCATCGACGATGGCGCTGTTGGAATCCGGCCAGGTATCCACTGGCTTGCCGTTGCTCTTTAGGGGAATGAACGGCTGGGTCTGGCTCTGGCGTGCGCGCTCGTACCAGTAGCCGAATTGCAGGCTGTGGTCGCCCAGGTCCCAGGTCAGTTTGGTGGTGATGCCCGGCCGCCAGGTTTGCGTGCGTGAAGGGCGGTAGTACACGCCGCTGTTCGGTGTGCCATCGGCGTTGTACTGGGCGGCGGTGGGCAGGTTGCCCAGATCGAACACGCCACCCTGGTTGGAGCCACGGTTGAGCGCATAGGCGGACGAGCCGACGCCGCTGCCGTTGCCCCAGTAGTAATACGGGATCACCGACAGCGCCAGGTTGTCGGCCAGTTTGAACTGGGTGTTGAGCACGGCGGTGAAGGTCTGGAACGGGTTCTGCGCCAGGGCGTAGTAGCTGTTGTACTTGCCGTTGCTGCCCACGCTCGGCGTGGCCGGGTAGGGATCGTACTTGCGGCCGTTCTGCTGGAACTGCGCCTTGGTCAACTGGCTGTAACTGTTGTTGTCCTGCTCGTGGTACTTGAGGATCAGGTTGGCGGTGTTGCCGTTGCCGGCGTCGAAGAAGCTGTTCCACTCCACCTTGTCCGCACGCACCGCGCCTGAGCCACGCCACATCTGCCCTTCGGTATGGGACACCGACAGCCAGTTGCTAAGACCGTTGATTTCACCGGTATTGAGGCGGGCGAAGGTCTTGCGCGTGGCGTTGCTGCCGACCACCTGTTTGACGAACGCGCCGGTTTCCTTGGTCGGGCGAATGGTCACGATGCCGATGTTGCCGCCGCTGGAACCAATGTGCGGGCCGTCGGATTCCGAAGCACCCTGGGTGACGAAGATCTGGTCGATGTTTTCCGGGTCGCCCAGCAGGTTGGAGTACAGCGCGTAGTTGCCGGAGTCGTTGATCGGCATGCCGTCCACCGACATGCCCACCTGGTCGGAGTTCATGCCGCGCATGGTGAAGCGAAAACCCGAGAGGCCGGTGTTGTCTTCACTGGAGATGTTCAAGCCTGGGGTGTACTTGAGCTTATCGATGGCATTGCCTGTTGCTGCCTGCTTGTCCAGTGCTTCCTTGGTCACCGTGGAGCGGCCCTTGATGCTTTCTTCCGGGACCATGTAACCGCCCCCTGCGCTCGCCTTGCCTTGTACCCCAATGGTGCCGACATCACTGTCGCTGGTCTCTGCCATGACCAGTCCCTGGCTCATGCTGGTCGCGGCAACGAGTGCCAGATGAATGCGGGTGAACTTCATCACTGTCGTCCTGATGTCGGGTGCTTATTGCACGCTGTAGTTGAAGGTGGCGGTGAAGCGCTGCTCATTGCGGCCCCCGAAGGCTTGTTCGGGGAACGGTTTGACTTGCTTGATGCGACGCAAGCTGTTGGTGGCGGCCCGGTTGAGCAACATGCTTGAGGCCTGAGTCTGCAAGCCGGAATCGAGCACACGGCCCTGGCGGTCCACCAGCAACCACACCACCACCTCGCCGCTGGGGCGTTCGAGCGACGCCTGGCGCCCGGTGGGGTACTGCTTGTAGGTGTCCAACTCGTTGCGCAAGCCTTTGAGGTAACCGCCTTCCAGGGCCTGGCCATCGACCTTCGGTGGCGCCGGTGGGGCGGGCGTCGGTGCCGTTTGGGCGACGGCGGCCGGGGCTGGCTTGGCGGCCACCGGTGGCGGCGTTGGCGCGGGCTTGGCGACCACGGGCGCCGGCTTGGGCACAGGTTTTGGCTTGGGTTTGGGTTCGGGTTTAGGCAGCGGCTTGGGCGGTGGCGGTGGCGCCGGCGCGGCCTCTTCCTCTTCTATTACCGGCGGTGGCGGTTCTTGTTCCACCACCGGTTCCGGTATGACTTCCGGTTCCGGCTCGACCAAGGCCAATTCGACCGCCGACTCGTCATACACCGGCTCGACCTTCAAGGTCTGGGACTGGATACCCAGTGCAATCAGCACCAGGGCGATCAGGGCCGGGACACTGCCCAGCAGCTGACGCGCACGAAACAGAACGTACATGATCAAGACTTACGCGTAGCAATGGACACGGAGGTGAAGCCACCCAGGCGCAGGGTGTCCATCACTTCCACCAGGCGCGAAACCTCTACGCCTTTGTCGCTGTTGACGATGATCGTCGACTTGGTGTCGGGCTTCTCGGCCGCCTTCAAGGCCGGCACCAGGGCATCCACCGTCAGGTCCTTGCCGTCCAGTTGCAACTGGCCTTCCAGGCCCAGGGTGAGGATGAATTTGTTTTGCGGTTTGAGCTGCTGCGAGCTGCTGGCGCTGGGCAATTGGGTCTTCATGCCGAGCGCGGGAATCACGTTCAGGCTCACCAGTACGAAAAACACCAGCAGGAACATCATCACGTCGATCATCGGGATCAGTTCGATGTGCGCCTTGCGTTTCTTGGGTTCGTCCCAGGTTCTCATTCCGTTACCCCGTTATTGAATTAGGGGCAACACGCTAGCAAGCAAAAATGACCGAATGGTTAACTTTAATTGACGGTTTAAAGGCTCTAGGACGGGTCTTTCAGAAAACTTACCGGTCAGTTTTGGCACGTAATGAAACTGACACTCGGGGCGTACATGCTTGAGAAATTTATCTTGAGAGCCAGCTTCCATGGACACAGCATTGCCTCAATTGACTACCCCGCGGCTGCTGTTGCGAGCACTGGAAATGCACCAGGCCCAGTTGCTTTTCACGCTCGCCAACGGCCCGAAAATTGCCGACAACACGGCGAATATTCCATCGCCCTACACTCTGGAAACCGCCGAGGATTTTATTGCAGGGATTGCCGATAAATACCGCACTGGTGAACTGCTGAACCTGGGGATGCATGTGCTGGGCACACACGAGTTGATTGGCATGGTCAGCCTGCGCATCAATGCTCGTCATCACTATGGGCACTTGGGGGGCTGGGTGGCGGCGCACTGCCGTAACCAGGGGTTCGCGGCAGAAGCGGCAAGCGCGGTGATGGACTTCGGCTTCGGCGAGCTGGGTTTGCAGCGCGTGGGCAGCCAGTGCTTTGGTCGCAACAAGGAATCGGCGCGGGTCATGGAAAAGATCGGCCTGCGCTATGAAGGCTGCATGCGCCAGGCGTTTCTAAAGAACGGCGTGTATGAGGACTTGCTCGGGTTTGCCGCCGTGCGTGACGACTGGGAGCGCTGTCTGTGAGCGGCGGGGTAGACCACAACCGGCGCCGGATACTTGGCGGGCTGGCGGTCGCTACCGCGTTTTCGATCCTCAGCCCGTTTGCGCGCAGTGCCGGGGTGGATTATCCGTTCACCCTCGGCGTGGCTTCCGGCGACCCGTTGCCGGATGGCTTTGTGATATGGACGCGCCTGGCGCCGTTGTTCAACGCCGCGGATGGCCGTGGCGGGCTGAGTCGCTCAGTGCCAGTGCGTTGGCGGGTGGCCAGCGATGCGGCGATGACGCGTATTGTGAGGCAGGGGGAGGTGCTGGCGACGCAGCGTTTCGCTCACGCAGTGCATGTCGAAGTGGCGGGGCTGGCGGCGGATCGGCCGTATTGGTACCAGTTTGAAGGGCTCGGTGCGCAGAGCCAGGTGGGCCAGTCCCGCACGATGCCGCCGCTGCAGGCCATGGCATCGGCCCGGCTGGGGTTTGTGTCGTGCTCGCACTGGGAGCGCGGTTACTTCAGTGCCTACCGACACCTTGCCGCGGAGCGGCCCGACCTGGTGTTTTTCCTCGGCGACTATATTTACGACAGCTCCTACGCGGCGGATTCTGGCAAGGTTTTTCGTTCTCACGGCAGTGGCAATGCGCAAAGCCTGAGCGACTATCGCAACCGCTACGCGTTGTACAAGACCGATCCGGACCTGCAAGCCCTGCACGCCGCCGCACCCAGCGTGGCGACCTGGGACGATCATGAAGTGCAGAATGACTATGCCAACCGCTGGTCCCAGGATCCCAAGGTTGCGGTGGCGCAGTTTCTCCAGCAACGGGCGGCGGCTTACCAGGCGTTTTACGAACACATGCCCTTGCGCGCCAGTAGCGTGCCCAAGGGCGCGGACATGCGTATTTATCGACGTCTGGACTACGGCCGGCTTGTACGTTTCCATGTGCTCGACGGGCGTCAGTATCGTTCCGAGCAACCGTGCATCGCAGCCAATGGCAGCCACCAGGGGCATGTTGTCACCACCCCTTGCAGCAACTTGCGTGACCCCGCCCGCACGTTGCTCGGCTGGCAACAAGAAGCCTGGCTGGACCAGGGTTTTGCCCAGTCGAAGGCGCAATGGAATGTGATCGCCCAGGATTTGCTGGTGGCGCCGCTGATCCAGCGCGATCTCACCAACCACAAGCCGGGGCGCTGGACCGATGGGTGGGATGGCTACATGGCTAACCGCTCACGGATGCTGGCGTCGATTGTGCGCAATCGCGTGAAGAACCCGGTGTTCTGGGGCGGGGACATTCATTCGTTCTGGGCCACTGACCTGCATGCTAACGCCGACAACCCGGACTCGGCGGTGGTTGCCACCGAGTTCGTTGGCTCGTCGGTGACCTCTGACGGCCCGCCCTATGACGCGTTCATGAAGATCATGCCGCTTAACCCCCATGTGAAGTTCTTCGACAGCCGCCAGCGCGGGTATGTGTCGGTGGAGTTGGCGGCCGACAGCATGTTGACGAATTTTCGGGCGATCAGTGACCCGCGTGACCCGGCGGCGACGGTGTCGACGTTGAAGTCGTTCGTGGTCGAGCCGGGCAGGGCAGGGGCGATTGCCGTCTAGCCTATTTCTCTGTGGCGCATCGGTCCACTGTGGGAGGGGGCTTGCTCCCGATAGCGGTGGATCAGTTACAGGTAAGCTGACTGACACACCGCTATCGGGAGCAAGTCCCCTCCCACATTAGTTTCAATTTCATAGCGCACCGACAATGCGCCCTTTTTCTCCGATAGCGCCAGGATCGTCACCTGGCCCAGCTCGCTCAACGCTTGCACATGAGTGCCGCCACAGGCGTAAGCCGGCAATTCACCGAAGCCGACTTCGCGGGTGCCTTCATCCAGCGTCATATGCCGTGGATAGTCAGCGGCGATCCATTGGTTGACCCATTGCTGGAGCGTTTGCGCATCCATGTCTTGCGCGCTTTGGCCACGGATAAAGGTGATCTTGCCTTCGCCCGGCCAGTGGTGGGCCTTGATCGGCATCCAGCCCAGACGTTCGCCGGCGTTGCCGATCAAATGGCCCGCCGAATGCAGGCGGCTGTGCAAGGCTCGACGCTGTGCGTCGACTCGTGCAATGACCGGTCCAGGTTCCAGAGGCCGGTCGACGTAATGCACCACCTGTTCGGCTTCCTGCACGACCCGCAGTACCTGGCTATCGCCGAGCCAGCCGGTGTCGAACGGCTGGCCGCCGCCTTGGGGATGAAAAATCGTCGACTGCGCAATCACGGCGAATTGCTCTTCGTGCGGGGTGCAACTGAGCACTTCCAGCTCGGCTGTCAGGTGGTCATGGGTAAAAAACAGGCGCTCGGTCATGGTCTACATCCGCATCAGGGTTCTGTGGGCAGTATAAATAGTGCGCAGATGAGTGATAATCCGCTCAATTATCAATGGACCTGTGCGTCATGAGCATCAATCTTCCTTTGCCGTTGTTGGGTGAAATGGCGATTTTCGTCAAGGTCGTGGAAACCGGCAGCTTCTCCGAAGCGGCGCGGCAACTGAGCGTCTCCCCCTCGGCGGTGAGCCGCAGCATTTCACGCCTGGAGCAGGCCCTGGCCACGCGCTTGCTGCAACGCACAACGCGCAAATTGCGCCTGAGCGAGGGCGGTGAAGAGGTATTCAAGCGTTGCCAGGAGATGGTCAGCGCGGCCCGCTCGGTGATGGAAATCAGCGGCCAGTTCACCGATGAAGCCGAGGGCCTGGTACGGGTCAGCGTGCCCAAGGCCGTGGGGCGGTTCGTGGTGCATCCGCATATGCCGGAATTTCTGCGGCGCTACCCCAAGGTGGATGTGCAATTGATCCTTGAAGATCGGCATGTGGACCTGATCGACGACAATGTCGACTTGAGCATTCGTATCACTGACAGTCCACCTCCCGGCCTGGTCGGGCGCCAGCTATTGCCCATCGAACACCTGCTGTGTGCGACGCCGCAGTACCTGGCCGAGCGTGGCACCCCAAGCCATCCTCATGATTTGCTCGAGCACAGTTGCATTTACCTGGGGGAAACGCCCGGCGATTCACGTTGGAAATTTCGCCAGGCCGGCAAGGCGGTGACGGTTGGCGTACGCGGGCGTTATGCAGCGAACCACACTGGGGTGCGGTTGGATGCGGTATTGCAGCATGTGGGGATTGGCAGCTTGCCGTATTTCACGGCGCGGCATGCGTTGGCGGCGGGCCAGTTGGTGCAAGTGTTGCCAGCGTGGGACTTTATTGCGTCTTACCATGGCGAGGCGTGGTTGCTGCATTCGCCAACGCGGTACTTGCCGCCGAAGTTGCGGGTGTTTATCGATTATCTGGTGGAGTGCATGGCCAAGGAGCCAAAGCTAAATGTGGGAGGGGGCTTGCCCCCGATAGCGGTCTGTCAGTCACCTTTACATTGACTGACCCACTGCTATCGGGGGCAAGCCCCCTCCCACATTTGAATCTCAGTGCTTGAAAAGTCAGTGCTTGCTCTGGTCCTGGGGCATGGCCAGCAGTTGCTTTTCCTGGTTCCAGTCGAACGGTTCGTCGTTCTGTTCGGCCTCATAGCGACGTTCTTCCAGGGCCTGGTACAGGTCCAGTTCTTCGTCGGGCATGAAGTGCAGGCAGTCACCGCCAAAGAACCACAGCAGGTCGCGTGGCACCAAGTGGGCGATTTGCGGGTAGCGCAGGATGACCTGGCTCATCAGGTCCTGGCCCAGGTACTGGCTTTCGATCGGATCGATCGGCAACAGGGCGCGCAGTTCGTCGAAACGCTCCAGGAACAGCGAGTGGCTTTCCTCGGGTACCTGTTCGGCTTCGCCGACGGCAACCAGGATGCTGCGCAAGTGGTCGAGCAAGACGAGATGATCGGCAACGACGTTGGACACGAGATAAGGCCTCTAAAGCAAAAACGGGCGCGAGAGTATATGCCTCTCGCGCCCGTTTTTATATGACCGCCGGTATCAGCGGACTTTACCTTCTGCCTGCATCAGCTCTTCCTTGCTGAAATCATCCACGTCGATCACCTTGCGCCGTGCCGCTTCGGCATCGCGCAGGGTTTGCGCTTCACCTGGTTGCAGCACGCCGGCATGCAAGGCGGCATCGATGGCAGACTCACCGGCAGTCGGTTTGACCTGCCCGCTTTTAAGCGCGGTATGCAGTTTTTTCTGCAACGGATGGCTGGCGCCGAGCAAATCGTAGGCATGTTGCAGAGCGCCTACTGGATCTTCCGCCGCTTGCGGTCGATAGCACCCGGCTAGCAGTTCTTCCAGGGTCGGGTCGCCCTTGGCACGACCGATTACCGCCGCCACTTCGGCATCCAGTGCATCGGAGGGCCCGGTATGCCGACGCCCGAACGGGAATACGATCACCCGCAGCAGGCAGCCGAGTACCTTGTTCGGGAAGTTGCTCAGCAGTTCATCCAGTGCGCGTTCCGATTCACCCAGGCTCTCTTCCATGGCCCAGGCAAACAGCGGCTCCAGATGGTCTGGCGAATCCAGGTCGTGATAACGCTTGAGCGCTGCGGACGCCAGGTACATATGGCTCAGTACATCACCCAGGCGGGCGGACAGGCGTTCGCGGCGCTTGAGCTCACCACCCAGCAGCATCATGCTCAGGTCGGCCAGCAGGGCAAATGCAGCCGCCTGGCGGTTCAGGGCGCGGAAGTAGCCCTGGCTCAAACGGTTGCCGGGGGCTTTTTCGAAATGGCCGAAGCCCAGGTTCAGCACCAGGGTGCTGGCGGCGTTGCTCACGGCAAAACCGATGTGTTGCATCAGCAGGCCGTCGAACTCTTTCAACGCCTGGTCATGGTCTTCGCGACCGGCCAGGGCCATCTCCTTGAGCACGAAAGGATGGCAGCGAATTGCACCCTGGCCGAAGATCATCAGGTTGCGCGAGAGAATATTCGCGCCTTCCACGGTGATGAAGATCGGCGCACCTTGCCAGCTGCGGCCCAGGTAGTTGTTAGGGCCCATGATGATGCCCTTGCCACCGTGCACATCCATGGCGTGGCTGATGCACTCGCGGCCACGCTCGGTGAGGTGATATTTGAGGATCGCCGACAACACCGAGGGCTTCTCCCCCAGGTCAACGGCATTGGCGGTGAGCATACGCGCGCTGTCCATCAGCCAGGCATTGCCGCCGATGCGCGCCAGGGCTTCCTGGATACCTTCGAAGGCTGACAGTGGCACATTGAACTGCTCGCGCACCTGCGCGTATTGCCCGGTCACCAGGCTGGTGAACTTGGCGGCGCCGGTGCCGACGGCAGGCAGGGAGATCGAGCGGCCTACCGACAGGCAGTTCATCAGCATCATCCAGCCTTTGCCGAGCATTTCCTGGCCACCGATCAGGTATTCCAGGGGAATGAACACGTCCTTGCCGGAGTTGGGGCCGTTCATGAAGGCAGCGCCGAGGGGCAGGTGACGACGGCCTATTTCTACGCCGGGCGTATCGGTTGGAATCAGCGCGAGGCTGATGCCCAGGTCTTCTTCTTCGCCCAGCAGGTGGTCTGGGTCATGAGCCTTGAACGCCAGGCCGAGCAAGGTCGCGACCGGGCCAAGGGTGATGTAGCGTTTTTCCCAGTTCAGACGCAGGCCGAGGGTTTCCTTGCCTTGCCATTCGCCTTTGCAGATCACCCCGGTGTCGGGCATGGCGCCTGCATCGGAACCGGCCAGCGGGCCGGTGAGGGCGAAGCACGGGATGTCGTCGCCACGCGCCAGGCGCGGAAGGTAGTGGTTGCGTTGTTCTTCGGTGCCGTAGTGCAGCAGCAACTCGGCCGGGCCCAGGGAATTGGGGACCATCACGGTGGACGCAAGGTCACCGCTGCGGGTCGCAAGCTTCATCGCAACCTGAGAGTGCGCATAGGCAGAGAAGCCCTTGCCGCCATACTCCTTGGGAATGATCAGGGCGAAGAATCCGTGGGTCTTGATGTGCTCCCAGGCCGCTGGCGGCAGGTCCATGGCTTGACCGATCTCCCAGTCGCTGACCATGGCGCAGAGTTCTTCGGTGGGGCCGTCGATGAACGCCTGTTCTTCTTCGGTCAATTGAACCTTGGGGTAGGCCAGCAATTTATCCCAGTCGGGGCGCCCGCTGAACAGTTCGCCGTCCCACCAGACGGTGCCGGCATCGATCGCATCGCGTTCGGTCTCGGACATCGGTGGCAGTACTTTCTGAAACCAGCTGAACAGCGGCTTGGTGAAGTATTGGCGGCGCAGGTCAGGCAGCAGCAACGGCGCGGCCACCACGGCGATGAGCACCCAGAAGATCAGCAGCAGCCAGCCCGGCGCGTGGCTCCAGGCGCCCATCGCCAGCAGGTAGACGGCGACCACGCCCAGGGCGGGCAGGGGGGCAGTTCGGCGGTGTGCCAGGTAGGCAATGCCGACCACCAGCACCAGTATCCACAACAACAGCATATGCAATCCTCCGTGAAACCAGGGGCGAAACCACCAGGGAGCTTAGTCCGCATCCGAACAAGCCGGGTGATCAGGGTGTTACAAGTTGTACTGGGGATACCCATCAGCAGGCGCCGACATTTGGCGTAATCGTCGTTATCTCTGTGGCAGGCCTGTCGTTAAACTCCAGGCTCACTTCGGAGATCAAGCTTATGAATGCGTACTTGAGTCCCAGCCGCTTCATCGATAGTGACCACCCTGCGGTGGTGGAGTTCGCCGAAAAACATCGCGGAACCCGCACGGATTTAAGTGACCAGGCAGTCAGTCTTTATTACGCCGTACGTGAGGCGATTCGCTACAACCCCTACACCTTCAGCCGCGACCCCAACACATTGAATGCCAGCTTCGCACTGGCTGCCGGCGAAAGCTATTGCGTGCCCAAGGCCACCTTGCTGGCCGCCTGCGCCCGTCACTGTGGCATCCCCGCGCGCATTGGCCTGGCAGACGTGCGCAACCACCTGTCCACACCGCGCCTGCTTGCCCTGCTCAAAAGTGACGTGTTCGCCATGCACGGTTATACCGAGCTGTACCTGAACGGCCGCTGGGTCAAAGCGACTCCGGCGTTCAATCAGCAACTGTGCGACGTGTTTGATGTGCCGCCACTGGAATTCGATGGCTTGCATGACAGTGTCTTCCACGCGTTCAATCGCCAGGGCCGTCGCTCAATGGAATATGTGATGGATCACGGGCAATTTGTTGACGTCCCCGAGGCATTCTTTTTCGCGCATATCCGCCAGTGTTACCCGCACTTGTTTGCCGACAATGCACCGACCCTGCTGGGCGATCTGCAGGACGATTTAAGCCGTGGCTGATCCGGCGTATGCTGCTGCCTTCATCCAGCCAAGTTCATCCACAATAAGGCGCGGTCATGCTGAAAATCTGGGGTCGTAAAAATTCATCAAACGTCAGGAAAGCACTGTGGTGCGCCGAGGAACTCGGCCTGGACTATGAGGCAATTGATGCGGGCGGGGCTTTTGGTGTGGTCGACACCCCGCAATATCGGGCCCTGAACCCCAATGGCCGGGTGCCGATGATCGAAGATGGCGATTTTGTGCTGTGGGAATCCAACACCATCGTGCGCTACCTGTGCGCCAAACAGGCATCGGACTTCTACCCCAGCGACCTGCAAGCCCGGGCCAATGCCGAAAAGTGGATGGACTGGACCACCTCCACGCTCGCCGACCCGTTCAAGGCGGTGTTCTGGGGGATCGTGCGCACCCCGGCTGACAGGCAAAACTGGGACAGTATCAATGCCGGGCGCCAAGCCTGTATCGACGCGCTCAAAACCGTCGACCAGGCCCTTGCCGAGCAACCCTACCTGTCCGGTCAGACGTTCGGCATGGGTGATATCCCTCTGGGTTGCTTCATCTATGCCTGGTTCGAGATGCCCATTGAGCGGCCGGCAATGCCCCATCTGGAGGCCTGGTACCAGCGCCTGCAACAGCGCCCGGCGTATCGCAAAGCGGTGATGACCGCGTTGACTTAATACACACTATTAATACGGGTGACTGTACTTGTGCGGCATGGGCAAGCACCATGCCCGCATTGCATCGTCGGTTGAACTACCTGCGCTGCGCCCTCATCTATTCTTTCTATTCCCTTCTTTGGTGCGTATTCCGATATGAGTTCCGCTCTGTCCATCCGGCAGCTAACCAAAACCTACGGCAACGGTTTCCAGGCCCTGAGTGGTATTGATCTGGACGTCGCCGAAGGTGATTTCTTCGCCTTGCTCGGCCCCAACGGCGCCGGCAAATCCACCACCATCGGCATTCTCTCCACCCTGGTCAACAAGACCAGCGGCACGGTGAACATCTTCGGCCACGACCTGGACAAGTCCCCGGCGGCGCTCAAGCGCTCCATCGGTGTGGTGCCCCAGGAATTCAATTTCAACCAGTTCGAAAAGACCTTCGACATTGTTGTGACCCAGGCTGGCTATTACGGCATCCCGGCGAAAATCGCCAAGGAACGCGCCGAGCAGTACCTGACCCAACTGGGCCTGTGGGACAAGCGCGATGTGCCTTCGCGCTCGTTGTCCGGCGGCATGAAGCGGCGCCTGATGATCGCCCGTGCGCTGGTGCATGAGCCGCGCCTGCTGATCCTCGACGAACCCACTGCAGGCGTGGACATCGAACTGCGTCGCTCGATGTGGACCTTCCTCACCGAGCTGAACGAGAAAGGCATCACCATCATCCTCACCACCCATTACCTGGAAGAGGCTGAGCAGTTGTGCCGCAACATCGGCATCATCGACCACGGCACCATTGTCGAGAACACCAGCATGCGCAACCTGCTGGGCCAGTTGCATGTGGAAACCTTCCTGCTCGACCTGAAGAACAATCTGTCGGTGGCGCCGCACCTGCTGGGTTACCCAAGCCGCCTGGTAGATAGCCACACCCTGGAGGTGCAGGTGGACAAAGCCATGGGCATCACCGCGCTGTTCACCCAGCTGGCGACTCAGAACATCGAAGTGTTGAGCCTGCGTAACAAAACCAATCGCCTTGAGGAGTTGTTTGTGTCCCTGGTGGAGAAAAATCTGGCGAAGGTGGCGGTATGAGTTCCGAACTGCAACCCAACCTTGTCGCGCTGCAAACCATCGTTTATCGCGAAGTGAAACGCTTTACCCGGATCTGGCCGCAGACCCTGC
Organism: Pseudomonas sp. NCIMB 10586; assembly: GCF_023127895.1. NCBI lineage: Bacteria > Pseudomonadati > Pseudomonadota > Gammaproteobacteria > Pseudomonadales > Pseudomonadaceae > Pseudomonas > Pseudomonas sp. NCIMB 10586. The sequence continues at coordinate 17,094 of NZ_SPKQ01000024.1, forward strand.
TGCCGCCGGCGATCACCATGGTTCTGTACTTTGTGATCTTCGGTAACCTGATTGGCCGGCAGATTGGCGACATGGGTGGTTTCACCTACATGGAGTACATCGTGCCGGGCCTGATCATGATGTCGGTGATCACCAACTCCTACGGCAACGTGGTCTCCAGTTTCTTCGGCAGCAAGTTCCAGCGCTCCATCGAAGAACTCATGGTCTCGCCGGTGTCACCGCACACCATCCTGATCGGCTATACGCTGGGCGGTGTGCTGCGTGGCCTGATGGTCGGGGTGATCGTGACGCTGCTGTCACTGTTCTTTACCCACCTGCAAGTGCATCACCTTGGGGTCACCATTCTGGTGGTGGTGCTCACGGCGACGATTTTCTCGCTGCTGGGCTTTATCAACGCCGTGTTCGCGCGCAACTTCGATGATATTTCGATCATCCCGACGTTCGTGCTGACGCCGCTGACCTACCTGGGCGGGGTGTTTTATTCCATTACCTTGCTGCCGCCGTTCTGGCAGACCGTGTCGCTGGCCAACCCGGTGCTGCATATGGTCAACGCCTTCCGCTACGGCATTCTGGGCGTGTCGGATATCAAGATCAGCGTAGCGATCACCTTTATGATCGTGGCGACCGTGGTGCTGTATATCGGTTGTGCGCGGCTGCTGGTGAGTGGGCGCGGGATGCGTACATAAGTACTGAGCTTAATGCAGTAAAAATGTTGGAGGGGCGGTGCGACGATTCGACTTGCTCCCGATAGCAGTGGTTCAGTCACACATGCAGTGACTGAGAGATCGCTATCGGGAGCAAGTCCCCTCCCACATTTGGTTTGTGTAGGTTTTTAGTTTTTCAGGGCCAGCTCTATCAGGGCATGCAGTTCTTCAACCGCCAAAGGCTGGGCCGAAAACAGAATACGAAACACCGTCGGCGCCGCGAGCAGGTTGATCAGCCGGTCGACGCTCGGTGGCGCTGATAGCGGATAGCGATCAACCATCACCTGCAACTGCCCGCTCAGGATGCTCACGCAATACCCCGGCGTCGGGCTGCTTTGCACGTCGCGCATCATATTGCGCCCAACGTCCGAACTCATCTCATCCAGATATTGCTCAGCCCAGGCTTGCAGGTCGCCGCGCAGGCTACCGGTGTTGGCCGGTTCGGTATCGGGGCGCATACGTGCCAGGGCGACGTCGGCGAGCAGTACTGACAGGTCGCCCCAGCGCCGGTAAATGGTCGACGGCGTGACGCCTGCGCACGCCGCAATCATTGGCACGGTGACACCGGAACGCTCATGGGTTTCCAGCAATTGGCGCACCGCCCTGTGGACGGATTCTTGTACCCGGGCACTACGGCCCCCCGGGCGGAGGCCTTCTTTGATTGCCATGGCTAAAACCTTAACACAAAGAATTTGCTTTAAGCGTCAGCGAGTAGCACACTCCACAAAAGCAAAATATTAGCTTTAGCGGAGTGTGCCATGATCAGCGTCAATTCCCAGCGGTCCAGCCTGACGTTCCTCGTGATCACAGTGTTGACCTTTCTCGCCGCCTCCAGCGCGCCGACGCCGTTGTACCAGGTGTATCAGGACAACCTGCATTTTTCGGCCGCGATGCTGACGGCTATCTTTGGCGTCTATGCCCTAAGCCTGTTGGCGGCGCTGCTGACGGTGGGTTCGCTTTCCGATTACCTGGGGCGCAAGCCGGTGATCTTTGCCGCGTTGCTGCTGAATATCGTAGCGATGCTGCTGTTTATCAACGCGGACAGTACGGCCTATCTGCTCGCTGCACGTGCATTACAGGGTTTTGCGACCGGTACTGCCACAGCGGTGCTGAGTGCGACGCTGCTCGATACTGACCGGGTGCGCGGCCCGATGCTCAACAGCCTTGCGCCGATGCTGGGCATGGCCAGTGGCGGGCTGGGTAGCGGTTTGCTGGTGGAGTACGCGCCACGGCCGACGCAATTGATCTATCTCACTCTGCTGGGTTTGATGGTGCTGCAGGCCGTGTATGTCTGGCGGTTGTCCGAGACGGTCAGTCGTATACCGGGGGCCTTGAAGTCCCTGGCGCCCACCCTGCATGTGCCACCGCAAGCGCGTCGGGCCTTGTGGTTGGCGATGCCGTTGAATGTGGCGGTATGGGCGCTGGGGGGGTTCTTTTCTTCTTTGGCGCCTTCGCTGGTGCGGGTCGCCACCGGGTCGACCTCGCATTTGATCGGCGGGGGGCTGGTCGCGGTGGTCACGTTAAGTGGCGCGGTCATGATCTACAGCCTGCGCAACCGTGCGGCTGACAAGGTCATGCGCCTGTCGGCGGCGCTGCTGGCCGTCGGCATGGGGCTGTTGCTGGTTGCCGTACAGACGGCCAGCCTGTGGTTGTTCTTTGTCGCCAGTGTGATCGCCGGCTTTGGTTTCGGCGGCGGCTTTATGGGCAGCGTGCGCAGTATCGTCGGGTTGGCGTTGCCCCATGAGCGCGCGGGGTTGATGTCGGCATTCTATGTACTGAGCTACCTGGCATTCTGCGTACCGGCGTTGGTGGCGGGCAATCTGAGCCGGGAGTTTGGCCTCGTCGTCACCACCGATGGCTACGCTGCGGTCCTTATTCTGTTGGCGTTGGGGGCTCTTGGCGGGCAGTTGTGGCAGGGCTCTGCCCGGGGCCGGGCAGCTGCGTAGATATGGCAAATATCTATAAAGTAGATAACAGTTAGAGATATTACCCGTTATATAGATATTCATTCAGGTTCTACCATGACCTCAACCTCATGCGAGGAAGAGGATCAAATCATGACCTGCTCGACCACCCACCGTTACAAACCTTTCAGCCACCTGACCCGTCCCCGGGAAGTGATTCGCCAGTTCACCCCGAACTGGTTTGCCGCCACCATGGGCACCGGGGTGCTGGCGCTGGCCCTGGCTCAGTTGCCGGTCACTTTGCCAGGCTTGCACGCTGTCGCTGAAGGCCTGTGGATGTTCACCATCGGCCTGTTCGTGTTGTTCAGCGTGTTGTATGCCGCCCGTTGGGTGATGTTTTTCCACGAGGCGCGGCGCATTTTCGGGCACTCCACGGTTTCGATGTTCTTCGGCACCATCCCCATGGGGCTGGCGACCATTCTCAACGGATTGCTGTTGTTCGGCCTGCCACGTTGGGGCAGTGATGTCATCCCGTTGGCCGAAGCCCTGTGGTGGCTGGACGTGGCCATGTCCCTGGCCTGCGGCGTACTCATCCCGTTCATGATGTTCACCCGCCAGGAGCACAGCATCGACCAGATGACCGCCGTCTGGCTGTTGCCCGTGGTGGCGGCAGAAGTGGCGGCGGCCAGCGGCGGCTTGCTCGCGCCGCACCTGACCGATGCCCATGCGCAACTGGTGATGCTGGTGACCAGCTACGTACTATGGGCGTTTTCCCTGCCGGTGGCGTTCAGCATCCTGACCATCCTGATGCTGCGCATGGCCTTGCATAAATTGCCCCACGCCAATATGGCGGCGTCGAGCTGGTTGGCGCTGGGGCCGATTGGTACCGGTGCCTTGGGCATGTTGCTGTTGGGGGGCGATGCGCCAGCGATCTTCGCCGCCAATGGCCTGGAGAATGTCGGTGAAATGGCCCATGGCCTGGGCCTGATTGCAGGTATCACCCTATGGGGTTTTGGCCTGTGGTGGATGTTGATCGCCGTGCTGATCACCCTGCGTTACCTGCGCGCCGGGATCCCGTTCAACCTGGGCTGGTGGGGCTTCACCTTCCCGCTGGGGGTTTACGCCTTGGCCACGCTGAAACTGGCGAACGTGTTGCATTTGGGGTTCTTCAGCATCTTCGGCAGTGCGCTGGTGGTGGCGTTGGCGTTGATGTGGCTGATCGTGGCCAAGCGCACCGTGCAGGGGGCTTATAAAGGCGAGCTTTTTGTTTCGCCCTGCATTGCAGGACTAGCGAATAAGTAAGCAGGATTAGGTAAAGTCGTGGCCTGATAAATAAAGGCCACGCAGGAACACGGACGACGATGAGCCATCCTTCCCAATTCACCTTGCTGCGCACACGGCGTTTCTTGCCGTTTTTCATCACCCAGTTGCTGGGCGCATTCAACGATAACATCTTCAAGCAATCGCTGATCCTGGCCATCCTTTACAAGCTCAGCATCGAGGGCGACCGCTCTATCTGGGTCAACCTGTGCGCCTTGTTGTTTATCCTGCCGTTCTTTTTGTTCTCGGCACTGGCCGGACAGTTTGGCGAGAAATTCAACAAGGACGCGTTGATCCGTGCGATCAAGATCGGCGAGATCGTGATCATGGCCGTCGGCGCGGCGGGCTTCCTGACCAATCATCTTGAATTGATGCTGTTGGCGCTGTTTGCCATGGGCACCCACTCGGCGCTGTTCGGACCGGTCAAATACTCGATCATGCCCCAGGCATTGCACGACGATGAACTGGTCGGCGGTAACGGCCTGGTGGAAATGGGCACGTTCCTGGCGATCCTGGCCGGCACCATTGGCGCCGGGGTCATGATGTCTTCCACCCATTACGCGCCGGTGGTGGCGGTGGCGATTGTCGGCGTGGCGGTGCTGGGCTACCTTGCCAGCCGCAGCATCCCGCGCGCGGCGGCTTCGACGCCGCAACTGCGCCTGGACTGGAATATCTTCACCCAGTCCTGGGCGACGTTGCGCATGGGCCTGGGGCAGACGCCGGCGGTGTCGCGTTCCATTGTCGGCAACTCGTGGTTCTGGTTTGTCGGTGCGATCTATCTCACGCAAATCCCGGCGTACGCCAAGGAGTGGTTGTACGGCGACGAAACCGTGGTGACCCTGATCCTCACTGTGTTTTCCGTGGGCATCGCCCTGGGCTCGATGCTCTGCGAAAAGCTTTCCGGGCGTAAGGTGGAAATCGGCCTGGTGCCGTTCGGCTCGTTTGGCCTGACGGTGTTCGGCCTGCTGCTGTGGTGGCACTCCGGCGGCTTCCCGCAGAACGTCCAGGCCAACGATTGGCTCGCGGTGCTCAGCTACGGCCAGGCCTGGTGGGTGTTGTTCGATATCCTCGGCCTGGGCGTATTCGGTGGCTTCTATATTGTGCCGCTGTATGCGCTGATCCAATCGCGCACTGCCGAGAACGAACGGGCACGGGTTATCGCGGCCAACAACATTCTCAACGCATTGTTCATGGTGGTCTCGGCCATCGTTTCGATCCTGCTGTTGAGCGTGGCCAAGCTGTCGATCCCCGAGTTGTTCCTGGTGGTGTCGCTGCTCAATATTGCGGTCAACACCTACATCTTCAGGATCGTCCCCGAATTCACCATGCGCTTCATGATCTGGCTGCTCAGCCATTCCATGTACCGCGTGGAGCATCGCAACCTGGAGGCTATTCCGGATGAAGGCGCGGCGTTGCTGGTGTGCAACCATGTGTCGTTTGTCGATGCGCTGTTGATCGGCGGCGCGGTGCGTCGGCCGATTCGCTTTGTCATGTACTACAAGATCTACCGTTTGCCGGTACTCAACTTTATCTTCCGCACCGCCGGGGCGATTCCGATTGCCGGGCGCCATGAAGATATGCAGATCTACGAACAGGCGTTCGCGCGGATTGCCCAGTATCTGAAGGAAGGTGAGTTGGTGTGCATCTTCCCGGAAGGCAAGCTGACGGCCGATGGCGAGATCAATGAATTTCGTGGTGGGGTGACGCGCATTCTGGAGGAGACACCGGTGCCGGTGATTCCGATGGCGTTGCAGGGGCTGTGGGGGAGTTTCTTCAGTCGCGATCCGCACAAGGGCTTCTTTCATCGGATCTGGTCGCGGGTGGTGTTGGTGGCGGGTGAGCCGATTGCTGTGGAGGCGGCAACGCCTGTGCAGTTGCAGGCAGTAGTGGGTGGTTTGCGGGGGAGTGTCAGGTAGTTTTCGTTGTTTGTCAGGGCCTCATCGCAGGCACGCCAGCTCCCACCTTTTGAATTGTGAATACAGTCAAATGTGGGAGCTGGCTTGCCTGCGATAGCGTAGTGGCTTAAGTGGAAATTTTGAGCCCAATCAGCCCGCAAATAATCAACGCCACACTCGCCAACCGAAACAACGCCATGGACTCCCCAAACAGGATAATCCCGGCAATCACAGTGCCCACGGCACCTACGCCTGTCCAGATCGCATAGGCGGTGCCCAGCGGCAGCTCTTTCATGGCCAGCCCCAGCAACCCAAGGCTGACGGCCATGGCGGCAATCGTCAGGGCGGTGGGCAGTGGCTTGCTGAAACCGTCGGTGTATTTCAGGCCGACGGCCCAGCCAACTTCAAACAACCCGGCAAAAAACAGAATGATCCAGGACATGATGACCTCGCTTCTACAAAGTGGGGTCGTCCCCTGGTAAGCGCCTGATAGCGTCGCGAGGTCGTCCTCGCGAAGCTTGGTAGAGTGCCGAAAATGGATCAGGCGATCAAGCTTACGGGGCGGTTTCCAGGGCGCGACGGTCTTCCTTTTCGCTCATGCGGCGGAAATACGTCGACAGCAATGCGCCGGAAATATTGTGCCAGACACTGAACAACGCACTGGGAACCGCCGCCAGCGGCGAAAAGTGCGCACTGGCCAGCGCGGCACCCAGCCCGGAGTTCTGCATACCGACTTCCAACGCCAACGACTTGCGTTGCGCCAGCGGCAACTTGAACAAGCGCCCGGTGAAGTAGCCCAGCAGGTAACCGAAGCTGTTGTGCAGCATCACCACCGCCATAATCAGCAGGCCCGATTCGGCGATCTTCGCCTGGCTTGCGGCAACCACTGCCGCGACGATGATCACAATACTGACCACCGACACCAGCGGCAGCACGTCCACCGCATGGCGAACCGGCTCGCCCAGCACCCGTTGCGCCACCACACCGAGCACAATCGGCAGCAGCACCACTTGCAGGATCGACCAGAACAGCTCCATGAACGATACCGGCAGCCAGGCCGAGGCCAGTAGCCAGATCAACGCAGGTGTGAGCAGTGGGGCGAGGAGGGTGGTGACGGCGGCAATCGCCACCGACAACGCCAGGTCGCCGCGGGCCAGCCAGGTCATCACGTTGGACGAGGTGCCGCTTGGGCAGCAGCCGACCAGGATCACGCCGACGGCAATTTCCGGCGGCAGGTGAAAGACCTGGCACAACAACCATGCCACGCCCGGCATGATCACAAAATGCGCGACCACGCCCAAGGCCACGCGCCATGGATGGCGAGCGACTTCGGCGAAGTCTTCAAGTTTCAAGGTCAGCCCCATGCCGAACATCACCAGGCCCAGCAGCGGGACGATGGCGCTTTTCAGGCCGATGAACCAGCTGGGTTCGAGGAAGGCGAGCACGGCAAATATCAACACCCAGTAGGCGAAGGTATTGCCGACGAAGCGGCTCAAGGCAGCGAGTGCGCGCATGGGGATGTCCTTGTTATTAGAGTGTTGAATAGGGCGACGCGATCAAATGTGGGAGCTGGCTTGCCTGCGATAGCGGTGTATCAGTCGGCACTACTCTGGCTGATACTCCGTTATCGCAGGCAAGCCAGCTCCCACACTGACCGTGCCCACATTGGATCGGTGTTGTTTAGATGCCCTGTGGGGTTTCCTCACCACCCAACGCTTCAACCAGCGCCGGCAGGAAGTCGCCGAACGTCAGCATCATCAAGGTAAAGCTGGCATCCAGTTGGCCCAGGGCTTCGTCGCCGCCGTCCTGTTCCGCCTGGTCTTGCAGCAGGTCTTCGAATTTCAGGCGTTTGACGGTCATCTTGTCATCGAGCATGAAGGACAGCTTGTCCTGCCACGCCAGGGACAGTTGGGTCACGACCTTGCCGGTGGTCAGATGCAGTTGGATCTCTTCGCCGGTCAGGTCCTGGCGCTTGCAGCGCACGATGCCGCCGTCTTCATGGGTGTCGCGCAGTTCGCATTCGTCGAGGACGAAGAAGTCATCGGCCGGTTTCTGGGTAGTGACCCAGTCGGTCATGATTGCGGTCGGTGCGGTTTTTACCGTCAGCGGACGGACGGGCAGGGTGCCGATCACTTCACGCAAGGTCGACAGCAGATCTTCAGCACGCTTGGGACTGGCCGAGTTGACCAGGATCAGGCCCTGTTTCGGCGCGATCGCAGCAAAGGTCGACGAGCGACGAATAAAGGCACGCGGCAGGAAGGCCTGGATGATTTCATCCTTGATCTGGTCGCGCTCCTTCTTATAGACCTTGCGCATTTGCTCGGCTTCGATCTCTTCGACTTTCTCTTTCAGTGCGTCACGCACCACGCTACCTGGCAGGATGCGTTCTTCCTTGCGCGCGGCGATCAGCAAAAAATCTCCGCTGACGTGAACCAGGGGAGCGTCTTCACCTTTACCGAAGGGGGCAACGAAACCGTAAGTGGTCAACTCCTGGCTTGCACACGGGCGCGCCAGCTTGGTGGCCATGGCCGCTTCCAACGCCTCGGCATCAACAGGCAGATCTTGGGTCAGGCGATAGATAAGCAGGTTCTTGAACCACATGGGGTGAGTCTCTCCTCTATACAAAGGGGGGCATTATTCTCTTGATCACGCCGTAGGCCAACCCTGCCTAAGCCATTGGAAGGGCTGAAAAAAAAGATTTAAGAAAGTGCTTGCCAGACATGGGGTCGCTACGTAGAATGCGCGCCACACCGAAACGAAGGGTGATTAGCTCAGCTGGGAGAGCATCTGCCTTACAAGCAGAGGGTCGGCGGTTCGATCCCGTCATCACCCACCATTCGCTTCAAGTGTTACGCGCAGCGGTAGTTCAGTCGGTTAGAATACCGGCCTGTCACGCCGGGGGTCGCGGGTTCGAGTCCCGTCCGCTGCGCCATATTCGGTCACCTGGAACGCTGAACGCCAGGTCACCACAGAAAGCCCGCTTAATCGCGGGCTTTTCTTTGTCCGGAATATGGCAAAAAATCGTACGCGGAACTTTTTTTAAATAAATTGCATTTAAATCAAGACATTACGATTTTTTGGTGTATGATGCGCCCACACCGAAACGAAGGGTGATTAGCTCAGCTGGGAGAGCATCTGCCTTACAAGCAGAGGGTCGGCGGTTCGATCCCGTCATCACCCACCATTCGCTTCAAGTGTTACGCGCAGCGGTAGTTCAGTCGGTTAGAATACCGGCCTGTCACGCCGGGGGTCGCGGGTTCGAGTCCCGTCCGCTGCGCCATATTTTGCTTCCAGGCCCACTGAACACCTGGAAACTACGAACAAAGCGGCCATTGGCCGCTTTTTTTGTGCCCGGATTTTTTCTCGCCGTTCCTCTCCAACCATAGCGTTCGCTCGCCCATCCTAGCGTCCTCATCGTCTTATTTGGGTCGCCAATCCTGCGCTGTCAATCGTCACGCCTCCAGGGTTCGTGCGCAGCCTTTATCCCTATTGAAGAACCTTGTCAATCCTAAGTGCTGATAGGAGTGCCAGTTCGTCTTGCTGCGGTAAGGTCTCGTGGACATTGGTTCTAACGGAACGGCCGAAGATGAATCGCACCTGCATGGCCATGCCTTATTTCGAAATCCCCGAACGTCACCTTGAAGCGTTCAAGGCGTATTGCGCCGTGTTTATCGAAAAGACCTCTAAAGAGCCCGGATGCCTGTACTACGGTTTCAGCTTCAATGGCACCCAAGGCCATTGCCGGGAGGTCTACAGCGATGCCCAAGGGCTTTTGAACCACTTGGTCAATATCGCTGAGCTGAATTCCGAGGCGTTTCACCTGGCTTCAATTGTTCGCTATGAAGTGCATGGGCCCCGAGAGGAGCTGGACAAGTTACGTGGCCCCCTGGCGTTTATGAAGCCGCAGTTCTTCGAACTGGAACAGTGTTTCAGCCGGCCGTCTGTGGTGGCGTGAACCCGATGTATCTACAAGAGGCCTCAAGACATGTCAGTTGAACAATTACTCGGCCTGGGTGTGACGAACGCTGCGCGTGCGCCGCGTCAGCCTGCCTTCAGCCTGTTGTTTTTTTCCGATGTGCGCGAAGACATCAGCGCCAGCGAGAAATATGAGTTCGCTCGGTCGTTGACGTTGTTTGGCGATGCGCAGGGTTTTGAGGCCGTGTATTTTCCTGAGCGTCATTTCCACGAGTTTGGCGCGATTTACCCCGATTCCGCAGTAATGGCGGCGTCACTCATCCCCCAAACCCGACACATTCGTTTTCGCACCGCAGGCATCAGTTTGCCCCTGCATCACCCGGCGCGCGTGGTCGAAAGTTGGTCGATGAACGATGTACTCTCTGGCGGAAGGGTAGACCTTGGGTTCGGCTCAGGTTGGAGCCGGCCTGATTTTCTCTTGGCGCCGCATGCCTACGAGGACCGGCGCGAGGTGATGTGGCAACGCATCGAGCAGGTACGTCGCTTATGGGCGGGTGAGCGCCTTTCATTCCCGGGGCCTGGTGGCGATCCAGTGTCGGTCGTCACCTTTCCCCGACCCCTACAGACCAGCCTGAATGTCTGGATCCTGGTAGCGCAGAATACAGAGTCGTTCATTGCCGCTGGCAAGGCGGGTTTCAACGTCTTCACGATGTTGTACGGCATTGACCTGCCGGACCTGGCCGAAAAAATTGGGCTTTATCGCCAAGCGCGCCGCGATGCGGGATTCGACCCGGCTTCCGGGCGCGTCACCCTTATGCTGCATACCCTGGTGGGGCCCGATAGCGCCTGGGTTCGCCGAGCCGTCGAAGCACCGTTCAAAGACTATATCCGCAGCTCACTGGTAGCCCACATGAAAGCACGGGCGACGCCTGACGGTCGTCCCCTGGATGCCACAGAGCAGGAAAACGTCCTGCAATACGCATTTGAGCGGTATTACGAAACCGGCGCGTTGTTCGGTACGGTCGATGAGGTTCGGTATCGAGTCGGCCAAGTGCTTGAGACCGGCGTCGATGAGATTGCCTGCCTGATGGATTTCGGCGTGGACTACGCCGTGGTGCATCAGTCCTTGCCCTACCTTGAACAACTCGTAGCCTCGTTCCAGGAGCGGTCAGCACAGTGAATATCGAACGCAAGAAAGCTCGCCTCGCCGCCGCCATCAATGCCTCGCTCAAGGCCCAGCCTGCCCCGTCCTTTCCTGAACCGGTGGCGATCATCGGGTTGTCCGCCAACGTCGCGCAGTCGGCTAGCGTACGTCAGTTCTGGCAGGCGCTGGATGATGATCGTTCGTTGATCGAGGAGATCCCGGCGACGCGCTTTGACTTCACGTCCTGGTACGCCGGATCGAATATTGAAGAAGGGAAAATGCGCACCCGTTGGGGCGGGTTTATACCCGCCATCGATCAATTCGATCCGGTCTTTTTTGGCATGTTGCCGGCGGAGGCGCGCAAGATGGATCCGCAACAACGCTTGTTGCTGATGTCGGTGCGCCAGACGTTTGAAGACGCCGGTTATCGCCACACTGACTGGAAAGGCTCGGCCACCGGTGTATTTATCGCCGCCGAGCGTAACGAATACCACCTCAACCTACTCCAGGCCCAGATTGATCCCGGCGAAGGGCTGGACCAGGCGGCCAGTATGCTCGCCAACCGGGTGTCACATTTCTATGACCTGCGTGGGCCAAGCGAACGAATCGATGCGATGTGTGCCGGCGGTGCCGTCGCGCTTCATCACGCGGTCACCGCGCTGCGCAGTGGCCAGATCAATGCTGCGATCGTCGGTGCCTGCAACTTGCTGCTGCGCCCGGACGTGTTCGTGACGTTGTCGCAAAGCGGGCAAATGAGCCCCGAACCGACCGTGAGATCCTTCGGCGCCGGCGCTGACGGCTACCTGCGCGGCGAAGGCGTGTGCAGCCTGTTGCTCAAGCCGTTGTCGAAGGCTGAGGCCGACGGCGATCATATTTATGGGCTGATCCGCAATACGGCGGTCAATTACAACGGCGGCGACGCGGCGTCAATCGCTGCGCCCAGTGTGTCCGCACATTCAAGCCTGGTACAGGATTGCTACCGACGGGCGGGGATCGATCCACGCCACGTCAGCTACATCGAAGCCCAGGGCATGGGCAACCCCGTGGCAGATATCGCTGAGTGGGATGCCCTTAATCATGGCTTGCTGGCCTTGGGACGGGAGCAAGGCGTGCAGTTGCAGGAAGGCCAGTGCGCTATCAGCACGCTCAAGCCGATGAGCGGACATATGCATGCCGCTTCAGCCATTGGCGCGCTATTCAAGATCATCCGCAGCTTGCAGACCGAAAAGATTCATAAAATCCTCGACTTTGAGCAGCCCAATCTCCACCTGCATACCGCCGGACAGCCTTGCAGGCTCGCTACCCATACCGTTGATTGGCCACGCCAGGCTACCCCGCGCCTGGCGGGTTTGCATTCCTATGGCGCAGGCGGAAACAACGCACACATTCTAGTCGAAGAATATGTGCACCAAGCGCCCGGTCGTGTGGTGCCGAGTCAGGCCCCATTGCTGTTCCCCCTTAGCGCGCCGACCCCGGCGCTGCTGGCGCTGCTCGCGGCACAAATGCACCAGGCCTTGATCGATGAGCCGACGCTGTGCCTGGAAAGTGTCAGTGACACGCTCAAATTCGGGCGCGAGAAATTTGCCGCCGCCGTGGTCATCGTGGCCATGGAGCGCCCAGGCTTGCTCGATGTGCTAGCCCAGTTACACACGGGCGATCTTACGGGCGCAGTTGTCTTCGCCAAGGACGTCGCAGCGCCTACGGACGCGGCGCTTGACCCTTGGGCCGAGCTCTGGCTGGCGGGTGAGCGCCCGATGGCGAAGGCCACCCGCGCACCACGGGTGCCCCTGCCGACGACCCCCTTTGATACCCAGTCGTTCTGGTATGACGCGCCTGCACCCATGGCGGCGTATCCGGCTCCTGGTACATCGCGTACAGGGCGCCGAGCCTGGAGCCCGGACGCCGCCGAGCAAGCGGTACGTGAAGCATTGGCCCAAGCGCTGGAACAGCCTGCGGCATCACTGGATCTGGACGCGCAGTTCAGTGAGTTGGGTTTTGATTCGATGATGGTGCGTCAACTCTGCCGGCATATGCGCGACCAGGACATCGTGGTCGAGCCAGCGGTACTGTTCGAGCACGCTACGCCGGCGCGACTGGTGGCCTGGCTGGCTTGCGCGCCTGCGCAGCGCATTGCCGCCCCTTACCACCTGCCCAGTCCGGGCGCGCGTGGGCAGATCGCGATAATCGGCATGGCCGGGGTATATCCCAAGTCAGCGGATTTGTCGGCGTTCTGGGATTGCCTGGCAAACGCAGGGGACTGCATCGAAACCGTGCCCGAGCAACGCTGGAGCCTTGACGAGCATTTTAACGCGGACCGCCAGCGTGCGATCCAAGAGGGTAAAAGCTACGGTAAATGGGGTGGTTTCATCGAAGGCCTGGATGACTTCGACCCAATGTTCTTTAACTTTTCCCTGGCCGAAGCCACCTACATGCACCCCAAGGAACGTCAATTCATCCAGTGCGCATGGCATGCCCTGGAAGATGCCGGGTATACGCCTGCGTCTCTGGAGCAGGAGAAGGTCGGCGTATTCGTGGGAGTGTCCAAGGCCGGGCACGATAACTATAAAGATTCGTTTTTTTCGATCGCCAACCGCGTGTCTTATCGCTTCGGGTTTACCGGGCCTAGCCTGCCCGTGGATACCGCCTGTTCTTCTTCGCTGACCGCGGTGCATGAGGCCTGCCTGCACTTGCAGGCAGGCGAGTGCACCGTGGCGGTTGTCGGTGGCGTCAATGCCTACACCCACCCTTCCACCTTTGCCGAGTTCGCACGACTGGGCGTGTTATCCGCCGATGGCAAGTCGCGAGCGTTCGGTGCGGGGGCCAATGGGTTTGTTCCCGGCGAAGGAGTGGGGGCGCTGTTGCTAAAGCCGCTGGAACGCGCGCTGGCGGACGGTGATATGGTTCACGGCGTCATCGCCGCCAGTGCGGTCAACCATGGCGGCAAAGCCAATGGCTACACGGTGCCCAACCCCGAAGCCCAGCGCGCCATGATTCGCCTGGCATTGGACCGGGCCGGCGTCAGTGCTGACCAGGTTACCTATGTGGAGGCCCACGGCACCGGTACGGCGCTGGGCGATCCCATCGAATTTCGCGGCCTGGTCGAGGCGTTTCGCCAGGACACCGAGCGCACCGGCTTCTGTCGCCTGGGGTCGGTCAAGAGCAACATCGGCCATCTTGAAGCTGCGGCTGGTATCGCCGGCCTGAGCAAGGTCCTCCTGCAGATGCGCCACGGGCAAATCGCGCCGTCGCTGCATTCGCAGCAGATGAACCCGGATATCGACGCCAGCCTCTCGCCTTTTCGCGTGCCTCAGGCGCTGGAACCGTGGGACGTCGACGGCGAGGGCGCGCAAGAGCGCATTGCATGCCTGTCATCCTTCGGTGCCGGCGGTGCCAATGCCCACGTGATCCTGCGCCAGGCCCCTGTGCGTGCCGAACCCGCCGAAGATGTGCGGGCCGACTACCTGATTGTCCTTTCGGCACGCCATGAGGCTGCACTTGTACGACAAGTGGACACCTTGTTAGTGTTTCTGGAACGCAATCCGTCGCTGCCCTTGCGTGACATTGCCTACACGCTGCAGGTGGGCCGCCAGGCCATGAATGCGCGATTGAGTTGCATCGCCACGTCGACTGCCGACCTCATGGATGCATTGCGTCGCTATTGTGCCGGTGAGGCCCACCCGGGCGTGCAGTCCACGACGCTCAAGGACGCCGACCGCCTGAGTTTGTTCGGTCAAGATGAATCAGCGCTGACGTTGCTTGATCAGTGGTATGCCGAGAGCAAATGGGCGCAATTAGCCCAGTTATGGAGAGCGGGGGAGGTGATCGACTGGGCGCGCCTGGTGGCGCCGGGTACTGCCCGTCGTATCAGTTTGCCGGGCTATTCGTTCGACCGTGAACCCATCCCCAGGGCACCGCAACTGGTTCCTCTTGGCAGCGTGGCCCGGCCCCCGGCGCAGCCTGGCAGGGCGCCCGTACCACCTACCACCGCCGCGACATTATTGGTGCGCCCGCGCTGGCAGCCGGTGCAGGCCTCACCTGCGGCGGCGGCGCCTCGGCGGTGCCACGTCATCCTGTGTGAGTGGCCTGGAGAACGGTCGGATCATCCAGGGTGGCAGGTGCTGACGCCAAAGGGCTTGCCGACAGAACGCTACGTGCACTGTGTCGGGCAAATTGCTGAGCATTTGCGCCAGATCATTGTCGATGCGGCGCACGAAGTTATCTCGGTACAAGTGGTAATACCCGTCAATCGGTCTGCGTGGCTGAGTGGCATTCATGGGCTGCTGAGGTCGGCGCAACTTGAAAGCAGCAAGCTGCGAACGCAGTTGGTTGAAATCGACCAGAGCTTCACTTTTACGCAGGTTCGGCACGCCGTTGAGCAGGCTGCGGCCCTGGAGGTTCATCCTTGGTTGCGGTTCGACGCTCAAGGTGGCCATGCCCGTCAGTGGACGCAGGCGACAGTACTGGATGATACGCACCGCTGTGGGTGGAAGAACGCGGGTGTCTATCTGCTGACAGGGGGAATGGGCGGGTTGGCGCAGTGTTTCGCCGCCGATATTTTCAGCCGTGTCGAAGGCGCAACCGTGGTACTGGTGGGGCGCTCCCCCTTGGGCCAGGCCGGCCAGGATCGGCTGGATGCCCTGCGGCGCATGGGCGGCCAGGTCAGCTATGAGCAAGTCGATATCAGTGACGAGGCGGCTACCGAACGGCTCGTGGCTGATGTGCAAGCCCAGTACGGTGCGCTCAATGGTGTGCTGCATTGTGCAGGAACGCTGCACGATGAGTTCTTGCGTAATTTCAAACACCAACACGGCGATGGGGTGCTGGCGGCCAAGGTGGGCGGTACCTGGTCGATCGATCAGGCGACGCGTCACTGCGACCTGGACTGTTTCGTGCTGTTTTCATCCGCCGCGGCAGCCGTCGGGCACCCGGGCCAGGCGTTCTACGCGGCGGCCAACGGCTTCATGGATGGGTTCGCCGAACAGCGCACCCAGCAGGTCCAGATGGGCGAGCGTCGAGGCCGAACCGTTTCGATTGCCTGGGGGCTGTGGCGCGACGGCGGCATGCAATTGGATGCACAGGCCAGTGCGTTGCTGGAGCGTGAGTCGGGCATGATCCCGTTGAGTCGCGAACACGGCGTTGCGGCGTTTCATCAAGTGATGGACAGTGATGCGTGCCGAATCGTGGTGATAGAAGGGGATGAACAGCGCCTGCGCCGGCGTCTGCATCCGCTGTCGAACGAGGCGACGCTGCCCGCTGATACACGCATGCTTGACGTGGTGAAAAGGTTGGCGGGGCAAGTGCTCGGCATCGCGACCAGCGAGCTTGAGGGTGACCACGACTTTGACAGCTATGGGTTGGATCAGGCGCGCTTTAATCAATTGATCCAGGCACTTGATCGCGAATGCGGGCTTGAGGTTTCGCCATTGGTTTATCGGCAAGTGCGTTGCCTCGACGATCTGGTGGCCCACCTGCCTGCCCAGCTACACGCCGGCACTGCGCCGCGTGCCGTGGCCGGCACCGCCTCAGCGCAAGTGCTGCTTGAGCATGCGTTGCAAGTGCTCAAACGGGTGCTATCCCCTGTGGTGCAATGGCCGGAGGATCGTCTGGACAGTGATGAGCCGCTGGAGCGCTACGGGCTGGACTCGATGATGGTCATGACGATCACCGCCGCGCTGGAGGCGCAATTCGGCGCGCTGCCCAAAACCTTGTTCTTTGAGTATTCGACGCTGCGCGCCTTGGCCGCATACCTGTGTCGCGAGCATGCATCGACGTTGGTGGCGCTGGTCGCCGACGTAGCGGGCACGCTGGCGTCAGGCCCCGATGAGGCGCGGGTGGCCGGTATTGCCAGCCACGACCCCGTGCCTGCCGACGCCGCGCAATCGCCTGCATCCGCCAAGGAGACGTCGCAACGCTTTGACGTCGCCATCATTGGCCTTGCCGGGCGCTATCCCCAGGCCCGCACCCTGGAAGAGTTTTGGCAGGTACTCAGCCAAGGGCGCGACTGTATCAGTGAGATTCCCACCGAGCGCTGGGACCACTCCCGTTATTACAGCGCTGATGAAGACGCGCCGGGCAAGACCTACGCGCGCTGGGGCGGGTTCATTGATGGAGTGGCTGAATTTGATCCGGCGTTTTTCGGTATCTCGCCGCGTGAAGCGATGGCCATGGAGCCCCAGGAGCGCTTGTTCCTGCAGACCGCTCACGAGGCCATTGAAGACGCCGGTTATACCCGCCAGGGCCTGGCAGCCAGCGCCCGTCACGAAGATGCCGAGGGCATGGTCGGTGTGTTCGTCGGCGTAACGTACGAAGAGTACCAACTGTATGGGGCGCAACAGACTGCCGAGGGGCGGCCGCTGGTGCTGTCCATGAGCCCATCGTCGATTGCCAATCGCGTTTCGTTCGTCAACGGTTTCCATGGGCCAAGCATGGCCATCGATGCGATGTGTGCGTCCTCACTGACGACTATTCACCTGGCCTGCCAGAGCCTGCACAGTGGCGAATGCCAAGTAGCGCTGGCCGGAGGCGTGAATGTATCGATTCACCCCGCCAAGTTCCTCATGCTGGGGGCAGGCAAATTTGCCTCCCGACGTGGCCGCTGTGAAAGCTTCGGTGCCAGTGGCAGCGGTTACGTGCCCAGTGAGGGTGTGGGGGCTGTACTGCTTAAACCGCTGCATCAGGCCCAGGCCGATGGCGACCGTATTTATGGAGTGATTCGCGGGAGTGCCATCAACCATGGCGGGCGAACCAACGGTTATGCAGTGCCTAATCCGGCAGCCCAGGCCGCGGTGATCAGCCGTGCCTTGCGCCAGGCGAACGTACAGCCGCGGCAGATCGGTTATGTAGAAGCTCACGGCACGGGTACGGTGTTGGGCGACCCGATCGAGGTGGCCGGCCTGTCCCGTGCGTGGCGGGCTTACACGCCGGACCGGCAGTTCTGCGCCTTGGGGTCGGTCAAGTCCAATATCGGTCATTGCGAAAGCGCTGCGGGCATCGCCGGGTTGACCAAGGTATTGCTGCAAATGAAGCACGGACTGCTGGTGAGCTCACTGCACGCTGAAACGCTCAATCCCAATATCGACTTCAGCGAAACCCCCTTTCGTGTGCAGCGTACGCTGGCACCCTGGGAGCGCCCGCTCGGCTCCGATGGCGTCCCGGGCCTGCGCATGGCTGCCATTTCCTCCTTTGGCGCCGGCGGGGCCAATGCTCACCTGATCGTCAGCGAGGCGCCGCTGGCCCAAGCTGCTCACGCGGCGATGACAGTGACTGCGCCGTTACCCATCGTTCTCTCTGCACGCTCTCGCGAAGCCTTGCTGGAGGTGGCGCAGCGGCTCGTGGACTGGTGGTTGGACGCTGCGGCCAATCGCGAGCCAGACCTGCAAGCCCTGGCCTACACGCTGCAAGTGGGGCGCGAGGCCTGGGAGTGGCGGGTGGCGCTGTTGGTCACTTCGGGCGACGAACTGGTGCGTGAGCTGCGCGCCTTTATCGATGGCGCGCTAGAGGGGCCGTCCTGGTGGTCCGGCTGCCTTCCCGAGGCGCACAGCCTGGCGACGCGTCCCAGTGAGCAAGCCTGCGCCGCCATTCGGCAGATGTTCGACCAGGCTGACTTGGGGGGCATCCTGCGTCGCTGGGTGCAAGGCGAAGCGGTTGACTGGTCACCGCTGTATCACTCGCACCGTCCAGCGCGCCTTGGCCTGCCGACGTACCCGTTTGCCCGGCAACGTTATTGGGCGCCGAGTGAGGTGGCGGTCTCGGTTGAGTCTGTGGCGTCCGTGGCGCAGGGCGGCAAGATTCGCCTGCGTGCACTGGATACTTTGCCTGTGGCTGATAGCGCACCCATCGTGCCGCCCGCGCCGCGGATACTCAGCCAACCCGCGCCTTTAGCGGCCAAGGCGGCGCCGGTCGTCCCAGTGGCCGACGACGAATGTGCACAGTTCCTGCGCCAGAGCCTGGCGGCCATGCTGTATTGCGAGCCAGGCCAAATACGCGACGGCAGCCGCTTCCTGGAGTTGGGCCTGGACTCGGTGATCGCCGCGCAATGGATCCGTGAAATCAACAAGCACTACCAGTTGAAGATTCCCGCCGACGGCATTTATACCTATCCGGTATTCAAGGCCTTTACGCAATGGGTGGGCACCCAGCTTCAGCCAACTCAAGCAACGGCTGCGCCGGTCCAGCGCGAGCCAGTGGCAACGGCACCGCAGCCTGGCGCGCAGGCAAGTGCGCAACGCGAGTCGATCCAGGACTACCTCAAGCAAAGCCTGGGTGAACTGTTGTTTCTCGACCCTGGGCAGTTGCGCAGTGGCGCGCAGTTCCTGGACCTGGGAATGGACTCGGTCACAGGCACACAATGGATGCGCGGGGTCAGCCGGCACTTTTCCATTCAACTAGCGGCCGACGCGATCTATACCTGGCCCACGCTCAAGTCCCTGGCGGATGAGGTCGATCGCCGGGTGCAGGTTGTACACAGCTCCGATGACTTGCTCGATACGATCCTGAACCAGGTGCAGAGTGGCGCCTTGGCGGCTGACAGCGCTTGCGCAGTGGTCGAAGACGTGTTGGCGCAGCGGTAGCAACCATGACTTTCAATGTCGCAGGTAAGTAACGATGAGAACTGCCTATTTGGCCTCCACCGCCTATGTCCTGGGTGAACAGGCCCATGATTATCGCGACGCGGCTTCTTTCGAGGCGGTGTGCAAGCAACACAGCATGCCCGATTTCGCCAGTGTGTTTGGCTGGGGCACCTACTGGCGTACGACACGCTCGGTCGGCGAACTGCTGGTTGAGTCAGTCGCCAGCACATTGGCCAGCAGCGGCTTACGGGGCTGTGACATTGATGCGCTGGTGGTGTGCAGCAGCAATTTCGAGTCGGGCCAGGTGGTGGACTATCTGCCGCTGCTGCGCGAGCTGCAACTGGCTCGCGCCTTCCCGCTGGGCGTGACATGGGGCGATTGCACCATGCTGTTGGCAGGCCTTGAGGTCGCCCGCGCCCAGGTATTGGCCGGGCTGGACAATGTGCTGGTGGTCTCGGCCAATCGTATCGAAGACGAAGCTTTCCGGTTCCAGCATTACGCGTTGTTCAGTGATGGTGCTGCCAGTTGCCTGGTGACTTCAGGGCGCCGCCGCGGCTTCGAGATGCTCGGCAGCCTGGCCAGGTCAAATGCCGGGCTGGCACACGACCCCAAGGAGGATGACACCCGGCTGTTCCGTGAGGTGCATGAGCAGTTTATGCACCGCCAGCAGATTAATACGGCGGACCTGGAACAGGTGGTGTGCAGCAACGTGTTCCTGCCAGTGCTCAAGATCAAGGAAGGCCGGCAGGGGGTGAGCGGTACACAGTTGTATGTGGATAACGTGACGCGGGTGGGGCATTGTTTTTCCGCTGATTCGCTGATCAACCTGTGCGATTACCAGGCGCGTGCGCAGCAGGTGCATGGCGGCCTGGTGATGTTGACTGCCAATGCCGATGGGCTGCGCTGCCAGACATTGTTGCAACGGGTGAGTGATGCCTGAAACCGGCGGGCTACCTTGGCTGTATGGGCAAACCTATAACCGCTCATAGGTTTGGTCAGGATCGAATTCTTGTAAGTTGAGAATGATGTGGGGTCGCCTGGCGGCCATTCCTCAAGAATTCTCCAAGGGTCGATACTGAACATGGTCAAAGACTTCGACAGCAATGAGAATGCCGGCAATGCGTCCGGGTCGGATACCCACCCGCATGCTTTCGACATTGCGATTATCGGGCTGGCGGGCCGCTATCCCCAGGCCGAAAATATCGAGGAGCTTTGGGAAAACCTCAAGCTGGGTCGCGATTGCATTACCACGGTCCCTTCGCAACGTTGGGACCACGACGCGATCTATGACCCATCCAAGGGTGTCTCCGGCAAGACCTACAGCAAGTGGGGCGGCTTCCTGCGTGGAGTCGATGAATTCGATCCGCGCTTTTTCAACATTTCACCGCGTGAAGCCGAGATCATGGACCCGCAGGAGCGCCTGTTTCTGCAGTGCGCCTACCACGTGCTCGAGGACGCCGGCTACACACGCCAGAGCTTGAGCGCCAAAGGCCGGGTTGGCGTCTATGTTGGCGTTCAGTACACCGAATACACCGCCTTCAGCACCGCACAGACGCTGGTCGCCGCACTGCCTGCCTCCATCGCCAACCGCGTGTCATTCTTCTGTGATTTTCGCGGCCCCAGCCTCACGCTCGACAGCATGTGCTCATCCTCGCTGACCACTATTCACCTGGCGTGTCAGAGCCTGCGCAGTGGCGAGTCGGAGTACGCCATTGCCGGAGGCGTCAATGTGTCGATCCATCCCAACAAGTACCTGCTGCATGCCCAGGGCCGTTTCGCGTCCAGTGTGGGTTGCTGCAAGACCTTTGGCCAAGGGGGCGACGGCTATGTGCCGGCCGAAGGCGTGGGCGCCGTGTTGCTCAAACCGTTGCCCCAGGCCATCGCCGACGGCGACCGTATCCATGCAGTGATAAAGGGCAGTTCAATCAACCATGGCGGACGGGCGACCGGGTTTACCGTGCCCAAATCGTCGGCCCAGGCCGTGGCCGTGCGTTCGGCGTTGCACCAGGCCGGCCTGGCGTCCAGCGACCTGAGCTACATAGAAGCGCATGGCACCGGCACGGCCCTAGGCGACCTGATCGAAATCGAAGGTTTGCGCACCGTGTTCGAAGCTGACGGCTTTGAACCGCAAACCTGCGCCATCGGCTCGATCAAATCGAATATCGGCCATTGTGAAAGCGCCGCGGGGATAGCCGGCCTGACCAAGGTCTTGTTGCAGCTCAAGCACCGCCAGTTGGTGCCGTCGCTGCACTCCACGCAGCTCAATCGCAATATTGATTTTGCCGGCAGCCCGTTTCACGTCCAACAAACCCTGGAGCCCTGGCTACCCAAGGGCGCCGCCGATGCTGTGCAACCGCGCCGTGCAGGTATTTCGTCATTTGGTGCCGGCGGTTCGAACGCGCACCTGGTGGTCGAGGAGTATTCCCTCCAGGCGCAGGCCCACACCCACGTACCGACGTTGCCGAGCGACGTCCTCATCGTGCTGTCGGCACGCACGCATGAGCGCCTGCAGGCGGTAGCGGCGCTGTTGCTGGGGCGCCTGGAGCAAACGCCACTGGCCTGCGACCTGGCGGGTTTGCATGATCTTGCCTACACCTTGCAGGTGGGCCGCGAAGCCCTGGACGCGCGGGCCGCGTTCACGGCCCAATCAGTGCAGGTGCTCAAGGAACGCTTGGTTGCCTTGGCAGACGGGGCCCAGCATCCCGACGTGCTCATTGGCCAGGCGCTCAAGCCGGTACGCCTGCGTGCGGGCGAAACGGCGGTGCCAGTGCAATCGCCGGCCATGGACGATAACCAGGCGGTGATGCGTCACTGGGTCAGCGGCGGTCAGGTCGAGTGGGCGCAGTTGTATCAAGGGTTCCAGCCGGCCCGAATCAGCCTGCCGCTGTACCCGTTCGTTCGGGAACGCTGCTGGGTGCCACCTGCGCCGCAGACTGCAGTGCTCGGGCGCTTCGCTGCACCCGGCGACGGCCCGCATCCGCTGCTGTCACGACAGATCACGGCAGGTGACAGCCAGCAATTTGAAGTGCAGTTTTGCGGCGACGAATTTTTTCTCGACCACCACCGTGTCAACGGGCGCAAGGTGCTGCCGGGCGTGGTCTACCTCGAAATGGCGCTGGCGGCGCTTTCGCGGGTTTCTGGGCAAGCCGACCTGGCCCTGAACAGCATCCTGTGGGTGCGCCCCTTCGAGTGCTTTAACGATCCAGTCACCCTTACCCTGGCTGTGGAACAGGCTCGCAAGGGCAGCGGTTGGGAGTTCGAGTTCTTTGCCTGGCTTACCCGTGAGCCGGGGGGCGAACCGGTGCGCCAGGTCTATTGCCGCGGCCAGGCGTCGGTGCCTGCAGAGCCCGCCCCCCTGGCCCACCTGGACGTGAACGCACTCGCGGCGCTGGCGCAAGGCGCGGCGTCGACCACCGAGTTCTATCGCCATTTTGCCGCCGTGGGTATCGAATATGGCCCTGGCCATCAGGGCCTGCATGCCTTGCGTGGCGGCGCCGAGCAAGTGCTGGGGCATGTGCGCTTGCCAGACTTCCTCAAGCCGGGTGATGAGTTCCGCTTGCATCCTTGTCTGCTCGACAGTGCACTGCAGGCAGCCATGGGTTTCACCACAGGCAGTGAGTCATCGCAAGGGCCCCAGGTGCCTTTCTCCCTGGAGCAATTGACCCTGGGCCGTTCCAGGCGCACACCCGCCTGGGTGAGGCTTACTGCACACACATCGGGTGGCGGTCGTGGCAGCTTTGCCTTCGATGTGGAGGTGTTCGACGCTCAAGGCGAGCCCTGTGTGCATCTGCATGGCCTGCGCTCACGGGTCATGGCACGAGCGCCTGCGCCGCCCAGCCTGGCCTTGATGACACCCGGCCTTGAGGCATTTGTCGAACCTGCTTGGGCCGGTCTTTCACACGCTCACCGGATTTACCTGTGCCCGGGCAGCGAAGCTTACGCCGCCCAGGTTGCCGAGCACTTTCCCCAAGCCCAATGCGTACTGCTCGAATCCGGCGATGATCAGGGGCTGACATTGCCTGAGCGCTACTGCCGGGCCGCGCAAGCATTGAGCGAGCACCTGCGCCAATTACCGCACGACGGGCAAGGTTGCCTGGCGCAACTGGTCGTCGCCGACGACGATAGCTCAGGCCTGTTCGCCGGGTTGTTCGGGCTGCTGCGATCATTTGCCCGCGAGCAAACTTCATTGCGGGTGCAACTGCTCCACCTGCAGCCGGGCGATGCGTTGCCGCCACTGCTGCAGAGCGCCTGCACCGCAGATGCGGAACTCGCCCTGCACCGTCGTGATGGTCAACTGTTCAGCGCCAGCTGGCAGCGCCGGCCTGACGAACAACTGCCGGCCGAGCCGGGTGCCGCGCCGTGGAAACCTACGGGGGTTTACCTGCTCACGGGAGCTTCTGGCGCCCTGGCACGCAGCATCGCGCTGGATATCGCCCGCGCAGCAGAGGGCGTGAGCCTGGTACTGGTGGGGCGTGGAGTGCCGGATGACGACATGGCGGCCCATATCGAGCAACTCGAGAGCTTGGGCGCGCAGGTGTTGCATCGCACGGCCGACCTCGCGGACGCGACAGCTTTACGCGCACTTGTGCAGGAAGTATCAGCTCGCGTGGGATCGCTCACGGGTGTGCTGCACATCGCCGGCTGCCGTCAGGATGGGTTGCTCAGGAACAAATCGGCCGAGCACCTGCGCCAGGTGTTGCTGCCCAAGGTTGACGGCCTGTGGAACCTGGACTGCGCGACGCAAGACCAGCCCCTGGAGTTCTTCCTGGCCTTTGCCTCCATCGCGGGTGCCTTGGGTAATGCGGGTCAAAGCGACTATGCCTGCGCCAACGCGTTCATGGATCAATTCGCTGAATATCGTAATCGACAGGTGGCTGACGGCACTCGACAGGGCCATACCATCGCGATCGACTGGCCGCTGTGGGAGGACGGAGGCATGCAGTTGAGCCCTGAGCACATGGGCGCGATGACCAAGGCAACCGGTCTGCGGCCTTTGGCGACGACGCAGGGGCTACAGGTGCTGCGCCATATCATCCACCAAGGCGGCGCACGCTGGTTGGTACTGCCAGGGCAGGGCGCCACCTTCGAGGCACTGGTAGCCGGGCTTGGCGTGGGGGTTGCTGCTGCCGTGGCACCGCGCAGTCAGGTGGACCCAAGCGATACTTTGCGTGGGCTGGTCGGGCAGATCCTCAAAGTCGACGCGCAAGAGATCGACGACACCACGGCATTTTCGGACATGGGCTTTGACTCGGTGATGCTGACCGAGCTGGCAACCGCCATAAATCGCACCTACACACTCGAACTGGGTACCGCGGCGCTGTTTGAGCATCCGACGCTGCAAGCACTGGCGGCGCACCTGCAAGGGGCGCGGACGGCCGAATCGCAGCCGCCGGCACCGGGCTTGACCCGGGCGCAGGTTGCCCAGGGCGTGCGGGAAGTGGTCGCCGAGGCCCTCAAAGTGCGTTTGGAGGACATCGGCGATGATGATCCCTGGAGTGACTACGGGATGGACTCGGTGAGCAGTGTCCAAATGACCGGGCTGCTCAACGAACGCTTCGATATCCAATTGGCCGCCGATACGTTCCAGGCTTTTGGCAACGTGGTTGAATTGACCACCGCGATTGCCGACATCCAGGTGGTGATGGCGTGTGCCGATATCGAGCGCCAGCCCAGCGCTGGCGGTGGGGTAATTGCTGATACAGCGCTGCTCGATGAGTTGGTGGCATTGGTGTGTCAATTGTTGAAAACCGTCGCGGGCGATATCGACCCGCACACCGATCTGCATGACTTCGGTTTCGACTCGGTACTGCTGACTCAACTGTTGGCACAGATCAGCAGTACCTACGGCGTCGAACTCGACCCCGGGAGTGTTCTGGAAGATGCGACCGTGGCCGGTTTGGTGGCTCAGGTACAGGCGCAGCGCCATGGCGCAGAGCCGGCTTCGCTGCGGGTGCCGCAGGTGCAGGAGCGCCCGGCTCCTCAACGCGTGGTTACCCTGGCGGAGCCTGAGCAGCGGGCCGACCGGCAAAGCCCGGTCGTGGTGCTGTTATCGGCCGGCAGTGCGGCGCAGTTACGGCAGGTGGCGGACAACTTGTTGCACCTGATCGACGGCCAGGCCGACCATGACGTGGACCTGCACACCCTCGCCAGGGTGACCCAGGCCGGCAGTGGCTTGATGCCCGTACGGTTGGGGCTCAGTGTGGTCAGCCTGGAGGCATTGGCCGAGCAGTTGCGCGCCTATCTGCAAACCGATGAGCACAGCGCTTACGCTCAAGTGGGTAACGCCGAGGTCGATGCCAGTGTGCTCAATCGCGTCATGGCATTGCCAGGCCTGGTCGATCAAGTGCAGGGCTGGCTGGATCAAGGCGGCACCTTGCCGTTATTGCAGCTGTGGTCCCAGGGCCTGGACGTGGATTGGCGTTCGCTGGCGGGCGCGGACTCGCCAGCGTCCGCGCTCAGCCGCATGCCTGCGTCGCCGTTGCGTGAGTCCGCCCCGGTCGTGACGCTGCTCAATCACGCTGGCGAGCAAGGGCTCTTCTGTTTCCCCGCCGCGGGTGCGGGCGCGCAGTCTTTTCATGCATTGGCCGCGGCCCTTGGCGATGTCGCGCAGTTGCAGGTGCTGGAGTACCCACCGCTGGATACGCAGGCACCGCCAGATCTGTCGATGCAGCGCATGGTCGCTGCGCATGTTCATACCGTCACCCGTCGCTGCCCCGCTGGTGTCGTCCGTTTGCTCGGACACTCTTTTGGGGCCAGCGTGGCTTTCGAGGTGGCGGTTGAACTCCAGGCACGCGGACGCCAGGTGCAGTTGTTCATGCTCGACAGCTTTTTCTATGTGCCTCAAGAGCTTCAAGGTGAGGTGTTGACCAGCGCGCAGTTGCGCTACTTCCTGGGTGATACACCGCTCTGCGCACGCCTGCTGGACGCCCAGGACAAAGGCGCCGTGGTGTCCCTCAAGCAGGTACGCGAGCTGATGCGTGATGCCAGCCTCAACCAGGGCCCCGCACAGGGTCCGGGTGCATGGCTGGCGGCGCAGATCGCCATGAGTGTCGACTATCGCCCCACCCACACCTTCACCGGCGACACCTGCGTGATCATCGCGGCGCAAAGCATTCTCGGCGCAAGCAGTCTTCCCCACACCCTGGCGCGCTATTGCGCCTACCTGACCGCGAGCCCCCATGTGGCCACGGTGGACGGTGGCCATATGTCGATGCTCAACCCGGGCAACGTCCATACCTTGGCGCGTGCGCTACGCCTGCACCTTGATACACCGGGTGGTAAGTCCCAAGGGCGACGCGCAGGCGAATTCTGAAGGTGGAGCGGCAAGGCTCCGCCTCAAGGGCGCGGCCGTGCCCGGGTTTGAGCAGTTCATAGGAGAAACCAGCGTGTCCATTGTTTTCATGTTTTCAGGACAGGGGTCGCAATACCGTCACATGGGGCGGGCGTTGTATGAGCGGCACGCCGGGTTTGGCCGGCACATGCGCGCGCTGGATGAGGTCGTGCGACAAACCGGCGGGTATTCGGTGCTGGATGGGTTGTATGGCGACCAGCCCCAGGCAGCGGCGCTGGACGACATTCTGGTGACGCACCCGGCCATCTTCATGGTCGAGTATGCGTTGGCGCAGTCGCTGATCGAGCACGGTGTATACCCCGACCATGTACTCGGCTCCAGCCTGGGAGAAGTGGCTGCGGCGGCTGTGAGTGGTGCGCTTGACGCCGAGCAGGCGTTGGGCTTTGTGGTTCGTCAGGCTCGATTATTCCATGAGCATTGCCCGGCGGGAGGGATGACCGCCGTACTGGCCGATATCGCCGTGTTCGAGCAATTGCAGGCCGACGGCATCGAGGTTGAGCTGGCGGCGATCAACTATCCGCAACATCTGGTCATCAGCGGGACAGTCTCTGCATTGGCGGCGGCGCAAATGCAGTTGGCGCGGCGCAACGTGGTGTTTCAGAGGCTTGATGTGAACCGCCCATTTCATTCTTCGCACATGGATCCATTGCGCGACGCATTCATTCAAACCAGCCAGGCATTGCAACTGCGCACACCGCGGATGGGCTATGTCTCGTCAACCCTTGGCGGCCCCGTCAGCCAGTTCGCCCCCGAGCACCTGTGGCATGTGGTGCGCTCGACACTGCAGTTGGCCCCCGCCATTGAATACCTTGAAGGCCTGGGCCCCCATGAATACCTCGACGCCGGCCCGTCCGGGTCGATGGCCAATTTCGCCAAACGCTGTCGCAGTGCCCACTCGGCATCCACCGACAGCCTCATTCTGAGTCCCTTCGATACCTCGGCACGCTCCTTCGAGCGGCGCATCACTTCTTCGGCACAGCGCGTTGTCAGCGCGGAGATCATGGCTATGAAACAAAGCAAAACGGTGTACATGTTTCCCGGGCAAGGCTCGCAGTTTCGCGGAATGGGTGAGGGCTTGTTCGAACGCTTTGCCGAACTGACGGCCTGTGCCGATCGCGTGCTGGGCTACTCGATCCGTGAGCTGTGCGAAAACGATCCGCGCAACGAACTTGGCCAGACCCGCTTCACCCAACCTGCCCTGTATGTGGTCAATGTACTGTCGTACCTGGCTCAGGCTGGCGATGCCGCGCCCCCCGACTATGTGCTCGGGCACAGCCTCGGCGAGTTCTGCGCTTTGTTTGCCGCCGGCGCCTATGACTTCGAAACCGGATTGCGCCTGGTCAAGCGGCGCGGCGAACTCATGTCCGAGGCCACCGGGGGCGGCATGTCGGCTGTGCTGAATCTGGATCTTGCGACGATCAAACAGGTGTTGCGCCAGGCTGGGAGTACACAGCTGGATTTCGCCAACTTCAATGCCCCGCAACAGACCGTATTGGCCGGACCGCTCGACGCACTGGAAAGCGTGCGTACGCAGATTGAAGACGCCTCGGGTATTTGTGTCGCGTTGAATGTCAGCGCGCCTTTCCACTCCCGCTACATGCGTGGCGCCCAAGAAGCGTTTGCGGCTGAGCTGGCCCGTGTGACCTTCAAGCCCCTGACGCTGCCGGTGATCGCCAATGTCGACGCACGCCCTTATGAGCAGGAAGCTATCGCCAGCCAGTTGGCGCGGCAAATGACGTCATCGGTGCAGTGGGTCGAAAGCATCGAGTATTTACTGCAGGCCGGCATCACCCAGTTCAAGGAGATCGGCCCCGGCAATGTATTGACCAATCTGCAAGCGAAAATCGAAAAAAACCGTTCGCCAGCCCAGCCAGTCGTGGCATCTGCCGTGGTTGCACCGCTGCCTTTGGCTGCGCGGCATGACGACGGCGTGCCGGGCCTGGCGCTGACAGCCGAGGGGTTGGGGAGCGCCGCATTCCGCCAGGCCTACAACCTGCGGTATGCCTATATGGCCGGTGGCATGTACAAGGGCATCGCGTCGGTGGAACTGGTGGTCAAGCTTGTCAACTCAGGGTATCTGGCGTTCTTCGGCGCGGGCGGCTTGAGTACCGCAGCGGTCGAACAGGCCATTGTCGAAATCGCTCAACGCACCCAACCGCGCGCTTTCGGCATGAACCTGGTCTGCAACCTGTCCAACCCCCACAAGGAAATCGAGCTGGTCGAGTTGTTCATGCGTAAAGGCGTTACGGTGATAGAAGCCGCGGCCTTCATGCAAATCACCCCGGCGCTGGCGCTGTACCGGTTGCGCGGCCTGATCAAGGTGGGTGACCGGATCGAGGCGCGCCACCGGATCGTCGCCAAAGTCTCGCGGCCGGAGGTGGCCCAGCAGTTTCTTGATCCGGCACCTGCGCGGGTGGTGGAAAAGCTGCTTGCGCAAGGGCTGGTGACGCCCGAGCAGGCGCAGTGGGCGCAGTCGGTGCCGATGGCGGACGATCTGGTCGTAGAGGCCGATTCCGGTGGGCATACCGACATGGGCGTCACCGTGGTCTTGCTGCCGACGATCATCCGTTTGCGTGACAGCCTATGCCAGGCTGCCGGGTATACCGAACGGGTACGGGTGGGGGCCGCAGGCGGCATCGGCTCACCCGAGTCTGTGGCGGCGGCCTTCATGCTGGGGGCCGACTTTGTGGTGACCGGTTCGATCAACCAATGCACGCCCGAGGCCGGTACCAGCGATGTGGTGAAGACTCTGCTGCAGGACATCAACGTGCAGGACACCGATTACGCGCCTGCCGGTGACATGTTCGAACTGGGTGCCAGGGTACAGGTACTCAAGCGCGGGGTGTTTTTCCCGGCACGGGCCAACAAACTCTACGACCTGTGGCGTCGTTACGACTCACTGGACGAGCTGGATGAAAAGACCGCCCGGCAGATTCAGGACAGTTTCTTCAAGCGTAGCTTTGATGAAGTCTTCGAAGAAACGCGTGCCTACTACAGCAAGGTTGCGCCGCAGGAAATCGACAAGGCTCTTAGCAACCCCAAGCACAAAATGGCGCTGGTGTTCCGCTGGTATTTCATTCACAGCACACGCTTGGCCATGACTGGCAGCGAGGCGCAGCGCGTTGATTACCAGGTGCATTGCGGGCCCTCGATGGGCGCGTTTAACCAATGGGTCAAGGGTACCGACCTGGAGGACTGGCGCAACCGGCACGTCGACCTCGTGGCCGAGCGGCTGATGAACGCCGCCGCCGCTTATTTGAACACCCGCTTGCGCGCCATGCTGACGCCCGCAGCGCCGGCGCAGACGGAGGGGCGGCCCGCCTACGAGGGCGCCCCCTTACGCATCGCCGGGAGTGTGCGGACATGAAGAATCGACTGTCATCCTTGATTCGTCGTCTGGCCGGGCACACGCACACTGAGGGAGGCGTCGGCGATGCCGCGGAGGCCGGCAAGCATCGTCACCCCGGTGATATCGCGATCATCGGGATGGCCTGCCGGGTACCGGGCGCGGGCGACTACCAGCAGTTTTGGGAGAACCTGGCGAACGCGCGGGACAGCGTCACGGAGATTCCGGCGAGCCGTTGGGATTGGCGAGCATTCTGGGGCGACCCCACGAGTGAAGACGATAGAAGTCACGCACGTCATGCCGGGTGCATCGATGCGGTCGATGCGTTCGACGCACGCTTCTTCGGCATCGCGCCTGCCAGTGCGCGGATCATGGACCCCCAGCAACGCATCATGCTGGAGCTGAGCTGGGCCTGCCTTGAAGACGCAGGCGTGGTGCCGTCCGCGCTGGCCGGCTCGCGCACCGGGGTGTTCGTTGCCGCGTTCAATTATGACTACAAGCAACTGCTGGAAAGCGCCGGGTTGCCCATCGATGCCCATCACTCCACGGGCAACGCAGCGGCCGTGATTGCCAACCGTATTTCGCACTTCTACGACCTTCACGGCCCCAGCGTGCTGGTGGACACCGCCTGTTCCGGTTCGCTGAGTGCCATCCATCATGCCGTGCAGTCACTGCGCCTGGGTGAAACCGAGCTGGCCCTGGCTGGCGGGGTCAACCTGCTGCTGACACCAACCCGGCATATCGCGTTTGCGAAAACCGGCATGTTGTCCCCCACGGGGGCCTGCAAGAGTTTTGATGAAGCGGCGGACGGATATGTGCGCAGCGAGGGCGCCGGTTTGCTGCTGCTCAAGCCCCTGGCCAAGGCGCTGGCGGACGGTGATCCGATCCACGGCGTGATCAAGGGCAGCGCAGTCAATCACTGTGGCAAGACCCATACGCTGACCTACCCCAGCTCTGCGGCACAGGCGCAGGTGATAGAGCAGGCGCTTGGGGATGCGCACATTCCGGCGTCGAGTGTCAGTTATATCGAAGCCCATGGCACCGGCACCCCCAAGGGTGACCCTATCGAGATCCAAGGCCTGCGCCAGGCATTTTGCCCGCAGGCAAGCGAACCGCAGACCTGTGGGGTGGGCTCGGCCAAATCCAATATCGGCCATTTGGAGGCGGCGGCGGGCGTCGCGGGGGTGATCAAGGTCTTGCTCTCGTTCAAGGCCGGGCAACTGGCTCCCCTTTGCCATTTTTCTGCACTCAGTTCGCGGATCGACCTGCAAGGCAGTCCCTTCTACCCGGTGACCCGCCTGCAGCCTTGGGAACCAGCGTCAGGGGTACGCAGGGCAGGGGTCAGTTCCTTCGGATTCGGGGGGACCAACGGTCACCTTATCCTGGAACAACCGCCCGCGTGTGCCGAGGTCGACGTGGCGGCCCGTCCCGGCTGGCTCATCGCATTATCGGCCAAGACACCGGCCAGCTTGCGCCGCCAATGCAGCGCGTTGCATGACTGGCTGCAGGGTGCCGGCGCATCTGCCAGCCTGGCGCAACTCAGCCAGGCATTGCTCACCGGCCGCGAACACCTGGCCTGCCGGCAGGCCTGGGTGGTCAGTGATCGCGACACGCTGATTGCTCAACTACTGGCTGCCTCGCAGGCCGAGGTCCAGGCACCTGAGATGGACGAGGAGGGCGCAGCGGTGCGCCAACTTGATGCCGCACGCCTGATCAAGGCACTGCCGACGCTGGCACACGAGCCGTCGGCCTACCTGGCCCACCTGCAAACGCTGGCCGAGCATTATTGCTGCGCGGTGCCGGTGAAGTTCAGCGTGCTGTTCAGTGACCAGACGCGCCACCACCTGGGCCTGCCGAGTTACCCGTTCGCCCGTGACCGCTTCTGGTTGCCGACCGCGCCGACCGATCTACTGGAGTACCGCCTGCAACGGCATGACCCGTCGATTGGTGACCATGTGATTGCCGACCAGCATCGGGTCGCCGGGGCTGTGACGCTGGCGGTCGCGGCTCGCGCCTGGGGGGCGCTGCCGGCGGGGGGCTGGTGCGCCAGCCAGGTGGCGTGGCTGCAGGCCCTGGACGTGCCGCTACAGGGTGCGCTGCTGCGTGTGAGCCTGCGACCAGCAAGCGCCGGGGCAACCGATTTCGAGGTGCGCCTCGAGGGCCTGGTGCATCCGTTGTGCAGCGGCACACTGGCGCCCGGCCAGACTGATGAGGTGCGGCGTGACGTGCACGCGTTGAGGCGGGCTCACCCTGACGCCTGGCTGACGCGGGAGGTGCTGTATGAGCAATTACGCAACGTCGGCATGGCATATGGGTCAACATACCGGGTGTTGCAGGACAGCCACCTGCAAGGTGATCAATCGTTGCTGGCGTTGGTCGTGGTGCCTGCGGGTGCGGCCGATGACCTGCCGTTTTCTCCCGCCGCTGTCGATGCGGCTTTTCAAGCAGCGGTGCTTTTGGCCATACGTCAATCCGGTGAGCAAGCCAGGCTGGGATTTTCGGTCGGCCAGTTGCAGCTGTCGGCTCCGTTGCCTGAGCGCTACTGGGTGCATGTCAGCGCTGCCACGACGGGCGCGCAGCAGTGCCGATTCAATATTGAATGGATCGCCGAGGACGGACGCGTTTGCGCCACGGCCAAAGATTTTGTACTCAAGGCCGCCCCAGTCCAACAAGAGCAATCGCCCAAGGCCAAGGTCCACAGCGTCGAATGGCGTGTGCTGCACCCTGTTGAAGAAGGGCATGCAGAGGCACAGCGCCGCACGTTGATTATCAGCGCCGACCCGGCACAGGCACAGGCCTGGTCAGCTGGCAGCACCCAGGCCAGCGTGCTGGCAGGTCAATCGGATTGGTCGGCAGAGCAATGGCGGGACGCGCTCGGCAATGCCGGCGCTTTCGAACGCCTGATCTGGCTGGCCCCGATCCCGAGCGGCGAAGCCTGGTCTGCACAGGCTGCCACTGCTGCGCAGGAACACGGGGTAATGGCGCTGTTCGCGCTGTGCCAGGGGCTGTTGATGCTGAAGGTGCGCGAGCACCCGCTGGAGTTGCTGGTGGTGACTCGCCAGGCACTGCAGGTGCTGCCGGGCGAGCGCCATGACCCCACGCATGCGCCCGTGCACGGTCTGGCGGGCACGCTGGCGAACGAGTGCCCAACGTGGCAGGTCCGCGTGGTGGACCTGCCCCTGGCGCCGATGGCGGCTTCACCGTCGCTTGTGCCACTGGCTGCCCTGCCGGTAGGCGCGAGCGGGGCGTGGCGCGAAGGTCAGTGGTATTGCCAGGTGCTGCGGGAGGTCAATTATTGCGCGGCGCCTCCGGTCTACCGAAAGGGTGGGTGCTACATCATCATCGGTGGTGCCGGCGGGATCGGTGTGGCCTGGACGCGACGCCTGATCGTCGATTACCAGGCTCAGGTGTACTGGATAGGCCGGCGACCTCTGGACGAAAACATCCGCGCCGACATCGAGCGTCTGGCGAGTGAAGGGCCGGCCCCGATTTACCTGCCTGCCGATGCGGGCGATCCGCAAGCGTTGCGCGAGGCTCTGGACTGGGTGCATGGCCAGCACGCCCAGGTGCATGGCGTGATCCATGCAGCCATGGTCATGCGGGGCAAGAGTGTTCAACGTATGAGCCGCGACGAGTTCAGCCAGGTGCTGGCGGCAAAGGTCGCTACCGGCGCGGCGCTGGAGCAGGCGCTGCAACGACCGCCCTTGGATTTCCTGGTGTTTTTCTCCTCGATCAATGCCTTCGAGCGATCGCCCAATCAGAGCAACTATGCAGCCGGGTGTTGTTTCATCGATGAACTGGGCGGCTATTTGGCGCAGCACTTGCCTTGTGCGGTCGCCGTTATCGACTGGGGTTACTGGGCGGACGCAGGCGCATTGGCCGGTTCGCCTGCTCTGCAAGTGCTCCGTGAGAAAACAGGCGCCGGCTTGATCGGTTTGTCGGCGGCAATGGAGGTGGTTGACCTGGCGTTGTCCCGGCCATGGCTGCGCGTTGCAGGGACGGGGCGGGAGGCGCGCACGCAGCTGGCATTGGAATGCCCGCGGCAACTGATCAGCGTGATGCCTTGCGAAACACAACGGATGGCAAACATGCTCGCGCTGTTTGCCACGGCCGTCGAAGGTCGTGGCTCGCTGCAATTGCGTGGCGGGCTGATGCTGGAGCCTTTACAGACACTATTGTGCCAGGTGCTGTTGGTGCAATTGCAGGCAGCCGGGCTGTTCGACCAACCCACACCGCAGACCACCCAAGCCCTGTATCAACGCTTGCAGGAACGCTCCAGCGGGGCGGTAGGTGTCGATCCTCGTTGGCTGGCCCACAGCCTGCGCTGGCTGGCCGA
>NZ_SPKQ01000025.1:0-6903 GCF_023127895.1 Pseudomonas sp. NCIMB 10586
CGCCAAGGCGGCGCGTACGGGATATTTCGCGGTCAATAGCGCCAAATTCAGCAGGATTTTCAACTTTCCGCACGGTTGCAGCGGGTTGATCGGAGCTTCCCTAACGCCTTTACCATCAGTTCAGCGTTTGGCTTTTCCGACAGCGCCCGACCCACGATCGGCGCGTACATAGATCCAGGATAACAGCCGGGTAATACCACTTTCCTTGCGCCCAAATATAGGTGATATCACCGCATTAGACTTGATTGGGAGCTGGCACATCAAGCCCACGGCTCAACGTGTTCGGGTTATCGAGTCTTTCTATCGCCGCTCTTTTGTAAATGTGAGAGCTGGGGTGTTTGCTGACTAAATCAAGTTCGTGCATCAAGCTAGGTACTTTGAATCGAACAGTTCATTGGCGCGACTACGCAATCGAGGCTGTTCAGCGTAGGGTGTGCGGCGCCGCAGGCGCTGCGGCGTAGTAGGACGAGCGAGTGATGTCAAGCATCTATATAGCCAATCAATGGCTCAACAGTGCTCAATTGATCAGTCAGCGCGAACGCTCGTGCCGACATCAAGAGCGCGGTAACTTTTTAAATATTGATTTCTCTCGCTCAACCCGAGCGTGCGATCAGGGGGCCAGCTCCTGAGTTTTTTGCTGTTCTGAATTCAGTGCCTTGCTCAGTGGGGTGACGCTTTTATATTCTTTCTGAATCTAGTTAACCCGGCGGCGCAATGCCGACTCACCAATGCCGAGTGAACGGTTGGCTTCGATGTGGCTGTGGTTTTGTTTTAGCGCGAGGTCAGCAGCCAAGCGCTTGAGTTCAGGAGTAAGGGCGCGGCGTTGTTTGGTCATCTGACACCTGGATCTGGCGAGCATTCTCGCCTGAACGGGTGTCCGGTTTCATTAGACCACTACCAGTGGCGTATTTTGATAGCGCGCGTACCGTTCTGATCTTTACAATTTGTAGTGTTAATGTCATAAAGATTAAATGGTTATTATTATGGTAGTTAATGCTAGTCAATCAGGCTTCTCACGTTCAAGCCCCATTTTCGAATATGGAAATGAACGCGCTGATAGTCCGTTAGCCTGCCTTAAAGTAGGGTCGCGGAACCCTAATGCTGCAACTTTCAAGGCTCAACCGGTCGCTACGTCGGCATTGGCTGATATCCTATATTTTAATGTTTTCCTGTTTTGGCTGTAGAATAAGTTTCTGAGCTGTTAAAGTTTTTATGGAAAGTTTTCGGAGAGGTGAGGCGCTTTTTGGTAGAGGTTGTGGGGGGTATTATTCTATAAGGCAAATTATTCGGTGTGCTGGCCAGAGTTTGTGAATTTTTACAAGGGTGCAGTAAATCTTGATTTGAGTACTTGTGTTTGGTTTTGGTTGTGATGTTTTATGTTATTTTAGGTGGTGAGGCTGATTATTTTTGAAGAGGTGGTGCTGTGCAAAAAGTAGTCGAGGGTTCATTCGCTTTACAACCGGTTCGTTCCGTAGATCTTGCTCCGGCTAATGAGGCTATTGTCTCGGCACTTGAGAGTGGATCTAACAAACCAGGTGGCTTATCGTTAGTAAGTCAAAATTCTGTTACTTTGCCATATAGGGATATTTCTCCTCGGCTTGGAACTTTTTCCGAGCTTAAGGAGGAAATAAGGTGCCCTGCCACTCTTAAGGCTCTCAAGTCGCTGGAAGATCTGATGGAGTTGAAACCCATTGGCATTTGTACATTGAGCGATGAGTCGATTTTTCAAGGGAGGCGGAAACTAACGTTTGAATGGTTGGAAAGGAAAGACAGGTTTAATCCGAGTTCTGACCCGGCTGAAACCGAAGCTCTAGAGCAGAGGGGTAAGGGGGGAGAGGTCGAGGCTATTGAGTATGCGAAAGCATTTATAAATGACTTGAATCGCTCGGAGTATATTGTCCGGCATTTAGGGCAGGACATAAAATTAGCCTCGTCTGAGTCGGAACTTGATAAGAAGGAGTGTGAAAAGCTCGAGATCTTCTCATCGCTTATAGCATCCAGGGAGCTCAGGCGGGAGGTGTCTCGCCGGGCTCATCAAGGAATGCTGAGTGATCCGCTTGCTGAGTTTTTTCTTACGTTAAAGCCTGGGATTTTAGCGGCTGTAGGTGATAGGGGGGCTAAGTATACAATCAGTCCAAACGAGACTGGAACCCATGCGTGGATTGAGGCAGAGGGTAAGTTTTCGATGTCGGATACTTCAACAGGTGGCGTGGTTCCTGGTGTTTTGATAGTGAAGAATAGGATTCACTCAATTAATATTTTACCGTCTTCTGAAGCGCATATGGATGTGCTGCGCAGCACGCTATCAATAGAGTATGACGCCCATCCTCATTTATCGGTAGAGCAGGGGTCCAAGCCTGTTTCATCATTCGGTAAAATGATTGATTTTTTCCGTAATGCAAGTAGCAGATCTTCATAGCGGGGCGTGACCGCGCGCGCCTTGCGGCAGGAGTCGAGCAGCTGTGAAGGCATGGTGTCATTACAGCAGGAGCGGCTTCAGGATCCCTCTAGGGAAACTCCGAACAAGTCTTCAACTGTGCTGAAATACGCCTGATAACCTGATCCGAGCTGCCCATGAGCCAGATGAGCTTTTCCGATTTCGAATACGCCGGAAAACGTAAGCAGACACGCCGTGAACGCTTCCTCGCCGAGATGGATCAGGTCGTGCCCTGGACAGGCCTGCTGGGGCTGATCGAGCCGTTCCACCCCAAGGCCGGCGGTGGCCGTAAACCGTATCCGCTGGAAACCATGCTGCGCATCCATCTGTTGCAGAACTGGTTCTCCCTGAGCGATCCGGCCATGGAAGAAGCGCTCTACTAAATCACGCTCATGCGCCAGTTCGCACGCCTGACGTTGAGCGCGCCGATTCCGGAAGACACTACGATCATGAACTTTCGGCACTTGCTGGAGAAGCATCAACTCGCACCTGCGATCCTCCAATGTGGCCGATGTCACGCAGGCTGCCGAGCTACTGCATGGCGAAGAAAACGCGGTGTATGCGGACGCTGGGTACACCGGTGTCGAGAAACGTGAAGAGCATGAAAATCGTGAAGTGATCTGGCAAATCGCAGCGCGCCGCAGCACTTATTCCAAGTTGAATAAACGCAGCCTGCTGTATAAAGCCAAGCGCAAGATCGAGTACTGCAAAGCTCAGACACGGGCCAAGGTTGAGCATCCGTTTTGGGGGATCAAACGTCAGTTCGGTCATGTGAAAGGGCGGTTTCGCGGATTGATGAAAAGCACCGCTCAATTGACCACGCTGTTTGCCTTATTCAATTTGTGGATGGCTCGAAAACAGCTGATGGATATGGGCGAGTTGCGTGCTTAAGAAGACCAGACGAAATAGCCCTCAATACACGAGGCATCGGTCGTTTTTTGGCAAATAGCGGTGCGTCCCGAGGAAATTTCGACTTGCCGCCGCCGTGCGGCAAGTTGATCGGAGCAACCTTAGGAGTGAACGTTTTTTAAGCGGTTTTTGACGGTGGATCACGATCGGATGGCTTACTTTTATCCAAAATGGGCCTGCCAGGCAGAAACTCAAGGCGTTCTCTAATCATTAAACGGAATATCTTCTATGGTCACCCAAATTATTGCTACTCCCCGCGCGCTCTCGGCACTTGGTTCTGAACCCCCCCGCGAAACATTAACGAATATAAAAAAAATGTTGGAGTCAGTGGGCAATGATAACGCCGTCTTGAGACTCAAGGGTGACAGATTAAAAGTAGGCCCAGCGGGAATAAAATGGCTGCTGAACAGGGCTCGTTATCAGGACGAAGCTAAAAGTGCTGCAGCGTATTTTATCAATGAAGGACACCGGAAGATAACCGTCGGCACTGCTATCGTTGCCGTCGACACCGCTCTCAAAGCTATCGGCGCTCCGAGTGAAAGTCCATTGTTAGCGGGTAGTAATAGTGTGCTGGATAACGCGATAAGAGAAATTTTCGTTAGCAACGATTTAAAACAACCGAATGCGGAAATATTAGAACAACTAAAAGAGCTGCTTGTCGAGATGCGGGGGGTTCAGTGCTCTGGCGCCAACATATTTTGCGCACCGTCAACTTTGGGCGCAGCGGAAGTATCCGAAAGTGGTCACGTGTCATTCGATAGTTACGGGTTTCTGTGGGTTATCGGCAGTATGTCCAACGAAATACCTAATGTAGTCAAGATGGATTTACTAAAACTTATTCTTGCAAATCCGTATATCATCGATCGCCCTGTGAAACAATTTAACTCCGATAATTTTCTAAAAAACGCACCTGGCGCAACAAATAGTTCAATTCTTCGAGCGTTCAGGTTTTCCCAAATCAACCTTGAATCACTACAGCTTGAGTGCAAAAATCTTGATGGTCTTTTTGTTGAGGGTTCAAAGTTTAATAACTCAAATTTCAGTGATTCGAGCTTCAATCAGTGCGTTGTAAAAAGGTCCGCGTTAAATAATGTCGTTTTAAATAATACGCAGTGGCAAGGGGCGAAGATTATTGACTCGAGCTTCGATGAGTCGTCGATGGAAAACATTAATTTTTCCAAAGCGAACCTACGTGGCGCCTCGTTCAAGAACTCATCACTTATCGAGGCCAACCTATCAAGAGCTTCACTCATCGGGGTGAACTTTACAGGCTCGGACCTTTCTCGAGCACACCTCCGCGAGCTGCCCGGATTTCGGTCGGTCAATTTTAATAGCGCGACGTTGGAGGGCGCCAATGTTACGCTGAGTAAAGAATTCTTAGATTATCTTCCACAACTTATCGATTATTATATCAACCACCTTAACAATGAAGGCGAAGGACTCCTGGCTTCAATTAATAGCATCGATGTAAAATACGCCTCGGTACGTAATTCGTTGATGAAGTCAGTGATTGTCGAGTTGGATAAGCTGCCCCCGGAGGAGCTAACCGGCTCTTGGGCTTCTCTAGGTGATATATTGCTCAAAGAGCCGTCTTATGCTGACGACACCACTATTGCCAAGTTCATTTATGAGCGCCTGCTGCCCCACTGGATGGCGAGTAAGAGTCAGGCTCCGCTACATCCGGAGGAGTTCGATCTTGGCATGGTTCTAGAGTACCTAACCCGTGCTGACGGCCCTGATTGGTCGGGCCCTGAATACCAGGGAGCTGTGAACCAGTTGCTGTATGCCGCGTCCCAGTCGCCTGCTCAGGGTAATCTCCAGGAGCAGGCGAACCAATTGCGCCGCACATATTTGAATAGCCCAGCCCTCCGGGTGGCGTGTGCCACTCTGGAGGACTTCGAGTCAGGACTGGCGAAGCTGACCTATGTGTTTAGCGATGCATCCGGGCTTGCAGTGGTGGCACTCGAGCCCGAGCTGTTCCAGCACCTGGTGACTCCCGCGGACTCAGGCGTGCCTGCTGAGATCCCCTGGAAAAGCCTGTACCCGATGTCGCGCGCGACGACGTCGGAGCTCTTCGAAAACGTAGCCATTGGCAATCTGGAGCAAGTGTTTGTCGGCAGTCCTTTCTTAAAGGCGCGTTACCATGCCTTGATGAGCGCAGGCAGCGCAGAAGCCCTGGTCGAAACCGTCTTCACAGGTTCGCCGTATAAAGATCAGTTTATCGCGGCCCTGGCGTGTCAATCGGTGCCCGAGAAGCTGACGGGGGTGGAACACCAGAGTCGCTTGGAGGCGCATTTCGCTCCCTTGTGGCAGGCGGTCAGCGGGTTCGAGTTATGGGCGCCGGTGGTGGAAGTGGAGGAGGGGGTGAAGGTGGATAACTGGTCGAAGGCTTCCCTGCAACTCACCCCAGCGCATCAGGAGGCCCTATGGCAAGCCACCTATTCGGACGCTGCCCGTGTGGGGGGGGTTAACCGCTTCGGGCTTGACGACACCGCGGTCGATCGGGCCAGCCTGATGTTGGTGCTGGCCACGCTGTTTACTCGCTACAGCTCCAGTGCGTTGTTCGGCGAGGAAGAGGATTCGCCCCAGGCGGTCAGGGCCTATGCTTATGCGCTGTTGCAGGAAGCGCATAAGCTCGATTCAACACTGGTCAACGCCGATACCCTGAAGGATTGGCGAGCGCGTTTGTCGGGACAAGCGTTTTCCTGCACGGCGGTGCTGAGCGATATGATGACCAGGCATATTCAAGACCAAGCGCAGCCCAACTCGCCCCTGGAACTGGTTTTCCTCGGGCTTTATCCGGCGGCGTGGCGCTAAGCGTAGGATCGCAGCACGCTTGGCCATGAGCCGGAGGATTGGTTGTCCCTCCCCGCCTAAACAGTCCGCCAACGGGCAGGCTGTTTAGGCATGACGAAAACAATCGGCTAACCGGCTAGGATAGGTTCGGCTGGGGCGGCGACATCAACCGCGGGTCTACACATCTCGGCTGAAACGACTGGGCTACAGCTTTCTAATTGCAAGTTATAAGGCGCTAGTGGATTGTTCATCCCCTCCATCATTATGGCCCGATCACCAACGCTGAAGCGTAGTCCCTCAGTGCTTACGGCGAGTCCAACTCTTCGCCAAACAAAGCACTTGAGCTGTAGCGAGTAAACAGCGTGGCCAGGACCAGTATCACGCAAGCCCATGCGCCAGTTCGCACGCCTGGCGTTGAGCGCGCCGATCCCGGACGACACTACGATCATGAACTTCCGGCACCTGCTGGAGAAGCATCAACTCGCACCTGCGATCCTCGCGGTC
This sequence comes from Pseudomonas sp. NCIMB 10586, assembly GCF_023127895.1. Classification (NCBI taxonomy): domain Bacteria; kingdom Pseudomonadati; phylum Pseudomonadota; class Gammaproteobacteria; order Pseudomonadales; family Pseudomonadaceae; genus Pseudomonas; species Pseudomonas sp. NCIMB 10586. The sequence continues at coordinate 6,647 of NZ_SPKQ01000025.1, forward strand.
ATTAACGGTTATTTACAAAAAAAAGGCCTGTCGCTGCGTCAAGGCGCTATCGTCTATGCCACCATTATTCATGCCCCCAGTTCCACCAAGAACGAGGAAGGCAAGCGAGATCCCGAGATGCATCAGACCAAGAAAGGTAATCAGTATTTCTTCGGGATGAAGGCCCATATTGGCGCCGATGCAGAGTCGGGATTGGTTCATCACCTCCACGGCGCCGCGGCGAATGTAGCCGATGTCACTCAGGTTGCCGAACTGCT
>NZ_SPKQ01000026.1:0-11365 GCF_023127895.1 Pseudomonas sp. NCIMB 10586
TCGGCAAACAGCGCCTGGGCCACGCCCTTGCGGTAGTTGGCATAGGCTTCGTAGTCGAACAGCGGCTGTTGCAGGGTGAAGGTCGAGCCGAAGCTGTTGTAGTTGCGGTCGTCGTGATAGTGACCACCACGGCCATCGGGCAGGTTGGCCTGGGAGTTGTTGCGGCCCTTGTTGTAGTTGTAGGACAGCCGGGGCAACAGGCCGGCGCGGCCAATGGTGCGGTTTTCCAGGCCGGCGTCACGCTCCTTGATCGCGCCGAGGAATACCGGATCATTACGCAGGGCCTGCTCATACACATCAAACGGTCCCATGGCGGCCTGGGCGCTGCTGCACGCGAGCAGCAAGGCGATGAACACTGGTTTCATGCTCATTCCTCGGTCAACGCCGAGCCGGCACGATCGAGCAGCGGCTTGAACAAATAATTGAGCAACGAACGCTCGCCGGTACGCACAAACATCTCGGCGGGCATGCCGGGCTTGATCACCAGGCCGTGGAGTTTTTCCAGGGCGTCGTCGCTGACCGTGGTGCGCAGCACGTAATACGGCGCCCCGGTCTTTTCGTCGAGCATCTGGTCGGCAGAGATCAAGCTCACTTCCCCCGGCACCCGTGGCGTACGGCTCTGGTTGAAAGCGGTGAACAGAATGTCCACCGGCAGATGAGTGCCGACCTTGTCCACCAGGTTCACCGGCAAGCGCCCCTCCACTTCCAGGCGCGTGCCCTGGGGCACGATTTCCAGCAGGGTTTCCCCGGCCCGCACCACGGCACCTTCGGTGTGTACGCCAAGGTTGACGGCAATGCCATCGGCTGGGGCGTTGACTTCACTGTGTTGCAGGTCGAAACCGGCCGATGTCAGTTGTTGCTCCAGGGTCAGGCTGCGCAGTTGCGCGTCGGCCAACTGGCTGCGCACCTCTTTTTGATATTCCTCGCTGTGCTGCTGCAATTTGAGCCGCGACTCGACAATGCCCTGCTCTATCCGGCCGCTTTCACCGGCGTTTTGCGCCAGGTCCTGCTGCACCTGGGATAACTGGCGCTGGTAGTCCATCAGCCGGTTGCGCGGGATGTAGCCATTGTCGGCCAACGGTTGCAGGTTGCTCAGTTGGTCACGCAGCGATTGCGCCTGGGCGTTCAAGTCCGTGCGCGCACGGCGCATACCATTGAGCTGGGCGCTGGCTCCTTCGATACTGGCGCGGATCCCGGCCTGTTCGCGGGCAAAGGCCTCACGCCGGCTGCTGAACAACTGGCGCTGGCCCTCCAGCACCAAGGCCAGCGCAGGATCGGGGCTAGCGCTCAGTTCGGCGGGAAACATCACCGAAGGCAAGCTGTCGCGCTCGCTCTGCCAGCGGGCAACACTGGCCCAGGCCATGCGGTACTGGGCTTGCAGGGAATGCACGTCGGCCTGGCTTTGGGTCTGGTCGAGGCGAAACAACGGCTGGCCTTGCTTGACCACCTCGCCTTCGCGCACCAGGATCCGGCTGACCACGCCAGGGCTCAGGGTTTGCACGGCCTTGCGTTTGCCGGACACCACCACCGTACCCTGCACAGGAATGCCCTGGTCCAGGGGCGCCAAGCTGGCCCAGAGGAAGAATCCCCCGGCACCAACCACCGTCATCAGCCAGCCCAGGCGGGAGAAAAAACGCGCATCGCGCTCGGGAAAGGTCGGTTCGTTTGGCAGGCTGTTATCGGTGCTCATTGGCCTGGATTCCTTGCCGCAGGGTATTGTCGGTTGAGGCTGACGCCGGCCTTTTCACGGGGTTGTTCCGGTTGCCCGGACAGCGCTCGCAGCACCTCCTGGCTGGGGCCGAACGCTTGCAGGCGGCCCTCGTTGAGCACTAGCAGTTTGTCGGCCTGGGCCAACGCCGAAGAGCGGTGGGTCACCAGGATCACGCTGCTGCCCTGGGCTTTCATCTGCATGATGGCGCTGGCCAAAGCGGCCTCACCCACGGTATCGAGGTTGGAGTTGGGTTCATCGAGCACGATCAGGCGTGGCCCGCCATACAGTGCGCGGGCCAGGGCCACGCGTTGTTTCTGCCCGCCGGACAGGCCGCTGCCGTCGTCGCCCAACACCGTGTCATAGCCCTGGGGCAAGCGCAGGATCAAGTCATGCACACCGGCTTGCTGGGCAGCCTGCACCACCTGCTCGGGGTCAGCCTGGCGAAAGCGTGCGATGTTATCAGCGATGCTGCCGCTGAACAGTTCAATGTCTTGGGGCAAGTAACCGACGTGCGGACCGAGGTCGTCGCGGTCCCAGCGATGAATGTCGGCACCGTCCAGGCGCACCGTACCAGCCAGGGTCGGCCATACGCCCACCAGCACCCTCGCCAGGGTCGACTTGCCAGAGCCGGAGGCGCCCAGCACGCCCAGTACTTCGCCGGCCTCCAGGCTGAAACTGACCTGATGCAAGGTCACCACCCGACGCCCCGGAGGCCCGGCGCTGACCTGCTCGAAACTCACCTGCCCCTTGGGTGCCGGCAATGCCATGGCCTGCGCCCCAGGCGGGAACTCCTGCAACAGCTCATCAAGGCGTTGATAGGCCAGCTTGGCCGAACTCCATTGCTTCCACACGGCGATCAACTGATCAATCGGGCTCAGCACCCGCCCCATCAGAATGGTGCCGGCAATCATCATCCCGGCAGTCATCTGACCCTTGATCACCAACAAGGCGCCCAAGCCCAGCACGAGGGATTGCAGGAGCAGACGCAGGGATTTGCTCAAGGAACTGATCACCGAGCCGGTGTCGCTGGCCCGGTTTTGCAGGCCGAGGAATTGCGAATGCACCTGGAACCAGCGAATGCGCAGCGCCCCCAGCATGCCCATGGCCTGGATGGTCTCGGCGTTGTGCAAGTGACTGGTGGCCATTTGGGTGGACTGCTGGGAGTAGCCGCTGGCTTCGCGCAACGGCTTTTTGGTCAGGTATTCATTAAGGCACGCCAGGCCGATCAACAGCACCGCACCCGCCGTGGCCAGCACTCCCAGCCACACGTTGAACAGGAAGATCACCAGCAAGTAGATCGGGAACCACGGCGCATCGAAGAAGGCAAACAACGCAGGCCCCGTAAGGAACTGGCGGATATGGGTCAAATCCCCCAGGGATTGCCCGGCGTGCCCCTCACCCCGTTGCAGATTGCGCTCGAAGGCGGCCTTGTACACTTGCAGGTTGAACCGGCGCTCCAACTGGCTGCCGATACGGATCACGATAAAGCTGCGGACGATTTCCAGGGTGGCGATAAAAGCAAAGAAGCCCACCACCATCAGGGTCAGCATAACCAGGGTGGTTTCGTTCTGTGATGACAGCACCCGGTCATACACTTGCAGCATGTATATGGACGGCACCAGCATCAGCAGATTGATCAGCGCGGTAAAACAGCCGACGCTGATCAGGATGTTTTTGTAAGTACCTAGTACTCGGAAGAGCGCTCCTGCTTTTGTCGTATACACTATTGCGACCCTCTGACATTTTTTTAAAACGATTAAGCAGGTGCTAGATTCAATCACTCTCCTTGGCCGACGTGCTAAATGGCAGGGTGCGAGCCGCAAAGAAAGTATCCGATATTCTGTTAAAATACACATCAACTACGCTTCGCAGGGGGCTCACCCCGTATCATACTTGGCTCAATCTAGAGTTAGAAACGCCTTACCAACTGAGGCTATGCCAAGCAAAAACCTGCTCGCCGTATAAGGCGAGCAGGAAATAAGCGTTTAGTGCTAAAAATCAAGAATGTTCAGCGCTCGGCTGGCCAACAGTTGGGATCTCGTTAACTAGATAAGTAGTCATAAGACCTTTATGATCGGACATTCCCGAAGTCGGGTTAGAACTGAGATCGTAACTATTGCTGGACGCTTGCGTAATCAATCCATCCTTAACGAAGTATTGATTACTACCAACGACTGTGGCCTTGATGGAGGTTAAATCGATTTTATTGCCATCTTGACTATAAGTCATGTCTATTCGGTCCCGGTCGTCCACTGTGGGCGCCCAAGATTTATTACCTGTCTCGTAAGCTGGCCCACCCCAAGTATGCCCAGGGTCTTTCACGGGATCGGGATGCACCTCACGAAAGCTATCGGTGTAACCCTTATCTATCAATGCCTTGCTGGTATCCCACTCATACACCACACCATTGCGGTCATTTGCATTTTTATTCGAAGCTATCCAATCCAGATGTGAGGGTTCGTTGAAGTCTCCAGAAACAATATGCGCTAAATCTTTGTAAGGGCCATTCGCGTGAGCATTCAAAACGTTGTTTATAGCTTCTGTTCGCCCGGATGCGAGATTGACCGCCTTGATAACAGATGTATCCGTCGTTATTTGATTGGGGGTTGGGCCATCACCTGATACCCCTCTTGGCAAATAGGCCGCGTACTTAAGATCGTTGGTATGGATGGTGTCGAGGTGAATATCGCGGGAAGAAATTGCTCCGTCTTTGTCATAGTCAATAACTAAGCTGCTCCCCCCTGCTGCGCCATTCGGCTTTTCGTCCATAATTTTATATTTTGAAATAGTACCGGTACCACCATGAAGAGTATAACTATATACATCATCACCCAGCTTGGAGTTCATATAGTTCGTAATATCTTTGAGTCTTTCATGGTCTCCTATAACAAGACCTTCTACTGGCACATTCTGAAACTCGCGAACGCCGGCGTTAGAAAGTGCCTTATTAAATTCATATTCAAGCGCTGACCCAATCGATTTTTTCGTCCCAACATCCTCTAAACTCGAGACAAGCGAGGATATGACTGGCTTCACTGCTCCACCTACCACATCGCCAAAAGCTTCAGCAGCTGTATCTAATTTTGACTTCGCCGCTCCAATAACTAGTGATTTTGCAGTGGAGATAATCGGGTAATCTGGAATTAGGTTTATAATGCTGCCAAACAGAGAATCAACAAAACCTAACTGTACCGAAGCCATTCCTTTAGCTTCAGCACTGACGAGTGTCTCGATACGTTCAGGTGCGGTTCTTAACAATCCTGACGACAGCATGCTGTCGTTAAACTCAGGAAGTACATTGATATCAGCATTTTTTTCAAGTAGCTCATTCCCAATCAGCTCTATTTGCTTCTCATAGGGCAGCTGTATCTTCCTACCGCCAACAAAACTATTGAGGTTGTAAACTGATAGTTCTTTGCTAATCATACTCGACTCCGTAAGGGAATATCATCTGAATATTTCATATCAGCACCTTATGCCTCGATGTCGGTAGCTTCAGCTAGGCAGGAAGACTTTTAGACTAAAAATCTCATACTTTCGATAGAAGATAACTTCGGCTTAAGGTCGTCAGAGGCTAGTTTTGACATGGGTTTTTTGTATGTAGGAAATTTCCTACGTGAACGATCCCCATGATTTGCCATTCACTTGATGCTTGGGTTACCGGCTGTATGCGCGGTCTGGTCAGCCAACGGGGATTACCGATGGGCGACGCATGATGCGCTGTACAAGGAGGCGACCGAGGCCCTGGAGCAATGGCAGAGCCCGCCCGAGGGGTAGCCCACCGACTACCAATAACAAACCGAAAGGAACCCAGTTCCAATTTATGTTGCCTGAACCATCGCAAGAGCAGGCGCCTGTCTCGACCTTGGCGCAATCCTTAGAGCTGCTGAGCCAGGCGATTGCACCCAAGTGGGCAAGGATGGATCCTGATTTTGTGGTCGAATTTGTGCGCGAGCAAAGCGGCTTCGATGCGGATCTGATTGAAAGCATGCTTCAGTTCGCTATTGAGGCCGCCCGCCTCAAGTTTGCCGCGCCCAGCGCCGAAGGGTAGCCCGCCGCACTTCGAATCGTAGCCCGCTACCGCCTGGAAGACGGCCTAGAAGCCTGGTGTCAGCGCTGGGAACTGCTGGGCCACACCGTGCGCTGTCAGCATTGCCACGCCATGCAGCTGGCCAGCAAATACCCACAATCGTTCAGCCACGGCGAAGGCTGCGCCAATACCGGCGATTTTGCCCAGCACCCTTGGCGCGACCTTGCCCAGTTGCTCGATCCACTGCCCGAGATGACGTCGTGAGTGCATCTGATCGCTTGGACGCTATCGACCTGCCGCCTTTGATTCGCCGTGCTGTCGATCAGTACCGGGCGCGCATCGAGCGTGCCCAGGACCTAGCACAACTCGCCCTGGCCCAAGAGCGCGCCGGGGGCTTTGTCGAAGGCGTGGACGCAGCGCGTGCGTTGATCCCGGCCACTGTCGAAACACTGTCGATCAGCCTGGACGATGCTGTAACGGCGCGTCATGAGATACTGGAGGCATGAATGCTTCCGTTGTAATGGGGGGGTATCGGTAAAGTGCTTACTGACTCACCCCCAAACAGCCTTAATGGGCAGTAAGCACTTTACCGATACCCCTCTGAGCCCCCCCTGTTCAATACTTCACTTTATACGTCGGGGAATCCTCCGGCCGCTGGCCACGTCGGTCATACAGCCGAGTCGTACTGATATTGGCGTGGCCCAGCCATACCTGAACCTTGGCGATATCGGCGTCATGCTCCAGGGCATTGTCGCGGCCGTGGCCCGCAATCCATGCACACCCAGCCCGTCTACATGAATACACGCCGCCTTGGCCCATTGCGCAACTACCTTATAGATGCCGTCAGCGCAAATGCCGGCGCCGGTGGTACAGCCGCGGATCGAGCGGAACAGCGGGCCATCATACGGCTGTGTCGTTTGATATTCCCGATCCCAGCCGAGTCAGCGGCGAATGGACGCAATAAGGTGTTTCAAATTTGCGCTTGATAATGAATATCATTTACGCATAATTATATGCGTAAATGCATAAAATTCATTGCGCCGAGCACTGTGTGTATATACAGTTATTTTTGTGCTCAGACCTCACCTACTGAAGCATCATTTCTTTGGAGGTAGCCAGAGCGCAAAACCAATCATATTGATGTGATGCCGTTTTTCATTGACCGCCACAGGAAGCATCTGATGCGCTGAAACCACTATGGAGATTAAACATGTCAAACGCAGGAAGATACTTAGGTCCAAATATCCGAACCGGTGCGAACTCGTATAGACTCGCCCCTATACACATTAATGTTCCTCGTCTTGAACGTCTAACTCACGTCGGGCGCGTCAGCGAAGGCATCAATGATGAGTACCGACGTGGCACAAGTTTAGGTTCGGGAAAGCTCAGTCCAATTACGCCCTTTATCTGGGAAGATTTTGTTGGAGAACATAGGCATAAAAAATCATTAATTGATGCGGCTTACGCACCCATTTTCAAAGGATTGCAGGAAAGAACCATAAACGAAATTGAAAAACATAAAGAATTTGCAAAGACAGGGCAAGCTCTCAGCGCTCTTAATGCCGCGCAAAAGGATTTGGAAACTACGGTAAAGTCGCTTGAGGAAAAAGAAATTGAGTTTGAGTCGAAAGCTACTGAGGCTTACTCGCTGTACGGGCTGTACCCACTCTACTTGATGGTTGATTTACCGTTTCGCAAAATCTACGACGGCGTTCACAAAGGAGCAGACGGTTTCTTCCAATCTCTTATCGAAATCGACGTAGCGTATAAAGCGGCGCTAGAGCAAAAGCGAATTTCCCTTGAAAGGAATATTTTGGCGAACCAGCTCCCAGAGCTTGCGCAAAAAATTAACCAACAAGAGAACGCCTCACCGAATGATCCTGGGCGCGTCGCATCATGGGCATCGAATAAGTTATCTGTCCTCAATATAGAAAAAAACGTACGTCTCGGGTTATTGGCATATTTTCATCAAGAGGCGATTGTTAAAGCGGCAGGCAATCTGGACAGCTTAACACGCGCTCAAGCGCTCGAACGATATGTGGTGGCTATAGATCACACCATTTCGACCGAAAAGTCGGCAATTGGGCCATATCAGCAAGTAAACAATAATATCAAATCACCGTTGAGTAAACCTGAACTGGAAGCCTTATATGCGTTGATTGAGTTGCAGAAAAATAAATCAACGGGACCGCGTTGGTTGGACTATCATACTTCGCTTCTTCATTCAGAATCAGTACGTCAATTAACAGAGACGTCGAATGCGTTTAAAGGCATGGTTGCCCGTGCTAAAGAAGCAGAAGCGAAGCAAGCGGCGGACCAGCAAAAACAAGATTATTTGGACGGTTTAAGCTTTGTGGCTGACGCCAACGAGAAGGCACTTCAAAAGTATGGTGCAAACCTGAGCGGTATTGCCAAAGCTCTTCAATCTAATGTCAGCGGTAAAAATATCCGCAGCTACACTCAAGCCATGGCAACCTTCGAAAAAGTCACGTTGAACCAAAAAACATGGTTGTCCCATCCAGATCGTCAGGCAGTCGTGAATGCGCTTAATGCGTTTGGTAAAGAAACCTTTGCGGACAATGTTACGCGATTAGGGAAAGCGTTTGGAGTTGTAGGTAAAATTGTGCAGGCGGAAAAAATCTATAACCACACTGTGCATGGCTTTTTAACTGGAGACTTTAAGCCTCTTATGTTGGAGCTTGAGGCTATGGCACTTGGTATTGGTGTAGGTGCTGTATTGGCTGTCGTCACAGCGTTTTTCTTTCCAGTGTTTGTTACTACAACTATGGGTGCAGTCGTGGTATCTGTTATGATGGCTAGTGCTGCTGCGTATATCGATGCGGAAAAGGTGGATCAAATCAACAACCTCCTATAGCGTGAATACCAAAAACAAGCCAGGCAAACCTGGCTTGATTTAAACCCTCATAAATACACCAAAAGAGTATTGACTCTATGAGCGTAAAAACTAAGCAAATCATACCAATGCCGTACTTTTTTATAGCTCTCACATTAATTCCAGTGTATTTGATTGTATTGTTACTGCCAGCACAGGCGGATACTTCTACTTATATAGAATTAAATAATTTCTTAGATACTTATTTGCTCGGGCAGGTTGGCTTTTGGTCGTCAAATTTCCCTTTGAGCTCAAAAGTTGTGACTAATTACATTGGTATTTTTGGACCTTTTTTCGCTTTTGTTTTTTTTATAAAAGTTTACAAAGGTTTGGTGATGGATCCTGATCAATACAAAAATCATACTTTTTTTAAATATTTCTTTGCTGCATTAGTTATGATTGGCTTAGTTTTGTTTTTGATATATATCAACTATATCGGTTCGGTGGATTTAGGGTCGCATACCAGAAAGTGGCGTTTTTTTGGTTCAAATGTCTTTACGTATGCTTTGTTTTCATCAGGCATGCTTTTGAGTTTATATGGAATGACCTTGTTCTGCTACTCGGGTTTTTTTTATCTTCCACGTATTTTAGTGAAGCGGTGGAGAAATAATAAAGATTAATACTTTATCGATAACTTAACTATTTCAAAGCTTATGGGTTTTTTTAGTCTGATCGGACTTGGTTTGGCTGTGTTACGTGACCGATAAAGCTTGAAAAAATGGTCTGCCTGAGATTACCGGACTGTCTAAGCGACCCCAGTCCTGATGGTGTCCTCTTATATCTGCGGTCCAGGGGGATACCTGGTCGCCGGAGGCAGACTTTCCAGCAGCTCAGTATTTCACCTTGTACGTCGGCGAGTCCTCCGGCCGTTGGCCACGTCGGTCATAAAGGCGCGTCGTGCTGATATTGGCGTGCCCCAGCCATACCTGAACCTTGGCGATATCGGCGTCATGCTCCAGGGCATTGGTCGCGGCCGTGGCCCGCAAGCCATGCACGCCCAGCCCGTCGACGTGAATACCTGCCGCCTTGGCCCATTGCGCAACCACCTTATAGATCCCGTCAGCGCAAATGCCGGCGCCGGTGGTGCGACCGCGGATCGAGCGGAACAGCGGACCGTTGCCCGGTTCGCGTTTACTGTCGCGCTCCAGGTATTCATGGATCTTCTCAGCCGCGACCGGGTGCAAGGGTAAATAGCGGGTTTTACCGCCCTTCCCTCTCACCTGCAGATGCTTGATCCCGCGCCGGTCCTGCAGGTCGCCCGTCATCAGCTGGGCGGCTTCTTCGCGACGTAGGCCGTGGTACAGCAGCACGGCCAAAATCGCGCGGTCACGCACACCCTTCAGCGTCCAGCCATCCGGCGCCTGCAGCAGCAATTTAGCCTGGTCATCACCGAGTGCCGGCGTCTTGCCTTCGTTGGTTTCCACCCTCGGCCGTTTGACCCCGTGCACGGGGTTTCCCCCAGAGACGGCATTGTTCTCCAGGAGGTGATCAAAAAGGCTCGCCAGAGCTGCCAGTTTGCGTCGAATGGTGGCCCCGGCCAGTCCCCGGGTTTCCAGCTGGGCGCGCCAGGCCAGGACGTGCCCGGGGGTCACTGCGCGGAATTCCTCGGCGCCGGTGCGGCCGACAAAGCTGCAGAAGTCTGCCAGGTCATTCTGGTATTCGGTTTCCCGACGCCTGACGTGAGGTCGAAGTCCCCGAACAGCTTAAATTCATAGGGCGGGACCAAAGGCCTCATCCACCTTGGCCAAGTCGGTGTAGCGCAGGCTGCCCGCGTAGTAATGCAATTTGATCCAGGCCATCAGGTAGTCGTAACGGGCCCGGGCCAGATCGCGACGGGTGTTGTGCAACTGCTGCTCGGCGTTGAGGGCGTCGAGGTTGACCCGCTCGCCGCCGAGGATGCTCTGCTGGGTCGACACCACCAGCGCTTCGGCGGAGGCCAGGGCCTTTTGATAGGCGCGCAGCTTGCTGACCCCCGACAGGCAGGCACTGAACTGGCGCCGCAGCTCGATCAGGGTTTCGCGGGTCTTGCCCTCCAATTCGTACTCGGCCTGCTCCATGGAACGGGCGGCCTGGCGGGTGGACGCCGAGACGCCGCCACCGACATACAGCGGCACGCTGACTTCAATGCCGATGGTGTTGGTGTCGTAGCGCTGGTTGTAGGTGTTGCCGCTGTCGGACTCCTGCTGGCGCGAGTTGGCATACGCAGTGATCCGCGGCAAGTGCCCGGCGCGGTTGCGCTCCACCTCATAACGCGCCACTTCCACCGCCTGGCGCTGGGAGGCTAGGGTCGGGTTGTTGGTGATTGCCAGCTCATGCCAACTGTCGTAGTTGGCCGGTGTCAGGGTGAAGGCGGCAAAGTCCTGGTTCAACGGTGCCAGGTCGGCGATATCGACGCTGTGTACGCCGAGCAATGACCCCAATTCGCGCAGCGACGCATCCTGCTCATCCAGGGCCTGGATCTCTTCGGCAGTGGCCAGCTCATACCGCGACTCCGCCTCCAGGATGTCGGTGCGCGTGCCCTCGCCTTGCTGGAACAGGTGCTGGTTCTGCTGGAACTGCTGCTCGAACGCCTTCTTCTTGGCCCGGGCAATCTCGATCTGGTCCTGGGCGAACAGGGCCTGGGTGTAATAGGTCAGTACCCGCACCAACAGCGCCTGGCTCTTGTCGCGGAAACTCTCGTCGGCAAACAGCGCCTGGGCCACGCCCTTGCGGTAGTTGGCATAGGCTTCGT
>NZ_SPKQ01000026.1:11375-18274 GCF_023127895.1 Pseudomonas sp. NCIMB 10586
GGCCAGCGCCGCCAGTTTGCGTCGAATGGTGGCCCCGGCCAGGCTCCGGGTTTCCAGCTGGGCGCGCCAGGCCAGGACGTGCCCGCGGGTCACTGCGCGGAATTCCTCGGCGACGGTGAGCCCGACAAAGCTGCAGAAGTCCGCCAGGTCGATTTGGTACGCGCGTCGGGTGCGCGGGTTGTCGATATTGGCGAACCATTCCGCCGCTGCCGGCACGCTGGACAGCTGCTGGAATTCGGCTACGGATAGACGGCGTTCTCCATCTATGTGGGGGATCAGTCCTTGAGGCATGGGCCGTACTCCGCTTCCATTTTGGCTTTAATGGCCGGCCATTCCGGCGAGGCTTTCAGTTCCCGAATCAAACGCTCGTGTTCCGGCTCCGGCACCAGGTGCTGCCAGCGTTTTTTCGCTTCAGCCAATTCGCCGCAACGCAGTTGATCCTCAATGGAGGCGCCGGCAGCCGCAAACCGCTTACGTGTTCTTTCCCAGTAAGGGTCCATATGTCCGTACTGATGTATGGGCACAATAGGGATTTGGTAGGTCGTCCACAGGTTCCACAACGCGGATAGCCCTATCCCCTTCCGTCTGTGCGCACCCTCTATTTCAATCATGTAGATATACAGGCGATCGCCCAATGGATTCACGCCGTAATGCACGTAACCGACGCGCTGGCCGCAAGCGTGGATGCCTGCGTCGTAGTCGGTACCTGGATGAACAAAACTGCCGGGGTAGATCCGAGAGTTTTCTGTTACCAGGTGAACGGTCGCTGAAAGCTCATTCAGATTTTTGGCGGCGCGCCGATGAAAAAAATCGCGCATCGGCTCGAAAATCGACATACGGCCACCCCTGCTGAAAAGTCGTGATAACGTATTTTATCACGACTTATTGAGTTTGCGGACTGGACACCTATATCAGTCATACCGTGATTAATAACTGGATTATGTCCACACGATGACTGCTAGATAAAAAATAGTTTTTTGGCCACGCACAGCACCGCCCTCCCCTCGTGTCCTTCACCTTGCGGTTCATGACTCGTGGAAAATGGCGAGCGTGTTTGATTTTGGCGAAGTGATTTTGATAAGTCCCCTTCCCGGGCGTGGAGCTGATGAAGTGCCTACACATCACCGCGGAAGGTTTACACTAACAATCGTGATTACGTATGCAGTAGACAGTGACGAACCAGTGCCTTTTCGACGCTTTGTTTATCCCGCAGCACCAGTGCAACGACAATCGCCTGGTCCGCCTCCACGATCTCGTAGAACACCCGGTATCCATCGGTGTTGAGTTCACGGTAATGCAGGATGCCCAGCTCGCTGGCTTGAGAGCTGATTGGGTAGCCCAACGGGGTGGATAAAAGCTTTTTCTGAAGGACGTCGATCACAGTGTCTAGCCGATGGAGGGCGTAGTCGAGGCTGTGATACTCGGCCAGATGCTCGACCTGGTCTTCGATGCTCTGTTGTGCAATTTCGGTGTAGCGGATTGTCAGTGTTGTCATTTAGATCTCCATTTTATTTGTGGGCAAACCTCCTGCTCATGCGGGCTTTCAGCTCATCAGTCGAACAATGCTTGCCTTGGGCATACTGGCGAGAGCTCATGGCCAGTAATTTCACCAGGGCTACCGTTTCATCGCGGCGCTTATGCTCGGCATAAGACTCCACAACGTATGCTGGTACACCGTTTTGCGTGACGACCATTGGCTCATCTAGAGGCAGGTCGGATGCGTATTTTTTTAAAAAGCTAACTGTTTCAACTCGCATGAGTGAAACCTCCTACTTGTGACGCCGCACCATCTGCGGCGCCTCTCAACTTGGATATACCCTGGGCCAAGACGCTGCTCAGAATTCCTAACGCTTAGTATGCAGAGCGAAAAATGCCCTGCCGAACCCATTATACACCAAATTAAGTCTATAAAAAGACCGATTAGCGACATTGTCGTATATGAAGGTGTCAAGTCTTAATTATCTCCTTTTTTCCGTCGCCAGCTCTCGCATCAAGGCTGCCAATGCACGTTTGAGCGTTTCGCCTAATGGCTGATCGATCACGTCAGCTACGCGGTACAGCTCATCCTTGGTTTCCTGTTCACCTTTAATGTTGATCTGAACGTTGCGTCCAGTTTTGAAACGGCGCCTCGACCGCTCCACAGGAACAGGTAAAGGGTCAGCCTGGCGCCCAACAAACCCAAGCTCATTCGCCATCTGCTCAACTTCTGCGTTGCTTTGCTTGGTCTTTTGCTCGGTGAAGGCTTTAGGCTCAAAACTTTTCAAGCTATCGAGTGGATCTACGCGGCTCATGATGCGCTCCCTTCCTGGGAATCGGTGGTGATTCTAGCGATCAGCTCCCGTGCGAAGGCCTCAGCGTTCTCTATAGCCTTGCCGACATTAGACACTTCCTCTTGGGGCAGCAGTTCAAGCGGTAGACGGTATGAAAACGTGAAGGAACCTGCCCCCGATAGACTGAGGGGCCTGCAACCAACCCGGAGCCCTATATGTATCGTGCCTTGGCACGACGTACCGAGTGATCGAGCGGGAGTTGGGTGAGGTATGCGGAATCTGGTCGGTGTCGTGGCTATAATCTGAATTGAGGCGACTCATTCCCGCGTTACGCGACGCAAACTGATCAAGGATTGACCTATGAAGATGCAGTCGTTGGTGCTTGCCGTTCTTCTTTCATTAAATGCGGCTGCGGCAGTGGCTCAATCGGACATACCGCCACCGCCACCTCCCCCAGAGTTGGACAGTCTTCCACCACCGCCTCCACCTGAGCTTGCGCCGGCCGACTCAAACATATTCGACAACGTGAGCCGTGGGTACGATCACTTTGAGCCAATCCAAGAGTCCCATGACTTTGGACCGGAGCTCGACAACGACAGAGGTGAGGTTGAGATACTTACTTTGGACCAAATTCCGCAGGACATGATTGATGCTGCTGAGAATCCTACTGGAGTACCCGACCGCGATGAGTAACTGTTAAGGGAAAACGCCATGGAATCCAACGCACGCCGGATCAACGCTGTAATGCCGCTGGTGAACCTCGACGGGCGCACCTACACCGGGTGCGTAGATAAGGATTTGTGGTCTTTGGTGAACCCTCCTAGCTTGTTCTACCGGGACCGTGGCGGGTACGAGTCAAGGCGCGTTATGCGCCCAGGTCCGAAGCTGGAAAAGGTTAAAGCCATGCTGATCGAGGCCGCTAAAGCCACTGACCAGCGCGACATGCGCAGTTAGAAGGGAAAGTCGCTGTACCACCAAGCCCAGCCGTCAAACGTTGGGCAAGGTCAGTAGAGGCACACCGGGATAGCTGGAGTGCGCAGTGAGGGAAATCAACGATGAAAATCACACTGAACTCAATGCTTCTTGCGGTATATATCGCCGCAGCTCCGATGGCGGCGGTGGCTAGCGACTTGCCAACGCCATCAACAGAAAAGGAAATGGCGGATCAGCTTGTTTCATGGTCTGCCGGCTTCTGTAAGGCTATGGAAGAAAAGCAAGGCATGGACTTCGTGGCGTGCTTCAAGCGCGTTACCGACAAGGCAATAGCTGGCCTTGAACAAGAGTCACAAGTACAGACTAATGCTTATCAAAAAATGCACACAGGGGAGGGCGAAAGCGGTGGTGGGGTTCCGCCCGGACCATCTGATGTGCCTAAAGGATTTGGCACATATCCGGGCAAGTAGGAAAAAGCTCAGCTGCACCCTAAAGCCCTGGCCTAAAAACCGGGGCCGAGGACGTAGAAAAGTCCTTTCCCCAATAGGCAGGAGTTTCAAGATGCAGCACGTAGGCGATTTGATTGTTACCGATACGAAAGAGACTTCTGGTCTAGTTACTGGCACCACTTACGTGCGCGCTGGCGGGGTTTTGATTGCCCGTGGACAGCTTTCAGGCGGGTTAATTATCGAAGCTGGCGGCCACGCCATCGTCCATGGCCAGGTTTCTCGCAATGTGTTGAATCAGGGGACGCTTGAACTGCTAGGCCAGGTGTCAGGCAAGGTTATTGGGAATCCGCCGATCAACCCAGTAAAGCCGGTTCAAATCGTCGGTACTGATCTTGAGGTTCAGTTTCGTGGCAAGACCACCTCATGGACGTACACCGGGTAGTTCGAGGAATTCACCCATGAGTAACGAACAAGAGGAACCCAGTCTGAAAGCGGAATTGGAGCAGCGTTTCGCGCTGGAGGAAGTTTTCGCAGCAGGTCAGGGCGTAGTTACTATTTCGCCTGATATGACCGATCAGCAAATGCTTGTCCTCATCAAATCCGCCTTTCTCTGGAACAGGGGCAAAGCGTTCAAAGTTGTACCTCCAGCTTACAAGCCCGAGTAGAAGGGAAAAGAAAGCTATGAAACGGATTTTTGCATCAACGTTCGTCCTCACTCTTGCAGCTCTTTTGAGTGCATGCGCAATCCCATACGAAACCCCGGAAGCACGCGCCAATATAGAACGCGATCTGAAGCTCAACTCAGATGATATCGTCTCCATATCGCAAATCAATTGGTGTTTATTTCCCTATGGTGATCTGAACGTGTGCCAGCCTAGGAACGGCCTGGGTGTAGTGACCAAGACCAATCTAGTACTAGCATATTTTAAAGGCGGCATGTATGAGAGCGCTGTAGTCATCAACACCAGCGACATTCAATGTGTACACATGCAAAATGGAAGAACCGAGGCCGGTGATTTTTACGTATTCACTGAGCCTTATGCCGCACTGCTGAGGTTAGTCCCCATAACTGGTGCCTTAGCACTCGAAAAGAAGGACCAGTTTCTGAGTGTACTGGCACCTCCAAGCACTGAAACCTTCACGGGTGTGCAAGGGAATTTTATTCAGGATACAGGGCGTAAGAATTATTCTGCTTTGGCTGTACCAGGAGGAAGCTATGTGGGGACTAGCAAGAGCACTATGCAGATTATTAATCCGTGCACGAAGGGAAGAACTGCACAATGACTATCGAAACACATCGCGACTATCCGCAACCCATAACGTGGGATCAACCTCGACGACGCACCTGTTTCCGTTGCCCCTCCTGGCCCGCTCATGTCACAGCCACCCCGATTGATTGGCGTGCGAGTGTTCGGTAGACGGTCGGCCTTGATATGGAAAACAGCATGCAAATCAAAGTGAGAGAGGGGGACGTGTTCCCGCTAAATCGGTCGCAACAGGTCTGGTGGGGAGATAGCCCGGAGGTGATGCAGGTTGCTCGTTTTGCGGGTCAGTAAATGATGGCCATCACCGATGATGCAGGGGCTTTCGAGTTGGATTACTTGGGCCATATCGGCAGCGGATTTGCCAGCATCGAGGACGCAAAATCAGCCGCGCCGGAGTTCGCTCGCGCTGTGCTGGAGCGCCTGCGCAATCTCATTCAAGACGTGTAGGGAAACGCCCAGGTACGCCTAAGCCCAGCCATCGAGCTGGGCTGCGGCAGTAGAGAGGGATGCTATTCGCTACCCAGGATTTAGCAGGAAAAATCCGATCTGGTCGAACTACAAACGGTATACGGTTTCCAGTCCTTCACCATGAGGCATTACCGGCAAGTCGCTCAATGACTGACTGAACTGGCCATGCAAACCGACAAAGGCATTGTATTGGTCAACGCTTTGATTGAGCGCCTACGACAGCAGTCGATCATTCTGCCGGCTCTCAACGCCGTTGAACGGGTAGGCGCCGAAGCGGCCACCCGCGCTAACCGTCGTATCCACGAAGCGCTGTCCGAGCCGTTATCGAACGTGCATCGACGTCGCCTTGATGATCTGTTGAAGCGTCGAGACAACGGAAACCGCCACAATGAGCTGGAGCGAAACCGCTGAAGCCAACCGCCTGCGCAAACTTGCCGAGCTGCAAGAAAACTTGGAGCTAGCCGTGCAGGCGCGGAGAGCTGATGTTGGTGGAGCGGTTGCTGCGGACGCCCCACATAAAACAACACCGGCTCGGGGCCGGTGTCAGGTGTCAGGTGTCAGGTGTCAGGTGTCAGGTGAATACTGTATCTGTACAAATTTTGCGATGACCTGCGCGCTCAGATCGATTGAGTAGTTCATTTGTACTATTGTCTGAAAATAAAAGTTCGCAGAATGTAGTCTACACCTATTCCAATAGGTATGAGTCTGCAAGCTCAACTCAAGATATATAAAATTTGACATAGAGAATTATCAATGTAATTCGACCTGAAAAAACCAAGAGGACTGAATGAGATGAAAAAAGTTTCCACGCTTGACCTGTTTTTCGTTGCGATCATGGGTACTTCGCCGGCTGCTTTCGCCGCCGACCTGATCGACGTGTCCAAACTTCCCGGCAAAGTTGCCCAAGGCGCGCCCGCGCCGGTTAGCCTGCAAGCGGAGTACGGTAGCGACTACGGTCCGCTGATCGCCTGCAGCTCCTCGAAGACATCCACGGTCCGAGGGGTGGACGACGTGGGGGATAGCTGCACATCCACGGTCCGAGGTTGAACGCGGCGGGACGGCTCGACGATATGTCCCTGGGGATCGAGTGTCTGCTCTGCGAGGATCAGGCGCTCGCCCGCGACATGGCTGTACGCTCGATCAGTTGAACCAGGAGCGCACAAGGCCATTGAGCAGGGAATTCAGCGTGAAGCGCATGCGCAGCTCAAGGAACTGTCTGTGGGGCAGATGCTCAGACGACAGCGCAGCAGTCCACGGAAAAATCGATTATGTATGTATCCGGCTGGTCGCTAAGCGACGGTGAGGATGGGCAGAACGGCTGCCTGTAACACGATAGTAAGAAACAGTTGCAGGAGCGCCCAAGCCCCCGTCATAACGCTGGGCCTCGTCAGTAGGAAGGACACCGATTGTACAACGACTTCGCTCACGCCGATGTACAGCCGATCATCTCTCAACCACAACACTGAACTGGCCTAATGAATTTGGACACATCAATAGGGCGCTATGATGGCGCC
>NZ_SPKQ01000027.1:0-43655 GCF_023127895.1 Pseudomonas sp. NCIMB 10586
GGAAAATTGCGACTGGCCGCCGGCATACGGCAAGTTGATCGGAGCATCCCTAACGGCCGCAGAGCGCGCCCGGAGTCGAAGTTCACATGGGTAATCGCCAAGCGTGACCAAACCAGTGAGCCTCAGCGTAGGATTCAACGCCCTCATCGCTTGCCTCAGGATTGGAGCGCTTAAAATCTAAAGCTCCGCCCGATCCAAAGGGTCTGGATCCAGCTCTTTCTCCCCCCCTGTATCAGCAGCCGAGTGGCAATGACTTGCGCGCCGGCGTATTGCCGGCGTTGGCCGGGGCCGCGCAACTACCCGCCATCGAAACGGCGTGAAGTGATCCGAACGGGATTACGGCAGTGATGCCGTAATCTCCTGGCGGCAAACCTCAAGCACTTCATCAGCCAAAGCGGAATCATCCGGGCACGCCCGCGATAACATGATTGCGCCAATGGCATGGGCCATCCTGTTGAGCATTTTCGCGCGCACGTCTTGCTGTGGCTCGTCCTGCGTCGTGTTGTACTTTGCCTCCAGGGCTTGCAGCGTGTTTTCCAGCCCGTTGGCGAAAGTCTCCTTAAGCGTGTCCGATTGACGCGCAGCGTCTGCACACAACGCCGCCAACGTGCACCCGCCGCCGCGATGATCGCGGTGCTGCCTGGACAGGTAAACCTCGAAAAACTCCCCCGCCTCCATCTCCACGCTGCTGGCGAGCGACTGCGCCAGGCCATTGGCGGCCGCTTCTGCCATCAAATCCGCCTTGGAGCCGAAGTGCTTGTAGAAGCCGCCCTGGGTAAAACCAGCGGCAGCCATCAATTCGGCCACACCCACCCCATCGAAACCACGTTCACGAAACAGCGCGGAAGCCGTCGCGACGATATGCGCTCGATTGTTCTGTGATTGCGTCTTGGTGATCTTCATTTCTATGCGCTCCTGCTGCCCTGCGATAGAGGGATCTTACTATGATGTCGATCATAATCAAAACCATTGACAGCTTTGATTATGATCGACATCATAAAACCTCCCTGCACTCACTGAGCATCACACCATGAGCACTTCCAAGACCGTTCTCATCACTGGCGCCTCGACCGGCATTGGTGCCGCCTACGCCGAACGTTTTGCCCAGCGTGGTCACGACCTGGTTCTGGTCGCCCGCGATACCAAGCGCCTGGAAGCGCTCGCTGCACGTCTGCGTGAAGAGCACGCCATCACGGTTGATATCCTCCCCGCTGACCTGACCCAGATCGCTGACCTGGCAGCGGTCGAAGCACGCCTGCGCGAAGATTCCAGCATCGGTACGCTGGTCAACAATGCCGGTGCCGCACAGTCCGGCAGCTTCATCGAACAGTCCACCGACAGCGTCGCTCAATTGGTCGCGCTCAACACCACCGCGCTGGTACGGCTTGCCAGCGCCATTGCCCCACGCCTGGCGGCAGCCGGCAATGGCGCTATCATCAACATTGGCTCGGTGGTGGGCCTGGCGCCGGAGTTCGGCATGACCGTATATGGCGCGACCAAAGCATTCGTACTGTTCCTGTCCCAGGGCATGAGCCTGGAGTTGGGCGCCAAAGGTGTCTATGTACAAGCCGTGCTACCGGCCGCTACGCGTACCGAGATCTGGGACCGGGCAGGCATTGACATCAACACCCTCACGGACGTGATGGAAGTAGGTGACCTGGTGGATGCGGCGCTGGTCGGTTTCGACCGTCGTGAGCCCGTGACCATCCCGCCCTTGCAGGACGGCGCACGCTGGGATGCCTTGCAGGCAGCCCGACAAGGCTTGCTGTCGCAGATCAAGCAGTCCGAGGTTGCCGAGCGGTACCTGACCCAAGCCTGATCAACCTGTTGCAGGCGCGCTCTATGCGCCTGCCCTTCCTCTCGAAGCGATGAGCGTTGAACCATGAAGGCATTTTCAATCGAACGTTACGGCAAACAGACCGGTCGCCTCACCGAAGCGCCAACACCAGTGGTGGGTGAGCATGACGTGCTGGTTCAAGTACATGCCAGCAGCGTCAACGTGCTGGATGCAAAAATCGCCAAGGGCGAATTCAAACTGATTCTGCCGTATGCATTGCCGTTGATACTGGGCAATGACCTGGCGGGCGTGGTGCTCAGCGTCGGGGCCGCGGTGCGACGCTTCAAGCCGGGTGACGAAGTGTATGGCCGCCCTCCACAGCAGCGTATCGGCACCTTCGCCGAGCTGATTGCGGTACGCGAGGACGCACTGGCACGCAAACCTGCAAACATCACGATGGAGCAAGCCGCCGCCCTGCCTCTGGTCGCATTGACGGCATGGCAAGTACTGGTTGAAACCGCGAGGCTGAAAAAAGGCCAGAAGGTGTTCATTCATGCCGGTTCCGGCGGAGTCGGCAGTATCGCCATCCAGCTTGCCAGGCATTTGGGCGCGTTTGTCGCAACGACGACCAGCACCGCCAATGTCGAGTGGGTCAAGGCACTGGGCGCCGATCTAGTGATCGACTACAAGCAGCAAAACTTCGAAACCCTGCTTAATGATTATGACGTCGTCTTGAACAGTCTCGGCCCGGACGCACTGGCAAAGTCACTCGACATTCTCAAACCGGGCGGTCAACTCATCTCCATCTCCGGGCCACCGACGCAGGCGTTTGCTCGCGAGCAGCAGCTGTCGTGGCTATTGGGCCTGGTCATGGGCATGTTGAGCAGCGGTATTCGCCGCAAAGCGCGCAAACAAGGCGTGCGTTATGACTTCCTCTTCATGCGCGCCAGCGGCACCCAGTTGGATGAACTGACCGCGCTGGTGGAAGCCGGCATCATCAAGCCGGTGATCGACCGCACCTTCCCTTTCGAGTCCACAGCCCAAGCCCTGAGCTATGTCGAACAAGGCCGCGCCAAAGGCAAAGTGGTGATCACGATGACAGCGCCGCCCGCGCCTGGCGTGCGCCGAGCCGACTGATCCACACCGCGCCCAGAATCACCAGGCCGCCCAGGGCCAGACGGCCCAGCGGCTCATGCTGATTCCAGATCAGCAGGTTCAACAGCAGCCCCACCGGTACATGCAGGTTGTTCATCACCGCCAGGGTGCCACCATTGACCAGACAGGCGCCCTTGTTCCACCAGTACATACCCAGCGCGGTGCTGACCAAACCAAGGAACACCAGCACGCCCCATTGCAGCGGCGCTTGCGGCAAGAAGTCAGCCTTGCCGAACAGCAGGAACGCCGGCAACACCACCAGCAAGGCGCCCAGGTAGAAATAACCGAAACGCCGGAAGTGCGGTTGGTCACTGGGATAACGCGCCACCAGATGCTTGTACATGACTTGCCCGGCGGCGTAGGTGAAGTTGGCCAATTGCAGCAGCAAGAATCCCATCAGGAAGTGCGGGGTGATCTGATCGAAACGAATCACCGCCGCACCGCCCACCGCCACCAGGGCCGCGACCAGTGCCCAGGGATTGAAGCGGCGATTAAGCGCGTCCTCGATCAGGGTCACATGCAGCGGTGTGAGGATGGTGAACAGCAGCACTTCCGGCACCGTCAGCACGCGAAAGCTCAGGTACAGGCATACGTAGGTCACGCCGAACTGCAATGCACCGATCACCAACATGCCGCGCATGAACGCGGGCTCCACCGAGCGCCAGCGCGTCAGCGGGATAAAGATCAGCCCGGCCAGCACCACACGCACCAGCACTGCGAAGTAGCTGTCGACGTGACCGGCGAGGTATTCGCCGATCAAGCTGAAGGAAAATGCCTGAATCAGGGTGACAACCAGTAAATAGCCCATGCGCGCCTCGTTTCGAATGGGCGCGACATTAAAGCTTTTCCAGCGTTGAAGAAACTCAAGGCAAAAAAAACCCGACCTCGCTAAAGCGGCAGTCGGGCAGGAGCACTCAGGAGCAACAAGTGCAAAGGGAGGTTCGATACGCGTACTTGAAGGGTTGGCGTGGCGTTATATAAACAACCCGCGATTATCTGGCGATTAACGGATCACGCCACCTGTGCGAGCAGGGCTTTGGCATGGTTGATGCCTTTTTCCTGAAAGTCGCTGCTCAGGTTCACCCCTTCGGCGTGAATGAAGGTCACGTCGTGAATGCCGATAAAGGCCATCACCTGGCGCAGGTAGGGTTCCTGGTGGTCCGAGGTGGCCCCGGTGTGAATGCCGCCACGGGCGGTCAGCACAATGGCACGTTTGCCGGTCAGCAAGCCTTGCGGCCCGGTGGCGGTGTACTTGAACGTTACGCCGGCGCGCAGTACGTGATCCAGCCAGGCTTTGAGGGTGCTGGGGATGGCGAAGTTGTACATCGGTGCAGCCATTACCAACACATCGGCGGCGAGCAATTCGTCGGTCAATGCGTTGGAACGCTCCAGGGATACCTGTTCGCTGTCGTTACGCTGATCTTCAGGTTTCATCCAGCCGCCAAGCAGGTTGGCGTCCAGGTGTGGAACCGGGTTGAGTGCCACGTCGCGCACGGTGATCTGATCGGCTGGGTGGGCAGCCCGCCATTGGCTGATGAACTGTTGGGTGAGCTGGCGAGAGATAGAATCCTGCTGGCGCGCACTGCTTTCGATGATCAGAACGTTGGACATGGCTATGTAGGCTCCATCGGTGAATGTTGTAAGTCGATGGAGAAAAGATTAACCAGGGCTCATTCGATAAAAAAGCGCAAAAAACTGCTATAACCCATCTATAAATTTGTTTATAAGCGGAGTACTCCTGTGGACAGGCTCCGCTATCGCTTTATTTGGGGCTGCAGTTCAAGGCAATGCGCATCTTGATGATGGCGCGGTTGAACTTGACCGTGGTGTTGGTGCTTTTGCCTGCTGGCACGCTCACGGTGCGACGGCGCGGCGATTCTGGGCCGTTGGTGAAGATTACCGAACACACAGCATCCTGGGTGCCGTAGTTGTTCAGCTGAATCGAGCTGATGTCTGCGTCCACGTCGGAGGCGGTGTAATCAATGCTGACGCCATCGATCTTTTTCGTCACGTCGATAGGGTAGGCAAATACGCTCATCGGCAGCAGCGCCAGCAACACACAACACAATTTTCTCATTCGGCAGTCTCCAATAAGGACCGCCAGCTTAGGACAAGAGGAGCTCATCTTGAAAGCGCCCCGCGTTACCCTCGATCAATGGCGCACGTTGCAGGCCGTGGTTGACCATGGCGGCTTCGCCCAGGCGGCTGAAGCGCTGCACCGTTCGCAATCCTCGGTGAGCTACACCGTGGCTCGTATGCAGGATCAACTCGGCGTGCCGCTGCTGCGCATCGACGGGCGCAAGGCGGTGCTGACCGAGGCCGGTGAAGTGCTGCTGCGTCGCTCCCGGCAGTTGGTGAAGAACGCCAGTCAACTTGAGGACCTTGCCCATCATATGGAACAGGGATGGGAGGCCGAAGTGCGCCTGGTAGTGGATGCGGCCTATCCCAATGCGCGCCTGGTGCGCGCCCTGACTGCGTTTATGCCGCAAAGTCGCGGCTGCCGCGTGCGCTTGCGTGAAGAGGTGTTGTCCGGCGTCGAAGAACTGCTGATCGAAGGCGTAGCCGACCTGGCAATTTGCGGTTTCAGTATCCCCGGTTACCTGGGCACCGAAATGAGCGATGTGGAATTTATCGCCGTGGCCCACCCCGAACATGCGTTGCACCGCATGAATCGCGAGCTGAGTTTCCAGGACCTGGAAAGCCAGATGCAGGTGGTCATCCGCGACTCCGGCCGCCAGCAACCGCGCGACGTGGGTTGGCTGGGCGCCGAACAGCGCTGGACCGTCGGCAGCCTGGCTACCGCCGCCGCCTTCGTGGGCAGCGGCCTGGGCTTTGCCTGGCTGCCACGGCACATGATCGAGCGCGAACTGGCCGAAGGCGTACTCAAGCAACTGCCCCTGGAACAAGGCGGCAGCCGTCACCCGACGTTCTATCTCTACTCCAACAAAGACAAACCCCTGGGGCCGGCGACGCAGATTCTCGTGGAGCTGCTACGCACGTTTGACACTGCTCCCCTGGACGCGCCTTTCGCCGCTCCCCGACAAGCCTGAAACGGAGTTCATCCATGGCCTGGTTCGACCACGAAGGCTGCAGCCTGCACTACGAGGAATACGGCCACGGCACGCCGCTGATCCTGATCCACGGCCTGGGCTCCAGTAGCCAGGATTGGGAGCTGCAAGTGCCGGTACTGGCTCGGCACTATCGCCTGATCGTGGTCGACGTGCGTGGGCATGGCCGCTCCGATAAGCCCCGCGAGCGCTACAGCATCCAGGGCTTCACGTTCGACCTGCTCGCCCTGATCGAGCACCTGGACCTGCCGCCAGCCCACGTTGTGGGTTTATCCATGGGCGGCATGATCGCCTTCCAACTGGCGGTGGACGACCCCGCGCGAGTCAGAAGCCTGTGCATCGTCAACAGCGCGCCCGAAGTCAAGGTGCGCAGCGCAGGTGACTATTGGCAGTGGGCCAAACGCTGGACCCTGGCCCGCGTACTCAACCTGCGCACCATCGGCAACGCCCTGGGCGAACGACTGTTTCCCAAACCTGCCCAGGCAGACCTGCGCCGCAAGATGGCCGAACGCTGGGCAAGCAACGACAAACGTGCTTATCTCGCCAGCTTCGACGCGATTGTGGGCTGGGGCGTGCAGGAACAACTTTCGCGAATTACCTGTCCAACCCTGGTCATCAGCGCCGACCACGACTACACCCCCGTGGCGCAGAAAGAAATCTATGTAAAACTGCTGCCCGATGCGCGACTGGTGGTGATCGAAGATTCCCGCCATGCCACGCCCTTGGATCAACCCGAAGTCTTTAACGCAACCTTGCTCGATTTTCTAAAGACAGTCGAAACCACTACCCAGGATCACTGACCCATGCTGAAAAAAATCGCCTTCTTTGCCGGTTCTGTTCTGTTCGCTGCCAACCTGATGGCGGCCGAACCGGCCAAGGCGCCCCACGTATTGATCTCCACCACCAATGGCGACATTGAAATCGAACTGGACCCGGTCAAGGCGCCGATCAGCACCAAGAACTTCCTCGCCTATGTCGACAAGGGTTTCTACACCAACACGATTTTCCACCGCGTGATCCCGGGCTTCATGGTCCAGGGCGGCGGGTTCACCCAGCAGATGTCGCAAAAACCGACTGAAGCACCGATCAAGAACGAAGCCAGCAATGGCCTGCATAACGTGCGCGGCACGCTGTCGATGGCCCGCACCAATGACCCGAACTCGGCCACCAGCCAGTTCTTCATCAACGTAGCCGACAATGCCTTCCTCGACCCGGGCCGCGATGCCGGTTACGCCGTGTTCGCCAAAGTGGTCAAGGGCATGGATGTGGTCGACATCATCGTCAACTCCCAGACCACCACCAAACAAGGCATGCAGAACGTGCCAATCGATCCTGTGTTGATCAAGTCGGCCAAGCGCATCGACTGAGGTCTGCAGGTAGCTTCGCGTGGTGCCCACACGGCACCGCGCGCATTTGAAAGGAGAGCCCGCCCGGCGGGCGTCAAACCCAATGCTCTATCGTCGCTTTGAACAACTGATCGATATTTTCCGCGACGCTCCCAGCGCGGCCCCTCCCGAAAAAGTCCTGCCCTTCTATCTCTATTACCTGCGCCAGGTCTGGCCCTGCTTCGCCGCACTGTTGGTGGTGGGGCTGGTCGGTGCGCTTATCGAAGTGGCGCTGTTCAGCTATCTGAGCCGCATCATCGACCTGGCCCAGGGCACACCACCGGCGAATTTCTTCCAGATCCACAGCGCCGAGCTGATCTGGATGGCCGTGGTCGCCCTGCTGCTGCGCCCGGTTTTCAACGGCCTGCATGACTTGCTGGTGCACCAGACCATCAACCCAGGCATGACCAGCCTGATTCGCTGGCAGAACCACAGCTACGTGCTCAAGCAGAGCCTGAACTTTTTCCAGAACGATTTCGCCGGGCGCATCGCCCAGCGGATCATGCAAACCGGCAACTCCTTGCGTGATTCGGCAGTGGCGACGGCAGAAGCCATCTGGCACGTGTCGATCTATGCCATCAGTGCCCTGGTGCTGTTTGCCGAGGCCGACTGGCGGCTGATGATCCCGCTGATCACCTGGATCATCTGCTACAGCCTGGCCCTGCGTTACTTCGTACCGCGCGTGAAGGAGCGCTCGGTGATTTCCTCGGAGGCGCGCTCCAAATTGATGGGCCGAATTGTCGACGGCTATACCAATATCACCACCTTGAAACTGTTCGCCCATACGCAGAATGAACAGGAATACGCCAAGCAAGCGATCATCGAGCAGACCGAAAAAACCCAACTGGCCGCCCGTGTGCTCACCAGCATGGACACCGTGATCTGTATCTTGAACGGCCTGCTGATTGTGACCACCACCGGCCTGGCCCTGTGGTTGTGGACGCAGTCGCTGATTTCCGTCGGTGCGATTGCCTTGGCCACTGGCTTGGTTATCCGCATCGTCAACATGTCCGGTTGGATCATGTGGGTGGTCAATGGCATCTTCGAAAATATCGGCATCGTGCAGGACGGCCTGAAAACCATCGCCCAGCCACTGGCCGTGACCGACCGTGAAAACGCCCCGCGCCTGAAAGTCCCCAATGCCCAAGTGCACTTTGAGCAGGTGGATTTCCACTACGGCAAGAAGAGCGGGATCATTGGCGGCCTCAACCTCAACATCAAGGCCGGGGAAAAGATCGGTTTGATCGGCCCGTCCGGCGCGGGCAAGTCGACCCTGGTCAACCTGCTGCTGCGCCTCTACGACCTGCAAGGCGGCCGCATCCTGATCGACGGCCAGAACATCGCCGAAGTGGCCCAGGAAAGCCTGCGTGCACAGATCGGCATGATCACCCAGGACACATCGCTTCTGCACCGTTCGATCCGTGACAACCTGCTGTATGGCAAGCCCGACGCAACTGAGGAAGAACTCTGGGCTGCGGTGCACAAGGCTCGCGCCGATGAGTTCATCCCGCTGTTGTCGGATTCCGAGGGCCGCACCGGGCTGGACGCCCATGTTGGTGAGCGCGGGGTGAAACTCTCTGGCGGTCAACGTCAACGTATCGCCATCGCCCGCGTGCTGCTCAAGGACGCACCGATCCTGATCATGGACGAAGCCACCTCGGCATTGGACTCGGAAGTGGAAGCGGCAATCCAGGAGAGCCTGGAAACTCTGATGCAGGGCAAGACCGTGATTGCGATCGCCCACCGGTTGTCGACCATCGCACGAATGGACCGCTTGGTAGTGCTGGAGAAAGGCCAGATTGCCGAAAGCGGCAGCCATGCCGAGTTGCTGGCGCAGGGCGGGCTTTATTCGCGGTTATGGCAGCACCAGACCGGTGGATTCGTCGGAATAGACTGATTTCATTGGATAGGTGCCCGGGCAATTCCGAACAATTCTGACAGTTTTCTCTATCGAACTGGTCTTGCGACACAATCCTGCTGTACTGCAATCAGGCCCCAGGAGGGCCCTGATTTAGGCGGCAGGGAAGCTTCACAAACCGTTAATCAGATAGAGCAATCTAAGGAAGTGTTCATGTCACTGTTCAAACGTTCCGTAACGGAAGGGCTGGGTACGTTTTGGCTGGTGTTGGGCGGTTGCGGGAGTGCGGTGCTGGCCGCAGCGTTCCCCAATGTCGGAATCGGCCTGCTCGGCGTGGCCCTGGCCTTCGGGCTCACAGTGCTGACCATGGCGTTTGCCATCGGGCACATCAGCGGCTGTCACCTCAACCCGGCCGTTTCGGTGGGGCTGGTAGTGGGCGGAAGATTTCCGGCCAGAGAGTTGCCGGCCTACATCGTGTCTCAGGTGATCGGTGCCACCATCGCCGCTGCGCTGCTGTACTTTATTGCCAGCGGCAAACCCGGCTTTGAACTGGCGAGTGGCCTGGCCTCCAACGGCTATGGAGAACACTCACCCGGTGGTTACTCGATGGCAGCAGGATTGGTCTGTGAGCTGGTGATGACGGCGATGTTCGTGCTGATCATCCTGGGCGCTACCGACCGCCGTGCCCCCGCGGGCTTTGCCCCCATCGCCATTGGCCTGGGGCTGACGCTGATCCACCTGATCTCGATCCCGGTCACCAACACCTCGGTCAACCCGGCCCGCAGCACGGGGCCCGCGTTGATTGTCGGCGGCTGGGCGCTCGAACAGTTGTGGCTGTTCTGGCTTGCGCCGATCCTGGGCGCGGTGATCGGTGGCATTACGTACCGATGGTTGGGCGCAGAAAAGCCTGCCTGACCAAACCCCTCTAGGAGCGAGCTTGCTCGCGAAAAACGTCAACGATGACGCAGGCTTCCAGATGCAGCCCGCTTCGCCTAAGCGTTCTTCGCGAGCAAGCTCGTTCCTACAAGGTGTTTCACTTGCTGTCAGGTTGCCGATAAGGCAAAGCCGCCCTCGCCTCTTCGGCATACGCCAGAATCCCCACCCGTTCACGTTCAAGAAAGTCGTGCACGGCACTCTTGAGCCCCGGATGGCGCAGGTAGTGCCAGGACCGCGTGATCACCGGCTCAAACCCGCGAATCAATTTGTGCTCGCCCTGGGCCCCCGCATCGAAGCGTTGCAGGCCGTGGGCGATGGCGTAGTCCATGCCCTGGTAGAAACAGGTTTCGAAATGCAGCCGGTCGAACTCCCCCAGGCAGCCCCAGTAGCGGCCGTAGAAGCTGTCGCCACCGATCAAGCTGAACGCCATGGCCACCGGACGCGGGCCTTGCTTGGCCAGCACCACGCGGATCGCCTCGGGCATACGTTCGGCCAACAGGCTGAAAAACGCCCGCGTCAGATAGGGCGCTTGGCGGCGCACCGCATAGGTGTTGGCATAGCAGGCATAAACAAAATCCCATTGGGCCTCGCTCAATTGATGACCTTGCAGCCACTCGAACTCGATGCCCTGCCCGGCCACTTGTTCACGCTCTTTGCGCATCTGCTTGCGCTTGCGTGAACTCAAGGCATCAAGGAAGTCCTGGAAGTCGCGATAGCCACGGTTCTGCCAATGAAACTGGCAGCCCAGGCGTTGCATCCAGTCGGGCTGCCGGGCCAAGGCGTCGTCGGCCAAAGCGTCGGTGAAATTGATATGGGCGCTGGAGAGCCCTTCGATTTCCAGGTAACCCGGCAAACTTTTGAGCAACTCAAAGCCGTCTTCGGCACTGGCGGCCAATAAACGCGGCCCGCTGACCGGACTGAACGGCACGGCTGTCAGCAGCTTCGGGTAGTAATCAATGCCGGCACGCTCGCAGGCGTCGGCCCAGCCATGGTCGAACACGTACTCGCCATAAGAGTGCCACTTGCGGTAACTGGGTAATGCCGCCACCAAACGCGGGCCTTCCCAGTGCAGCAGATGTTCCGCCTGCCAGCCTGTTTGCGGGCCCAGGCTGGCGCTGTCTTCCAGCGCGCTCAAAAACCCATGCCGCACAAAAGGCTGGGCCTGCGGCACCAGGGCATCCCAAGTGTGAGCAGCGATTGCGGACAGGCTGTCCAGGCGTTGCAGTGGCATCGACATCCTCATTGTTTCGCGGCATGAAAGCCTGGGCAGTATCGCTTATCGCAGCCTGGCGTACATCTGCAAAACGCGCCGACAGACCGCGCAAGCGTTAGTTCCTTCCCGTTACAAGCTGTCATCTACATGAAATCACTTAGCCACTACTCCGTCATAAACGGCCGCGATACTGACGCCAGTTTTTAGAGCGTCCGGATCTACCGGGCGACATTTTTTCCGTCCGTCATGGGTCGGTTGTGTCCTGGATGGTTTGCCATCCCTCCTCACTTTCGGAGATTGATATGCGTCTTGCTTCCACTAAAACTGCGGCGCTCCTGTGTGGCGGCCTGTTGCTGGCCCTGAGCGTACCGGCCAGCGCTGCAGTCGACGCTAAATTGCTCGACATGCTCAAGGCCAACGGCCAGATCACCGCGTCGCAGTACACAGAACTGCAAGCGGAACTGGCCAAGGACCAGAAAGAACAGCAGATCGCACGCCAAGCTCAGCAAGAGACCAACGAGCAGATCGCAGCCACTGCGAAAAAAACCAACGAGCTGAGCAGCTTCGACCAAAAGCTGGCCTGGGCCGCCAAGACTCAATTCAAGGGTGATGTACGCTTCCGCCAGGAAACCATCAAGATTGATGGCGAACCCAACAACGGTGGGCGTGACAAAGACCGTCAACGTATCCGCGCCCGCCTGGGTGCCTACACCGAAATCAACCCGCAGGTGGACACCGGTATCCGTATCGCCACCGGCGGTGGTGACGATGCGCGTTCTACCAACCAGGATCAGGACGGCTACTTCGATAAAAAATCGATCTGGCTGGACCTCGGTTACATCGACTACCACCCGGACCAGATCAAGAACCTGCACGTGATCGGCGGCAAGATGCTTCAGCCTTGGGTAAACATGGGCGACGTGATCTGGGATAGCGATATCAACCCTGAAGGCCTGGCCGTCACCTACAAATACCCACTGGGCAGCAGCGCCGAACTGTTCGGCAGCCTGGGTAACTACAACCTCAAGGACAACGTCGACGGCGACGGCGTGCAGTTCCGCCACGACCTGCGCCTGACGTCCGGCCAGTTGGGTACGCGTTTCTCGGTCACCGACAACCTGAAAATGACCCTGGGCGGCAGCGTCTACGCCTACAAAAATGACGAGGACAGCCGCTGCACAACCACTACCACACCTTGCGCGTTGGCGGTCAACGGCAACTCGGCCAACAACGAGTTCCGCCTGTACGAAGGTTTTGCCCAGGCAGACATCGGCGGCCTGGCAGTGCCACTGTCGTTCTACGGCCAATACGTGAAAAACAACGATGCCGTGACCGACCAGGACACCGCGTGGTTGCTGGGTGCCAAGTCCAAGGTGTTCGGTTTCAACCTGGACTACAACTACCGCGATGTTCAGCGTAATGCCGTCGTAGGCGCGTTCACCGATTCGGACTTCGCCAACGGTACCACCGGTTCGCGCGGCCACAAGATGAAGGTCAGCTACGACATCGACAAGAACTTCGCCCTGGGCGCCACCTACTTCCTGACCAAGGCGGACTACGCCAGCCGTACCCAGCGGGATGCCAACACCAACACCCTGCAGCTGGATGCTGAAGCCAAGTTCTAACCGTTACTGTAGGAGCGAGCTTGGTGAGCTCGCTCCTACATATCCTTACGGCGCTCGGCTGCCATCTGTTCAGCCAGCGCATCAGCACCGTCCACCGGCTCCTGCGGCATACGCTTGAGCGTCGCCTGCAACAGGCGCATCTGCCGGATAAATCGTCGGCAGTTCGGGCAGAACATCAAGTGATGACGCACCATCAGACGTTCACGGAAGGTCAATTGACCATCCAGATAGTCACTGGAGCGCGCTACTTGCTCTTTACAGGTCAACATTCGCCCGTCTCCTCAAAATGCTCCACCGTAGCAAAGACTTTAAGCCGTGCTCGATGCAGGAGCACACGAACGTTGGAGAGCGAAAGGCTCAGAAGATTACAGATTTCCTCCAGTTCCAGACCCTGGCGTTCACGCAACACCAGCACGCTGCTTTGCAGTTCGGACAAACTCAGAATCGTATGCTCCAGGCATTTGCGCAGTTCATCTTCGGTCAGCAGCGCTTCAGGGGTGTCCTGGTGCCAGGCATACGGGGCGACGGCCCAATGGCCATCATCCGGGCTGAAGCGATCATCACCAATGGTGCCGTGGGGCGAAGGCAAATCGTCGAGCAGCACTTCCCGACGATTCTGCTTGTAACGTCCCTTGGCGGCGTTGGCGGTAATGGTCAATAACCATGTCTTGAGGCTCGATCGCCCTTCGAATCTGGCCAGGTTGCGTACGACCGAAACCCAGGCGTCTTGCACGATTTCGTCGGCGTGGCGCTGACCGACGATGGCGTAGGCCACCGCCCGCATTGCGCTCTGGTAAGTGGTGACCAATTCCTTGTAGGCCCGCTGCTCACCCTTGAGCAGGCGTTCAAGCAGGTGCGCGTCGTCCGCTGCTGCCATTCAAACCTCTATTTAAAAGTGCACACCCGGTCCTGTGGGAGCTGGCTTGCCTGCGATGCAGATACCTCGGTGTATCAGTCACACCACAGTGATGCCATCGCACGCAAGCCAGCCCCCACACAATCAGCGTTTGCGCAGGATCACACTGCCAATCGAATACCCGGCGCCAAAGGAGCTGAGTACGGCAACCGAGCCCTTGGGCAAGTCATCCTGGTAAGTGTGAAACGCAATCACCGAGCCGGCCGAGCTGGTATTGGCGTAAGTATCGAGGATCACTGGCGCTTCTTCCACCGACGCGTCGCGCCCCAGCAGCTTTTTCACGATCAGGTGGTTCATGCTCAGGTTGGCCTGGTGCAGCCAGAAGCGCTTCACATCGGTCACACTCAACTGATTTTCCGCCAGGTGCGCGCCGATCAATTCGGCCACCATCGGGCAGACATCGCGAAACACCTTGCGGCCTTCCTGCACGAACAGCTTGTCGGGGGCACCGACACCTTCTTCCGCCGTGCGATTGAGGAAGCCGAAATTGTTGCGGATGTTGTTGGAGAACTTGGTCAGCAGCTTTGTACTCACCACATCGAACTGGTGCTCGGACGTCGCCAGGTCAGCGCGTTCCAGGATCACCGCAGTGGCGGCGTCACCGAAGATGAAGTGGCTGTCGCGATCGCGGAAGTTCAGGTGGCCGGTGCAGACTTCCGGGTTGACCATCAGGATCGCCCGGGCCTGGCCCAACTGGATGCTGTTGGCCGCGTTCTGGATGCCGAAGGTGGCCGAAGAACACGCCACGTTCATGTCAAAACCGAAGCCCTGGATACCCAAGGCTTCCTGGACTTCAATGGCAATCGCCGGGTAGGCACGTTGCAGGTTGGAACAGGCAACGATCACGCCATCAATGTCGGCGGCGGTCTTGCCGGCGCGTTGCAGGGCTTGTTCGGCGGCACCGACCGCCATCTGGCAGAGCACCGACCATTCGTCGTTGCTACGCTCGGGCAGGCGTGGCGCCATGCGCTGCGGATCGAGGATGCCGTCCTTGTCCATCACAAAACGGCTCTTGATGCCGGATGCCTTTTCGATGAATGCCGCGCTCGACTCCGTCAGCGCCTGCACCTCGCCACGCTCGATGGCGGCGGCGTTGTCTGCGTTGAACTGTTGCACATAGGCATTGAAAGACTGCACCAGCTCTTCGTTGGAGATGCTGTTGGCCGGGGTGTACAGGCCAGTGCCGCTGATGACGACGTTATGCACGGTCGTTCCTCTAAATCTGTCAGGCAGAAGATATTGGTACCGTCGTACCAAACTTAAAGTCGTTTGATTCCGTCCAGCAGGCATCAAACTGGCGACGCTTTATTCAATCTTGTAACCGCGAAGTTTGCCACAACCCTGGAGATTTGGCGCTATAGGCCAGACAAACACCTTGAATGTGGGAGGGGCGGTGCGACGATTCGACTTGCTCCCTCCCACATTTGGCCCTGCCCGGATCGGGAAACCGGGAAAGGTTCAGGGCTCTACCTGGCTCCACTGCTTGCTCAAGCGTTTATCGGAAATCGGTACCTTGGTGCCCAACTGCTGGGCAAACAACGACACCCGGTATTCTTCCAGCCACCAGCGGTACAGCTCCAACTGTGGGTCACGCTTGCCTTCCTGGGCGTGTTTGTTCAAGCGGTTCTGGTATTGAGCCCACAGGCCGCCCAATTCGCTGCTCCACACGCGGTCCTTTTGCACCTGGCTCGGCAGTTTTTCCAGGCGCAGTTCAATAGCCTTGAGATAGCGCGGCAGCTCCTTGAACCATTGCGCCGGGGTTTCGCGCACAAAACCTGGGTACACCAGGTTGCTCAGTTGCTGCTTGATATCATTCAAGGCCACCGCCTGGGCCAGGTCGATCTTGCCTTTGAAGCGCTTTTGCAGGCCGTGCCAGAGTTTCAGCACCTCCAGGGTCAGGCGTGCCAGGCGCTCGGCGTGTTCGGTCCAACCGCCACGCTTGCGCTCGGCCAGGGCAGCCAGGCCCGCGCCATCACGCGGCAGGCTGTCTTCGCCCTCAAGTACACAGGTGTCGAGGCTGGCCAGCAGAATGTCTTCCACCAACGCGTCGATACGCCCCAGTTCGCGGTACATCAAGCCCAGCTCGGTCAGGCCCGGCAATTTGCCGCGCAGGAATTTCGCCGGTTCCGCCAGTTGTTGCATCAGCAGGCGCTGCAACGCGCGGCGATGCTGGAACTCGGCTTCGGCGGCGGTGGAGAAACGCCCTTCCTTGACCGTGCCGTTCTCTTCCACCAGCGCCGGGTACACCGTCATCGACAGGCCGGCGATGTTTTGCTGGGTCTTTTCAGCCACCGCCGCGAACACCTTGGCTTCTACCGGCTGTTGGCTTTTCGCGGTTTGCGGTACGGCCAACGCGGCCTGGCTGGCCTCTGCAAAACGTGCGGTCAGTTCGGCCAGGTCGCGGCCTTCGCCAAGGAACTTGCCTTGGCCGTCGACCACTTCCAGGTTCATCTTCAGGTGGCTTTCTACCTGCTGCGCCGCTTCGGCCCAGGCCTCATCGCTGACCCGCGCACCGGTCATGCGCAGTAACTCGCGCCCCAGCGCCTGGGGCAGCGAGCCCTGGCCGAATTCGATACGTTGCAGCGCCGCCTTGACGAAGTCCGGCACCGGCACGAAGTTCTTGCGCAATGCCTTGGGCAGGTTGCGTACCAACGCGATGCATTTGGCTTCGATCACGCCCGGCACCAGCCACTCCAGGCGCTCGGCCGGCAACGCCGGCAGCAACGGCGCAGGTACACGCAGGGTGACGCCATCGCGAGGGTGGTTGGGTTCGAAGTGGTAGCTCAAGGCCAACGCCAGGTCACCCAGGTGCAAGGTGTCCGGATAATGCGCAGCGGTAACCTCACTGGCCTCGCGGGCCAGCACATCTTCTTCGCGCATGATCAGCAGTTGCGGGTCTTTCTGGCTGTTGACCTTGTACCAGCTGTCGAACGTGGCGGTCTGGTGAATCTCCGCTGGCAGGCGCGCATCGTAGAACGCGTAGAGGGTTTCTTCGTCGGCGAGGATGTCGCGGCGGCGTGCCTTTGCCTCCAGTTCGTCGAGCTGCTCCAGCAATAGCTGGTTGGCCGCCAGGCACTTGGCACGGGATTGAATCTCGCCGCGCACCAGGCCCTCACGAATAAACAACTCGCGAGACACCACCGGGTCAATCGGCCCGTAATGCACCGGCCGACGCCCGACCACAATCAGCCCGAAGAGGGTGATCTGCTCAAACGCCACCACCTGGCCGCGCTTCTTCTCCCAATGGGGTTCGAAGTGGTTTTTCTTGATCAGGTGCCCGGCCAGCGGCTCGATCCAGTCGGCATCGATCTTCGCCACCATGCGCGCATAGAGCTTGGTGGTTTCCACCAGTTCGGCGGTCATCAGCCATTGCGGGCGCTTCTTGCCGATACCGGACGAGGGGTGGATCCAGAAACGCCGCTGCCGCGCACCGAGGTAATCGCCGTCTTCGGTCTTCTGGCCGATCTGGCTGAGCAGGCCGGACAGCACCGCCTTGTGCAGTTTGGGGAAGTCCGCAGGCTCTTTATTGATGTTCAGCTGCATGTCGCGGCAGATCAGGCTCAACTGGCGATGGGAGTCGCGCCACTCGCGCAGGCGCAGGTAGTTGAGGAAGTTCTTGCGACACCAGTTGCGCAGCGGGCTGGCGGTCAGTTCCTGGCGCTGCTCTTCAAAGCCACGCCACAGGTTGACCAGCCCGGCGAAGTCCGAATCCGGATCTTTCCACTGAGCGTGGGCCTGGTCGGCGGCCTGTTGACGCTCCGGTGGGCGCTCGCGCGGGTCCTGGATAGACATGGCGCTCGCGACGATCAGCACTTCCTGCAAGCTGCCCAGCTTGGCCGCTTCGAGCAACATGCGGCCCATGCGCGGGTCCACCGGCAAGCGTGCAAGCTGGCGGCCCAACGGCGTGAGTTGGCTGTTACGGTCCACCGCCGAGAGTTCCTGCAGCAGGTTGAAACCGTCGCTGATCGCCTTGCCATCTGGCGGTTCGATAAACGGGAAATCGGTGATTTCGCCCAGGCGCAGGTGCAGCATCTGCAGGATCACGGCGGCGAGGTTGGTACGCAGGATTTCCGGGTCGGTGAATTCCGGGCGCCCGATAAAATCTTCTTCGCTGTACAGGCGCACGCAAATGCCCGGCTCAACCCGGCCGCAACGGCCTTTACGCTGGTTGGCGCTGGCCTGGGAGATCGCCTCGATCGGCAGGCGCTGCACCTTGGCGCGGTAGCTGTAGCGGCTGATGCGCGCCGTGCCGCTGTCGATCACATAGCGAATGCCCGGCACCGTCAGCGAGGTTTCCGCAACGTTGGTCGCCAGTACCACGCGCCGGCCTGGGTGGGATTGGAAAATGCGCTGTTGCTCGGCCGGTGACAGCCGTGCGTACAACGGCAAAATCTCGGTGTGCTTGAGCTGGGCCTTGCGCAGCATGTCGGCGGCATCACGAATCTCGCGCTCTCCGGGCAGAAACACCAGCACATCGCCGGGGCTGCGTCGCTCGCTGCGCTCATAGGCGGCGATTTCATCGAGGGTGGCGAGGATCGCCTGGTCGACGGTCAAGTCATCCTCGACGCGGTTGCCCTCTTCGTCCTGTTCCAGGGTCAGTGGGCGATACCAGGTGTCCACCGGGAAAGTACGGCCCGAGACCTCGACAATCGGCGCATCGTCGAAGTGCTTGGAAAAGCGCTCCAGGTCGATGGTCGCCGAGGTGATGATGACTTTCAGGTCAGGGCGACGCGGCAGCAGGGTCTTGAGGTAGCCGAGCAGGAAGTCGATGTTCAGGCTGCGTTCATGGGCCTCGTCGACGATGATCGTGTCGTAGCGTTCCAGATAACGGTCGTTCTGGGTTTCGGCCAGCAGGATGCCGTCGGTCATCAGTTTGATCAGGGTGTTGGAATCACTCTGGTCTTCGAAGCGCACCTGATAGCCGACCAAGGCGCCCAATGGCGTGGCCAGCTCTTCAGCGACACGGCTGGCGACGCTGCGCGCTGCGATCCGGCGCGGCTGGGTGTGGCCGATCAGGCCGTACTGGCCGCGGCCGATTTCCAGGCAGATTTTCGGCAACTGGGTGGTCTTGCCCGAGCCGGTCTCGCCGGCAATGATCAACACCTGGTGTTTGAGCAGCGCGTCCTTGATCTCATCGCGCTTGGCGGCAATCGGCAGGCTGTCGTCGTAGCGAATTACCGGCAGGCTGGCGCGCCGCGCCGTGACCTGGGCACAGGATGCCTGCATCCGCGCCACCCACTGCGCCAGCTTGTCCTCATCGGGTTTCTTGCGCAGCTCAAGCAACTGCCGGCGCAAGCGGTGGCGGTCGGCGAGCATGGCGTGATCGAGGGTTTTGAGCAGTTGGTCGATGGTGGGTGCTTGGTCAGTCATCAGCTACTTCGACGGTCATCTATGTTATGCGCGGCCGGCAAGTGTGGCAGAAAATCGACTTATCTGGCAGGTCAAACATGTGGGAGCAAGCCCCCTCCCACAAGAGAAAGCGTTATAGCGGGTCTTTTCGGCGATAGGGGAATACGTCGATAACCTTGCCGGCGCGAATCGCGTCCTGCAGGCCCTTCCAGTAATCGGCGTTGTACAGCTCGCCATGCAGCTCGTCGAACAACTTGCGCTGGCCGGCGTCGGCAAACAGGAACGGCGGGAACTCTTCGGGGAATACGTCCAGCGGGCCGATGGAGTACCAGGGCTCTGAGGCCATTTCGTCCTCGGGGGTGCGCGGTGCGGGAATATGGCGGAAGTTGGCTTCGGTCAGAAAGCAGATTTCATCGTAGTCGTAGAACACCACGCGGCCATGACGGGTGACGCCGAAGTTTTTCAGCAGCATGTCGCCGGGGAAGATATTCGCCGCCGCCAGTTGCTTGATTGCCAGGCCGTAGTCTTCCAGGGCTTCGCGCACCTGGGCGGGGTTGGCGTTGTCGAGGTAGAGGTTGAGCGGGGTCATGCGCCGCTCGGTCCAGCAGTGGCGGATCAGCACGCTGTCGCCTTCCACTTCGACCGTGCCGGCCGCGACTTCCAGCAACTCGGCCAGGCACTCGGGCTCGAACTTGCTCAAGGGGAAGCGGAAGTCGGCGAACTCCTGGGTATCAGCCATACGCCCTACCCGGTCGACGCTTTTAACCAAGCGATACTTTTCGATCACCGTGGCACGGTTGACGTTTTTCGACGGCGAAAAGCGGTCCTTGATGATCTTGAACACGGTGTTGAAGCCCGGCAGCGTGAACACGCTCATGACCATGCCGCGCACGCCGGGGGCCATGATGAACTGATCGTCGGTGGTGGCCAGGTGGTTGATGAGTGCGCGGTAGAATTCGGACTTGCCGTGCTTGTAGAAACCAATGGAGGTGTACAGCTCGGCAATGTGCTTGCCCGGCAGGATGCGCTTGAGAAAACCGATGAATTCGGCAGGCACCGGCACGTCGACCATGAAATAGGAACGGGTGAACGAGAAGATGATCGACACGTCGGCTTCGTCGGTGATCAACGCATCGATCTGGATGCCGCGCCCTTCGCGGTGCAGCAACGGGATGACCAACGGCCACTGTTCGTCGCGGGTATAAATGCGCCCTACGAGATAGGCGCCTTTGTTGCGGTAGAGCACGGAGGAAAACAGCTCGACCTTGAGGTCCGGGTCCTTGCATACCCAATCCGGCAGGTTTTCCCGCAGTTGGGCTTCGAGGCGACGCAGGTCGGCAGGAAGGTCGGCGTAAGGCTCGCTGAAGCTGTAGTCAGAGAAAATCTGCGCCAGCATGTCTGATATTTTACCGGCCGGCGTGTAGACCCGGGTTTGCGCCGCCCGCGCCCGGCGCAGGCTCGGCCGGGTGGTGTGGATGAACATGCAGCCGTCGCTGATCAGGTCATGGCTGAACAGGCCGCAGAAGATCGAGTTGTACCAGGTCTCGGACAACTCATCGTCAAAGCGCAGGTCGATCAGGCCGATATACGCGCTTTTCACCAAGGGCCACAGCTCGATGTCCTGCAACGCACTCGCTTCGAAACCGGCGCGCAGGCGGGCAGTGACCTCGGCAACTTTCTCTTCATACAGGTTGATGCGTGCCGCAGACGCCGCCTGCCCTTGCTGCCACTGGGCCTTCTCGAAACGCTCGCGGGCCCCATCGGTGATCTGGCGAAAGTGCTCACGGTAATCGTCGAAACCGTCGAGGATCATCCGGGCGATAGCAAGGGCGGGCTGCGACATGCGGGAAACCTCGAACGGGTAGCGGGAAGCTCAGAGCTTAGCCAGTGAACGCTGGCAGGAGAAGGAGGATTTTTAAGGGGCCGTCGTAGTTAGCGATTGTGTCGGCCTGAGCACTGGGCAACACTCCCCGCCTGATTGGCGTAGGAGTTTTCCGTGAGACCTGTTGACACCCTCTACTTGCTGGGACTGGCTGCCATCTGGGGCGCGAGTTTCCTGTTCATGCGCATCATTGCGCCGGAAATCGGCACAGTGCCGACTGCGTTTTTCCGCGTGTCGATTGCCGCCGCCGGGTTGCTGGTGATCCTGGCGATGCTGCGCGTGAGCTGGGATTTCCAGGGCAAGTTCAAGACCGTTTTGCTGTTGGGGGTGATCAACTCCGGAATTCCGGCGACCATGTATTCAGTGGCAGCGCAGGTACTGCCGGCGGGTTATTCGGCGATTTTCAACGCCACCACGCCGCTGATGGGCGTGCTGATTGGCGGGTTGTTTTTCAGCGAGCGCCTGACACCGTCGAAAATAGCGGGCGTTGCCTTGGGGCTGTTTGGCGTCGCCGTGCTCACACGTGCGGGGCCAGTGGCCTTTGATTTGCAATTGTTGATGGGCGCGTTGGCGTGCCTGCTGGCGACCACCTGCTACGGTTTTGCCGGTTTCCTGGCACGACGCTGGCTGGATCAGCGCGGCGGGCTAGACAGTCGCCTTTCGGCCTTGGGCAGTATGCTCGGCGCTACCTTGTTTCTATTGCCGCTCTTTGCCTACAGCGCCATCAGCCATCCACCGGCAAGTTGGGGCGGCTGGCAGGTGTGGGCGTCGCTGCTGGGCTTGGGGCTGGTGTGTACGGCGTTCGCCTACATTTTGTACTTCCGCCTGCTGTCATCCATTGGCCCGGTCAAGTCGATGACCGTGACCTTTATGATTCCGCCGTTCGGCGTGCTGTGGGGGGCGTTGCTGTTGGATGAGCCGCTGTCCATGGCTCACCTGTATGGCGGGGTGCTGATTGCCGGGGCGTTGTGGTTGGTGCTGCGCCCGCAAAAACTATAGGAGCGCGCCCTTGCTCCTGGGGGTGCTTCGCCCCCCAACGCAAGCAAGCTTGCTCCTACAGGGATAGGTTTTAGTTTTTACGGAATACAAACACCAAGCCGACGATGATCAACGCCATTCCCAGCACGCTCAACAGCGCAAGGCGATTGCCGAAGATCAGGTAGTCCATTACCGCCGTCACCGCTGGCACCAGATAGAACAAACTGGTGACATTCACCAGGTTGCCGCGGGCGATCAGCCGATACAGCAACAGCGTCGCCAGCACTGACACCACCAATCCCATCCACAGCACCGGCAGGTAAAAGCCCCAACTGTGCTCGAAATGGAAGGGCTGGAACGGCACGAACACCGCACACAACAGCATCCCGGCCAGGTATTGCAACGGCAACGTGCCCAAGGGGTTGTCGGTGATGCGCTTTTGCATGATCGAGCCAAACGTCATGCTCGCCAGCGCCAGCAGCCCGAACAGCATCCCGGCCAGGGACATGCCCGCCAGCCCGATGCCCTGGTACACCACCATGATCAACCCGGCCAGGCCCAACCCCAGGCCGAACAGCCGGCGTAACGAGCGCTGACGCTCCATCAGCACCACGGTGAGGATCGGCTGGACGCCCATGATGGTCGCCATCACCCCTGGGGTGACTTTGAGGTCCAGGGCCAGCAGATAGAAAATCTGGTAGGCCCCCAACAACACCAGGCCCGTCGCCGCCGCATACAGCATGGGCTTGCCGGGACGTGGCAGCTTCAACTTGAGGATCGGCACCAGCACCACCAACCCCACTAGGGCGATGGCAAAGCGGATCAGCAGAAAGGCAAAGGGCGAAGCATGGGCCAGGCCCAACTTGGAGAAGATCGCCCCGCTGCTCCACAGCAAGACAAACAAGCTCGTCGAGGCCGCCGCGGCCACGGATTGTTTCGAAAGAACAGACATGAGTTACCACCTGTTATCAGGCAAAAAAGCCGATTCAGTAAGGACTGAATTTCAGTAGGTTTTTTTCAGGCAGGCACAGGGGAACAGCAAACAGCTGATCAGCCCGAAATGCCAACGCCCGGCGGTGATACGACTGCGTACACCGGCGTGCTACTGACAGGTGGGGGGTAGTGACTGATCTGCGCAGGCTGCTTTGCGCCGCACGGCACGACCACAGCGTTGACCGCTGAATCGACTACCGCTATGCGCTGGGAAGCTGGCATGTGCTGATCTTTTTGAAGGGAGAAAGACGCGACGACTATAACCAGCCGCAAACATACTTTGCAATCCTTTCCCCCTTACCTTGTACGTAGAGGCGTTTTCATGCCCCCGAACCAGACCTCTCGCTATAATGCCGCCCGGTTTTTGTTAAGGATTTCACATGATTGCTCTGCCCTGGCTGTACCTCACACTACTTTGCATTGGCTATGTCACGGCCTTGATCTACGGCCAACTGGGCATACTGGCGGCGGTGTCAGTGGCGCTGTTGCTGGTGGCCGGCTACGCCGTACGCCAGCAACGCACTCCTTGGGCACGCTACCTGGGCCACGGCTTGTTTATCGTCCTGGCCCTGGGGCTAGCGATGCACTGGCTGCCGGGTTTCTACAATGGCCGAGGTATTGCACCCCAGCGTTTTACCCCGGACTCAGTGCCCTTCTCGATGTACCTGAACCAGGACAAACCCCTGATCGGCTTCTGGCTGTTGCTGGCGTGCCCATGGATTGTGGCGCGACGCTCATTGCGCCTGTCGATCTGCGTCACCGCTTTGGCACTGACCCTGACCGCCATCGCAGCCCTGGGTGGCGCGGCCCTGATGGGGATGATCAGTTGGGCCCCCAAATGGCCGGACCAGGCATGGCTGTGGGTACTCAATAACCTGCTGCTGGTGACGCTGGTGGAAGAAGCGCTGTTTCGTGGCTATGTTCAGGGCGGCCTGAGCCAGCGCTTCAAACACCTGCCCTACGGCGAGAACCTCGCGCTGCTGCTGGCCTCGCTGTTATTCGGCCTGGCGCATTTTGGTGCGGGTTGGCAATGGGTAATGCTGGCGAGTATTGCCGGGGTCGGTTACGGCCTGGCGTATCGCTTTGGCGGGCTCGGCGCAGCGATTGCCACGCACTTTGGCTTGAATCTGCTGCACTTCGGGCTGTTCACCTACCCGATGCTGGCCGGCTGAGCCTTTCTTGCTGTAGGAGCGAGTTGTTGTGGCGAGGGAGCTTGCTCCCTCACCACAGCCAGCCCACTGCTCCCAGGATTGTTGCAAAAAATAAGTTAAATAAATGCCCGCCATGGCCGATACCCCCTGAAAGCCTTGCGGATTGAACAATCATGCGTAATAACCAACCCGTTACCCAGCGCGAACGTACCTTCCCCGCTCAGCAACGGTTGATCTCCACCACAGATGCCAAGGGTGTCATTACCTACTGCAACGACGCGTTTGTCGAAATCAGTGGGTTCACCCGCGACGAACTGATCCGTGCCCCGCACAACCTGGTGCGCCACCCGGATGTGCCCTCGGCCGTGTTCGCGCACATGTGGTCCACGCTCAAACAAGGCTTGCCATGGATGGGCATTGTCAAGAATCGCTGCAAGACCGGTGACCATTACTGGGTTAACGCCTATGTGACTCCGGTGTTCGACGGCAACCAGGTGATCGGCTACGAATCGGTGCGCATCAAGCCCACCGCCGAGCAGATCCGCCGGGCCGAGGCGCTCTATCAACGCATCAACCAGGGCAAGTCGGCCATCCCCCAGCGCGACAAATGGCTGCCGGTGCTACAGGACTGGCTGCCGTTTATCCTGGTCAGCCAACTGAGCTTCATGATCGGCGCCACCCTCACCTCCCAGTGGGGCTTTGCCCTGGCGGCAGCGCTATCGGTGCCGTTGGGCCTGCTGGGCCTGAGCTGGCAGCAGCGCGGCCTCAAGCGCTTGCTGCGGCTGGCCGAGCAGACCACCTCCGATCCGTTGATCGCGCAGATGTACACCGACAGCCGTGGCGCCCAGGCCCGACTGGAAATGTCGATCCTCAGCCAGGAAGC
This sequence comes from Pseudomonas sp. NCIMB 10586, assembly GCF_023127895.1. Taxonomy (NCBI): domain Bacteria; kingdom Pseudomonadati; phylum Pseudomonadota; class Gammaproteobacteria; order Pseudomonadales; family Pseudomonadaceae; genus Pseudomonas; species Pseudomonas sp. NCIMB 10586. The sequence continues at coordinate 25,170 of NZ_SPKQ01000027.1, forward strand.
GCGCCTGAAGACCTGCCTGACCCGTCTGCAGGACACCGCCGAGCACCTCAACGACCAAGCGGCGCAGTCCAACACCCTGGCGCACAGCAGCTCCAGCGGCCTGGAACGTCAGCGCGTGGAAACCGAACAGGTGGCCACCGCCGTCAACCAGATGGCCGCGACCACCCAGGAAGTCGCCAGCCATGTGCAGCGCACCGCCGATGCCACCCAGGAAGCCAACCGCCTGACCGGTCGCGGCCGAGATATCGCCGGGGAAACCCGCGAGGCGATTCAGCGGCTGTCGGTTGCGGTGGGCGAGACGGGTGTGACCGTCACTCAACTGGCCAAGGACAGCGATGAAATCGGCGGCGTGGTCGATGTGATCAAAGGCATCGCCGACCAGACCAACCTGCTGGCGCTCAATGCCGCTATCGAAGCCGCGCGTGCCGGTGAGATGGGCCGTGGATTTGCGGTGGTCGCCGATGAAGTGCGCCAACTGGCGCAGCGTACGGCCGAATCCACCGGGCAGATCCATACCCTGATCGCCAAGCTGCAACACACGGCGGCTGCGGCTGTGCAAACCATGGACGCCGGGCATCGCCAGGCTGAAGAGGGTGTAGCGCGGGTGATGGAAGCGGATCAGGCGTTGGTGGGCATCAGTGAGGCGGTGGCCAATATCACCGACATGACCACCCAGATTGCCGCTGCTACCGAAGAGCAAAGCGCCGTGGCCGAGGAGATCAGCCGCAATATCAGCACCATCGCGCTGTTGGCGGATCAGACTTCAGAGCAGGCGATGAACTCGGCGCAGTTGAGTGAGGAGTTGACGCATACCGCCAATACCCAGTACTCGCTGGTGGAGCGTTTTAACCGATAAACCGCTATCGCAGGCAAGCCAGCTCCCACACTGGACGGTATTCACCGATAGAAATAGGTGAACCCAGTCCAATGTGGGAGCTGGCTTGCCCCCGATAGGGCCCTAACAGGCCCTGAGAAACTCAGCCACCTGCACCGCCGCCGCCTCCAAGTGCTGCTCATGGCTGAACCCCGAAGCCTTCAACGGCTTCAAGTCATGATCGCCCGCCACCAACCACATCACTTCAATACTCTCTGACAACTCATAATCCTGCACCGCTGCCCGATTGCCCAAGGCATCACGCTCGCCCTGCACAATCAACGTTGGCGTCGTAAGCGCAGCCAAGTGCTCCACCCGGGGTTTCTCTGGCTTGCCCACCGCATAGAACGGATAGCCCAGGCACACCAACCCATCGGCGCCCAGTTCATCGGCCAGTAAACTGGCCATCCGCCCACCCATGGACTTGCCGCCAACTGCCAGTTTCCCAGCGACATGACGTCGCACCTCGCCATACACCTCGCGCCAGCACTCCAGCAGTTTCGGCGCCGGATTCGGCGGGCGCTTGCCGCCATCCATACGGCGCTGGGCCATGTACGGGAACTCGAAGCGCACCACGTTCACGCCATGCCCGGCAAGGCGTGCCGCCATGTCGTTCATGAACGCCGAGTCCATCGGTGCCCCGGCGCCGTGGGCCAGGATCAGCGTGACCGGCTCGCCCGAAGCCGTGCCCGTGGCGACATCCCACAGCCAGCAGCGTTCGCGCACACACTGCGCCCATTGATCCCCGTCAATACTGGCCTTGTGCTCTTTGCCCATGCTTGCCTCGCTTTTTAGTCTGCCTATAACTCCAGCCCAAGTGCCGCACTTGCTTGGGTTGAACCGTGGATGGGGAACCATGAACACTACTTTAAGTACCGCCTATAACTACAAGGTGGTCCGCCAATTCGCCATTATGACGGTGGTGTGGGGCATCGTCGGCATGGGGCTCGGGGTTTTTCTCGCCGCCCAATTGGTTTGGCCTGCGCTCAACTTCGATTTACCCTGGACCAGCTTCGGCCGCCTGCGCCCGTTGCACACCAATGCGGTGATTTTCGCCTTCGGTGGCTGCGCGCTGTTCGCCAGCTCCTTCTACTCGGTACAACGCACCTGCCAGACTCAGCTGTTCGCACCAAAAGTGGCTGCGTTCTGCTTCTGGGGCTGGCAGCTGGTAATTTTGCTGGCCGCAATCAGCCTGCCGCTGGGCTACACCAGCTCCAAGGAATACGCCGAGCTGGAATGGCCGATCGATATCCTGATCACCATCGTCTGGGTCGCCTATGCCATCGTGTTCTTCGGCACGATCATGAAGCGCAAGACCAAGCACATCTACGTCGGTAACTGGTTCTTCGGTGCGTTCATCATCACCGTGGCCATCCTGCATATCGTCAATAACCTGGAAATCCCGGTCAGCCTGACCAAGTCCTACTCGCTGTACGGCGGTGCGACGGATGCCATGGTGCAATGGTGGTATGGGCACAACGCGGTAGGCTTTTTCCTCACCGCAGGCTTCCTGGGGATGATGTACTACTTCGTACCCAAGCAGGCCGAGCGTCCGGTGTATTCCTATCGCTTGTCGATCGTGCACTTCTGGGCGCTGATCACCCTGTACATCTGGGCCGGCCCTCACCACTTGCACTACACCGCCTTGCCGGACTGGGCGCAGTCCCTGGGCATGGTGATGTCACTGGTGCTGCTGGCGCCAAGCTGGGGCGGCATGATCAACGGCATGATGACCCTCTCGGGTGCCTGGCATAAGTTGCGCAGCGACCCGATCCTGCGCTTCCTCGTTGTGTCCCTGGCCTTCTACGGCATGTCGACCTTCGAAGGTCCGATGATGGCGATCAAGACCGTCAACGCTCTCTCCCACTACACCGACTGGACCATCGGCCACGTACACGCCGGGGCGCTGGGCTGGGTAGCGATGATCTCCATCGGCGCGCTGTACCACATGATCCCGAAAGTCTTCGGTCGCGAGCAGATGTACAGCCTCGGCCTGATCAACGCGCACTTCTGGCTGGCCACCATCGGCACCGTGCTCTACATCGCCTCGATGTGGGTCAACGGCATCGCCCAGGGCCTGATGTGGCGTGCGGTCAACGAAGACGGCACCTTGACCTACTCCTTCGTCGAAACCCTGGTGGCCAGCCACCCTGGCTTCATCGTGCGGCTGGTGGGCGGTGCGATCTTCCTCACCGGCATGTTGCTGATGGCTTACAACACGTGGCGCACCGTGCGTTCGGCGCAGCCAGCCGAAATCAGCGCCGCAGCGCAGATGGCCTGAGGACTCGATGATGAAACACGAAACGATTGAAAAAAACGTCGGCCTGCTGATGCTGCTGATGGTGCTCGCCGTGAGCATCGGCGGCCTGACCCAGATCGTCCCGCTGTTCTTCCAGGACGTGACCAACAAGCCGGTGGAAGGCATGAAGCCCTACACCGCGCTGCAGCTGGAGGGCCGCGACATCTACATCCGCGAAGGCTGCGTGCAGTGCCACTCGCAGATGATCCGCCCGTTCCGCGCCGAGACCGAGCGCTACGGTCACTACTCGGTGGCCGGCGAAAGCGTGTGGGACCACCCGTTTCTGTGGGGCTCCAAGCGCACCGGGCCGGACCTGGCCCGCGTCGGCGCGCGCTACTCGGACGACTGGCACCGCGCGCATTTGTACAACCCGCGCAACGTGGTGCCGGAGTCGAAAATGCCGGCCTATCCGTGGTTGGTCACCGCCGCCGTCGACAGCAGCCACACCGAGACCAAATTGAAAGTGATGCGCACCCTCGGCGTGCCGTACACCGACGACGACATCAACGGCGCGGTCGCCAGCCTCAAGGGCAAGACAGAGATGGACGCGCTGGTTTCCTACCTGCAAGTGCTCGGCACTGCCATCAAGAGCAAGAGGTGAGCCATGGGATTTGAATTCGATGCGGGCACCATCCGCGGCCTCGGCACACTGGTGGTCGCCATCGCCTTTATCGGCCTGTCGCTGTGGGTGTTCAGCCCACGGCGCAAGTCGGAGTTTGACGATGCGACCATGCTGCCGTTTGCCGATGAACCCTCCCCAACCGACGCTCAAGCAGAGCCAGTAACAAGGAGCACTCGGCCATGACTACTTTTTGGAGTACATGGATCTGCGTATTGACCCTCGGCAGCCTGATCGGCCTGACCTGGCTGTTGGTCGGCACCCGCAAGGGCGAAACCAAGGGCAGCGTCGACCAGACCATGGGCCACGCCTTCGACGGTATCGAGGAGTACGACAACCCGCTGCCCCAGTGGTGGTTCATGCTGTTCGCCGGCACGCTGGTATTTGCCGTCGGCTACCTGATTCTCTACCCGGGCCTGGGCAACTGGAAAGGCGTGCTGCCGGGCTATGAAGATGGCTGGACCCAGACCAAGGAATGGGACAAGGAAATGGCCAAGGCCGACGCCAGGTTCGGGCCGATCTTCGCCAAGTTCGCGGCGATGCCCGTGGAAGAAGTCGCCAAGGACCCGCAAGCGTTGAAGATGGGCGGCCGCCTGTTTGCCTCCAACTGCGCGGTGTGCCACGGTTCGGATGCCAAGGGCGCCTATGGCTTCCCCAACCTGGCGGACAACAACTGGCGCTGGGGTGGTTCGGCCGAAGCGATCAAGGCTACCATCATGGCCGGTCGCCACGCGGCCATGCCGGCCTGGGGTGAAGTGCTGGGCGAGGACGGGGTGAAAAACGTCGCCGCCTATGTGCGCCACGACCTGGCCAAGCTGCCCTTGCCGGCGGACAACACCGCTGACCTGGCCGCGGGCCAAGCCGCATTCAGCACCACCTGCGTGGCTTGCCATGGCCCACAAGGCCACGGCGTGGAAGCCATGGGCGCGCCGAACCTGACCGAACCAAGCGGGTTTATCTACGGCACCAGCCTGGCGCAGTTGCAGCAGACCATCCGCCATGGTCGCCAGGGCCAGATGCCGGCCCAGGAAGTGCTGCAGGGTAATGACAAGGTGCATCTGCTGGCGGCGTACGTGTATAGCCTGTCCCATAATACTGATGGTGCAACGCCAGACAGCCAACCGCAGTAAAAGCTCTACCTGTGGCGAGGGAGCTTGCTCCCGCTGGAGTGCGAAGCGCTCCCAAGATTTTGGGGCCGCTGCGAAGCCCAGCGGGAGCAAGCTCCCTCGCCACAGGCATAAGTCGCGACCAAGTGTCGCACCCTCGCAACACCCAACTTTCCCCCCCTCCCATTCGGGTCTACGCTTGTTCCCACAGTGGAGCAATTCTGGCGTAGGCGACGGTATCCGTTGCGCTCCCTAAAATTCCTGTCCACTTGATCAGCTTTCTATTTCGGATTTAATCCTTACGACAAACATGGAAAGGGCGCAGAATCTGGCGTGGAACGCATTGATACAGGTCAGCCATTGCGTTGCAATGGCCCCTCGCTTTCTACATACTTGCGACCGATTTTACCTATAAAAAAACCTAAACCGTGGAACCTTAGAATGAGCACAGCAATCAGTCCGACTGCTTATAACTATAAGGTAGTCCGCCAGTTCGCCATCATGACGGTGGTCTGGGGGATCCTTGGCATGGGGCTCGGGGTGTTCATCGCCTCGCAACTGGTCTGGCCGCAATTGAATTTCGACCTGCCCTGGACGACCTTCGGTCGTTTGCGCCCGCTGCACACCAACCTGGTGATCTTCGCCTTCGGTGGCTGTGCACTGTTTGCCACCTCCTACTACGTGGTGCAACGCACCTGCCAGACGCGATTGATCTCGGATAGCCTGGCCGCGTTCACTTTCTGGGGCTGGCAGGCGGTTATCGTCGGCGCCATCATCAGCCTGCCGCTGGGCTACACCACCACCAAGGAATACGCCGAGCTGGAATGGCCGATCGCGATTCTGCTCGCCATCGTCTGGGTGACCTACGCGGTGGTGTTCTTCGGCACCATCGTCAAGCGCAAGACCAAGCACATTTATGTGGGCAACTGGTTCTACGGGGCGTTCATCCTGGTCACGGCGATGCTGCACATCGTCAACCACGCGTCCTTGCCGGTCAGCCTGTTCAAGTCCTACTCGGCCTACTCTGGCGCGACGGACGCGATGATTCAATGGTGGTACGGCCACAACGCCGTAGGCTTTTTCCTCACCACCGGCTTCCTGGGGATGATGTATTACTTCGTGCCCAAGCAGGCCGAGCGCCCGATCTACTCCTATCGCCTGTCCATCGTGCACTTCTGGGCGCTGATCACCCTGTACATCTGGGCCGGCCCCCACCACCTGCACTACACCGCCTTGCCGGATTGGGCACAGTCCCTGGGCATGGCGATGTCGATCATCCTGCTGGCACCAAGCTGGGGCGGCATGATCAACGGCATGATGACCCTGTCGGGCGCCTGGCATAAGCTGCGCACCGACCCGATCCTGCGCTTTCTGGTGGTGTCGCTGGCGTTCTACGGCATGTCGACCTTTGAAGGGCCGATGATGGCGATCAAGACCGTCAACTCGCTGTCCCACTACACCGACTGGACCATCGGCCACGTACATGCCGGCGCACTGGGCTGGGTAGCGATGATCTCCATCGGCGCGCTGTACCACATGATCCCCAAACTGTTCGGCCGCGCTCAGATGCACAGCGTCGGGCTGATCAATGCGCACTTCTGGCTGGCGACCATCGGCACCGTGCTCTACATCGCTTCGATGTGGGTCAACGGCATCACCCAGGGCCTGATGTGGCGTGCGATCAATGATGACGGCACCCTCACCTACTCCTTCGTCGAAGCGCTGCAAGCCAGCCACCCGGGCTTTATCGTGCGTGCCCTGGGCGGTGCATTCTTTGCCAGCGGCATGTTGTTGATGGCCTACAACGTCTGGCGCACCGTGCGTGCCTCCGACCCGGCGCAAGCTGAAGCCGCCGCCAAGATCGCCGTTGTGGGAGCTCACTGATGAAGCATGAAGTAGTCGAGAAGAATATCGGCCTGCTGGCCTTCTTCATGGTCATTGCCGTGAGTATCGGCGGCCTGACCCAGATCGTGCCGCTGTTTTTCCAGGACGTGACCAACAAGCCGGTCGAAGGCATGAAGCCGCGTACCGCCCTTGAACTGGAAGGCCGCGACGTCTACATCGCCAACGGTTGCGTGGGCTGCCACTCGCAGATGATTCGCCCGTTCCGTGCCGAAACCGAACGCTACGGCCACTATTCGGTCGCCGGTGAAAGCGTGTGGGACCACCCGTTCCTGTGGGGTTCCAAGCGCACCGGCCCGGACCTGGCCCGGGTCGGCGGGCGTTACTCCGATGACTGGCAGCGTGCGCACTTGTACAACCCGCGCAACGTGGTGCCGGAGTCGAAAATGCCGGCGTACCCGTTCCTCGTGGAAAACAAGCTCGACGGCAAGGACACCGCGAAGAAGATGGAAGTCTTGCGCACCCTGGGCGTGCCCTACACCGACGAAGACATCGCCGGTGCAGCGGCCGCTGTGAAGGGCAAGACCGAAATGGACGCACTGGTGGCCTACCTGCAGGGCCTTGGCACCATCATCAAAAGCAAACGGTGACCTACATGGATATCGGGATGATTCGTGGCCTGGGCACCGTTGTGGTGATGGTGGCCTTTGTCGGCCTGGCGCTGTGGGTGTTCAGCCCGCGGCGCAAGTCGGAGTTTGACGACGCGACCATGCTGCCCTTTGCAGATGATCCCGAAGCCATCAAGCACGTCGAGCAAGCTTCTAGGAGTAACAAAGAATGACTACGTTCTGGAGTCTGTACGTCACAGTCCTCAGTCTGGGTACCATCTTCGCCCTGACCTGGCTGCTGCTGTCGACCCGCAAGGGCCAGCGCACCGAGCAGACGGACGAGACCGTCGGCCACTCGTTCGATGGCATCGAGGAGTACGACAACCCACTGCCCAAATGGTGGTTCATGCTGTTTGTCGGCACCATCGTCTTCGCCCTCGGCTACCTGGTGCTCTACCCCGGCCTGGGTAACTGGAAAGGCTTGCTGCCGGGCTATAACTACCTGGACAACGACAAGCAAACCGCCTTTGCCAACGGCCAGACCGGCTGGACCGGCGTGCACGAATGGGAAAAGGAAATGGCCAGATCGGAAGCCAAGTTCGGGCCGATCTTCGCCAAATTCGCATCGATGCCCATTGAAGAGGTGGCCAAGGACCCGCAAGCCCTGAAGATGGGCGGCCGCCTGTTTGCCTCCAACTGCTCGGTGTGCCACGGCTCCGACGCCAAGGGCGCCTACGGTTTCCCTAACCTGACCGACGCTGACTGGCGCTGGGGCGGCGAGCCCAACACCATCAAGGAAACCATCATGAAAGGCCGCCACGCAGTGATGCCAGGCTGGGCCGAAGTCATCGGCGAGCAAGGCGTAGCTGACGTAGCAGGCTTTGTGGTGACCCAACTCGATGGCCGCAAACTGCCCGAAGGCGCCAAGGCCGACGTCGCCAACGGCGAGAAACTTTTCGCCGCCAACTGCGTGGCCTGCCACGGCCCGACCGGTAAAGGCACGCCAGCCATGGGCGCGCCCGACCTGACGCATCCAGGCGCATTCATCTACGGTTCAAGCTTTGCGCAACTGCAACAGACTATCCGTTATGGCCGCCAGGGCCAGATGCCCGCGCAAGAGCAACTGCAAGGCAATGACAAGGTGCATTTGCTGGCTGCGTATGTTTACAGCTTGTCCCATGGGGACAAGAAGGCAGAAGAGCAGTAAATCCTCGCCCATAAAAAAGCCCCGCCCAGCGAAAACTGGCGGGGCTTTTTTGTTTCTGGCTCCCCTTGGCCGTTCAAGACTGTCATTCATTACCGCTCATACCTCGAACTTGCCACGCGCCATGCCTAAGTAGTAACGTAACTACATTAAGCCTAACGAAGGGGGTTACCCCATGACCATCACGACAATTTCCAGCCGAGAATTCAACCAAGACACAAGTGGCGCCAAAAAAGCCACGCGCAACGGCCCGGTTTTCATCACCGATCGCGGCAAGCCTGCCCATGTACTGCTAAGCATTGAGGACTACCAGAAACTCACAGGTCTGAATGCCGACATCGTTGACCTGCTGGTGATGCCGGAAGCGGCCGATATCGACTTCGAAACCGAACGTGCCGTGATCATTCATCGACCCGTGGACCTTTCTTGATGTATCTACTCGACACCAATGTAATTTCTGAACTGCGTAAACCTCAGGCTGATGCAAATGTCGTTGCCTGGGCGAAAAGCGTGATTGCGCCGCGTATGTTTATTTCGGCGATCACGCTAAAGGAACTGGAAACCGGCGTTCTGCGCATCGAACGGCGAGACCCGGCTCAGGGGAAGGTATTGAGGGCCTGGCTCAAACGCCACGTAATGCCCGCCTTTGATGCCAGAATCCTGCCCGTCGATGCGGCCGTCGCGTTGCGTTGCGCGCACTTGCATGTTCCAGACCGCGCCAACGAAAGTGACTCGTTGATTGCCGCAACCGCTCTGGTTCATGGGCTTACCGTGGTCACACGCAACGTCAGCGACTTCAAGTCCAGCGGCGTTGCGCTGATCAATCCATGGGACGAATGACCGTCTTGCGAGCAAAAACCGTCCATACTTCACAAGTCAATTGATCCAGGTCACGTACACCATCATTTGATTTCTCCCAACGCGACCAAAGGTCGCACCCTTTGCACAACATCGGGGGCGTATCATTAGGCCACTGCAACACCCCCATTTGACCCTGGCTGGCACGTACTGGCCGAGGCAAATCTCCACCGCCGTGGGATGCAATGATGAGCAACCAGATACCGGTACATGACGTTACCCCACCTGCCAAAACCGTCGACCTCTACGCCTCGCGAGAGAAAATCTATACCCGTGCCTTCACCGGCCTGTTCCGCAATTTGCGCATGCTCGGTGGCGCCGGCCTGTTCCTGCTTTACTTCGGCACCGTGTGGCTGAACTGGGGCGGCCACCAGGCGGTGTGGTGGAACCTGCCGGAGCGTAAGTTCTTCATTTTTGGCGCCACCTTTTGGCCCCAGGATTTCATCCTGCTCTCGGGCATTCTCATTGTTGCGGCCTTTGGCCTGTTCTTTATCACCGTGTACGCCGGACGGGTGTGGTGCGGCTATACCTGCCCGCAAAGCGTGTGGACGTGGATCTTCATGTGGTGCGAAAAGGTCACCGAAGGCGACCGCAACCAGCGCATCAAGCTGGACAAGGCGCCCATGGGCGCCAACAAGTTCCTGCGCAAGTTCAGCAAACACACGCTGTGGCTGTTGATCGGTTTCGCCACCGGCATGACCTTCGTCGGCTACTTTTCGCCGATCCGCGAGCTGGTGTTCGATTTCTTCACCGGCCAGGCCGACGGCTGGTCGTATTTCTGGGTCGGCTTCTTCACCCTCGCCACCTACGGCAACGCCGGCTGGCTGCGCGAGCAGGTGTGTATCTACATGTGCCCTTACGCGCGCTTCCAGAGCGTAATGTTCGACAAAGACACCCTGATCGTTTCATATGACCCGCGCCGTGGCGAAGTGCGCGGCCCGCGTAAAAAGGGCGTCGACTACAAGGCCCAGGGCCTGGGAGACTGCATCGATTGCACCATGTGCGTGCAGGTGTGCCCGACCGGCATCGATATCCGCGACGGCCTGCAAATCGAGTGCATCGGCTGCGCCGCCTGTATCGATGCCTGCGATAACATCATGGACAAGATGGACTACCCACGCGGCCTGATCAGCTATACCACCGAGCACAATCTGTCCGGTCAGAAGACCCATAAGTTACGCCCACGGCTGATCGGCTATGCGCTGGTGCTGCTGACCATGATCGGCTTGCTGGTCGGCGCATTCTTCATGCGCTCGCTGGTGGGTTTCGATGTCAGCAAGGACCGCGTGCTGTACCGGGAAAACGCCGAAGGGCGCATCGAAAACGTCTACAGCCTGAAGATCATGAACAAGGACCAGCACGACCACACCTACGTGCTCGACGCCGCCGGCCTGCCGGACCTCAAGTTGCAGGGGCGACGCGAAATCAAGGTGGCCGCCGGCGATATAGTCAGTATGCCGGTGGAGTTGTCGAGTGCGCCGGAGCAACTGCCGTCGAGCACCAACGAGGTGACTTTCATCCTCAAAGATGCCGATGACACCAGCGTTCATATTGAAGCCAAGAGCCGATTCATCGGCCCACAAGTTCGTTAAACAGGGAACACAAGAATGCCCGCAACCACTGCTGCAAGCCCTTGGTACAAGCACCTCTGGCCCTGGATCATCATCGCGATCCTGGCCTGCTCGGTGACGCTGACCCTGTCCATGGTGACCATCGCGGTCAACAACCCGGACAACCTGGTCAACGACAATTACTACGAGGCCGGCAAAGGCATCAACCGCTCCCTGGACCGTGAACGCCTGGCCCAGACGCTGCAACTGCGTGCCAAGTTGCACCTGGATGAACTGACCGGCGAAGTCGAGTTGCACCTGACCGGCAACAGCGGCCCTGCAACCCTGGAACTGAACCTGATTTCCCCGACCCAGCCGGAGAAGGATCGCAAGATCGTCCTGGCCCGCAGTGATAGCGAGCAGGGCCGCTACATCGGCCAGGTCACCGACAAGGTCGAAGGCCGGCGTTTCGTGGAACTGCTTGGCGTGGAAGGCAGCAACACCTGGAGGATGTTCGAGGAAGAAGAGGTCAGCCACGACAAAGACTTGCTGTTGGGTGACGAACCATTGCAGGGTGCCGAAGACCTGAAAAAATAGCAGCGCCCATGACCAGCCCAATCCCCTGCTACCACTGCGCCCTGCCCGTCCCATCCGGCAGCCGGTTCACCGCCCGGATCCTCGGCGAACGCCGCGAACTCTGCTGCCCCGGCTGTCAGGCCGTGGCCGAAGCGATTGTGGCCGGTGGGCTGGAAAGCTATTACCAGCACCGCAGCGAAGCCTCGGCCAACCCTGAGGCGCTCCCGGTGCAACTGGTGGATGAGCTGGCGCTGTACGACCGCGCCGATGTGCAAAAACCCTTTGTGCGCCATCAAGGCGACTTGGCCGAAACCACCCTGTTGATGGAAGGCATCAGCTGCGCCGCCTGCGGCTGGTTGATCGAGAAACACCTGCGCAGCCTGCCCGCGGTGGCCGAGGCGCGGCTGAACCTGTCCAACCATCGCTTGCACGTGCGCTGGGCCGATGGGCAACTGCCGTTGAGCCAACTGCTCAGCGAACTGCGCCATATCGGCTACGCCGCCCACCCCTACCAGGCCGACCGCGCCGCCGAACAATTGGCCAGCGAAAATCGCCTGGCCCTGCGTCAACTGGGGGTTGCCGGCTTGCTGTGGTTCCAGGCGATGATGGCAACCATGGCGACCTGGCCGGAATTCAATATCGACCTGAGCCCGGAGTTGCACGTGATCCTGCGCTGGGTTGCGATGTTTCTCACCACCCCCATCGTGTTCTATAGCTGCGCACCGTTCTTCAAAGGGGCGCTGCGTGACATACGCACGCGACACCTGACCATGGACGTATCGGTATCCCTGGCAATTGGCGGTGCGTACCTGGCGGGCATCTGGACCGCGATCACTGGCGTGGGCGAATTGTATTTCGATGCCGTGGGCATGTTTGCGCTGTTCCTGCTGGCCGGGCGTTACCTTGAGCGCCGCGCCCGGGAGCGCACCGCAGCGGCCACCGCTCAATTGGTCAACCTGTTGCCCGCCTCCTGCTTGCGCCTCCAAGGTGATGGTCAGAGCGAACGCATCCTGCTCAGTGAACTGGCATTGGGTGATCGTGTCCTGGTGCATCCCGGCGCGGTGCTGCCGGCGGATGGCGTGATCCTCGACGGCCAATCCAGCATCGATGAATCCCTGCTGACCGGCGAGTACCTGCCACAGCCGCGGCGGGTCGGCGACAGCGTTACGGCTGGCACGCTGAATGTCGAGGGCGCACTGACGGTCGAGGTGCGCGCCCTGGGCCACGACACGCGTCTGTCCGCCATTGTGCGCCTGCTGGAGCGCGCCCAGGCCGAGAAACCACGCCTGGCGCAAATCGCCGACCGTGCCGCGCAGTGGTTCCTGCTGTGCTCGCTGATCGCCGCCGTGCTGATCGGCCTGCTGTGGTGGGAACTGGACCCGTCACGCGCATTCTGGATTGTGTTGGCGATGCTGGTGGCGACTTGCCCGTGTGCACTGTCCCTGGCCACCCCAACCGCCCTGACCGCTGCCACCGGCACCTTGCACACCCTGGGGTTGCTACTGACCCGCGGCCATGTGCTTGAAGGCCTGAACCAGATCGACACGGTGATTTTCGACAAGACCGGCACCCTCACCGAAGGACGCCTGGCGTTGCGCGCCATCCAGCCCCTGGGCGCGCTGGACAGCGACCAGTGCCTGGGCCTCGCCGCCGCCCTGGAGAACCGCTCGGAACACCCGATTGCTCGAGCCTTTGGGCGTGCGCCACTGGCCGCTGATGAAGTGTTGAGCACCCCTGGCCTGGGCCTGGAGGGTCGGGTGGGGGACCGCCTGTTGCGTATTGGCCAACCGGGTTTTGTCTGCGAACTCAGTGGCTGCGCGATTCCCGCCTCACCGGACGAAGCCGGGCAATGGCTGCTGTTGGGTGACAACAGCGGCGCCCTCGCCTGGTTCGTACTCGACGACCGCCTGCGCAGCGACGCCCCTGCCCTGCTCGCAGCGTGCAAGGCACGCGGCTGGCGTACGCTGCTGCTCTCGGGCGACAGCTCACCGATGGTCGCCAGTGTGGCCCTTGAGTTGGGCATCGACGAAGCCCACGGCGGCCTGCGCCCTGATGACAAGTTGCAGGTGCTGCAAAACCTGCACAGGCAAGGCCGCAAGGTGCTGATGCTGGGCGATGGCGTCAATGATGTGCCGGTGCTGGCCGCCGCCGATATCAGCGTGGCCATGGGCTCGGCCACTGACCTGGCGAAAACCAGCGCCGACGCGGTGCTGTTGTCCAACCGCCTGGATGCCTTGGTGCAGGCCTTCAGCCTGGCGCGGCGCACCCGTCGAGTGATCATTGAAAACCTGCTGTGGGCCGGGCTGTACAATGGCCTTATGCTGCCGTTTGCGGCCCTGGGCTGGATCACACCAATCTGGGCAGCCATCGGTATGTCCCTCAGTTCGTTGACCGTGGTACTTAACGCATTGCGCCTGACTCGCCTGCCGAGCGCACACGCTAAAGGTACCGCCCCAGTAACCCGCCCGCTGCCGGCCTGAGCCGCGTGGGCATGGAGTGCAGATGCCAGCCTTATACGTAATGATTCCAGCGGCGCTGCTGTTAGTGGGTGTGGCCATCTATATCTTCTTCTGGGCCGTGGACAGCGGACAGTACGAAGATCTAGATGGCCCGGCCCACAGCGTACTATTTGACGATCAGGACCCTAACCACCTGGCCGCCATTGACGAAGCCAACAGCTCCGAACAACCGCCCAAGGATCCACCCCATGCTTGAGCTGGCGCCCCTGCTGGTTTCGGCATTGATTCTGGGCCTGCTCGGCGGCGGCCATTGCCTCGGCATGTGCGGCGGGTTGATGGGCGCGCTGACCCTGGCGATCCCCAAGGAGCAACGCAGCCGCCGCTTTCGCCTGCTGCTGGCGTACAACCTGGGGCGCATCCTCAGCTATGCCACGGCAGGGCTGCTGATCGGCCTGGCCGGCTGGGCGGTGGCCAACAGCCCGGCGGCGATGTTCATGCGCGTACTCGCCGGGTTACTGCTGATTTGCATGGGCCTGTACCTGGCCGGCTGGTGGAGCGGCCTGACCCGCATCGAAAGCCTCGGACGCGGCCTGTGGCGGCATATACAGCCTGTTGCCAACCGTCTGCTGCCGGTGTCCAGCCTACCCCGCGCGTTGCTGCTGGGAGCGCTTTGGGGCTGGTTGCCGTGCGGCTTGGTCTACAGCACCCTGCTCTGGGCGGCGAGCCAGGGCAATGCGCTGGACAGTGCCTTGCTGATGCTGGCATTCGGGTTGGGCACCTGGCCGGTGCTGTTGGCGACCGGGCTGGCAGCCGAACGCGTGACCGCACTATTGCGCAAGCGCAGCGTGCGCGTCGCCGGGGGCGTGCTGGTGATGATCTTCGGAATATGGACCTTGCCAGGCCCACATCAACACTGGCTAATGGGTCATTAAAAGGCCATGTGGCATAGCGCCGCTCACCGTTGATACAAATCAACATGCCTCTGTCACCCTGCCCCTAGACTCGGCCCACCAGCCAAACCGGGGGACCGCCCGCATGCTCGACGCCATTCGTTGGGACACAGATCTGATTCACCGCTACGACTTGGCGGGGCCGCGCTACACGTCCTACCCTACCGCCGTCCAATTCGACAGCCAGGTCGGCACCTTCGACCTGCTCCATGCCCTGCGCGAAAGCCGCAAGGCGGTACGGCCGTTATCGGTGTATGTGCACGTACCGTTCTGCGCAAACATTTGCTACTACTGCGCCTGCAACAAGGTGGTCACCAAGGACCGTGGTCGCGCCCAGGCCTACTTGCAGCGCCTGCAGCAGGAAATCCAGCTGGTGGCCTGCCACCTCGATCCGAAGCAGCCAGTGGAGCAATTGCACTTTGGCGGCGGCACACCGACTTTTCTCAGCCACGACGAACTGCGCCAGGTGATGAATTGCCTGCGCCAGCATTTCAATTTGCTCGATGATGATTCGGGCGACTATGGCATCGAAATCGACCCTCGCGAAGCCGACTGGGCCACCATGGGCCTGCTGCGCGAGCTGGGTTTCAACCGCGTAAGCATCGGCCTGCAAGACCTTGACCCCGAGGTGCAACGAGCGGTCAATCGCCTGCAAAGCCTGGAAGAGACCCGCGCAGTGATCGATGCGGCACGTACCCTGCAATTTCGCTCGATCAATATCGATTTGATCTACGGCTTGCCCAAGCAATCACCGCTGAACTTTGCGCGCACTGTGGAAGAAGTCATCCGCTTGCAGCCGGACCGCTTGTCCGTATTCAACTACGCCCATCTGCCGGAACGTTTCATGCCCCAACGGCGGATCAACACCGACGAGCTGCCCTCGCCGGCCGAAAAACTGCTGATGCTGCAAACCACCATTGAACAACTGACCCAGGCCGGTTACCGCTATATCGGCATGGATCACTTCGCCCTGCCGGACGACGAACTGGCCATCGCCCAGGAGGAAGGCAAGCTGCAGCGCAACTTCCAGGGCTATACCACCCACGGGCATTGCGATCTGATTGGGTTGGGCGTTTCGGCGATCAGCCAGATTGGCGACTTGTATTGCCAGAACAGCAGCGACCTCACCCACTACCAGAACGCCTTGGCGGGCGCACAACTGGCAACCAGCCGTGGTTTGGTCTGCACCACTGACGATCGTCTGCGACGGGAAGTGATCCAGCAGTTGATCTGCAATTTCAGCCTGGGGTTCGAGGCGATCGAACAGGCGTACAACATCGACTTTCGCGGCTACTTCGCCGAGCTATGGCCGCAATTGGAGACGATGGCCACCGATGGCCTGATCGAGTTGGACGCCCGGGGCATTCGTGTGCTGCCGGCCGGGCGCTTGCTGGTGCGTTCAGTGTGCATGGTGTTCGATGCCTATCTGGAGCACCAGAACAGGCAACGATTTTCGCGGGTCATCTAGACGTTCTTACTTCATGGCCAGGCTCGCGGCCTTGACCGCATCACCCGCGCTCATGTCTTTCATCGCCTTGGTCAGGGATGCCTGGGCGCTGGTCAAGCTGGCTTGCAGCGCGCTCAACGCTGACTGCAGCCCGGAGAGCCGGGCACGGGCCTGTTCAGGGCTGAGACTTCTGTCGGCCATTACCGCTGCCATCTCAGCCTGTTTCTCGGCAATCTGCTTTTTGATCTCACGAATCATCTTGAGCAGATTCTTGACGTTGTCCGCCAGGCCGCTTTCGTCGATGTCACTGTTTGAGGTTTTTTCCGCCGCGGCAGCTTTCATCGCGGCGCCGGAAATGGTCACCGAAACGGCAGGCTTGGCTTCATCCGCTGTCGGAATCGCGGCAACATCGGAATCGGCAGCTTTCTTGGTTTCGGGCTGTGCCTGGATCTGAGTACGCGAAGCGAGTTGAGTACTGAGGGCTAACATGTTTTGAGTCGCCGTATTTGTAGTCGATAGCAGTACTATCGGCGGTTTTAGCCAGATCTTTATATACCGACAGGTTTTTTGTACACGCTGGCCTCCATACCCCCCAGTGCGTTACCCTTACGTCTTATGTGTGTTTTCCCACAAGGATTTAAGAAATGTCCGAGCCAGTTAAACTGCGCGCTCACAGCCAGGCCCATTGCAAGGATTGCAGCCTGGCTCCCCTCTGCCTGCCACTTTCGTTGAATCTGGAAGACATGGATGCGCTGGACGACATCGTCAAACGCGGCCGCCCATTGAAAAAAGGCGAATTTTTGTTTCGCCAGGGCGACAAGTTTGATTCCGTCTATGCAGTACGTTCGGGCGCATTGAAGACGTTCAGCCTCAGCGACGGCGGCGAAGAACAAATCACCGGCTTCCACCTGCCCAGCGAGTTGGTCGGGCTGTCGGGAATGGACACCGAGATTCACCCGGTGTCGGCCCAGGCCCTGGAGACGACGTCGGTGTGCGAAATTCCTTTCGAGCGCCTGGACGAATTGGCCCTGCAATTGCCACAACTGCGCCGCCAATTGATGCGCGTGATGAGCCGCGAGATTCGTGACGACCAGCAAATGATGCTGCTGCTGTCGAAGAAAACCGCCGACGAGCGCATCGCGACATTCCTGGTCAACCTGTCGGCGCGCTTCCGTGCCCGTGGTTTCTCGGCCAACCAGTTCCGCCTGAGCATGTCGCGTAATGAAATCGGCAATTACCTGGGCCTGGCAGTTGAGACCGTGTCCCGCGTGTTTACCCGCTTCCAGCAGAACCAGTTGATTGCTGCCGAGGGCAAGGAAGTGCATATCCTCGACCCGATCCAGCTTTGCGCATTGGCCGGGGGCTCACTGGAGGTCTGATCCAGACACTGCGGCCGCGCCAATCGGCAAGGCCGCAGGTATACTTCGAGTCCGTTTTCCGCCCAGGACTCTGCGACGATGACCTTCGATTCGTTCGACATCAAATCCCTGATTCGCCCTGTCATCGACTTCCCCAAGCCTGGGGTTATCTTTCGTGACATCACCCCGCTGTTCCAATCACCCCGCGCCCTGCGCCTGGTAGCCGACAGCTTTGCCCAGCGCTATGTCGAAGCCGATTTCACGCATATCGGTGCGATGGATGCCCGCGGTTTCCTGATCGGTTCGATCATCGCCTACCAGCTCAACAAGCCGCTGATCCTGTTTCGCAAGCAAGGCAAGCTGCCGGCGGATGTGCTGGCCGAGGGTTACCAGACCGAGTACGGCGAAGCCTTCCTGGAAGTACACGCCGACAGCCTGTGCGAAGGTGATTCGGTGCTGATATTCGATGACCTGATCGCCACGGGTGGCACCCTGATTGCTGCGGCCAACCTGGTACGGCGCATGGGCGCGCAGATCTTTGAAGCGGCGGCGATTATTGATTTACCGGAATTGGGTGGTTCGCAGCGGTTGGAAGACATGGGGATTCCCACGTTTTGCCTGACGCAGTTTGGGCTGACTGAGAAGTAAGGGTCGTCAGTACTGCCGTCATCGCGGGCAAGCCCGGCTTGTGTCTTGATCCGGGATTAGACTGAGGTGAGAGCGGTGAGTGGCAAGC
>NZ_SPKQ01000028.1:0-74409 GCF_023127895.1 Pseudomonas sp. NCIMB 10586
TGGCTTTCAATTAGCCTTTAAATTAAAAGCCTTCAAGACAGTTGCTCCCACACTTGAATCGCGATACTCATCCCTACAAGGACAGGCCATGGAACCGATATCGACGAACGCTGCACTGGTGATCATTGATATGCAGAGAGGCATGGCCGATCCCGCCCTGGGCCGCCGCAACAACCCAGACGCCGAACTGCGCATACAACAGTTGCTCAATGCCTGGCGACAGGCGCAACGCCCGATCGTCCATGTGCGGCATATCTCCCGCTCTCCCGGCTCGGTGTTCTGGCCAGGCCAACCAGGCTGTGAATTCCAGGACACGCTGCAACCCCTGGGTCACGAGCATGTGGTGGAAAAAAATGTACCGGATGCCTTCATCGCCACGGGCCTGGAACGCTGGCTGCACATGCGCTCGATCAAACAACTGGTGATCGTAGGCGTCATCACTAATAACTCAGTGGAGGCCACCGCACGCTCTGGGGGCAACTTGGGGTTCGACGTAATCGTGGCGGCGGATGCCTGTTTTACTTTCGATCAAACCGACTTGTCGGGACGCCTGTGGCTCGCCGAAGACGTGCACGCGTTATCGCTCAGTAACCTCGCGATGGACTATGCCAGGGTGCTCCAAAGCGGTGAAATCCTCACCCATTGTTAACAGAGAGGGCGGACATGAATCAGGGCAAGCGCATTGTGGTCATTGGCGCCGGTATCGTCGGGGCTTCACTGGCCTATCACCTGGCCGGCAAGGGTGCGAAGGTGACGGTGGTCGATGCCGGTGACGTTGCTTGCGGGGTCACGGCTACTTCGTTTGCCTGGATAAACACTACCTGCGACGCACCCGACCCCATCGCCTCATTGCGCAGTGCTGCGATTGACGCGTATCACCGCCTGGAACATGAGTTGCCCGACGTGAAGATACGCTGGACGGGCGCCCTGTGTTACGGCCCAAACATTCAACCCAGGGCGAACTCACGGATCACTCGTGAGCGTATCCAGGCACTTGAGCCGCAGTTGAAAAACCCGCCTGAATTCGCTCAATTCAAAGCCGAAGAAGGCGCACTGGACGCTGTACAAACCACCCATGCGTTAATAGCCGCCGCCCAGGCCCTCGGTGCCAGGCTGCTGACACACAACCCAGTGCTGGGCTTCAGCAGGCAGGGTTCGCAGGTCACCGGCGTTGAAACCCGCCGGGGCGTCATCCATGCCGACAGGGTGGTGCTCGCAGCCGGAACGGGCACGGCAGCACTGACAAGCCTGCTGGGTTTGCCCTTGCCGATAGACGCCTCGCCAGCGATTTTCATCCGCTACAGCGCCCCGCCCGGGATTGTGCACACGCTCATTTCCAACCCTGAAATGGAAGTACGCGAAAGTGCAGAGGGTATTTGGCTGGCAGCCGAAGACTACCTTGGCAACGCCCCGGAACATCAGCCCGCCGCCATCGCCCGCCGCACCGCCCTGGCCATTGCCGGTGAGCTTGAGGGCGTCACTTCCATCCAGCCACAACTGGCGTGCGTCGGGCTCAGGCCCATCCCCGTCGATGGCCTGCCGATCATTGGCGAGTTGCCGAGTGCCAACGGTGTGTATGTCTGCGTGATGCATCCAGGCGTGACACTTGCGGCCATCGTGGGGCAGTTGGTCAGTGAAGAGATCATGGAGAGCATAACGTCCCCTGCCCTGGCGCCTTGCCGACCCGAGCGCTTTTTCAATCCTGAAAAGAGTTAGACGATTGCGGGCGCTCACGCATTCGATTGATTCCTGTCTCCAGCCGCTGAAACCATCCAACTTAAAAATGCGCGCAATCGCGTGCTGAACGTCTCGCACTCGGCGCTTGGGTTGCGTGCTTCAAACAGGAAATAGGCAATGTGTACGCGCATCGAGGGGTAATGCTCTACGAATAGCGCGACGTATTCTTCCAGCGTATGCGGCCACATCCGTGCTTCTTTCGGGCGCAGGGTATGGGTGGCGCGGATCAAGGCCCGCGAAGCTTCCCGCTGCAAGCGATGGCGTATGTGTTCAGTGCTGGCCTGTTCGATGCGCACCAGGTAGCCGGTGAGCGCCTGCTCGAAATCACCATTGACCGCCAAGGCGATAGCCCGGGACGGGCGAAACGCTTCGAAGTGCTGTGACAGGTCTTCGCCCCAGACACAACGGCAATGATGTTTGAGCCAGAAGCCCCAACTGTTTCGGTTTTCATGTGCCAAGACTTGAGCACGATGACCGATGTCGAAATCGATCTTGGTGACTTGCCGATGCCGTTGCTCCAAGGCGATTCGAGCCGCCTCCAATTGCTCAAGCACGGGCGCATCCGGTGGTTCGATCAGTATCAGCGTGAGATCCAAGTCGCAAATCCCGACCTCGGCCTGGCCCCGTGCGACGCTGCCATACAGGTAAATCCCGTGCAGCCCCAACGCGGGCTGGGACAGGGTGGCGCAGATATCCACCAGCACGGGCTTGAATTCGGGTTGTATAGGCGCATCGGCGACGGTGAGGATAAAGCCGTCGGCATCGATACCCGCAGGTTGTTGGGTGCTCATGGCCGATGCACCTTGATCACCAGCCCTTCTTCTTCACTCGGCACGCAGAAGTGGCGAGTGATCAGGTCGAACTCGGCGTCGGTCGCCGCAAAGTCATGCTCACCCCGGACGTTACGCTCATGCAGGCGGGCGCGGCAGCAGTGGTCTTCGCTGAGCACAATGGCCGCGTGCTCGGCAGCCAGGGTTTTGGCGAGCGTGGACTTGCCGGAGGCGATCTTGCCGCACAACAGATGCAGGGTTGGCATAAAACGTTTCCTTGTTGGGGCCAAGCAGGATGAGTCATGGAGCTGGCGTCGTAAACACATCCAGGTACATCTGCCAGGAAACATCTCCACCTCTCAATGAACTTTCTGACAAATGACAGGCTCCTTTCCTATGCGAAGTCAGCGCGCCCTGAGTCCAGGGTGCAGAACGATAAGGAGCCGCCACCGACATGACTACCCTACCCACCTACCCCGTCGTCAGACCTGGCCCGCTGCATGGGACCTTACTGGCCGGCACCGTGCCGTTGTTTCTCGGCGCCTTGCTCAGTGATATCGCCTACGGCCAGAGTTACCAGATCCAATGGGCCAACTTCGCCTCCTGGCTGATCGCCGGGGCGCTGGTGTTCTGTGGTTTTGCCCTGTTGTTTGCGCTGGTCAACCTGGTGCGTGCCGAACACAAGGGCGGGCGCCCCGTGGCGTATTTCCTGCTGTTGCTGGCTACTTGGGTACTCGGGCTGATCAATGCCTTCCAACACGCCAAGGACGCGTACGCCATGATGCCCACCGGCCTGGTGCTGTCGGCGATTGTCACCGCCCTGGCGATCATCGCCACCTGGATCGGCTTGACCAACCTGCGCTCAGGAGCTGCCCGATGAAACCACTCAACACATTGACCGTGCTCAGTGCTGCCCTGTTGCTGAGTGCCTGTGGCGGCGAAGGTGACAAGACCCAAGCCCGCGGCCCCGATCCCAAGCTGCCCGAACAACAAAGCAGCCTGCTGCCGAGCATGAAGATCGCCGAGCCCACGCCTTGGGGCGAACAAAAGCCCAAGGTGCCCGAAGGCTACAGCGTGACCGCCATCGCCACCGACCTGGCAATCCCCCGCCAAACTCTGGTGTTGCCCAACGGCGACATCCTCGTAGCCGAAGGCCGTGGCGGCAGTGCGGCCAAGCTCAAGCCCAAGGACGTGATTGCCAGCGTGATCAAGGCGCAGGGCAACACCAAGGTCAAAGGCGGCAACCGCATTACCCTGCTGCGCGATGCCGACGGCGACGGCACCTATGAACTCAAGACTGTGTTCGCCGACAACCTCAACGCCCCCTATGGCCTGGCATACGCCGACGGCAAACTCTATGTGGCCAACCAGGACGCGCTGGTGCGTTTCGATTACGCCGACGGCCAGACCAAGGCCAGTGCGCCGCCGGTCAAAGTCACCGACCTGCCGGCGCAGATCAATCACCACTGGACCAAGTCCTTGGCGGTCAGTGATGACGGGCGCCAGCTGTATGTCGGCATCGGCTCCAACAGCAACATCACCGAACGCGGCATGGAAGTGGAGATTGACCGCGCCATGGTCTGGCAGATCGACGCGGCCACTGGCGCGCACAAACCCTACGCTACCGGGCTACGCAACCCCACGGCACTGACCATCCAACCGGGCTCCGGGCAACTGTGGACGGTGGTCAACGAACGCGATGAACTCGGCCCCGACCTGGTGCCGGACTACCTGACGTCAGTGCGCGAAGGTGCCTTCTACGGTTGGCCCTACAGCTACTGGGGCCAGAACGTCGACCCACGCGCACAACCGCAGAACCCAGCCAAAGTAGCCTCGGCGATCAAGCCCGATTACAGCCTGGGTTCCCATGTGGCCGCGCTGGGGGTGGACTTTTCCATCCCGGCCATGGGTGAAAAATTCGCCGAGGGTGTGTTCGTCGGCGAGCACGGCAGTTGGAACCGCGACGCGCCGGTGGGCTACAAGGTGATCTTTGTGCCGTTCAGCAATGGCAAGCCGGCGGGCGAGCCTATCGACTTCGCCACCGGCTTTCGTGGTGACGACGGCAAGACCCGTGGGCGCCCGGTGGGCGTGACGGTGGACCCCAAAGGTGCGTTGATCATTGCCGACGACCTGGCCAATACCCTTTGGCGCGTCACCCGTAATAAATAACCGGGTGTGACAGGGGCGGCGACGCCCCTGTCAGTCGTCCTTGTGCAATTGCGCTTCAAGCCAGGCCAGCAACGCAGCCACCTCCCCCCGACTGCTTGCCCCATGCTGCCTGTACACCGAAATAGCCTCCGGCAGAAACACGCTTTCAGCACAGGGGCGCACCAGTGCCCCACTGTCAATCAGCCTGCTGGCGGTGCGACGCCAGCCCATCGCAACACCGTGCCCTTCCACCGCCGCCTGCAACATCAGCGGGTAGCTGTCGAAGGTGGCACTGCGCGCATCTTTGGCCAACACCCGCCCGAACACCTGCAGCCACTCATCCCACTCCATCAAGTGTGGAGGCTCAGAGCTATGGTGCAAAAAGGTGCACGGCTGTAACTCACCGAGCGGTAACGGCTGCTGCGGGCACAGGTAGGCGGGACTGCACACCGGAAACACTTCATCAGAAGCGGTAAACATCAGCGTATGGGCACCACTGGCGCGCCGGGTACTTTGCAGGGCTACATCGAAGTGGCCCTCGAATTGCGTGATGGGCCGCGTGCAGGTCACCACCTGGATCTCGACCTGCGGGTATTGCTGGTGGAAGGTCGACAGGCGCGGCATCAACCAATAAAACGCCTCGCACAACTGGCACAACAGCACCACCCGATTGCGTTGCGGCGCCGTGCGCAGCTGAGTCGCGCCATCACTGATGCTTTGCAACGCGGCACTGACCACCCGCCCCAATTCACGCCCCTCTTGCGTCAGGAACACCGCACGGTTGCGCCGACTAAAGAGTTTCACCCCCAGGTTATCTTCCAGCCCGCGAATCTGCCGGCTGACAGCCGCCTGGGTGATGTGCAGCTCATCGGCCGCCTTGGAAAAACTTTCCAGGCGCGCAGCGGCTTCAAACGGCAACAGGCTGGCGAGGGGCGGTAAGGTTTTGCCAAGTAGATTCATAATCTGAGGTAATGCATCAAGGGCCGAGAACTCGTTTGTAGCACAGCCGTGCGGCTGGGCACCATGGATCCATTACTTCATGGATCAGCCTGATGAGCACTTCCCAAGCTTCAGTCTTTACCGGCGTGATATGCGCGGTGGTCGCCACCCTTGGCTGGGCACTGAACTTCATTGCGCCCTACGTCACCGGGGCCTACAGCCTCTACGATCTGATGGCTGTGCGCTTTCTGATAGCCGGCGGGCTGGGCATCGTCTGGATGATTGTGTGTCGAGCGCAACTGCGGATGCTCAGCCATGGCCAGTGCCTGCTCGCGGCACTGCTGGGCGCACTGGGTTGCCTGGGCTACGGCGTTTGCATTGCAGGCGGCGTGATCGTCGGTGGCCCGGTGCTGACGCCAGCGTTTGTCGGGATGGTCCCGGTGCTGCTGGCGCTGATAGGCAACGCCAGCGATAAAACCCTGCAGTGGCGTCAACTGGTGATGCCGTTGCTCTGTCTCTCGGTGGGGCTGTTACTGGTCAATATCAGCAGTCTGCACCAGCCCTCTTCGGGCAGCGGCTCCTGGTTGGCCGGTCTGTTTTTTTCTTTGGGCGCCGTCGCCTTATGGATGGCGTTCAGCGTGATCAACCAACAGCAACTGGCGCACCTGCCGGCCAAGGTGACAGGTGTGTGGACCGCCCTGATGCTAGTGGGGGCCGGTGCCGCTGCGCTGATCATCCTCCCGTGGCTATACGTGTTGGGCGTGTTGCGGTTGCCCACCCTTGGCGCTGGCTGGAGCCAGGCATGGCCGCTGTATGCCTGGAGCCTGGTGATCGCCATGATGTCCACCGTCGTCGGCGCCTGGGCCTGGAACGCCGCGACGCGGCGCCTGCCCATGGTATTGAGCGGCCAGTTGATTGCCCTGGAATCACTGTTCGCCAGCCTGCTGGGCTTGTGGTTTCACCAGCGCTGGCCAACGCCCATGGAAACAGCGGGCCTGGCCGCGGTATTGATCGGCGTAGTAATGGCAGTTCGTATCATCTTGGCGGACGTAAAGACCGTCACAACCCACGATGCTTTAGGGAAGATTCAATCATGACCCACGCGAGTGATGCCTTGGCACTGCGCGAAACTTTCGACTTTCACGGGCAGGCGGTGCGCTGGGGCCAACTCGGTACTCAGGGCCCGGCCTTGGTGATGGTGCATGGCACGCCTTTCTCTGCTCATGTGTGGCGACGCATCGCGCCATTGTTCGCCCAGCACTGTCGAGTGTTCTATTACGACCTGCTCGGCTACGGCCAGTCGCAAAAGGCGCCGGGGCAGGACATCTCCCTCGGCGTGCAAAACACCTTGCTGGCCGCACTGCTTGAACATTGGGGCCTGGAACGTCCTCATCTACTCGCCCATGATTTCGGCGGTGCCACGGCACTGCGCACGCATCTGCTGGATGGCTGCGACTACGCCAGCCTCACCTTGATCGATCCCGTTGCCCTGGCGCCCTGGGGTTCGCCGCTGATTCAGCATGTGCGTCAACATGAACGGGCCTTCAGCGATGCGCCGGCATACATCCACGAGGCGATCGTGCGCGCCTATCTTCAGGGCGCCGCTTTCAAGCCGCTGCCTGCCGAGGTATTGCAAGCTTATGTCACGCCCTGGATGGGCGAGATTGGCCAGGCCGCTTTTTACCGACAGATCGTGCAAATGGATCAGCGTTATACCGATGCGATAGAAGATCAACTCGCCAGCGTCCGTTGCCCGGTGCTGTTGCTGTGGGGTGAGGAAGATCGGTGGATCCCGCTGGCGCAAGGCGATGCACTCGCTGGCAGATTGGCCGGGGCACGCTACCTGCGTATCCCCCATGCCGGGCATCTGGTGCAAGAAGATGCACCAGAAGCCATCGTTGCCGCGCTGATGGCGTTTCTACGGTTGCCTGAAGCGGCCCCTAAAGATCAGTAATTTCCTTGTGACGGGGCACCAATGCCTTCATCACGCTCCAGGCCACCAGGTAAGCCAGGGCGCAGATGGCAAACATGATCATGTAGCCGGTGTGGATGTCGTTGACAGACTTGTAGTAGTCGAACACCCAACCGCCGATCTTGGTCATGACCACACCGCCCAGGCCCCCGGCCATGCCACCAATGCCGACCACCGAGGCCACGGTTTTCTGCGGGAACATATCGGACACGGTGGTGAAGATATTGCACGACCACGCCTGGTGCGCCGAGGCGCCCACGCCAATCAGCAGCACCGGTACCCAGAAGCTCAGGTAACCCAGAGGCTGTGCCAGCAACACCACCAGCGGGAACAGCGCAATCACCAGCATGGCTTTCATACGCCCGTCATAGGGTGCATCGCCGCGCGCCATGAAGTAGCTCGGGAACCAGCCGCCACCGATGCTGCCGACCATGGTCATGCTGTACAGCACCGCCAGCGGCATGACGATATCCGCGCCTTTCATGCCGTACTGCGCCGACAGGTAGGTGGGCAACCAGAACAGGAAAAACCACCACACACCGTCAGTCATGAACTTGCCAAAGGCGAACGCCCACGTCTGGCGGTAAGTCAGCAGTTTGAACCAGGAGACTTTCTTTGCGTTGGCGCCCGTAGGCTCAGGAGTGAAAGGCTGTACGGTCTGATCGCTGCGGATATAGGCCAGTTCTTCAGCGGACAGTCGTTTTTGCTGTTCCGGTTTTTCGTACACGGCGGCCCAGACTGCCACCCACACAAAGCCCAACATGCCAATGACTATAAATGCCGCTTCCCAACCCCACCACCCTGCGATCAACGGCACGCAGATCGGCGCCAGGATCGCGCCGACGTTGGCACCGGAGTTGAAGATGCCGGTAGCCAGTGAGCGTTCTTTCTTGGGAAAATATTCAGCGGTGGCCTTGATCGCGATAGGGAAATTACCCGCTTCGCCGATCGCCAACACGGCACGCGACAGCATGAACCCGGCAATCGACACCGGAATCACCACCAGGCCGACAGCGCTGCTGACCGCCGCAATGCCCTCGCCCATCGGCACCGAAAACGCATGCATGATCGCCCCAGTGGACCAGATGCCGATCGCCACCACATACGCGGCCTTGGTGCCGATCTTGTCGACAAACCGCCCGGCAAACAGCATGGAAATCGCGTAGACGAACTGGAACACCGCGGCGATGTTGGCGTAATCGGTGTTGCTCCAGCCAAATTGTGTCGAGAGTTGCGGCGCCAAAAGGCTCAGCACCTGACGGTCGAGGTAGTTGACCGTGGTCGCGAAAAACAGCATCGCGCAGATCGTCCAGCGATAGCTGCCGACCGCCTGGCCGACACGATAGGCACTGATGGGCTCGTTCAGATTCATGGCATCACTTTTTTATTTTTGTTAGGTAGGACACATGTAACGTCATATGTCGTCGTACAACTGTGACTTTTATATCGGGACGCCTGCGCAGTGTCAATCTGAACAAGCACCGTTTATCGAGGAATTACATAAGTACGAAAAACGTCAGGTGCCAGCAGTTGTAGGATGACAAACCCGCAACACCAAGCTGGGAGCTTGGCCAGGTACGTCGTCCAGCAGGCCGAAGGGCTGCATGCCAATCTTCTCCAGTACGCGGATCGACGCAGCATGATCGGGTCGTACCAGACCGAAAACCTCGGGCAAACCCAAGGTTACAAAAGCCAGCTCCAACGCGTCACGGCCCACCTCGGTGGCGTAGCCCTGCCCCCAGGCTTCGACGGCAAAGCGATAACCGAGGTTGATGCGTCGTTGGGTCAGATAGTTAAGCGGTGCAATGCCGCCAAACCCGATGATGTGTTCGGGCGCTTCTTTACGGGCAATCGCCCACCAGCCGTAGCCGTGAGTGGCCCATTGCGCCATCCAGTGAGCCAACAAGCGTTGAGCCGTCGCAAGATCGGGCATGGGCCCGGCCGGGTTGAACAGATTGGTCTGCGGATCACCGAAGATCGCAAACAACCGCTGGACATCGGCCATTCGTGGTTGGCGGTAGATGAGGCGTGAATAGCGGTTTGGCATACAAATGACGTCTCCATTTGCGGCATGAGCCTGCGAGCGGAGTTTAGCCAATATCGCTATCGTCGCCGCAGTCAGTTAAGCGAATGAAATGCTTAAAGCAGCGACGACCCAATGTGGGAGAGGGCCTGCCCCCGATGGCGGTGAGTCAGTTAATAATAAGCGTCTGGCAGCACTGCTATCGGGGCAAGCCCCCTCCCACATTTAAATTTGGTTGAGGCGTGGATTTGCACGCCGCCGCGAGGGCACTCACACGACATTTTCGCTAATGCGAGAAAAAACACCCGATGCGGTGAATTTTTTCGTGTCCACTTGTATCTGAACTGACAGAGCGGTGCCATCGTAGCGATGGCACCTCCCCGTTCAGCTTTAGAGTGGCCCGCATGAAACTACGGAAAAAACGCGTCAAACCCATCGGCTTGAAAGACATCACCATTGTCGACGACAACAAGATGCGCAAGGCGATCACCGCCGCCGCCCTTGGCAATGCCATGGAATGGTTCGACTTCGGCGTGTATGGCTTTGTCGCCTATGTGCTGGGCAAGGTGTTCTTCCCCGATGCGTCCCCCAGCGTACAAATGATCGCCGCATTGGGTACCTTCTCGGTGCCCTTCCTGATTCGCCCACTGGGCGGTCTGTTCTTCGGTGCCTTGGGAGATAAGTACGGACGGCAAAAAGTCCTCGCTGCCACCATCGTGATCATGTCCCTGAGCACCTTCGCCATCGGCTTGATCCCCGGCTATGCCTCCATTGGCATCTGGGCGCCAATCCTGCTGCTGCTGTGCAAAATGGCCCAGGGCTTCTCGGTAGGCGGCGAATACACCGGTGCGTCAATCTTCGTGGCCGAATACGCCCCGGACCGCAAGCGCGGCTTCCTCGGCAGTTGGCTGGACTTTGGCTCCATTGCCGGTTTCGTCCTCGGCGCGGGTGTGGTGGTACTGATCTCCACCGTGCTCGGCGAAGCGGAATTCGAATCCTGGGGCTGGCGCCTGCCGTTCTTCCTTGCCCTGCCCCTGGGCATCATCGGCCTGTACCTGCGCCACGCACTGGAAGAGACCCCAGCGTTCCAGCAGCACGTCGACAAGCTTGAACAGGGCGACCGCGAAGGCCTGAGCCATGGCCCTAAAGTCTCGTTCAAGGAAATCGCCACCAAACACTGGCGCAGCCTGTTGACCTGCATCGGTATTGTCGCGGCCACCAACGTGACCTACTACATGTTGCTCACGTACATGCCCAGCTACCTTTCGCATAACCTGCACTACGCCGAAAACAGCGGCGTGTTGATCATCATCGCGATCATGGTCGGCATGTTGTTCGTGCAGCCATTCATTGGCTTTGTCAGCGACAAGATCGGCCGCAAGCCGTTCATCATCGCCGGCAGCATCGGCCTGCTGTTTCTGTCGATCCCGGCGTTCATGCTGATCACCAGCGGCAAGACCGGCTTGATCTTCAGCGGCCTGCTGATCCTGGCGATCGTGCTGAACTTCTTTATCGGCGTGATGGCCTCGACCTTGCCAGCAATGTTTCCAACGCACTTGCGCTACAGCGCCCTGGCCAGTGCGTTCAACGTCTCGGTGCTGATCGCCGGCGTCACGCCAACCGTCGTCGCCTGGCTGGTGGAGAGCACCAACGACCTGTACATGCCCGCCTACTACCTGATGGTGTTTGCCGTGGTTGGCCTGGTCACCGGCCTGACCATGAAAGAAACCGCCAACAAGCCACTGCGCGGCGCGGCCCCGGCGGCTTCCGACATGGAAGAAGCCAAAGAACTGCTGCAGGAGCATCACGACAACATCGAGCAGAAGATCGAAGACATCGACGCCGAGATTGCCGCGCTGCAAGCCAAGCGTGAAAACCTGGTGCAGCAGCATCCACGGATTAACTAAGACCTGACTGTGCGTGGTCGCGCCAAGCGACCACGCCACTGGAGTGCCCAGCATGGTTTCAAGCGTCACCGCACAATCGTTACTCAGCGCAGACGAACGCGCCGCTATCGCAGAAATCGAAGCGACTACCAATATCCTCAAGCTGGTCACGCGCCTGACCGGGATGAGATTTGCCGGCATTGCCAAATTCACCGATCTGGAATGGGTGGTGTGTTCGGCCTACGACCCTCTGCAAATGGGCATCAATGTCGACGACGTACTCGATCTGGAAACCACCCTGTGCAGTGAGTTCTGCATCGACCCTCAAGCCCTGTTCATCCCGCAGATCAGCCATAACGGCCGCTTTGCCTCGCGCCCGGTGGTCAAGCAATACGCCATCGAAAGCTATGCCGGTGCACCGATCTTTCTGCCCGATGGGCGCCTGTTCGGCGCGCTGTGTGCGCTGGACTCACGGGCAATGCTGTTCGATGACCCCAACCTGCCTGAAACCCTGAGCCTGTTTGCGCGGCTGATCGGCTGCATTTTCTACGCTAACCTGGCCCCGGATCAGTAACCCCCGCCCTGCCCCGCAGGGCGACCATGTCGCGCCTCGTTCAAACGCAGCGATTTCGGTTATTGCAACTGGATCCCCGAATTCAGTTGCCGGGCATTATTCGTGCAAGGGTAGGATGCTTGCCCTCTGTTTGAACCCTAATAAAAAAGCGGCGACAACTGTCGTTCAAACGCATTAACCAACACCCTCAACTGCACAATCATCGCCCACTCCAAAGTGCACCTCAACACTGTCCCCCGGCACGTAAGGGATACCGTCCAATAAAACAGTAGTTTCACCAATATTTTTTATTGAAACGAGAACAACAGCCGTCTCTAAATTAGCATTAGGAGGTTGCACACTCAGCACGCCTGCCAACCTTAGGGTAGTGCCCCAACGGGTCTCCTTGTGCAGCGCTTTAAGCATATAAATATCTTGCCTCCCCGGACTGATAGTTCAAAATAATATCGTCAGGTTCGATCAACGTAAATTCCAGGCTCACAGGTTTCATGATCAACACTCCCACACTTAGACGTTAATGAATAACAAGAACAAACAATGATTTAACCTCAATTAAAATAATTGGTATTAATGTGTTTGTCGACTGTCAATCTCGGCAGTTCTTCAGACGAATTCGCGACAATAACGACTGAAGCTCATAACTCTCAAATGATTCCAGCTAGAAAAACTCGCTCTTGAGCGTGCCGAAAAAGCTTTCCATGGCGGCATTGTCCAAACAATGACCCTTCGATGCTCTTTTCGGCCAGCATGTGTCGGTAGATCAGCCCTCACCGCAATCTACCGGCACTACTTAGCCAGCCGAACCAATAATGCCCGCCTTGGCTCACAAATAACTACACCTAATACTCTTTTACATTATTGACAAATGTATAATCGCTATAGAATTCAGAAGAAAATTCCAATTCATAACTCATCCCTGGCGCCACCTTTACTAGTCTTCCGTTCGGAGCCAGATTATGTAATATCCAAATAGGCTGACTGCCCGAATTTTTAGCGGAAACCTTTACATCGTAGGGTATATCGTCATCCATTACATCATCGTCACCGGAATCTATAACAACCGGTATCGCCTCTAACGTACTGCCATAGGGCACAAAGGCATTATATTGCACTTTCGACGGGTCCAAATAGTCAAAAGTCGTTAACGTTGTGATAACGCCACCACCTTCGTTAAGTTCCAATGTAAAAGTACCGGGCGTTTCCAGCTTAAGACTCAAAAATACATCACTCATCTCTATCACTCCTGATCATGATTTAAATAAAGTCCAAAAAAATCGATCAGGCATTAGCCCAGCATCGATATGAGAAATGTACGTTTTTTCATCTGCCTGTCTACTGTCAACATTAACAGCTACTAGAGGCGTTACTAATAACCGTTAGCAGAAATAGCTATATATGTCCTGTAAAAAACTCGGCAGGTTCGACTTCCCCAACCTGTCCAGCCCCTACGCCTGTTTGCATGACTGATGTTCTGTATTTTCCGCGCTGACTTGAGCCATGCTTCTGCCTCGCAGCGTGGCCATATCGCGCTTGGGCGGCACCCCAAACAGCCGGCTGTACTCACGGCTGAATTGAGACGGGCTCTCATACCCAACTTTGAACGCGGCACTGGAGACATCCTGGTGCTCGTTCAACATCAATCGTCGCGCTTCATTCAAACGCAGCCATTTCTGGTACTGCAGCGGGCTCATCGCAGTCAGTTGCCGGAAGTGATGGTGGAAGGTCGCCGCGCTCATTTGCACCCGCGCAGCCAGTTCTTCCACACGCAGGGCGGCATCGAAATTCAACTTCAGCCAGTCGATGGCCTTGGCAATCCGATAACCCTGCCCGTCCACCGAACAGATCTGGCGCAGGCGGCCGGCCTGGTCGCTTTTCAATAACCGGTAATGAATCTCGCGCTGGATCAACGGCGCGAGTACCGGGATTGCTTCGGGTTCATCCAGCAACGCCACCAGGCGCGCGAATGCGGTCAGCATGCCGTCGGTGACCGTGCCGATCCCCACGCCTTTCATGACTGCACGCTCACGGGCCGGCGGCAAACCACCCTGGGCGATCAGCTCGGCCAACACGCGCAAGTCCAGTTTGAACGTCAGCCCCAGGCAAGGTTGCTCGGGGCTGGCGACCAGCACCTCGGAATTGGCCGGAATGTCCAGCGATGTCACCAGGAACCGGGAAGTGTCGTAGGGGTAGCCCTCGCCGCCGACCCATAGCTGCTTCTCGCCTTGGGCCACCAGCACGATGCACGGCTCAACCATGCACACCACTGGCGCAGCGGGTTGCTCACGCCGATAAAACCCCAGCCCGGGAATCGGCATGGGGTAATCGCCGGGCGACGGGGTGCGCGACTCGATGGAGTGCGCGAGGGTTTGCAGGGACGCAGGGTGGATGCTCATAACGGACTCTTTTGCCTCTTTGCGCAACTTTACTCCCGCACGCCTCGCGAGTCCCAGGTATACCGCGAGACTCAGAGGATCAGGCAAATAATCTGGCGAATCGAACTATGGAGCATGGGGTTTGATCCGGAAAATGCGCAGGCCATTACGCATTAACGGGTTTACGCCATGTCTGATACACCTACCAAAAGCAGTTGGGGCGCGGTGCTGGCGATGTCGCTCGCCGCGTTCGCCCTGGTCGCCTCCGAATTCATGCCCGTCAGCCTGCTGACACCGTTGGCCGCCGACCTGCACATCACCGAAGGCCAGGCTGGCCAGGGCATTTCCGTATCCGGGGTGTTTGCCCTGCTCACCAGCCTGGTGATCGCCTCGATCGCTACGCGGGTGGACCGCAAGCGCCTGTTGATGGCGTTGACGCTGCTGATGATTATCTCCGGCACCGTGGTAGCGTTCGCGCCCAATTACCTGGTGTTCATGCTCGGCCGAGCCTTGATTGGCGTGGCGATTGGTGGCTTCTGGTCATTGTCGGCGGCCACGGCGATGCGCCTGGTGCCGCAAGCGCAGATACCGCGGGCCCTTGCCATCGTCAACGGCGGCAACGCGCTGGCAACGGTGATCGCCGCGCCGCTGGGCAGCTTTCTCGGCGGGATCATCGGCTGGCGCGGTGCGTTCTTCTGCGTGGTGCCGGTCGCGGTGGTTGCACTGGTATGGCTGCTCGCCAGCCTGCCCGCGCTGAAAAACCAGGGTGAGGCGAAAACCGCCAATGCCTTGCGCCTGATGAAAAACCCCAAGGTGGCCTTGGGCATGTTCGCCGTCAGCGTGTTCTTCATGGGCCAGTTCATGTTGTTCACCTACCTGCGCCCGTTTCTGGAAAGCGTCACGCGGGTTGAGGTGTCTACGCTGTCGTTGATGCTGTTGGTGCTTGGCCTGGCAGGCCTGGCCGGTACGTTTTTGATTGAACGTTTCCTCAAGCACAACCTGTACCCGACACTGATTGCCATCCCGCTGATCATGGCAGGCCTCGCACTTGCGCTGGTGGAATGGGGCCATTCAACGATCATAACCACGCTATTGCTCGGCAGTTGGGGCCTGGTGGCAACCGCCGCACCTGTAGGCTGGTGGACGTGGCTGGCGCAAACCCTGCCCGATGACGCCGAAGCCGGCGGCGGATTGATGGTGGCTATCATCCAATTGGCGATTGCTGCCGGCGCCACCGTCGGCGGCGTGGCGTTCGACCTGAGCGGCTACCAGGCCACCTTTGAACTCAGTGCCGGCTTGCTGGTAGTCGCC
The DNA here is from genome assembly GCF_023127895.1 of Pseudomonas sp. NCIMB 10586. NCBI lineage: Bacteria > Pseudomonadati > Pseudomonadota > Gammaproteobacteria > Pseudomonadales > Pseudomonadaceae > Pseudomonas > Pseudomonas sp. NCIMB 10586. Next base: position 15,733 of record NZ_SPKQ01000028.1, read on the forward strand.
ACCCTGCTCGCCTGCCTGACGTCACGCCGTGCTGTGCAAGCTCGTGTTATCAGCGGTGCTACCTAAAAAAATGACTCGGCGTCTTGCCAAACTGTTTCTTGAACATGCTGGTAAAGGCGCTGGGGCTTTCGTAACCCAGTTCAAATGCCACATCGATAATCTTCTGCCCTACCGCAATGCGCTCCAGCGCCAGCAGCAGCCGTGCCTGCTGGCGCCATTGGCCGAAGGTCATGCCGGTTTCCTTGCGAAACAGGCGCTGAATGGTGGTTTGATCCAACCCCAGACGTGCGCTCCAATCGGCGACGGTGGAGGCATCCCCCGGTTCGTCCTGCAACGCCAGGCAAATCTGGCTGAGGCGCGGGTCGGCAGGCTGCGGCAGGGACAACGGCAAGTCCGGTAGGATCGCCAGTTCGTCGAGGATCAGGTGCATGATCCTGGTATCGCGTGAGTCCTCGGCATACGGCGGCTTCAGGCTCACCGAGGCCTTGATCAGTTCACTCAACAGCGGCGAAACCGTCACCGTCTTCGGCTCGGCTGGCAGGTTCGGGAAGCTGTCCGGGCGCACGAACACGCTGCGCATCTTCAACGTGCCCACGCATCGTAGCGAATGGACTTGCCCGCACGGCATCCAGAAGCCACGGTTGGGTGGCACCGTCCATTGATTCAGCGCCGAATACACCACCATCACCCCGCCAATGGCATAGAGCAGTTGATGCTTGTTGTGGCTGTGTTCCGGGATCACCCAGTTTTCCGGATAATCGGTGGCCGAACTGATGACGGCCCAATCACCTTCATCGATCTCTTGGAGAAATTTGTCTAGGGATTTGATTGTTTCGCCCTTTTTGCGATGGTTTATGCCCGAATTTCGCGAGACAGGCATTTTCTTCGAATTTAGCATAGCTTTCGAAACAATTAGAAATGGCTGCCAGCTAAAGTACTGTCTGCCCCGTTCGCTGCCTTGTATGGAATGCCCGCATGTCGAGCCTCACCGCGACACCCGCCGCTGCCACCACGACACCCCAGGTAAGCCCTCTGGTCATGCGCGTCCTCGGCGCCTGCGCCCTGGCGCATATGATCAATGACCTGATCCAGGCCGTGCTGCCGTCGATCTACCCGATGCTCAAGGCCAACTACGGCCTGAGCTTCACCCAGGTCGGCCTGATCACCCTGACCTTCCAGTTGACCGCCTCCCTGCTGCAACCGTGGATCGGCTATCACACCGACCGCCACCCCAAGCCTTGGCTGTTGCCGGCGGGCATGGTGTGCACCTTGATCGGTATTTTGATGCTGGCGTTTGTCGGCAACTTCCCGGCGATTCTGCTCGCGGCGGGGCTGGTGGGTGTCGGCTCGTCGACCTTCCACCCGGAAACCTCGCGGGTCGCACGCCTGGCGTCCGGTGGGCGCTATGGCCTGGCGCAGTCGACCTTCCAGGTCGGCGGCAACACCGGCAGCGCGTTCGGCCCTTTGCTGGCGGCAGCGATCATCATTCCCTACGGCCAGACCCATATCGCCTGGTTCGGCCTGTTTGCGGTGTTCGCGATCCTGGTGCTGTATGGCTTGAGCCGCTGGTACCGTCACCATCTCAATCTGTTCAAGCTCAAACAGGGCAGCCAGGCGACCCATGGCTTGTCCAAAGGCCGTGTGACTTTCGCCCTGGTGGTTCTGGCCGTGCTGGTGTTCTCCAAGTATTGGTACATGACCAGCCTGACCAGCTACTTCACCTTCTACCTGATTGAAAAATTCCAGCTGTCGGTGGCCAGCTCGCAGATGTACCTGTTCCTGTTCCTTGGCGCGGTGGCGGTCGGCACCTTCGCCGGGGGCCCGATCGGCGACAAGATCGGCCGCAAGAAAGTCATCTGGTTCTCGATCCTCGGCGCCGCGCCGTTCACCCTCGCCCTGCCCTACGTCGACCTGTTCTGGACCGCCGTACTCAGCGTGGTCATCGGTTTCATCATCGCCTCGGCGTTCTCGGCCATTGTGGTGTTTGCCCAGGAACTGGTGCCGGGCAACGTGGGCATGATCGCTGGGATATTCTTCGGCCTGATGTTCGGTTTCAGCGGAATTGGCGCAGCGTTGCTGGGGTTGCTTGCCGATAACCACGGGATCGAATACGTCTACAAACTGTGCTCGTTCTTGCCGTTGGTGGGCATCTTGACGGTACTGCTGCCGTCGACCAAAGGCGTTTGAACGAAGGCAGGTGAGTATTTACCTGATCAAACTGTGGGAGGGACTTGCGCCCGGTAAGCATAGGTATCTTCACAACTTTGGTGCGACGCCGAAACTGTGGGAGGGGGCTTGCTCCCGATGGCGGCCTCAGGGCCGATCAGGATGCTGGGTCAGACCGAGTACATATCCGTTATTTGGGTAACGGCCACTATTGGTCCCGCTCTTACAGCGGCTCACTTTTGAAAAGCGCAAAATTAAGCAAAACGCTCTTGCCCCACCACTCGGCACCTCGCTTAGGCTCGGTGTGCCCGTAATCCGCGATGGATTTGGGGGGCCGCCGCCACGCGCCATCCATGGCGCGGGGCGGCTAAACCGGCATCCCTGCCGGTTTACCCCCCAAATCCCTGTCGAATTCCGGCCAGCGTGGTTTAACGGGGCGCCTAAGATCAAGATCAAAAGCAGATCAAGATCAAGAGCGGCTCGCTTCGCATCGTGGTTACTGTCGTTGGCATCTACCGTCAGGTGCGTCGCGAGAACCCATTAACGACGATATACAGCAGCGGCCCTACCGACACGAACACCGCCGTCAACAGGAAATACGGGATCAACGACGCCACGGAGCGCCCTCGTCCGCGCGCGTCCCGGTACATCCACACACACGCCAGCACCGCCATCAAATACAGGTCAATCACCACCTGTGCGGTATCAGGCCGCGACATCAGCTCGCGTCCAAATGCCAGCAGTGATTGCTCGGCCGTGAGCATCGTCGCCGCCGTGTAGAGGGTAAATCCCAGCAGGGCAACCAGAGCAATATAGGGTCTGTGCATGGTCTCTTCCTTGAAGCGCAATGGTAGTCATCGCGGCCACCTTAGCTGGTTTTGTGAAATATCTGTACGTAGACTGCCGCCATCCCCCCACGTGAAGGCGGCGAAAAAACGTGATGCAAGTTACTGAAGTCTCCATTGCCCAATTGCGCGCTGCGCTTGAAGCCGGGCAGACCACGGCCGTTGAACTGGTCCAGGCATACCTGGCACGGATCGATGCCTACGATGGCCCGCAGACAGCTACGGCGCTGAACGCCGTGGTGGTGCGCAACCCTGACGCCCTGAAAGAAGCCGAGGCGTCGGATGCGCGCCGCGCCAAGGGCCAGACCCTGGGACCGTTGGAGGGTATTCCCTACACGGCCAAGGACAGTTACCTGGTCAAAGGTCTGACGGCCGCATCCGGCAGCCCGGCGTTTGCCAAGCTGGTGGCCCAGCGCGATGCCTTCACCATTGAGCGTCTGCGTGCCGGTGGCGCGATCTGCCTGGGCAAGACCAACATGCCGCCGATGGCCAATGGCGGCATGCAGCGTGGCGTGTATGGCCGCGCCGAAAGCCCTTACAACGCCGACTACCTGACCGCGCCATTTGCGTCCGGTTCTTCCAACGGCGCGGGCACTGCCACCGCCGCCAGCTTTGCAGCGTTTGGCCTGGCTGAAGAAACCTGGTCGAGTGGCCGCGGCCCGGCCTCCAACAATGGTTTGTGTGCCTATACGCCTTCCCGTGGGGTGATTTCGGTACGCGGCAACTGGCCATTGACCCCGACGATGGACGTCGTGGTGCCGTATGCGCGCACCATGGCCGACCTGTTGGAAGTGCTCGACGTCGTGGTGGCCGAAGACCCCGACAAGCGCGGCGACCTGTGGCGCCTGCAACCCTGGGTACCGATCCCCAGCGTCACCTCGGTGCGCCCGGCCTCATACGCCGCACTGGCCACCAGCAGCGAAAGCCTGGCCGGCAAGCGCTTTGGCGTGCCGCGCATGTACATCAATGCCGACCCCGACGCCGGCACCAGCGAAAAACCCGGTATCGGCGGGCCCACCGGGCAAAGGATCAATACCCGCGCCACGGTGATCGAGTTGTGGCAAGCCGCCCGCCAGGCGCTGGAGGCCGCCGGCGCCGAAGTGATCGAGGTAGATTTCCCGCTGGTATCCAACTGCGAAGGCGACCGGCCCGGCGCGCCAACGGTGTTTACCCGTGGCCTGGTGTCCAAGGAGTTCCTCCACGACGAACTGTGGGAACTGTCTGCCTGGGCCTTCGATGACTTCCTGCGCGCCAACAACGATCCGGCGCTCAACCGCCTGGCGGATGTGGACGGACCAAAGATCTTCCCCCACGACCCCGGCACCCTGCCCAACCGTGAAGACGACCTCGCCGCCGGCATGGATGAATACGTGCGCATGGCCCAACGCGGCATCACACCGTGGGACCAGATCGGTACCGTGCCCGATGGCCTGCGTGGCCTGGAAACAACCCGGCGCCTGGATCTGGAAGACTGGATGGACAACCTCGGCCTCGACGCCGTGCTGTTTCCGACCGTAGCCGATGTAGGCCCGGCCGATGCCGACGTGAACGAAGCGTCTGCCGACATCGCCTGGAGCAACGGCGTGTGGGTCGCCAACGGTAACCTTGCGATTCGCCACCTTGGCGTGCCCACCGTCACCGTGCCGATGGGCGTGATGGCGGATATCGGTATGCCGGTGGGGCTGACGTTTGCCGGGCGTGCTTATGATGATTCGGCGCTGCTGCGCTTTGCCGCAGCGTTTGAAGCCACCGGCAGCAAACGCGTGATCCCGCCACGCACACCGCCGCTGCCCAGCGAATAAAAGCAATTCAAATGTGTGAGGGGTATCTACACAACTTTGCAGTCGCCAACAGTAACCACGATGCGAAGCGAGCCGCTCTTGATCTGCTTTTGATCTGCTTTTGATCTGCTTTTGATCTGAGGCGCCCCGTTAAACCACGCTGGCCGTAATCCGACAGGGATTTGGGGGGTAAACCGGCAGGGATGCCGGTTTAGCCGCCCCGCGCCATGGATGGCGCGTGGCGGCGGCCCCCCAAATCCATGGCGGATTACGGGCACACCGAGCCTAAGCGAGGTGCCGAGTGGTGGGGCAAGAGCGTTTGGGTTACTTTTGCGCTTTTCAAAAGTGACCCGCTGTAAGAGCGGAACCAATAGCAGTCGTTACCCAAATAACGGATATGTACTCGGTCTGACCCAGCACCCTGGTCGGCCCTGAGGCCGCCATCGGGAGCAAGCCCCCTCCCACATTTTGCTGTATTTGCAATCAAGCACCGTGGCTTAGGGCAGCGTCACCTCGCGACGCTGCCACTCGTCCACCACATCACCCATAGTCTTGGGGACGCCATTGAGAATCCACGCCATAAAGGGGCGGTTGAACTTGAACGTCGGCCCGCACTGTTCACGCATGAAACGGCGCACGTTCTGAGTGTTTTTATAGCCCGGGGTCACCGGTGTCCCACGGGTGAGAGGGTCGCTGTGCCAGTCAAAAGCCATTTTTACCTCGGCTATGGGGTGCTGGTTACCACTCTAACCTCGAATCATCTCAGCCCATTTCAAAATTTCACTTTCCTTCCCTGCCGAAATTATTGCATGGTTGTACGACGACATACCTCGTCGTATCCACCCAACAAAAACAAGGAACACCCATGCCCAACCTCAAAGTGCTGATCGGCTTCCTGTGCCTGTTCTCCGGCTACGTCGCCGCTGCCCCCGCTGAAAAGGAAGTGGCCCAGGCAGTCGACCAGCTGACCCAAGCCATGTTGCATCTGGACGTCAAGCAACTTCACGCGCTGACATCCGACACGCTCACCTACGGCCACTCCAGCGGCAAAGTGCAGAACAAGGCGCAATTTATCGCCGACCTGCAAACCCACACCAGCGCCTTCAAGACTCTGGAAATGCAGAACCAGACCATCACCCTTAATGGCGATACCGCCCTGGTGCGCAACCACTTCCATGCCCTGGCGGTGAACAGTGGTGTGGACACGCCAACCGATATCGACAACTTCCAGGTCTGGCAGAAACAACACGGCAAGTGGCTACTGATCGGGCGCCAGGCTTACAAATACTGAGCACAGCTCACCACGCCACCACTTTGCGTATCGTCTCCAGGGCCCCACGCAACTGCGCCATCGGCACCGACCCCAGGGCCACGCGCAGTGCGTGGGGCACCTGGGCCGAGACTGCGAACGGTTCGGCGGTGGACACGCAAATGCCTTCGCGCTGCAAGGTCATGGCGACTTGATCGGCGCGAGCCTCTTCTGCCAAAGGCAGCCACAAAAAATACGATGACGGATGGCTGACATACCGCACGCTCGTCAGCACTTGGGCTGCCAGTGCCTGGCGGGCTTGGGCATCCGCGCGTTTTTGCGCCTCCAGTTGCGCCACCGTACCGTCTTCGAGCCAGGCCACTGCAATGGCACTCATCACGCCTGGCACGCTCCAGGTGGTGGCCATGATCGTACGTTCCAACCTGCTCACCCAAGCTGAAGGCGCCGCGATAAACCCTATGCGCAAACCGGCGGCGACATTCTTGGACAGCCCACCCACATACACCGTGCGCTCCGGGGCCAGTGCCGCCAACGGCGCAGGTGCATCTTCGGCGAGAAACGCATAGGCGCCATCCTCGACGATCATCAGGTTGTGCTGCCGGGCAATCGCCACCAAACGCTCGCGCTGCTCCAGGCTCAGTACCCAGCCCAGTGGGTTATGCAGGGTTGGCATGCTGTATACCGCACGTACCGGGCGCTGGCGACACAGGCTATGCAGATGGTCCAGGTCCGAGCCGGCCGTGGTCACCGGGATGGCGATGATTTCCAGGTGCAGGGTTTCGGCCAGCGCCTTGAAGCCCGGATAGGTCAGCGCATCCACCGCGATCACATCCCCAGGCTTGAGCAACGTCATCAGGGCCACCGCCAAGCCGTGCTGGGCGCCGCTGACCACCAGTACCTGCTCGGCGGCCACCGTGAGTCCTCGATTCAACAAGTGCCGGGCCATGGCGGCGCGCTCATGCACGCGCCCTGCATGGGGCTGGTAACGCAGCAGTGCCTCCAGATCGCCCGACAACGCCAACTGGCGCAACGCCGTGCGCAACAGCTCGGCCTGCCCAGGCAAGGACGGGTAGTTGAAATTCAGGTCGAGCAGGCCCGGCGCCACCGTCATCTGCCCGCTGCCCTGCCCCGGCGGCAAGGTGATTTCACGCACGAAGGTACCGCGACCGGTCTCGCCACTGACCAGGCCCATGGCTTCCAACTCGCTGTACACCCGGCTTGCCGTGACCAGTGCCAAGCCATGCTCAGCGGCCAACTGGCGATGAGTAGGCAAGCGCGTGCCGGCGGGCATTCGTCCACTGCGAATGGCCTCGGCGAAGGTATCGACCAGCGATTTGTAGCGCGCACGGGGCATCGGGATGTATCCATGACAATTTTTTGATTGTCCTAATCTTCAGCCCTAGGATGAGCCGCACGCAACCCCACTTTCGGACATACCGCCATGGAACGCATCGCCCGCTTCGGCACCCTGGATGTCAGCACTCAGGGTTGGATCAACGGTTTTATCGGCGTGGTGATTTTCAGCGGATCGCTGCCGGCCACGCGCCTGGCGGTCATGGAGTTCGACCCGGTGTTCCTGACCATGATCCGCGCCACCCTCGCCGCCCTGCTGGGGGGCTGCCTGTTGTGGCTATTCAAGGAAAAACGCCCCACCCGTCAGCAATGGGCTCCCTTGGTGATCGTCGCTCTGGGCGTGGTGATCGGCTTCCCACTGCTCACAGCCCTGGCCCTGCAATACGTGACCTCGGCCCATTCAATCGTCTTCATCGGCCTGCTGCCCCTGGCCACGGCGGTATTTGGCGTGCTGCGTGGCGGCGAGCGACCCAAGCCAGTGTTCTGGTTGTTTTCCATCCTGGGCAGCCTGTTGGTGATGGGTTACGCCTTTGCCCAAGGCTTGAGCGCCGCCCCTGCAGGCGACTTGTTGATGCTGTTGGCGGTGCTGGTCTGCGGCCTGGGTTATGCCGAAGGCGCCAAGCTGTCGCGCAGCCTGGGTGGCTGGCAGGTGATTTGTTGGGCGCTGGTGGTGTCGCTGCCGCTGGTGGCACCGTTGAGCCTGCTGCTGGCGCCTTCGACCCTCAGCGGCATTAGCCTGCCGGCGTGGCTGAGCCTGGGGTACGTGGCGCTGTTCAGCATGTTGATCGGCTTTGTGTTCTGGTACCGCGGCCTGGCCCAGGGCGGCATAGCCGCAGTCGGCCAGTTGCAGCTGCTGCAACCTTTCTTCGGCCTGGCGCTGGCCGCGGGCCTGCTGCATGAGCAGGTCAGCCTGGGCATGGTGCTGGTGACGTTCGCGGTGATCGGTTGCGTGGCCGGGGCGAAGAAGTTTGCCCGCTGACGCGTGGCCTGCTAAACAGGGAAGTCGCCTGAACAATAACAAGGACTTTGCATGACCACCGCTTCTCTCCAAGACATCACCGCGCCAGAAGGCATCTGCTACGGCTGCGGCAGCAGCAACCCCCATGGCCTGCATATCAAGAGCCGCTGGGCCGAAGATGGCGTACACGTGGTCGCCGAGCATCAACCCGAAGCCAAATATAGCGGCTGGCCAGACCTGGTCTACGGCGGCCTGATCGCCATGCTGGTGGATTGCCATTCCAACTGGACCGCCATGGCCTACCACTACCGCGCCGAACAGCGCGAACCCGGCAGCCTGCCGCGCATCGACTGCGTCACCGGCAACCTGGGGATCAAATTCATCAAGCCCACACCGATGGGCGTGCCACTGACCCTGCGCGCACGGGTCGAAGGCGACATCGGGCGCAAAAGCCGCGTGGTCTGCGAGGTGTACGCCGGTGACGTGCTCACGGCCATCGGCGATTCAGTTTTCGTACGCGTCGACACCGGGCAATTGGCCGCGGCCGCCCATGGTCGCGAGGCGTGATCCTGGTCTACAGTGACTGCAACCGCTGATCGAGGACTGCACCCATGCCCCGTCTTACCGCCAAGGACTTTGCTCCCGAACTGCTGGAACTCTACGACGGCTACGCCCACGGCAAGATCAACCGCCGCGAGTTTCTCGACCGTGCCGCGCTGTTCACCTTGGGCGGCCTCACCGCCTCGGCGCTGCTGGCAGCCCTGAGCCCCAACTACGCCCTGGCCGAACAGGTCAAATTCACCGATCCGGATATCGTCGCCGACTACATCACCTACCCTTCGCCCAAGGGCAACGGCACGGTGCGCGGCTACCTGGTGCGCCCGTCCAAGGCTGCGGCAAAACTGCCCGCCGTGGTGGTGGTGCATGAAAACCGTGGCCTGAACCCCTATATCGAAGACGTGGCCCGGCGCCTGGCCAAAGCCGGCTTCATTGCCCTGGCACCCGATGGCCTGACGTCCGTGGGCGGCTACCCCGGCAACGATGAAAAAGGCGTGGCGCTGCAACAGACTGTCGACCCGACCAAACTGATGAACGACTTCTTCGCCGCCATCGAATGGCTGATGCACCACGACAGCAGTACCGGCAAAGTCGGCATCACCGGCTTCTGTTACGGCGGCGGCGTGACCAACGCGGCGGCGGTGGCCTACCCGGAACTGGGCGCTGCGGTGTCGTTCTACGGGCGCCAACCCGAGGCCAAAGACGTGCCGCGCATCAAGGCACCGATCATGTTGCATTTCGGGGAACTGGATACGCGGATCAATGAGGGTTGGCCGGCGTATGAGCAGGCGTTGAAAGCTGCGGGCACGACGTATGAGGCTTACATCTACCAAGGCGCCAACCACGGTTTTCACAATGACTCAACGCCGCGGTATGACGAGGCAGCAGCCAACCTGGCCTGGGAGCGCACCCTGGGCTGGTTCCGCAAATACCTCGCCTAGCCGCCCCTCCCACATTCTTATTCAATACACGTCTGCAACCACCCCTTGAACGCCAACATCGCGGGTGTCTCGTTGCGTGACTGCAAACGGGTCAACCAATAACTGCCGGTCGTGATCCCCACATCGAACGGCTGGCGGATCACATCGCTTTCCAACTGGCGTGAAAACATCAACGCTGGCGCCAGGGCCACACCGCTGCCTTGCAAGGCGGCCTCCATCATCGCCAGCGACGAGTCGAACACGATACTGCGCGGCACCAGGGTGTCTGCCGGCAACCCGGCAGCCTGCAACCAAAGGCTCCACTCATCGGCACGGTAAGAGCGCAGCAAGGTGTGCTTCAACACGTCGGCGGGGCTGTGCAATTGCTCGGCAATCTGCGGCACGCACAACACCGTCAGCGGGGCTTCCAGCAAAGGGCAGGCCTCGGTGCCATGCCAGGCGCCTGCGCCAAACCGAATGGCGTAATCCAAGCCCTCGGCAGCGACATCAACGCGGTTGTTGTGGGTGGACAGGCGCAAATCAATAAACGGATAGCGGCTGTGGAAATCCGCCAAACGAGGCAATAGCCAGCCCACGGCGAAGGTGCCGACCGCGCCCACTGTCAGCACCTCGCGGTAGTGACCGCCCTCGAACTGGCCCAGGGTGTGGGCAATGCGGTCGAAGGCTTCACGCAACACCGGCAGCAGGGTTTCGCCTTCGCGAGTGAGCATCAGGCCGCGTGGCAGGCGCTTGAACAGCGTGACATTGAGCTGCGCCTCGAGGCTTTTGACTTGATGGCTGACTGCGGCTTGGGTCACGCATAGCTCGATAGCCGCGCGGGTAAAGCTCAAATGGCGCGCCGAGGCTTCAAAAGCGCGCAGGGCATTGAGGGGCAGATGGGAACGCAACAAGGCTTACCCCAATTTTTCTAATGGCTGGTGCGAGATATCATCGTTTGCTCCGGGTATAAAATCCACCTAGATTTGCCACGCCTGCGCAGGCTCTGATCATCATTGCCACTTTTACATGGAAGCGAATCACCATGAAATATCAGCCAAAGTACCTGGTTTCAGCTTTGCTGCTCGTATCCGGCGGCTGTATGGCCGCCACCGATATACGCCAGGTCGTGGACAGCAACGTCAAACCCTTGATGCAACAGCAAGGCATCCCCGGCCTTGCAGTCGCGGTGGTGAACCAGGGCAAGGTGCAATACTTTAATTACGGCGTAGCCGCCAAGGACACCCAGGCCGCGGTCACTCAAAACACGCTGTTCGAAATCGGCTCGGTGAGTAAAACCTTCACCGCTACCCTTGGTGGTTATGCCCAGGCCATCGGCAAGCTCAAGCTGTCGGACACAGCCAGCCAGTACTTGCCGTCCCTGGCCGGCAGCGCGTTCGATCGCATCAGCCTGCTGCAACTGGCGACCTATACCCCTGGCGGCTTGCCGCTGCAATTTCCGGATGCAGCCGACAGTGCATCGACCATGCTGGGCTACTTCCAGCATTGGAAGCCCACTTACGCTGCGGGTGAACAACGCTTGTACTCCAACCCCAGCATCGGCCTGTTCGGCTACCTGACCGCGCAAAGCCTGGGCCAGCCGTTCAACGTTGCCATGGAGAAGACGCTGCTGCCCAAGCTAGGGTTGACCAACACGTATGTCAGCGTGCGCACGGACAAAGCCAGCCAATATGCCCAAGGCTATGACAAGCAGCAAAAACCTGTGCGCGTCAGCCCCGGCGCGCTGGACAGTGAAGCCTACGGGCTCAAGACCACCAGCCAGGACCTCGCCCGCTATGTCATTGCGAACATGCACCCGCAAACCCTGGAACAGCCCGTGCAACAGGCCATCGCCGCCACCCACGCTGGCTACTACACCGTGAACGGCATGACCCAGGGCCTGGGCTGGGAGCGCTACCCCTACCCCATCACCCTGCAAGCGTTGATCGACGGTAACTCCACACCGATGGCAATGGAGCCGCACAAGGTCACCTGGCTCAAACCCGCCCAGCCGCAGCCTGCCAATGTGCTGTACAACAAAACCGGGTCAACCGGTGGCTTTGGTGCGTATGTGGCGTATGTGCCGAGCAAGGATATCGGCGTGGTGATTCTGGCCAACAAGAACTACCCGAATGCCGAGCGGGTAAAAGTGGCCCATGCGATCTTGAGTGCGATGGATCAGTAAGGCCGAAACAATCAACAAATGTGGGAGGGGCAATCCCTCCCACCTTACATCCCCAGCCACTGCGGCAGCGCAAGGGAAATGAACGGCAAGTAAGTCACCATGATCAGGAACACCAGCAAAATCATCAGCCACGGCATCGCCGCGCGAATGGTCTGCCCCAATGTCAGCCCGGTCACCGCCGAGGTCACGAACAGGTTCAACCCCACCGGCGGGTGCACCAGGCCGATTTCCATATTCACCACCATCACGATCCCCAGATGAATCGGGTCAATCCCAAGCTTCATCGCGATCGGGAAGAAGATCGGCGCCAGGATCAACACAATGGCCGAAGGCTCCATAAAGCTGCCGGCAATCAGCAGCACCACGTTGACCATGATCAGGAAACCAATCGGCGTCAGCCCTTCGGAAATCACCCACGCAGTGATTTCCTGGGGGATCTGCTCAGTGGTCAGCACATGGGCAAACAGCATGGCGTTGGCGATGATGAACATCAGCATGATCGACAAGCGCCCCGACTCCAGCAGCACCTTGGGGCAGTCGCGCAGCGTCATGTCCTTGTAGATGAACAGCGCGACAAACGCCGAGTACACCGCCGCCACCGCTGCGGCTTCAGTCGGGGTGAACATGCCGCTGTAGATACCGCCGAGGATGATCACCAACAGCAACAGGCCCCAGAACGCCCGGCGTGCGCAACTCAACCACTCGCGGAACGTCGCCCGTGGTTGCGCGGGTAGCTTCTTGATACGCGCGACGATGTAGATCGCGATCATCAACATCAGGCCCAGCAACAGTCCCGGGATCACCCCAGCCATGAACAGCTTGCCCACTGAGGTTTCGGTCGCCGCCGAATACACCACCATCACAATCGAAGGCGGAATCAGGATACCCAAGGTCCCGGCGTTGCAGATGATCCCCGCACCAAACTCCTTTGGATAACCGGAACGCACCATGCCTGCCACGGCAATCGAGCCCACCGCCGCCACCGTGGCCGGTGACGAGCCGGACAGCGCGGCAAACAACATGCAGGCCAGCACCGCTGCAATCGCCAGACCGCCACGGATATGACCGACACAGGCATTGGCAAAGTCGATCAGCCGCTGAGCCACGCCACCAGTGGTCATAAAGGCACCGGACAGCAGGAAGAACGGGATCGCCAGGAAGGTATAGGCGTCGCTGGTTTCAAACAGCTTGATCGCCAGGGAGCTCACCGAGTCCTGGCTGAACATCAGGATCGACACCGCGCCGGACAGCCCCAGGGAAATCGCAATCGGCACGCCAAGGAACATGAACACGAACAACAGCAGAAACAGACAGAGCACGGCCATCAGTGACGCTCCTCATGGCTGCCGGCCAACTTGCTGGCCTCCCCGGCCTCATCGGCCAATCCCAACCCGACCTGGCGGTGGGTAAAAATGCGGTAGAAAATTTCCAGGTAGCGAATCAATACCAAGGCAAAACCGATAGGCACGATCACCACGATGTCACCGACGTCGATACCGAACTGGTCAAGGTCCTCGGCACCGATATGTGCGGTCATTACCGCACTCACCCACTTGTAGCTGGCGACCATGAACAGGCCGGCGTAGGCCAGGCAGCACAGGCAGGCGAGCATCCCGAGCAAGCGTTGTACCGGGCGTTTGGTCAACCTGACCAGCGCGTCCACGCCCAGGTGGCCGGCGGTGCGTACTCCGTAGGAAATGCCGAAGAAAATCAACCAGCCGAACATGGCCTTGGTCAGCGCCACGCTCCAGGTCATGTCCTGGGCCCAGGTCATGGCGGTGTCGCCCAGGGCATTGAAGAAGTGACTGCTCCAGGCCCATTTATCCGCCAGAGCAAAGAACAGGGTGTAGATGTTGTTGAGCATGACGTAGACGAATGTCACCAGGGTCATGGCGGCCAGCAGGAAGGCAATAAAGCCTTCCTCCAGGTGCTCCCAGACGCGCCTTAGCGTTTGCATGGCAAAACCTCGCGAGGCAAATGAAATACCAGGGTGGAACTTGCCCAAATGTAGGAGGGGGCTTGCTCCCGATAGCAATGTGTCAGCTTGCAGATCTGTCTCTGATCCACCGCTATCGGGAGCAAGCCGCCTCCCACATTGGATCTCAGTACACCCTGGGATTATTGGTTGGAAGCGTCCGCTGCCTTGATCAGCTCAGCCCCGATCTGGCCTTCGAACTTCTGCCACACCGGGCGCATGGCTTCGCGCCAGAGCGTGCGTTGCTCGGGGGTAAGTTCGATGATCTCGCTGGTCTTGGCATCGATGATCTTCTGCCTGGCAGACTGGTTCAGCGCTTCGGCCTGCTTGTTCACCTCGACAGTGACTTCGGCCATGATCTGCTCCAGCGTGCTGCGCACATCCGGCGCCAGGCCGTTCCAGAACTTGGCGTTGGTGATCACCATGTAGTCGATCAGGCCATGGTTGGACTCGGTGAAATACTTCTGCACCTCGTTGACCTTCTGGCTTTCATAGTTCGACCAGGTGTTCTCAGTGCCATTCACGGTGCCGGTCTGCAAGCCCTGGTAAACCTCGGCAAAGCTCATCTTGCGCGGGTTGGCGCGGATCGCCTTGAACTGCTCTTCAAGCACGCTGGAGGCTTGCACGCGAAACTTCAGGCCACGGGCGTCCTTGGGTTCGTGCAGGGCCTTGTTGGCGGAGAGTTGCTTGAGGCCGTTGTGCCAATAGGCCAGGCCGAGAATGTTCTTGTCCTGCATCGCAGTCAGCAGTTGCTTGCCCTGGGCTGCCTGGAAACGGTCGACGGCAGCCAGGTCGTTGAACAGGAACGGCAGGTCGTAGATCTGCACCTGTTTGGTGTACTGCTCGAACTTGGCCAGGGACGGCGCCAGCATCTGCACGTCACCCAACAGCAACGCTTCCATTTCCTTGCCATCGCCGAACAGCGACGAGTTGGGGTACACCTCGACCTTGACCTTGCCGGGCAGGCGTTCTTCGGCGAGCTTCTTGAACAGCAGCGCGCCCTGGCCTTTGGGCGTGTTCTCGGCCACCACGTGGGCGAACTTGATCACAATCGGGTCAGCCGCCTGGGCCAGGCCCGCGGCGAACAAGGTGGCGGCGCACAGCAGCGCCCGAGAGAGCTTGAGCATGGGAAATCACCTTCTTATTGTTGTGTTGTAAGGCAAAGTGCCTGATGTGCTGCATATTGAGAATTTCGAATTTTAGATACCTGCGTTCGGCCTGGCCGAACACCAACCTCAAGGAGCATGTCGATCCTGTGGGAAGGCTTATTCAGTCAGGGTTGGGCAGCCAGCAGTCTCTGTGCCCGCAGCAACACCGGCGCATCCACCATCTGCCCATCAATCTGATAGGCCCCTGCCCCATGGGCACTCGCCTCCACTACCCGCTTGGCCCAGGCCAGGTCTTCAGCGCTGGGCGCCAACGCCTGATGAATCACCGGAACCTGCTTGGGATGGATACACAACGCCCCGGCAAAACCCATTTCATAGGCGTGCCGGATCGAACTGCGCAGGCCCTCAGGGTCGTCGATGGCCGGATGTACGCCGTCCAGCGGTGCCACCAGATCGGCGGCGCGCGAATGCACGATCAGTGACAGGCGCGCCTGGTCGAGGGCAAACTCAGCAGCGCGGGAATGGCTGCTCAGGTTCAGATCCAGGGCCAGGTCCAAGCCACCGAACGACAGCCGCTCTACCAGCGGAGCATGGGCAATCTCGGCCACCGCCAACAAGCCGCGAGCGCTTTCGATGATCGGCCAGATGGGTTTGCCGGTGGCAGCCACTACGGCGACCTGGGCTGCGCTCTCGACCTTGGGGAGCAGCACACCCGCGACATTTGCATGAGCCTTGCAGAACGCCACATCCTCAAAATGCTCGACGTGTCCAGGCACATTGATGCGCACCCACACCTGAGCCTCGGGGTGGGCCTGCAGGAACATCCCCAGATTGTCCCGGGCCTGGCGCTTGAGCGGCTCTTCCACGGCGTCTTCAAAATCCACAATCACTGCGTCGGCGCCGCTGGCCAAGGCTTTGGCGAACCGCTCCGGGCGGCTGCCCGGCACAAACAACGCTGAACGAACTAAAGGCTTTGGCATCGCACACTTCCTGATCAGATAACGCCGCGCGCACGCAGGCTGTCGATGGCCTCACCGGAATAACCCAGCTGGTCGAGAATGCCCTGGCTGTGTTGCCCCAGCGCCGGCACACCATCCATGCGCGGGGTAAACGCGGCGTTACGCGCCGGTGGCAGCAGCGAGGGCAACGGCCCGGCCGGGCTGTCGACTTCACGCCAACTGTCGCGGGCCTTGAGTTGAGGGTGAGCCCATACACCTTGCATATCGTTGACCCGCGCGCTGGCGATCTGCGCATCCTCCAGACGCTGAATCACCGCCTCGGCGTCCAACCGGGCAAAGCTGTCCACGATAATCTGGCGCAGCGCCTCGCGGTTGGCCGAACGCTTGAAGTTGGCGCTGAAACGTTCGTCCGTCGCCAGCGCCGGGGTGAGCAGTACCTTGTCGCAGAACGCCGCCCACTCGCGCTCATTCTGCAACCCGAGCATCACCGTGCCGCCATCACCGGTGGGAAACGGCCCATAGGGGTAAATCGTCGAATGTGCAGCGCCCGCACGCGGGGGCGGCGGCGCGCCGTCGAAGGCGTAATACATCGGGTAGCCCATCCACTCCACCAGGCTTTCCAACATGCTCACATCGATACGGCTGCCCTTGCCGGTCGTGCCCCGCAGCAGCAACGCCGAAAGAATGCCGCTGTAGGCGTACATGCCCGCGGAGATATCCGCGATGGAGCAGCCGGCCTTGGCCATCTGCTCATCACCCGGGCCGCCAGTCACCGACAGGAAGCCGCCTTCGCTCTGGATCAGCAGGTCGTAGGCTTTCTTTTTCTCGTAGGGCCCGCCTTCGCCATAACCGGAAATATCGCAGACGATCAGCCTTGGAAAACGTTGATGCAGTACCTCGAACGACAAGCCCATGCGCGCCGCCGCGCCGGGTGCAAGGTTTTGCACCAGCACATCGGCATCGGCCAGCAGCGCTTCAAGGATGGCGCCCGCCTCGTCCTGCTTGAGGTCCAGGGTCAGGCTTTCCTTTGAACGGTTGGTCCAGACGAAATGCGATGCCAGGCCGCGCACGCGTTCGTCATAACCTCGGGCAAAGTCACCGGCACCGGGGCGCTCGACCTTGATCACGCGGGCGCCGAGATCGGCCAATTGGCGGGTACAGAATGGCGCGGCAATCGCGTGTTCCAGGCTGACAACCGTGATGCCGTCCAGCGGTCGTTGATTACTCATGACAAATCCCTCAAAGCCAATGGGCCATGGACGCGGTGTTACGCAGGTTCCATACCTGCTCGATCAGGCCACTTGCCTGGGCGGGGGTACGGGCGCCGCTGAAGTGAGTCAGGCGCTGGAACTTATCCGCCAGTTCGGCGCGGCTCAAGGTGTTGCCCGGGTCGCCCTTGGGCTCGTCGATGGCACCGTGCAGCGTGCGCCCGTCAGTGGTGGTGACGATGACACGGCCCAGCCAGCGTTGCGGATAGGCACTATCGACCTCGGGGTCGAGGGTCATGCTGACCTTCTCGCGAAAGGCCGCGACCGCAGGGTCGGTCAACGCCAGTTCATGGAACTCGGGCAACCCTGCTTTGCCATGCACCGCGATCAGGCCAAGCACGGTGCCCATGGAGAATTTGGCCTGGTGCACGGTGGCCGGCACCGTCACCCGGCCGAGCACATCGATGGCGCCTTGATGCACGCGGGTTTCCACCCGGGAGATCTGCTCAACGCTCAAGCCTTCACGCTGCATCACGTCCAGTAGCGCATCCGCAGCGGGATGGGTGTGGCGGCAGGAGGCGTGGAACTTGAACGAGGTTTCCACCAGCGCCCAGCGGCTACCCAAATCAGCGGACAACTTGCTAGGTTCTGAATCACTCGACATGCCCGCCGCCAAGCCTTGATCGCCTTCAAGGATATTGCGCGCACCGGTCAATCCATCGGCTGTCAGGTAAGCTGCCAGCAAGCCATCCGCTGCGGCTTTGGCCGTGTGCAGTTGCTTGGAGTCGGCGGCATCACGCAAGAACTCCCACAGCCCTGCCGCTTGAGTGCCGGCACTGCCGAGCAGGTTGATGAACTGTTCCTGGTTGAAGTCGAGCAATTTGCCCACGGCGACCGCCGCCGCCAGGGTGCCGACGGTGGCCGTGGTGTGGAAGATGCGGTAGTGCGAGCGGCCCAGGAACTCGCCGATGCGAATCCCGGCCTCATAACCGGCCACCGCAGCCAGCAACAGATCGCGACCCGATTTGCCCAGGTCCTGGGCGGCCGCCAGCGCGGCGGGAAACACCACCGTGGCCGGGTGCAGCACCGAACTGTTGTGCAGGTCATCCTGCTCCACCAGGTGCGACGATGCCGCATTGACCAGTGCCGCAAAATACGCGCTGCTGCTGGCGCCGCTGACGATCACCTGGGCCGGGCCGCTGCTCGGCCCCATCTTCTGCGCATAGCGCTCGAACAGGGGAATCGGGTGTGCGCCCTGGCTGGCCAGCGCCGAGGCGAGCCAATCCAGATACAGCTCCTCGATGCGATCCAGTACGTGCTCGGGCAACTGCGAGTAGGTCAGATCAGCGAGGAATTGGCACAGGGCTTGGGTATGACGCATGCTCAGGCCCTCAGAAACTGCGTGGCAGTTCGAGCAGATGCTCGGCCACGTAGGACAGGATCAGGTTGGTGGAAATCGGCGCCACCTGGTACAGGCGCGTCTCGCGGAATTTGCGTTCCACGTCGTATTCGCAGGCAAAACCAAAGCCACCGTGGGTTTGCAGGCAAGCGTTGGCTGCTTCCCACGACGCCTTGGCCGCCAGGTACTTGGCCATGTTGGCGCTGGCCCCGGCGTTCTTGCCGCTGTCGTATTCCTCGCAGGCACGCCAGCGCATCAAGTCGGCCGCTTCGATCTCGATATGCGCTTCGGCAATCGGGAATTGCACGCCCTGGTTCTGCCCGATTGGCCGGCCGAACACCACGCGGTCGCGAGCATAGGCGCTGGCCTTTTCGACAAACCAGCGGCCGTCGCCGATGCACTCGGCGGCAATCAATGTGCGCTCGGCATTCAGGCCATCGAGGATGTATTTGAAGCCCTTGCCCTCTTCGCCAATCAGGCTGTCGGCCGGCAGTTCCAGGTTGTCGAAGAACAGTTCGTTGGTCTCATGGTTGACCATATTGGCGATGGGCTGCACGCTCAGGCCGTTACCGATGGCCTCGCGCAGGTCGACCAGGAAGATCGACATGCCTTCGGACTTTTTCTTCACCTCGGCCAAGGGTGTAGTGCGCGCCAGCAGGATCATCAGGTCGGAATGCTGCACTCGCGAGATCCAGACTTTCTGGCCGTTGATCACGTACTTGTCGCCGCGTTTGATCGCGGTGGTCTTGATCTTGGTGGTGTCAGTGCCCGTTGTGGGCTCGGTGACGCCCATTGATTGCAGACGCAGTTCACCGCTGGCGAGCTTGGGCAGGTAGAAGCGCTTTTGCGCCTCGCTGCCGTGACGCAACAGGGTGAACATGTTGTACATCTG
Organism: Pseudomonas sp. NCIMB 10586; assembly: GCF_023127895.1. Classification (NCBI taxonomy): domain Bacteria; kingdom Pseudomonadati; phylum Pseudomonadota; class Gammaproteobacteria; order Pseudomonadales; family Pseudomonadaceae; genus Pseudomonas; species Pseudomonas sp. NCIMB 10586. The sequence goes on from NZ_SPKQ01000028.1 coordinate 35,308, forward strand.
GCCATGCACGGTGCCGGAGTTACCGCCGCAACGGTTGACCTCTTCGAGGATCACCGACGCTTCGGCCAGGCCCAGGCCGGAACCGCCATACTCTTCGGGGATCATTGCCGACAGCCAGCCGGCAGCGGTCAGGGACTTGACGAAGGCTTCGGGGAAGCCTTTGTCTTCGTCGATCCTGCGCCAGTAGGCGGCATCGAACTCGGCGCACAAGGCGCGCACGCCTTCGCGGATGGCATTGAGTTCTTCGTTGTCATTGGGGTTCATGCGCGGCTCTCCGCCTGTTGTTCTTGGGTTATTCGAAATGCACCTGGGCGGTCTGCGCCAGACCTTCAGCGTTGCCGGCCCAAAGTTCTGCGACGCCGGTTGCGCTGATGCGCCCGCCGACTTCAAACGGCTGCGGTGCAATCAACGGGCGCACGCCGCGATAGATGAAACGGCGCAGCGTGGCTTCAGGGTGCGCCCGGCAGAACGCACGCAGGCTCAAGGTGGCGATCAGTGGGCCATGCACCACCAAGCCGCTGTAGCCTTCAGTGGCGGTGACATAGGGATAGTCGTAATGGATGCGGTGGCCGTTGAAGGTCACGGCGCTGTAGCGGAACAACAGGGTTGGTGTCGGTTCCACCGCTTCTGTCCATTCGCCCCGGACCAGGGCATCGCCGCTGCCGGGTTTGGGCGGCGTGGGCTCGCGATAGACGATGTCCTGTTCCTCGCGGATCGCCAGGCGCCCGGCCTGGGAATAGTCGTGGCGCACCGTGACAAACAACAGCGAACCGGTGCGACCGGTCTTTTCTTCGACCTGAGTGATGGTCGACACGCGGGTCGCCGCCTCGCCGGCTCGCAGCGGGTGCACAAACTCGATACGCCCACCGGCCCACATGCGATTACGGTTATCGGCCGGTGGCAAGAACCCGCCGCGAGCCGGGTGGCCATCGCTGCCCAGGGCCGACTCCGGCAGCGGGTCCTGGAAAAAGCACCATTGCCACAATGCGGGTACGGCTGCACCGTCGGCAGGCACCCCTTCACCGAACGTGGCGGCGATGCGCTTGAGCAGGTTATGGCTCAGGTGGTCGTGGGCGGTCTCGCTTCGGCCGATCCAATCAGTGGCGCTCATCGGGTGCAGATCCTCAGGCAGTGGGTGTCTGCTGCCGATCATGCAAGGGCCTGCCCGTTCTGAGAATTTGCATTTCAATAAACCAGCGTTCGGTTATGCTGAACGCTGCCACCCTGTACCGGGAGTCTTGCATGCACTTTGATCTCGCCGACCTGCGCCTGTTTATCCATATCGCCGAATCCCCCAGCCTGACCCAGGGCGCCAAGCGCGCGTTTCTGTCGCCGGCCGCCGCCAGTGCGCGGATCAAGGCCCTGGAAGGTCAGCTCGACACCCGCCTGTTGTACCGCGACAGCCGTGGCGTGGAGATCACCCCGGCGGGCGAGCGCCTGTTGCACCATGCGCGATTGATCATGCGTCAGGTGGACTACCTGAAAAGCGAGTTCACCCAATACGGCGTGGACTCAGCCGGGCATATCCGCATCTTCGCCAACACCACGGCGGTCACCGAGTTCTTGCCGGAAGTGCTGGCGGGCTTTTTGTCCCAGCGCCCAGGCGTGACCGTCGACCTGCAGGAGCGCCTGTCTCGGGACATCGTGCGCGGCGTACTCGATGGCACCAGCGACATGGGCATTATTGCCGGTCCCGTGGAAGCTGCTGGCTTGCAGGTGCTGCATTTCAGTACGGATGAATTGGTGCTGATGGTGCCCGTCGGGCATCCCTTGGCCGATCAGCCTTCGGTCACCCTCGAACAAACCCTCGCCTACCAGCATATCGGCCTGCATGAAGGCAGCACGCTGCTGAGTTTCCTGCGCGAACATGTCGAGCGCCTGGGCAAGCAGTTGTCGCTGCGCATCCAGGTGTCGAGCTTCGAGGCGATCTGCCGGATGGTCGAGACCGGCGTGGGCATCGGGATCATTCCCGAGTCCGCCGCCCAGCGCCACAGCCGCACCATGCAGTTGGTGACGGTGAAGCTGGACGAGCCTTGGGCGATTCGCGAGCGCAGCATTCTGGTGCGCGAGTTGGAGGCATTACCGGGGACCATTCGGGCACTGATCGCCACATTGATGCCCTGATCTTGTAGGCGCGAGCAAGTTCGCTCCTACAGTTGGCCGTTAACAGTCTTTGACAGTTTCCCGACAAAGCACTCAAAGATTCTCAGCCCCCGCCGCCCTAGCATTCCAGCATCCAAATCATCATTCGGGTGCTCTTGATGTTTCGCAGACTGCGCGGTATCCCGCTATTGGGTTGCCTGCTGAGCAGTATCGGTTGCCACTCGCAACCGCCTGCTCCGCCGCCGATTCAAAAAGGCGATTACGGCGCGATCATCCGTTACCTGCAAACACGCATACCCCGGGAGATGGTCCGGGAAAATGTGGCAGGCTTGTCGATTGCCCTGGTCAATGGCCAGGAGTTGATCTGGGCCCGTGGCTTTGGCTTGGCCGACAAGGCCCAGGGCGTGCCGGTTACGCCCAACACGGCGTTTCGCGCCGGGGGGATTTCCAAACTGATCACCGCCACGGCGGCGTTGCAGTTGGTGGAGCAACAGCGCCTGGCACTGGATGCACCGATCCAGCAAACCCTGCGTGAATTTTACGTACGCTCGCGCTTTCATGACGACCAGGCCGAAGCAGATCGCGCCATCACGTTACGGCGTTTGCTCAGCCATCAATCCGGCCTGCCCAGTGAGCACCTGCGTGACCTGCACAGCACCTATGCCATGGGGCAGATGCCGATGCGCGTGTCGGGCGTATGGCTGAGCAGCCCGCCCGGTTTTCAGGTGGCTTATTCCAACCTCGGCTATTCGCTGGTGGGTGCCGCCATCGAGCGCAGCAGCGGCAAAAGCTTCGAAGCCCAGCTACAAAGCAGCCTCTTGACCCCCTTGCACATGAACCAGTCCAGTTTCCTCGGCACCGGCGCGCAATTGAGCTTTCGCGCCCTGGGTTATGAGGACGGCAACGCCAGCACCGACGCCCAGGTACGCGACCTTGCCGCCGGTGGCCTGTGGGCCAGCCCCAAGGATCTGAGTCACTACGTGCAGATGTTGTTTGCCAAAGGCACCTACAAGGGCAACCGCGTGCTGGGCAGCGCTTCAATAGATCAAATGTTTACCCAGCAAAACACCGGCAACGCCTTGGATTTTGACTGCCAGATGGGCCTGGGCTGGTTTCTGGCGCCATGCGGTGACGAGCCGATTGCCCCCGGTGTGCGTACTTACCAGCACAGCGGCGGCGGCGATGATTTCGCCGCCCAGGTGACTCTGCTGCCGGACCAGCAACTGGCCGTGATCATCATGGCCAACGACAGCAATGCCGAAGAGATGGTGGTGTCGCTGTCCATCGACAGCCTGCGCCTGATGCTTGAGGCACAAACCGGCGAGCGCCCCTGCGCCGACGACTGCCAGGCTCCCAGCCACGGTCTGAAACTGCGCCACGTGCCAGCGGCCGTCGACCGCAAGCGCCTGGCCGGGTTCTACGCGACCCCCTGGGGCGTATTCCGTATCAAGGATGACCGTGAGCGCCTGGCTGGCGAACTGGCCGGCTACACCTTCGACTTGTTGCGCGATGACCAGGGCTGGCTGCGTGCGCAGAAAAAGGTCCTGGGTTTTTGGCTCAAGGACCTGGGCGACCTGGGTCGCATCCAGCTTGATGTAGTGACGGTACAAGGCCGGCAGATGCTCACGGCCCGCAGCCACGGCCAACGCATTGCTATCGGTGAGCGCATCGAGCCGCCGACCCTGTCTACGGCTTGGGCCGACACCATCGGCACCTATCAGGTACTCAACAGCCATGAACCCGACGCACCGTTGAGCGGCATCAGTGTGCGCCTGGAAGATGGCTTCCTGGTGATACGCGGCCAATTGCACGACGAGCCTCTGACTGACTACATCCTGCTGCCGGTCGACAACGCCCACGCGGTACTCGCCGGCACCGGCTACGGCCTGGGCGACACCGTCAGCCGCCAGGTCAACGGGCTGAGCGCTTCGGGTTATTCCTTCAAACGCACCCAGTCCCCCCACACACCCTTGAATTTCTAACCTGGAGAAACACCTGATGCACGCAAAAAACCTGTGCCTGTCAGTGACCTCACTGTGCCTGCTTGCCGCCGCCGACACGGCGCTTGCCGAAGACTGGCAATACAGCCTCAAGGCCGGCATAGCCAACGCCCCCCGCTACAGTGGCAGCGACGAACGCATGACGGCGCCTGTGCTGGGCGGCAAAATCATCAGCCCTTGGGGCGTCTTCCTCGACACTGATACGGGCCTGGGCTGGGGTTACGAAGGCAATGCCTTGAGCTTCAGCGCATACGTTGGCGCAAGCGATTCGCGCAAGGATAAAAACGAAAGCATGCATGCCGGCTCCAAACGCCTCAAAGGCATGGGCGAGATCAAGTCACGCCCGCAATTGGGGGTGAGTGCCGCCTACAACCTCGGCGGTGTGATCATTGGCGCCACCCTGGAACATGCGCTTGAAGAAGATAAACACAAGGACACCGGCAAGGCTTTTACCCATCTGGAGTTGAGCCTGGGGACCAATCTCTATGAAGGCCGTTACGGTTCCGTCGATACCGCCATCAACAGCCACTTTGGTGACCGCGACTACCTGCAGACCTGGTACGGCGTGACCACCGGCCAAGCCGCGCGCAGCCGCTTCAAGGCATACAAGGCCAGCGGCGGCAATATCAGCAATGGCATGAACCTTACGTGGAGCTTGCCAATCAGCGAGCACACACAGTTCTCGACGCTGCTGGATGTGCAGTACCTGGCGGATAAAGCGGGCAAGAGCCCGATTGTGGAGCGCCGCTTGCAGACGTCGGTGATGGGGATGGTGGAATACACCTTCTGATTCAAGTTGGTAACCCAATCAAAATGTGGGAGGGGCAGTGCAGTATTCAAAAGGTGTTACTCGCCATACGCCCAGGTCATCCGAAACGACGCCCCGCCCCACTCCGAATCCAGCACTTCCACCTGCCCGCCATGCCACTGGCTGACGCGCTTGACCAACGCCAGGCCCAAGCCAAACCCTCCAGTACGACGGTCGCGGCTGGCGTCGAGGCGCAGGAAGGGTTCGAAGATCTTGGTGCGGCCCTCCAGCGGCACGCCTGGGCCATCGTCATTGACCCGTACTTCATAGCCGTTGCCGAACTTGACCAGCGACACTTCCACGCGGCGATCGGCATAACGGATGGCGTTACGCAGCAGGTTGATCACCGCCCGCGCCATAAAGCGTGGCTCGATGCGGATAAAGTCGACCTCACAGGTACGCAGCGATAACTGCACCCCCTGTGCTTCGGCCTCCAGGGCCACACTGCCGATCACGCTGTCGAGCCAGCTGTGGGCTTCGATGTTCTCGCGGGTGACCTGGGTGGCACCGCGCTCCAGGCTGGCGTAGGTCAACAGTTCGGAAACCATTTCTTCCAGCTCGCCGAGGTCGGCGTACATATCGGCAATCAACTCGCTGCTCTGGCGTGGATCGATCTGCTGGCGCAGTTGATCAAGTTCAAACGACAAGCGCGCAATCGGCGTGCGCAATTCGTGAGATACGGCGTTGGTGAGTTCGCGCTGGTTGGCGATCAGGCTCTCGATGCGCTCGGCCATCTGGTTGAAGTGCCCTGCCAGTTCGCGAACGGTGGAGCGCCTTGGCAACAGGATGCGTGAGCCGAGGTCATTGTCACCAAAACGTTGCGCCGCCAGGCGGATATGCTCCAGGTCACGCCAATGCGGGCGTACCCAGAAATACAGGACGATGGCCAGGCCTGCGCCCAGAAAGCCATAAGCCCACAAATACAGCCATTTGGGTTCTTCCGGCAGCTGGATCTCAAGTAATTGCGGGCCGCCGTCAATCGCTGACAGGAACTTCATAAAATCCTCGCGTACCACCACTTGGTCACTCGCCAGGAGTTTCTGTTCGCGCTCGCTCAGGTGCTGGGCGTCGCGCTGCACCAGTTTCAGGCGCAAGCCATAATGCGGTTGCAGCTCAGCCAGGCGTGCCTGGCGCGCCTCTCCCTGTACCGGTCGCAATTGTTCCACCAGGGCCCACGCCGGGCCGCGCAAGGCTTCACGGTTATAGGTCTCGTTGGACTCGGGCATGTACGCGTCCAGGCCATAGTTGACCAGCCAGACCGACCCGGCCAGGCCGAGCGCGAGGATCACATAGAGGCGCAGATACAAGCGCAGCATCTAAACCTCCCACGCAAACGGATTGAACAGGTAACCCTTGCCCCAGATGGTTTTGATGCACACCGGCTCGCGAGGGTTGTCGTTGAGCTTGCCGCGCAATTTGCTGATGTAGACATCAACGCTGCGATTGAGGCCATCAAAGGCAATACCACGCATACGATTGAGGATGTCATCGCGCGAGAGGATCTTGCCCGAGCTGCTGGCCAGTAACCACAGCAACTCGAACTCCATGGTCGTCAGATCGATGGTCTGACCGCCCAGGCTGACGACCCGGCAACTGCGATCAATCGACAAGCGGCCGAACTCCAGGGCCCCCCGCGCCGCGGGCTCGGGCACCTGGCGGCGCTGCAACGCACGCAAACGTGCAAGCAGCACTGGCGGCTTGATCGGCTTGATCACGTAATCGTCAGCACCAGACTCAAGGCCCAGGATATGGTCCAGATCGTCTTCCTTGGCTGTCAGGATCACGATGGGCGTGTCTGACACATTGCGAATTTCGCGGCAAACATGCAGCCCGCTCTGGCCCGGAAGCATCAAATCGAGCACGACAATCCTGGGTTTGAAGTCCAGGAACGCCGCCAGGGCTTCATCGCCCCGGTGCACGACACGCACCTCAAAACCATGCTGCGACAGGAACTGCGCGATCAGCCCTGCCAGCTTTTCATCGTCCTCAACGAGCAGGACCTTGCCCAGACCCAGGTTTTCCATAAGTTCTCAGTGTAGAAACGCAGATTGAAGTGCGCGCATTATAGGTAGCAAGCAGGCGCACAGAAGCAGCTGGCCAGTACGAGCCGATGAAACTTCATACTTTTAAGAGTTTTTAACAAATAGCCTGCAATCTTTAACGCCATTCTCAAGGAGTTGTATGCGCAAGGATTATCTGGCGTTCTTCGTTTCGCTGTTCCTCTCGCGGCTGGCCGACCAGATCCTGCTGTTCATCGTGCCGCTGATCGTGTTCCAGACCACTCAAAGCGTGTCTTGGGCGGGCTTGGCGTTTTTTGTCGAATCGCTGCCGCGCTATCTGGCATTTCCGGTGTGCGGAGCCTTGTGCGACAGGTTTTCACCCGTACGCATTCTGCATATCAGCCAGGTGTATCGCGCGCTGGCCTGCGTGGTGGCGGTGGCGCTGTATGGGCTGTTCGACGGGATCCATTGGCTGGTGATGCTGTCCGCGTTGTGCGGGGTATTGACCACTCAGGGCATCATGGCGCGGGAGGTGGTGATGCCGCATGTCTTCCAGCATTACACCTACGCCAAGACCTTGTCCTATTCGCAGATTGCCGACCAGAGCGGCCTGGTGCTCGCGCCGTTGCTGGCAGCGTTGATGCTGCAGGTTTGGGCCTGGCCCTGGGTGGTGCTGGCCATCGCCGCACTGTTTGTTCTCGCTGACCTGGCAATGCTGATCTGGCAGCGCAACACCACGGTGAGCCTGCAAAGCCATGAGCAGCACCCGGGTATCTGGCTGCAACCGCTGCGCACCGCGTTTGGCCACATCCGCAACCTGGTGGAACTCAAGCGCATCATCATTCTGGCAGTCGGCGTGAACCTGATTATCGGGGTCACACTGGCCACCTCGGCCGCCATGGTTACCGGCCAATACGCCGCCGACAAGGATGCCTACGCCCTGCTGCAAGCCGCCGGCGCGCTGGTCACCATCGGGATTCTGTTTTACCTGGCACGCTCATCACTGCCGTTGAAAGTAATGGGTGGGCTGTCGTATTCGATGATTGCGGTCGGCGCGCTGATCACCGCCGTCAGCCCCGGTGTGTGGGCGTATGCCGTGGGCTTCCTGCTGGTGACGGGCTTTGACAAGATGTTCAACGTGTACCTGCGCAGCACCCGTCAAAAAGTGATCCCGGTGCAGGATTTCGGCAAGACGGTAGGCGTGATCACCTTGCTCAACAACCTGCCGCAGCCGTTGGCGGGCCTGATGATCGCCGTGCTGGCAGCGCCGTTGGGCACGCAAATGGTGATCCTGCTGCTCGCCGGGATCACCGCCTTGATCGGCGTGGCGGTGGCCTCAGGCTGGCACGCCACTGTGAAAGCGGAACTCGATGTCGGGTGATTCGATCAGCTCCTGCTCGGCCGCCCTCACCCGCTCGATCACCTGGGCGATGTCCTTGGCGTCGCCATACTGGTAGGCCAGCTTCAAGTAACCCTGGAAGTGCCGGGCTTCGCTTTTGAGCAAACCGAAGTAGAACTTGCCGAGCTCTTCGTCCAAATGCGGCACCAATGCTTCGAAACGCTCGCAGCTGCGTGCTTCGATAAAAGCGCCGACCACCAGGGTGTCCACCAGCTTGACCGGCTCGTGGCTGCGCACCACCTTGCGCAAACCCGAGGCATAACGGCCCGCGTGCAGTTGGCGCAGTTCAACCTTGCGCTTCTTCATCAGGCGCATGACTTGCTCGTGGTGCACCAGTTCTTCGCGGGCCAGGCGCGACATCATATTGATCAGGTCAACATGGCCGTGGTACTTGGCCATCAGGCTCAGGGCGGTGCTGGCGGCTTTGAATTCGCAGTTCTTGTGGTCGATCAGCAGGGTTTCCTGATTGGCCAGAGCGGCCTGGACCCAGGCGTCGGGGGTGCGGCAGCCGAGGAATTCGTGGATTTCGGGCAGGTTCATCGGGCTCACGGGCAAAGGATCACAAAAGGGCGCGGATTATACCGACCCCGCCGCAGACCACCAGCCACCGGCCTTGATGTGCATCAACATGACGTCTGGCGGGCAGCAACTATAGTTGTTGCATGCCCCTTCCTGGAGATCCCGATCATGCAAGCCATCCGCAGCATCCTGGTGGTCATCGAGCCCGAGCATTCGGAAAGCCTGGCCCTCAAGCGTGGCAAGCTGATTGCCGGGGTGACCGACGCACATCTGCACTTGCTGGTCTGCGACAAGAAACACGAGCATTCGGCGCTGTTGAGTGTGCTCAAGGAGGGTTTAAGGAACGACGGTTACAGCGTCTCCACCGAGCAGGCGTGGAACGAAAGCCTGCATGACACCATTATCGAGGTGCAGCAAGCCGAAGGCTGCGGCCTGGTGATCAAACAGCACTTTCCCGACAGCCCGCTGAAAAAAGCCCTGTTGACGCCGGCGGACTGGAAGCTGCTGCGCTATTGCCCGACGCCGGTGCTATTGGTCAAGACTGCTACGCCATGGGCTGGCGGAGTGATTCTGGCGGCCATCGATGTGGGCAATACCGACAGCGAACACCGCTCACTGCACAATGCGATCATCGACCATGGCTTTGATATCGCCAGCCTGGCCAAGGCGCAACTGCATGTGATCAGCGCCCACCCGTCGCCGATGCTGTCGGCAGCCGACCCGACCTTCCAGCTCAAGGAAACCATCGAGGCGCGCTATCGCGAACAATGCAAGGCATTCCAGGACGAGTTCGACGTGGACGGCAGGCACCTGCATATCAAGGAAGGCCCGGCCGATGTGCTGATCCCGCATATGGCCCATCAGCTGCACGCGGCGGTGACCATCATCGGCACCGTGGCCCGCACCGGGATTTCGGGGGCGTTGATCGGTAATACGGCGGAGGTGGTGCTCGATGCGGTGGAAAGCGACGTGCTGGTGCTCAAGCCGCAGACGTTGATGGATCATCTGCAAGAACTGGCAACCAAGCCCTGAAGAACAATAGAGGGCAAAATGTGGGAGGGGGCTTGCTCCCGATAGCAGTGGGTCAGTGAAGGATGGGCTGACTGACACACTGCTATCGGGAGCAAGCCCCCTCCCACATTTGGATGCATGCTGTCAGGTAGACAGCGCATCTCTCAGGAACCCCGGGGCGATATAGCGCTGGTAATGCGCCTCGGACAAGATAAAGAACTCCCGATCAATCGCATCGCGCAGGTCCGGCAAGGGCCAGTCGCGAAACTCCGGCAACAGCACCATGCCGTACGCCTCAAGGTTATTGATCACCCGCGCCCCGCGTGCGATCAACTGGTAGGCCCAGCAATACTCGGACTGGTGCGGCACGAAGCGGATCTTGCGTTGCTCCAACTGCCCGCGCAGGGTCTTGGGGTCAAACACCTCCACTTTGCCGGCCATCACCTGCACCAGCAGTTGCTCAAGCCTGAGCCAGACTGCGCGCTTTTCTTCTTCGTTATAGCCATTCCACTGGATCACTTCATGGTGGAAACGCTTGCAGCCGCGGCACACGAGGTCGCCGTAGACCGTGGAGCAGAGGCCGACGCAGGGGGTCTTGATGGTTTGGTTGGACATGGGCGACAACACGCAAATCAGCGAAACAGTGCGCCATGTTAGCCCTTTGTCTAAGGTTGATCACCCAGCAAACTTGGCCAGGCAACTTACCTTTAGATTTTTTTTGCCGTAGAATCACCCGGCCTTGTAAGGCGCCAATAATCCGCTGGAAGCTGTTTTCAAAGCGTCACGAGCACAGTCGTTCCTTCAGAACGGTGTTGGCGTGGTTTCGACCCGGTAGGTCAGAGCCCACGCCAACCCTCATCAGCTCCGTTCTGCAGGCGTAAAACTTTGAAAGCAGCTTCTGTAAAGGAATGCCGGCAGCGCTGGCTTTGCGGCCCAAAAAGCCCCTGAGCGCATGCGTGCCGTTCATTTCTGGATGAGCGTCCCGTGGGACCACTGATGAGGGTAATAACTGTGCTTGAAGCCTACCGCAAACATATCGAAGAGCGTGCAGCACTGGGTATCGTTCCCCAGCCGCTTAACGCCGAACAAACCGCAGGCCTGGTCGAGCTGCTGAAAAATCCTCCGGCTGGCGAAGAAGAATTCCTCGTTGACCTGATCACCAACCGCATTCCACCAGGCGTTGACGAAGCTGCCTACGTCAAGGCCGGTTTCCTGTCTGCCCTGGCCAAGGGCGAAGCCACTTCCCCCCTGATCGACAAGAAACGCGCTGTTGAACTGCTCGGCACCATGCAAGGCGGCTACAACATCGTGACGTTGGTCGAGCTGCTGGACGACGCCACCCTGGCGCCCGTCGCGGCCGCCCAACTCAAGCACACCCTGCTGATGTTCGATGCGTTCCACGACGTCGCCGAAAAAGCCCGCAACGGCAACGAACACGCCAAAGGCGTGATCCAGTCCTGGGCTGACGGCGAGTGGTTCCGCAACCGCCCTACCCTGGCCGACAAGATCAGCCTGCGCGTGTTCAAGGTTACCGGCGAAACCAACACCGACGACCTGTCCCCGGCGCCTGACGCCTGGTCCCGCCCTGACATCCCGCTGCACGCCCTGGCCATGCTGAAAATGGCTCGTGAAGGCATCGTGCCGGACGAGCAAGGCAAGACCGGCCCGATGAAGCAGATCGAAGAAATGCGCGGCCAAGGCTTCCCGATCGCCTACGTCGGTGATGTGGTCGGTACCGGTTCGTCGCGTAAGTCGGCCACCAACTCGGTACTGTGGTTCTTCGGTGACGACGTGCCTTACGTGCCGAACAAGCGTGCCGGCGGTTTCTGCTTCGGCAGCAAGATCGCTCCGATCTTCTACAACACCATGGAAGATGCTGGCGCATTGCCAATCGAATTCGACGTCACCAACATGAACATGGGCGACGTGATCGACCTGTACCCTCATGCTGGCAAAGTCTGCAAACACGGCACCGACGAAGTCCTGACCACCTTCGAAATGAAGACTCCGGTACTGTTGGACGAAGTTCGCGCCGGCGGCCGTATCCCGCTGATCATCGGTCGCGGCCTGACCGACAAGGCCCGCGCCGAACTGGGCCTGGGCCCTACCGACCTGTTCAAGCTGCCTGAAGCGCCTGTCGACACCGGCAAGGGCTTCACCCTGGCGCAGAAGATGGTCGGCAAGGCGTGCGGCCTGCCAGAAGGCAAAGGCGTTCGTCCTGGTACCTACTGCGAGCCGAAGATGACCACCGTGGGCTCCCAGGACACCACCGGTCCAATGACCCGTGACGAACTGAAAGACCTGGCGTGCCTGGGCTTCTCGACCGACCTGGTGATGCAGTCGTTCTGCCACACCGCGGCGTACCCGAAGCCGATCGACGTGACCACCCACCACACCCTGCCTGACTTCATCATGACCCGTGGCGGTGTATCGCTGCGTCCGGGCGACGGCATCATCCACAGCTGGCTCAACCGTATGCTGCTGCCGGACACCGTCGGTACCGGTGGCGACTCCCACACCCGTTTCCCGATGGGCATCTCGTTCCCGGCCGGTTCCGGTCTGGTCGCGTTCGCCGCAGCCACTGGCGTAATGCCACTGGACATGCCGGAATCGATCCTGGTGCGCTTCAAAGGCAAGATGAAGCCTGGCATCACCCTGCGTGACCTGGTTCATGCCATTCCTTACTACGCGATCCAGGCTGGCCTGCTGACCGTAGAGAAGAAAGGCAAGAAAAACGCCTTCTCCGGCCGCATCCTGGAAATCGAAGGCCTGAACGATCTGACGCTGGAACAGGCTTTCGAGCTGTCCGACGCCTCGGCTGAACGTTCGGCTGCCGGTTGCACCATCAAGCTGTCCAAAGAGTCCGTTACCGAGTACCTGAACTCCAACATCACCCTGCTGCGCTGGATGATCGGTGAAGGCTACGGCGATGCCCGCACCCTGGAACGTCGCGCCCAAGCGATGGAAGCCTGGGTTGCCAACCCGGAACTGATGGAAGCCGATGCCGACGCCGAATACGCCGAAATCATCGAGATCGACCTGTCGGAAATCAACGAGCCGATCCTCTGCGCCCCTAACGACCCGGACGATGCCCGTCTGTTGTCCAGCGTTGCCGGTGAGAAGATCGACGAAGTGTTCATCGGTTCGTGCATGACCAACATCGGTCACTTCCGCGCTGCCGGTAAGCTGCTGGAGCAGGTCAAGGGCCAGCTGCCGACTCGTCTGTGGCTGTCGCCGCCGACCAAGATGGACGCTCACCAGTTGACCGAAGAAGGCTACTACGGCATCTACGGCAAGGCTGGCGCACGCATGGAAATGCCGGGCTGCTCGCTGTGCATGGGTAACCAGGCACGTGTAGAACCGAACTCCACCGTCGTGTCGACGTCGACCCGTAACTTCCCGAACCGCTTGGGTGACGGTGCAAACGTCTACCTGGCATCGGCCGAACTGGCGGCAGTGGCCTCTACCCTGGGTCGCCTGCCGACTGTCGAAGAGTACATGGGCTACGCAGCGAAACTGGACACCATGGCCAGTGACGTCTACCGCTACCTGAACTTCGACCAGATCGCCGAGTTCCGCAAGATCGCAGCAAGCGCCAACATCCCGGTGATTCAAGCTTAAGGGTGTGTTGATGTGAAAGACGCCGCGTATCGCAAGATACGCGGCGTTTTTTTATGCCTGGAACTAACCTTTACTGCCAACACAAAACCAATGTGGGAGCTGTGCAGTCAGATAGACCGCATCAGGGCTTAGGCAACCAGCGAATACACCAATGCCGTAATGGCAACCAAGCCGACGGCTGTGACAAACACATTCGACGCCTGCCCACGGTACTTGGCCATGGCCGGAACCTTGCGGATCGCGTACATCGGCATCAGGAACAGGATCGACGCAATCACCGGCCCACCCAGGGTCTCGATCATGCCGAGGATACTCGGGTTGAGCGTGGCGACGATCCAGCACACCACCAGCATGAAGGCGGCGGTCATGCGGTCCAGGGTCTTCGGTGCCGGGCGGCGACCGGTCTTGACCACCAGCCCCTTGAGACCCTCGCTGGCACCGATGTAGTGGCCCAGGAACGACTTGGCAATCGCCACGAACGCAATCAACGGTGCGGCAAAGGCGATGGTCGGGTTGTCGAAGTGGTTGGCCAGGTACGACAGGATCGACAGGTTCTGCGCTTTCGCCTCGGCCAGTTGCGCGGGCGACAGGGTCAGCACGCAGCTGAACACGAAGAACAGCACCATCGCCACCATCAACAAGTGAGCGCGGGACAGGATCTGCGAACTGCGCTCCTCGGCGTGTGCGCCGTACTGGCGTTTCTGGTCAACCGCGAAAGCCGAGATGATCGGCGAATGGTTGAACGAGAACACCATCACCGGAATCGCCAGCCACAGCGTATTGAGCAGCGCCGACGGTGCCGGCACCTCGCTGGCAGTGCTGAGAATGCCGCCATTCCAGTGCGGCACCAGGTACACGGCCAGGAACAGCAAGGCGACGATAAACGGATACACCATCAGGCTCATGGCCTTGACGATCACTTGCTCACCGCAGCGCACCACGGCCAGCAGGCCGAGGATCAGCACAAACGCCAGGATCGCACGAGGCGGCGGCATGATGTGCAGTTGGTGTTCCATGAAGCTGCTCACGGTATTGGTCAGTGCCACGCTGTAGATCAGCAGGATCGGGAAGATCGCGAAGAAATACAGCAAGGTGATCAACGCACCCGCCTTGATACCGAAATGCTCTTCGACCACGTCGGTGATGTCTGAGCCTTCACGGCCAGACAGCACGAAACGGGTCAGCCCACGGTGGGCAAAGAACGTCATCGGGAACGCCAGTAACGCCAGGATCACCAGCGGCCAGAAGCCCCCCAGGCCCGCGTTGATTGGCAGAAACAAAGTACCGGCGCCAATGGCGGTACCGAATAGCCCGAGCATCCAGGTGGTGTCCTGGCGGCTCCAGCTTGTGAGGGTTGCAGGTGTCGTTGCATAGCGTTCGTCGACGCTATTGGCCTGATCATTCATCCGGTCGGATCTCCGCATTCACATGGCCAGCACGAGTCAGAAAAACCTGACAGGCAGCGCCCTGGCCGTAACAAGGGCCGGATTGTCCGGGATTCTCTTGAATAAGCAAAGACTTAGATGAGGAACGGTAATGCAGTGCAAAGGCTGGAAGGCAGCCCATGGGGCGGCTCAGTTGATTCAACGCCAGATGTCCACCGCCTTTACCCACCTCACGAACGCCCCTGCCAGCGGGGCATTGGGAGGGTCGATCACGCAAGGCCGACGAAGCTTTGTTTAAATAAACCCAGTCACTCAAAGTTCGCCAGTGGGGAGCCGCTGACAGAGACCCAATATCAATTAAAGTTAAACACCCTCACATATAAGAAAGTTCTTACATACAGTTAATCAACGCCTCTCGATTGAAACTCTAATGATTGCGGCATTTGTTGCAAGGGTTTTCCCAGGCATTGAGAGCCCCTTCTATCACGTTTATATTCCAGTCCAGTTCAAAAAAACAAAAGCATCTAAACCCACCACAGCAGAATTAAAAACCTCACTCATCAGGAGCGACTAGATGAACAAACACAACCTTATTTTCTCCCTGATACTTGCCACCGGAATACTCAGCCCATTGGCCAGCCAAGCACAACCGGCAGTAGAAAACTCAGACGCAAGTGCCCTGGGTACATCCCCCCGCTGGCTGACGACAAAAGTTTATATAGAAGGCGCCCCGGAGATCGACGTAAAGGACAAGTACCCAGGTGTCGTTGGAATATCAGTGTGGGACCCTGAACGTAATCGCTACGAATTTTTCTACACCGATACCGGGCTATCAAAATATGACAACGGCGGCGGCGGTTACTTCATGGTAACGGGTGACAAGAAAAACCATATCCTGATACCGGATAAAGGTGCAACGAAAACCATCGTCAGAAAACTTGAGACGTTGAACAATCAGGAATTCACTTATTCTCGTGAAGTGCCGCGCGACATGATCGACGCCAACCCTCTTGTTCGAATACATGTGGTTCATGCGCCCTATACCGGATCAGTCAAAACCACCCCCACCCACTAACCCTCAACACTCATCCCACGAGTAGCGACAATACTCATAAAAGGCCTCACTCAATGAAAACACTATTAAAGCCTTTACTGGCGTCTGTTTTATTGCTCTCTACCCTTGTTTCAGGCGGCCTTCATGCGCAGGCTTCCACGTCAGGAAAACCTGTCGCCATCAGCGCTGACAATGCGGTCATGTTGACCGTCTTCCTCAAACATGACCAATCTCGCAACTTGAACGAAATAAGAACAAAACTCACCGAACAGGAACTCTTTAAAGTATTCCCTCCTGAAGGGGTAGAGATTGTCAGTTGGAACATCGCCATGGGGATCGGTCACGTCATCGTTCTACGCTTCCCCGCCTCGCGCCTGCGGGAAGTCAATCTCGCCATCGAACGCTCTGCATGGGGCCCCTTCAGGACGGAGTTCTTTCCTACCTACGATTACATGGACATCGTAGCGGCCGAACAGAGCAAGGTGCGCAAGCCCGTACCCGCTAAATAATTCGCACGCGCGCAAACAGCGTCTCCCACTCGCCGAGACGCTGGCACTTTTCGCAAAATCAGTGGCGCTTTCTCTGCGCCCTCAGCATTTCACACAACACAAATGCAGCATAATCCGAGCATCGAACTCACCGGAGAGCTGCCCCATGCCCACCACCGTTCTAGTCCTGGTTGAAACCATCAACGAATACCTGCAAATCATCGAAAGCAATGACTTTCACGTGATCCTGGCGCCGACGCCCGCAGAACGGGCCCAGGCGATCAAGGCCCACGCAGGGCAGATCAAGGCCGTGCTGACCCGCGGGCCGCTGGGGCTGTATGCCGAGGAAATCGCCGCGCTTCCATTGCTGGAGATCATCTGCGTGATCGGTGCTGGCTACGAACATGTAGACCTGCAAGCGGCAAGCAACCGTGGGATCGTGGTCACCAACGGTGCCGGCGTGAACGCCCCCTCGGTGGCCGATCACGCCATGGCGCTGCTGCTCTCGCTGGTGCGCGGGATTCCCCAGACCGATGCCGCCGTGCGGCGCAGCGAATGGCCGAAGGTCATGCGCCCTTCCCTGGCCGGCAAGCAACTGGGAATTCTCGGGCTCGGTGCCGTGGGGATGGAAATCGCCAGGCGCGCCGCTCTCGGCTTCGGCATGGAGGTGAGCTATCACAACCGCCAACCCCGCGATGACGTGGATTACACCTACTGTTCAACGGCCGTCGAACTGGCGCGCACCTCGGACTTCCTGATCCTGGCCACGCCAGGTGGGGCCAGCACTCGCCATCTGATCGATAAACATGCGCTGGATGCGTTGGGCCCCAATGGCTATCTGGTGAACATTGGCCGCGGCAGCGTGGTGGTGACCGCTGACCTCGTGGCTGCCCTGGAGCAACGGCGTATCGGCGGCGCCGCGCTGGATGTATTCGACGACGAACCCAAGGTGCCCGACGCCCTCAAGCGCCTGAGCAATACCGTCCTGACCTCCCATGTGGCCGGCCTGTCACCGGAGGCGGCCCATGACACCGTGCAGCGGGTGGCCGACAACCTGGTGGAATACTTCGCCGGCCGTCCGGTGCTCACGCCGGTTGCACTGCCAGCGCCCGCAAAATGACCGATCAGGCACGCTGATCACCCTTCAACACGCTAACCTATTAAGCCGCCCCGACCTTGTCGCTGGGCGGCGGTGCGCATTAGATTAGGAAATAGTCCAAGGCCTTTAGAATAAGCAGAAGGGATAAGCATGGCGCTGAACGACCAATCGACCCAGATTCGCCCCGGCGAAGAACTTGATGCCAGCCTGATCGATCCCTACCTCAAGGCCCACATTCCGGGCTTGAACGGCACGCCTGCGATCAGTCAGTTCCCCGGCGGCGCATCGAACCTGACCTACCTGCTGGAATATCCAGGCCAGGAATTCGTGCTGCGTCGCCCGCCGTTTGGCCACAAGGCCAAGTCCGCCCACGACATGGGCCGCGAATACCGCATTCTCAACCAGCTCAAAGATGGTTTTCCGTATTGCCCCAAGGCATACGTGCACTGCACCGATGAATCAGTGATCGGTGCCGAGTTCTATGTGATGGAACGGGTCAACGGCATCATCCTGCGCTCTGACCTGCCGCCCGAACTGGGCCTGGACGCGGCCAAGACTCAAGCGCTGTGCAAAAGCTTTATCGACAAGTTCGTCGAACTGCATCAAGTCGACTACAGCGCCTGCGGCCTGGCCGACCTGGGCAAGCCTGAAGGCTACGTGGCGCGGCAGATTCGTGGCTGGGGCGAGCGCTACGAAAAAGCCCTGACCCCTGATGCGCCAAAATGGGAAGCGGTACGCGCCTGGCTCAACGACAAAATGCCAGCCGATTCGCCCACGTCCAGCATCGTGCATAACGACTACCGCTTCGATAACGTGATCCTCGACCCCCACAACCCGATGCAGATCATCGGCGTGCTGGATTGGGAACTGACCACCCTGGGCGACCCGCTGATGGACCTGGGCAACACCCTCGCCTACTGGATCGAAGCCGCAGATCCGGCGCCGGTGCAACTGATGCGGCGCCAGCCGAGCAACGCCCCGGGGATGCTCACCCGCCGTCAGTTTGTCGACTACTACGCCGAGCGCTCGGGGCTTGCGATCGACAATTTCGATTTCTATTACACCTACGGCCTGTTCCGGCTGGCCGGCATCGTGCAGCAGATCTACTACCGCTTTTTCCACGGCCAGACCCAGGACAAACGCTTTGCGCAGTTCATCCACATGAACAAGCTGCTGGAGCAAATGAGCCTGAATGTCATTGGCAAATCAGCGCTCTGATCGCAACCACAAGGAACCCTTATGTCCAAGACCAACCTGTTTGACCTTGACGGCAAGATCGCCTTCGTTTCCGGCGCCAGCCGTGGTATCGGCGAGGCCATTGCCAAGCTGCTGGCCCAGCAAGGCGCCCACGTGATCGTCTCCAGCCGCAAGCTGGAAGGTTGCCAGCACGTCGCCGACGCGATCATTGCCGACGGCGGCAAGGCCACGGCGATTGCCTGCCATATCGGTGAAATGGAGCAGATTACCCAGGTGTTCGCCGGCATCCGCGAACAGTTCGGCCGCCTGGATATTCTGGTCAACAACGCCGCGACCAACCCGCAGTTCTGCAACGTGCTGGATACCGACCTTGGCGCATTCCAGAAGACGGTCGACGTGAATATCCGCGGTTACTTCTTCATGTCGGTGGAAGCCGGCAAGCTGATGCGCGAGAACGGCGGCGGCAGCATCATCAACGTGGCGTCGATCAACGGCATTTCGCCGGGCGTGTTCCAGGGCATCTACTCGGTCACCAAGGCTGCCGTGATCAACATGACCAAGGTGTTCGCCAAGGAATGCGCGGCATTCGGCATCCGTTGCAACGCACTGCTGCCGGGCCTGACTGATACCAAATTCGCCTCGGCGCTGGTCAAGAACGATTCGATCCTGAAAGTGGCCCTGGCGCAGATCCCCCTCAAGCGCGTCGCCGACCCCAGCGAAATGGCCGGCGCGGTGTTGTATCTGGCCAGCGATGCGTCAAGCTACACCACCGGTGTGTCGTTGAATGTAGACGGCGGCTTCCTGTCCTGACACTGCCTGGTTTCTTCAGATCGATTTGCGCGTAACCTTGGCGCGGATCGATCTGTCTCCAGGATGAAACATGGAACTGCACCTCGTCATCAATGGCCGCAAGGACCTGGCTGCCCAGCTTTATCAGCAACTGCGCGAAGCTATCGCCACCGGGCGACTGTCGGCGGGTACGCAACTGCCACCGAGCTGACTGCTCGCCGAACAACTGGGCGTATCGCGCAAGACGGTGTCGGATACCTACACCACCCTCACGTACGAAGGCCTGCTGATCGGCAAGATCGGCCGCGGCACTTTCGTCAATGCGTGGGCGCCCCAACCCGATCGTGTGCAAACCGCCACCGACCTGGCCTGCGCCGCCAACCTGGGCAAGTGGGCAGCACTGCCCTCGCCCATGGGCCACCCTTCCCGTGAGGGCATCCTGCGCTACGAATTTATCGGCGGCGCGACTGCACGCAACCAGTTCCCTCAGGACGAATGGCGACGCTGCACCCAGGATGCGCTGCGCCGTATCGCCCAGAACAGTGGTTTCTACAGCCAACCGGAAGGGTTACCGGCATTGCGCGAGGCCATCGCCGGGCATATCGCGTTTTCCCGAGGGGTCAAATGCCGCGCCAGCGATATCGTGGTCACCAATGGCGCGCAGCAGGCGCTGGACCTGATTGCCCGCGTGGTGCTGGAACCCGGCAGCATGGTCGCGATGGAAGACCCAGGCTATAGCCCCGCGCGCCAAATGTTCGTAGCGATGGGCGCCAGCGTCGCCAGCGTGGCCGTCGACGAACAGGGCCTCCAGGTCGATCAGATCCCCGATGGCACCCGTCTGATCTACGTAACCCCGTCCCACCAGTTCCCCCTCGGCATGCCGATGAGTCAGAGGCGCCGCCAGGCACTGCTGGACCGCGCAATCGAGCTGGGTGCGATCATCATCGAAGACGACTACGACAGCGAATTTCGCTACGAAGGGCGCCCCACCGACTCCCTGCAAAGCCTGGACACCCGAGGCGTGGTCACCTACGTCGGGACCTTTTCCAAAACCCTGTTGCCCGAGTTGCGCCTGGGCTACGCGGTGCTGCCGCCAGCGATCTATGGCGCGGTGCTCAAGGCCAAGCAGTTGACCGACCAGCACAGCTCTACCCTGCCGCAGTGGGCATTGGCCAAGTTCATCAGCGAAGGCTACCTGCTCAAGCATATTCGCCGTTGCCACAGCATCTACGCGGGGCGTCGCGAACGAATACTGCAGCGTCTGGCGGGCGATCTGTCACCGTGGTTCGAGGCGGTTCCGACGGTGGCGGGCTTTCACCTGGCGGCATTGTGCAAGGTGGCGTTGAATATCCCATTGCTGATAGAACAGGCGCGTCAGGTCGAGGTGGGGTTGTACCCTCTGGACGTATTCTTCCACGACGTGCCATTACGCTCGGGGCTGATTTTCGGCTTCGGCGCCATCGAGACCCTGGACATCGACCCGGCGCTGGACAAGGTGCGCGATATTCTCCGGCAGATTGGCTAAGGGGTTTTCCGGCGTATTGGTCATTGGTGGCGTACAGGCTACGGCGTAGGGTGAAGAGGTCTCGAACTACGCGGAATCCTGATCATGAAACGATTGCTCGCCACCACGCTGATGCTCACCTCCCTCAGCGCATTTGCCCACGACCCGGTATACAACCAGGAAACGCTCAAGGTGCTGCAGGAGCACCCCTTGACCAACGTGCCCGGCAAGAAAACCATCATGCTCACCGTTGACTACGCCCCCGGCCAGGCCACCGTGCCCCATAGCCACACCGGCACTGCGGTGGCTTATGTGCTGCAAGGCGCGATCACCTCGCGGGTCAATGATGAAAAGGCGATCACCTACAAAGCCGGGCAATCGTTCTACGAACCGGCCGGCTCGCGGCATTTTGAGTCAAGCAATGCCAGCCAGACCCAACCGGCCAGGCTGCTGGTGGTGATGGTGCTGGATGACAAGGCTGAGGTACTCACCCCGCTTCCCAAATAATCAGCAACACCACAAAACCCATGGGGGAGCTGGCTTGCCTGCTCCCACAGTTTTAACCGTGTCTGGTCAGGGACGTTTGAATAGGTCGCGCTGGTCTTCAATGCGCAGCCGGCACTCGCAACCCTCCAGATGATCATTGACCATCCCCATCGCCTGCATCAACGCATACATCGTGGTCGGGCCGACGAAGGTCCAGCCGCGTTTCTTCAGGGCCTTGGACAAGCGCATCGAAGCCGCTGAGGTCGGATTGGCCGTCCAGTAAGCCATGTCCACCACTGCCGGCCGCTCTTCTGCGCCGGGCTCGAACGCCCACAGCCAGCGCGCCAGCGAGCCGGTCTCCTCCACCAGTTCACAGGCCCGGCGTGCGTTGTTGATGGCCGAGATGATCTTTGCCCGATTGCGCACGATGCCCGGCTCGCTCATCAACCGCTCAATGTCCGCTTCGCCGTACTGCGCCACCCGGCGAAAATCAAAACCCTCGAACGCCTGCCGAAAGTTATCGCGCTTGCGCAGAATGGTGATCCACGCCATCCCCGCCTGAAACCCCTCCAGGCAGATCTTCTCGTACAACGCGATGTCATCCGCCACCGGCACCCCCCACTCGTGGTCGTGGTAATGCAGGTACGCAGGCGCTGCAGTGCGCCAGGCGCAATACATGCGCCCTGCTTCGTCGGTTGTAAGCCCTGATTGGTCCATCCATCACCTCGTATGCCCAAGGCGATGATACGCAAAAAAAATTAATCCCCGTCAACCGCTCAAGCACCGTACTTACCGACCAACTGGTCAGACCGGGACCTGCCAACCGCTGAATATTTACTTGTTGTTTGAAAAAAACCAAGCGTAGACTGGCCGCGCACTGGACTTACCGGTAAGACCACAACAATTAAGCCCTGGAACCACCAGGGCACCGAATAGAGATCCCTCCCATGCTCAGATGGTGCTCGCGTTCGATTTTCCTGCAAGTCGTGATTGGCCTGATGCTCGGCATCGCCTGCGGCCTGGCCCTTCCCGAATTTTCCTCACAACTCAAACCCCTGGGCGACGGCTTTATCAAGCTGATCAAAATGCTGATCGGCCTGATCGTGTTCTGTGTCGTGGTCAGCGGTATTTCCGGCGCCGGCGATTTGAAGAAGGTCGGGCGTATCGGGCTCAAGTCGGTGATCTACTTTGAAGTGCTGACCACCGTCGCCCTGGTGCTTGGCCTGATCATGGCCTTCAGCACCGGCATCGGCAGCGGCGCCAATATTCATCTTGAGCAACTCTCTTCCGCCGGCTTGAATGAGCTGGCCGACAAGGGCCAACACATCAAGGGCACCAGCCAGTTCCTGATGGACCTGATTCCCAACTCGGTGATCGGTGCGTTTGCCGATAACAACGTGTTACAGGTGCTGCTGTTCTCGGTGCTGTTCGGCAGTGCGCTGAACCTGGTGGGCGAAGCGGCCAGCGGTATCTCGCGGCTGATCAATGAGCTTAGCCATGTGATCTTCCGCATCATGGGCATGATCGTGCGCCTGGCGCCGATTGGCGTATTCGGTGCCATCGCGTTCACGACCAGCACCTACGGCCTGGACTCGCTGCAACACCTGGGCAGCCTGGTTGGGCTGTTCTACCTGACGTGCTTTGCCTTTGTCGCGCTGATCCTCGGGCTGGTAATGCGCTTGTCCGGCCTGCGGATGCTGCCGCTGCTCAAGTACCTGCGCGAAGAGCTGCTGATCGTGATGGGCACCGCTTCGTCCGACGCTGTGCTGCCGCAGATCATGCGCAAGCTGGAACATTTGGGCATTGGCAGTTCCACCGTGGGTTTGGTAATTCCCACCGGGTACTCGTTCAACCTCGACGGTTTCTCGATCTACCTGACCCTGGCCATCGTGTTTATCGCCAACGCCACCGGTACACCGCTGTCGATGACCGACTTGCTGACCATCCTCCTGGTATCGTTGATCACCTCCAAAGGCGCCCACGGCATTCCGGGCTCGGCATTGGTGATTCTAGCGGCGACACTCACGGCGATCCCGGCAATTCCGGTGGTGGGCCTGGTGTTGGTGCTGGCGGTGGACTGGTTCATGGGGATCGGTCGTGCGCTGACCAACCTGATCGGCAACTGCGTGGCTACCGTGGCGATTGCTCGCTGGGAAAAAGATATCGATATTCAGCGTGCCAACAAGGTGCTCGACGGCCAGCAGGGTTATGCCTTTCAGGCCAAGAAGCCGGTGCTGCCGGCGCATCAGGAGTTCTAGGACAACACCCATCCAATGTGGGAGCTGGCTTGCCTGCGATAGCGGTGAGTCAGCGTCAAATGTAGTGCCTGACACTCAGTCATCGCAGGCAAGCCAGCTCCCACATTGGCCCTTTGCCAGACTGAATACTGTATGAGCAACATCAAGGAGCCTTCGACGTGATCAGCACCTCAACCGTCGTCAATTCAGTGGTAGAAAAACTGCGCGCCGCCTTGGCGCGAGGCCAGTGGCGCCGCGGTGAAATGCTGCCAGGCCAGCGTGAGCTGGCCGAGCAACTGGGTATCAGCCGCCCGAGCCTGCGTGAAGCGGTGATCGTGCTGGAGACCTTGGGCCTGGTGCGTTCCATGCCGGGCAAAGGTGTGGTGGTACTGGAAACCAGCGTCAGCGAGCCGCAGTCGAGCGACGCGGTGGCCGACGCCAGCCTGGAAGACATCCTGCAACTGCGCTATACCCTCGAACCCTTCATCGTCGGCCTGGTCGCCCAATCCATCAGCAGCAAGGAAATCGGCCAACTGCGCCTGACGCTGATGGACATGCGCGAAGCCCTGGATGCCGGCGACGCCGAGGCGGGCATGAACGCCTACATCGACTTTCACGAAGAACTGTTTGCCCTGACCTCCAACCCGATCTTCCAGAACGTGGTGCAGCAAACCAGCACCGCGCTCAAACAAAGCGCCCAGGTATTGCGCAACTCCCCTGAACACCTGGCCGAACGCCTGCAAGAGAACGAAGCCGTGGTACGCGCCATCCGCAACAAGAACAGCGCCCTGGCCAGTGCCGAAATGCGTCGGCACATCCTGCAGGAAGGCTTGCGCATGGGCATTCGCTTGAATATCCCGGATGACCATCTGGGCAGCTGAATAATTGGAGACCGGCCATGAACGTCCACGCCCTGCAACGTGACCCTCTGCCCTGCCTGCGCCTGGTGTCGGGCAAGAAGCCTTCGGTTGACGACATCTACCCGCGCTTGTTCGACGCGATCCTTGAGCAACGCATTGCGCCTGCCAGCCGCTTCACCGAAGAAGGCCTGGGCGAACTCTTTGGCGTGAGCCGCAGCGTGATTCGCCGGGTGCTCGCCAAGCTGTCCCATCAGCAAGTGGTCATCCTGCGCCCCAACCAGCGCGCCCAGGTCGCCGCGCCGGATGCCCAGCACACACGGCAGATTCTTGAAGCACGGCGCCTGACCGAAATGACCGTGGTGCAACTGGCCTGCGCCCAGGCCACAGCGATGCAAATCCGCCAACTGCGCGAGCTGATTGCGCAGGAGCGCGACGCCATTGAGCGTGACCAGCGTGGGCCGGCGATCCGGTTTTCTGGGGAGTTTCATCTGCAACTGGCGCACATGGCAGGCAATGCGCCGTTGGCACAGTTTCTCAACAGCCTGGTGCCGTTGACGTCGTTGATCATTGCGCAATTTGAAACGAAGGCCTGCACGTATTGTGCGTGGCAGGAGCATGTGGCGATTGTGGATGCCGTGGAACAGCGCGACGCCCACACGGCTGTCGCCCTGATGACCCAGCACCTGGATCACCTGGAAACCCGGCTACTGAAACACCACTGATTCCGAATGAAGTTCAAACTGTGGGAGCTGGCTTGCCTGCGATAGCGGTGTACCAGTGACTCGATTATTAACTGACCCACCGCTATCGCAGGCAAGCCAGCTCCCACATTGATCGCATTCCAGATCAAATAAAAAGCCCCCGCATCTCACGATGCGGGGGCTTTGGGTTTAGCGAAGCATCAAGCCGGCTGCAACACCGACTGACCACTCAACGCCAGGTCCAGCAACTCACGATTGGCCACCGCATACATGGCGTAGTCCGCGCCAACCGCAGCACGAATTTCCACCATCATGGCGCGCCAGCGATCGGCCATGTCCTGGTGCTGCTCAAGCCACAGGGCCACGCGGGCTTCCATGTCTTGTGGCGCATCGGCCATTTGCAGTACCGAAATGGTAATCGCCCGTTGCTGCCAATCCACGTCATCGCGGAAGGCTTCACGGGCCTGGGCCTGCCAGTTGTTGGCCACAGGCAGATCGCTGATCTGCTGCAGGTACCACGGCAGGTCCAGGGCGCTGCCGACGGCGAAGTAGGCTTTGGCCACTTCGGCGGCGTCATGCCCGGTCACGTCGGCGGCTTCGATGATCGGCAGCAAGGTGTACAGGTGGGTTGTGCCTGCAACCATGCGTGCCAACAACTCCGGTACGCCGGCCTGGGTGTAGGCCTGGTAACGGTTCTGCCAGCCTTCACGGGTCGGACCTTCCAGCAGTTCGTCGAGCTTGAGGCCCAATGCTGCCAGGTGCGGACCGAAGTGCGCAGTGTCACGCCCGGCGTCCTGTTCGTTGCGACGGCTGCGCAGGAACCAGCGCGTAGCACGACGGCCCAGGCGCATCAGCTCGTCCATCAGCTCCAGTTGCACGTCGGCCGACACCTGGTGGTCCAGGGCTTCGATCTGACGGAACCAGTGCGGGAGGTGGAAGATATCGCGCACGATCACATAGGCACCGGCGACGTTTGCCGGGCTCATGCCGGTCGACTCTTTGAGTCGCTGCACGAAGGTGATGCCCATGTGGTTGACCAGGTCGTTGGCGATCTGGGTGCTGACGATCTCGCGCTTGAGGCGATGGCGACGCATGGCTTCGGAGAACTTGGCCACCAGGCTCGGTGGGAACGCGGTCTCCATGTCACGGGTCAGGTATTCGTCATCCGGCACCAGGGATTTGAGCAGCGCTTCCTTGAGGTCGATCTTGCTGTACGAAATCAGCACCGACAGCTCCGGACGGGTCAAGCCCTTGCCGGTCGAAGCGCGCTCGGTGAGCTGCTCTTCGGTCGGCAGGTACTCGATGGCGCGGTCCAGCTTGCCACGGCCTTCCAGGTCGCTCATCAGGCGTTTGTACTCGGCGGCGCGCTCGTAAGCCTTGCGTGCGGCCAGGGACAGGGCCTGGGTCTGCTTGTAGTTGTTGCCCAACACCAGGTGGCCGACTTCGTCGGTCATGCTCGCCAGCAACTGGTTGCGTTGCTTGTCGGTCATGTCACCGGCCTGCACCACTTCGTTGAGCAGGATCTTGATGTTCACTTCGTGGTCGGAACAGTCCACGCCACCGGCGTTGTCGATGAAGTCGGTGTTGGAACCGCCGCCATTGAGGCCGAATTCCACACGGCCCAGTTGGGTCATGCCCAGGTTACCGCCCTCGCCCACCACCTTGCAGCGCAGCTCGTTGCCGTTGACACGCAGCGCGTCGTTGGCCTTGTCGCCCACGTCGGCATGGCTTTCGGTGCTGGCCTTGACGTAGGTACCGATACCGCCGTTCCACAACAGGTCCACCGGCGCCTTGAGCAAGGCGTTGAGCAGTTCGGTCGGGGTAAGCTTGTCGGCCTGGATGTCGAAACGCTCTTTCATCTGTGGCGAGATGGCGATGCTCTTGGCGCTTCGCGAGAAGATACCGCCGCCTTCAGACATGATGCTGGTGTCGTAGTCGGTCCAGGACGAACGCGGCAGCTCGAACATGCGCTGGCGCTCGACGAAGCTGGTGGCCGGGTTCGGGTTCGGGTCGATGAAGATGTGCAGGTGGTTGAAGGCCGCGACCAGTTGCAGCTTGTCGGACATCAGCAAACCATTACCGAACACGTCACCGGCCATATCGCCGACGCCCACTACGGTGATGCTGTCTTCCTGCACGTTGATGCCGCGTTCACGGAAGTGACGCTGCACACCCACCCACGCGCCCTTGGCGGTGATGCCCATTTTCTTGTGGTCATAACCGGCAGAACCGCCGGAAGCGAACGCGTCACCCAGCCAGAAGCCGTAGTCGATAGCGATGCCGTTGGCGATGTCGGAGAAGGTTGCAGTGCCCTTGTCCGCCGCCACCACCAGGTAGGGGTCATCGTCGTCATGGCGCACGACGTTGGCCGGTGGCACCAGGGCGCCGTCCTTCAGGTTGTCGGTAATGTCCAACAGGCCGGAAATGAAGATGCGGTAGCAGGCGATGCCCTCGGCCGCGATCTCGTCCCGGCTGCCGCCCAATGGCAGGCGACGCGGCAGGAAGCCGCCCTTGGCGCCCACCGGCACGATCACCGAGTTTTTCACTTGCTGGGCTTTTACCAGGCCGAGCACTTCGGTACGGAAGTCTTCTTCACGGTCGGACCAGCGCAGGCCGCCGCGAGCGACGTTGCCAAACCGCAGATGCACGCCTTCAACACGGGGCGAGTACACGAAGATTTCAAACTTCGGCACCGGCTTGGGCAGCTCGGGGATCGCGTGCGGGTTGAACTTGAAGCTGAAGTACGACTTGTTCTGGCCGTTTGCGTCGGTCTGGTAGAAGTTGGTGCGCAGGGTCGCCTTGATCAGGTCCAGGTAGCGACGCAGGATACGGTCTTCGTTGAGCACCTGAACGTCGTCCAGGGCGGTGAGGATCGCTTGTTCCAGGCGCTGCTGCTTGTCTTCCAGGTCGTCGGCGGTGAGCTTGCGCGCCAGGTAGAAGCGGGTCTTGAACAACCGGGTCAACTCGCGGGCGATGTCGGTGTGGTTGTTCAGGGTGCTGGCGATGTAACCCAGGTCGAAGCCCAGGCGGATCTGCTTGAGGTAGCGAGCATAAGCACGCAGCAGCGCAACGTCACGCCATGGCAGGCCGGCGGTCAATACCAGGCGGTTGAATGCATCGTTCTCGGCGTCGCCATGCACGATGTGCACGAATGCGTCCTGCAGGGTGTCGTTGAGCTGCTGGATATCCAGGTTCACGCCTTCGGCGGCGATGAATGCAAAGTCATGGATCCAGAACTCACGGCCATTGGCATGGCGCAGGCGATACGGAAACTCGCCCAGCACGCGCAGGCCGAGGTTTTCCAGGATCGGCAGCACGTCGGACAGCGCCAGCGGGGTGTCAGCGTGATAGAGCTTGCAATGCAGTTCGCGCTGACCGGAGACCTGGCCCAGCGGCTGATAGAAGCTCATCACCAGCGGGTTGGCTTCGGTGAGGCTGTTCAGATGCTGCATGTCGACCACGGCCGAATGCGCGGCGAAACGCTCGCGGTAGCCGGCCGGGAAGCCTTTGGGGAAGTCCGCCAGCACGTTGGTGCCGTGGGCTTCGCCGAAACTCTCCACCACCAGACTGGCGTAGTCGTCCTGCCAGCTGCGGCAGGCTTGCACCACTTCTTTTTCCAGTTGCAGCGGGTCGATGTCCAGGCGGTTCTTCGGGTCGACCCGCAGGATCAGTTGCACACGGGCCAGCACGGACTCGGAGAAGAAGGTCCAGAACTCGCAGTCCGAAGCCTTGAGGCGATCCATCAGCACTTGCTGGATCTTCTGGCGCACTTCGGTGGAGTAGATATCGCGCGGCACATAGGCCAGGCAGTAGCAGAAACGACCGTACGGATCTTTGCGCAGGAACACGCGGATCTTGTTGCGTTCCTGGATCTGCACGATCGACATCACGGTGCTGAACAGCTCGTCGACCGGGGTCTGGAACAGGTCGTCACGGGGCAGCACTTCAACCACTTGGGCCAGTTCCTTACCCAGATGCGCCTTGGCCTGGAAGCCCGAGCGACGCTCGATTTCCGCTACCTTGCGGCGAATGTACGGGATCACTCGCACGCTTTCGCCGTACACCGAGGAGGTGTAGAGGCCCATGAAGCGGTGTTCCTTGATGACCTTGCCGTCGGCACTGATCTCGCGGATCGACACGTAGTCCGGATACGCCGGGCGGTGCACGCGGCTTGGGTGTGCAGCCTTGGCGAACGACAGCACCGTCGGTTCACGCAGGTAGGCCACGGCGTAGTCTTCGATGCGCAGGTCTTCGGCGGTGAGGCCGGCGCGCAACAGCTTGGTCAGACCGAGGAAGGAGCTGGCGTCATATTCGATATGACCGCCGTCCGCCTCGTCACGTACCACGAACTCTTCATAGCCCAGGAAGGTGAAGTGGTTGCCCACCAGCCATTCCAGGAAGTTCTTGATCTCGGCTTTTTCTTCACCGTCGATCGTGAATGCGCTGGCGTCGATACCGGCCAGCAGGTCCTGGACCTTGGCTTTCATCGGTTCGAAATCGGCCACGGCCACGCGCACTTCGCCCAGCACCTGCTCCAGCTCTTTGCTCAGCACGTTCAGCTCGGCGGCGTTGGCGCAGCGGTCGATCTCCAGGTACATCAGCGATTCTTGCAGGATGCCTTCGCCCTGGGTGCCCTTGGGCAGAATTTCCAGCAACTCACCCTTGCTGCCACGGCGCACGCTGAGCACGGTGGTTTGCAGGGTATGGATGCTGTAGCCACGGCGGTTCAGCTCGGTACGGACCGAGTCCACCAGGAATGGCAGGTCATGGTGCAGCACTTCGACCGCGGTGTGGGTCGATTGCCAGCCATGTCGTTCGTAATCGGGGTTGTAGACCCGCACTTGCGGTTGGGTGTGATCGAAGCGCTCAAGCAGGCGCCAGGCAGACAGGGTGCAACCGGCCAGGTCGGAAAGGCGACGCTGGGTCAGTTCGTCCAGGGAAATGATGCCGAAGAATTGCTCAGCGAACAGCGCCACTTGTGGCAGTGCCTGTTCACTGATGTGCTGCGCCAGTGCCGCTTGCAGTTGGTGCTGGAAGTCGGCCTTGCTGGCTGCGGTGAAGAACGCCATCTGTGGTACTCCGCTTGGGCTTGTTATTGATGGAAGCGTCGCGTGTTATCCCCTTGCGGGGAGACCGTCAGCTCTGTTCGTGGGTCACGATAAACGAATCAGGCCGACAGGTGGGTGAAGCTGGACAGGACAGTCAGGTCACATACAACTTCCACAAGATGCACACCTTGCCGGGTGACGGTACGACGGGCAGGTCAGGCGCCGGGCGCGGGGCACATCCGTTGCGCAGCTTAACGAGTGTAGGAAGACCGCTGCTTGCGACGCTGCGACATATTCGGTCATCGGTAAGCAGGCAATAGGTTGCAACTTGGGCAACCGCGTTTTTCCGGGCAAAAAACCTGCGTTTTTCAGCCCTCTGAGTACCGAAAATGACTGATACCGCACGCCAGGTCATGCCCTGGGTCTGACACACCCTGCAGCATAAAATTCGCCGCAATGGCACAATTGCCAGCGCAACGCCCTCCTCCACACAGGATTTCCCATGCTGCAGCTGAAAACCGACGCCCTGATGGCCACCCCGTGCGACGAAGAAGAAGACAACATGGCCATGCTTTGCTGCCACGGCAAAAACGGCGAAATGTTCATGTTGAGCCGCTACCCGGATGAAGAGGAAGTGGAACTGACCTGGGATTACGAGCCGTCGACGCTGGATGGGCTGAAGATCACCTTGAGTGCTACGAGGTTGCTGGTCGAACTTGCAGCGGGTGATGCCGATGCATTGGGCGGCAAGGATCATCTGGAGATCACCCACGCCACGGCCGCATCCGACCTGGCTGAAGTGGAGGAAACCCTGCAGAAAATCCTCGCAGGCACTGGCACTTTCATCCGGATTTAAGCTGCACTCTGGTTCAAATGTGGGAGAGGGCTTGCCCCCGATAGCGGCGGGTCAGTTAATACATCGGTGCCTGACACACGGGCATCGGGGGGCAAGCCCCCTCCCACATTGACCGTGTTCCCACACCAAAAGCCTACAAGTTTTTCTGAAAATACCCGTGACGTCGTTAGTCGACACCCCCTTCGATGCATTAAAGTAAGCCTCCCAAGCCTGGCGCTCGCGCTCCACCATCAGGCTCATCTTTCCAGGAACCGTCATCGATGGAACATCGTGAAGCGCTGCTTGCGCTGCGAACCTTTCTTTCTACGCAGATTCTCGGCCAGGAAAAACTCATCGATCGCCTGCTGATCGCCCTGCTCGCCGACGGCCATATGCTGGTCGAAGGCGCACCGGGGCTGGCCAAGACCAAGGCGATCAAGGAGCTGGCCGAAGGCATCGAAGCGCAGTTCCATCGTATCCAGTTCACCCCCGACCTGCTGCCCGCCGACATCACCGGCACCGAGATCTATCGCCCGGAAACCGGCAGTTTCGTGTTCCAGCAGGGGCCGATATTCCACAACCTGGTGCTCGCCGACGAAATCAACCGCGCCCCGGCCAAGGTCCAGTCGGCCTTGCTTGAAGCGATGGCCGAGCGCCAGGTCAGCGTGGGCCGTAGCACTTACGAGCTATCGCCGCTGTTTTTGGTGATGGCCACGCAGAACCCCATCGAGCAGGAAGGCACCTACCCTCTGCCCGAAGCCCAGCTCGACCGCTTCCTCATGCACGTCAAGATCGGTTTCCCGGACGCCGCCGTCGAACGGCGCATCCTGCAACAGGCCCGCGGCGAAGCGCTCAATGGCGAAACCAAGCCTGAGCGGCGCGTCAGCCAACAGGCGATCTTTGCCGCCCGCAAGGAAATCCTTGGCCTGTACATGGCCGATGCGGTAGAGGAATACCTGGTGCAACTGGTCATGGCCACGCGTACGCCTTCCAAGTTCGACCCGGAAATGGCCGAGTGGATCGCCTATGGCGCCAGCCCCCGAGGCTCCATCGCCCTGGACCGTTGCGCCCGCGCCCACGCCTGGCTGGCCGGTCGCGACTTCGTGAGCCCCGAGGATATCCAGGCGGTGCTGTTCGACGTGCTGCGTCACCGCATCATCCTGTCGTTCGAAGCCGAAGCTGCCGGGATCGACCAGGACCGCGTGGTGCAACGCATTCTTGACGTTGTTGCCGTCGCTTGAAGCCGATGAACGCCAGCGATGGTATACGCGTAACCCTCAGTGAACTGATTGAGATGCGTCACCACGTGCGCGAAGTGCAGCTGTTCTCCACGCCCGGCCAGCGCAGCCCGTTGATCGGCCTGCACCACTCCAAGCTGCGCGGGCGCGGTGTGGACTTCGATCAGGTGCGGGTGTACCAGGCGGGCGACGACGTGCGCACCATCGACTGGCGCGTGACAGCGCGCACCCAGGAACCGCACACCAAGTTGTTCCACGAAGAACGCGAACGGCCGATCTTTATCATGGTGGAGCAAAGCTGCCGTCTGTTCTTCGGCTCGGGGCAGATGTTCAAGTCGGTGCTCGCCGCACAAGCGGCCAGCCTGATCGGCTGGGCGGCCCTGGGGCATAACGATCGGGTCGGCGGGCTGGTGTTCGGCGACAGCGAGCACTACGAAATCAAGCCTCGACGCAGCAAACAAAGCCTGTTGCAGCTGCTTAACCGCCTGGTGCGGGTCAACCAGAGCCTGAACACCGAAAGCCGCCCCGAAGCTGATGCCCTGGGCATGGCCTTGCGCCGTGGCCGTGAAGTGTTGCGACCGGGCAGCCTGGGAATTGTGATCTGCGATGAACGGGCGCTGACTGATAGCGCCGAGCAACAGCTGAGCCTGCTGTCGCGACATTGCGACCTGTTGCTGCTGCCCATTTCCGACCCGCTTGATCACGCCCTGCCCGCCGCCGGGTTACTGCGCTTCGCAGAACGCGGCGCACAGCTGGAACTGGACACCCTGAACATTGATTTGCGCCAGGCCTACAAAGCCCAGGCCGAAGCGCGTATCGCCCGCTGGGAACGGCTCGCGCAAAAGCTGCGGGTGCTGTTGATGCCGTTGAGCACACAGAGTGAAATGGTCGAGCAATTGCGCGAGTACCTCAACCCGCAACGCCCGGTTAAAAAACAATGAGCAGCCTGGACCAACTGCAACCGCTGATCGCGCCGCCGGCCATCGGCTTCTGGCCGCCTGCGCCCGGCTGGTGGCTGTTGCTGCTGGTGATCCCGCTGCTCGGCTGGGGCCTGTGGTGGTTGCGCCGCTTCCTGCCAACCCGCCGCCCCGTGGCCCGCGCCGAACAACCGCTGGACCCGCTGCGCATCGCCGCCCTCGCCGAACTGGCCTTGATGCCCAAGCCCTACGACGGCGCGCCCGCAGGTGCCTGGCTGCAACAACTCAACGGCCTGCTCAAGCGCCTGTGCCGTAACGACTACCCGTATAGCCAGAGCCATACCCTCAACGGCCGCAAATGGCTGGCCTTCCTCGACAACCGCTGCCCCGCCGCCGGCCTGACGCGCTGGATGGTACTGGTGGAAGGCGCCTACAAGCCCGAATGCAAACTCGACGACAAAGCTATCGCCGGCCTGACCCAGGCTGTCGACACCTGGATCCGCAAACATGTTTGAGTTCGCCTGGCCGTGGATCTTTACCCTGTTGCCATTGCCCTGGTTGATGCGCCTGATCCTGCCCGTGGCCGACAGCGGCGAGCCGGCATTGAAAGTCAGCTACCTGAGCGACCTCGAAGGCTTGGCCCGCCGTCGCGCCCGCGCCAACCTGCCAGGCTGGCGCCAGCAGGCCCCCTTCGTGGTGCTGTGGCTGCTGCTGTTGACTGCCGCCGCACGCCCGCAATGGCTGGGCGAGCCTTTGCCAATTGCCGCCAGTGGCCGGGACTTGCTGGTGGCGGTCGACGTGTCAGGCTCCATGGATTTCCCCGACATGCACTGGCAGGGTGAGGACGTGAGTCGCCTGGCCCTGGTCAAACACCTGCTCGGGGACTTTCTTGAAGAACGCGAAGGTGACCGCGTGGGCTTGATCCTGTTTGGTACTCAAGCCTACCTGCAGGCACCGCTGACCTTTGATCGGCGCACCGTACGTACCTGGCTGGACGAAGCGCGTATCGGCATTGCCGGCAAGAACACCGCCATCGGCGATGCCATTGGCCTGGCCTTGAAACGCCTGCGCCAACGCCCGGCGCAAAGCCGTGTGCTGATCCTGATCACCGACGGCGCCAATAACGCCGGGCAGATCGACCCGTTGACGGCAGCGCGACTGGCGGCCGAAGAAGGCGTGAAGATTTACCCGATCGGCATTGGCGCCGACCCGGAGCAAACCGGTTCCCTGGGCATTCTCGGCGTAAATCCGAGCCTGGACCTCGACGAGCCGGCGCTCAAGGCGATGGCCGAGGCCACCGGCGGTCAATATTTCCGCGCCCATGACGGCGAGGAACTGCAGCAGATCAAGGAGACCCTCGACACCCTGGAGCCCGTCGAACAACAACCCACCCAAGCGCGACCGGCCCAGGCGTTGTACAGCGGCCCGCTGGCGCTGGCGCTGATCTTGAGCCTGTTGCTGGTGATCCAGGAACGCTGGCCCAACAACGCCTTGCAACGCGGGTTCAACAAGCTGTCGAGCAAAGGGATCTTCCTGCAACAACACCCTGAATGGCGCCAGCGCCTCAAGCGCTTGCGTTTGCGGAGACGTCGATGATCGCCCTGTGGCCGCACTGGTTCCGGCCCTGGTGGCTATTGCTGCTGCCGCTGCTCGGCTGGTTGCTGTGGCAGTTGTGGCACCGACAAAAGCGCGCCGGCCGCTGGCAGATGATCCTGCCACCGGCCTTCCATGCCGTACTGCTCAGTGGCGGCAACGGCCGCGAGAGCAAATCGCCGTGGGTGCTGCTGGGCATCGCCTGGCTGTTGGCCGTGCTGGCGTTGCTGGGGCCCAGTTGGCAACGGGTTGAACAGCCCAGTCAGAAACCCGCTGACCCGCTGGTGGTACTGCTGGAACTGACCCCGGAAATGCTTGCCACCGACAGCCCGCCCAACCGCCTGGAGCAGGCGCGGCGCAAGCTGTATGACCTGCTGCAAGCACGCACCGATGCGCAAACCGCCATCGTCGTGTATGCGGGCAGCGCCCATACGCTGCTGCCGCTGTCGGACGACCTGGCCACCAGCCGCAATCTGCTGGAGGCCCTGCGCCCTTCGATCATGCCCGAGCCCGGCCATCGCGCCGATCTGGCCGTGGAAAAAGCCCTCGGCCTGCTCAAGCAAGGCGGGCTCGGCCAGGGGCGCCTGCTGCTGATCGGCTCCTCGCTGTCGAAACAGGAGCGCCAGGGCATCCGCCTGCAACTGCAAAGCGCCCAGGCACTGCCCTTGTCGATCCTCGGCATCGGCAGCCGTGAAGGCACACCGGTGACCCAGGAAAGCGGCGAGTTCCTCAAGGACGACCAGGGCGCGATCCTGGTGCCACGCCTCGACAGCCCGACGCTCAAGGCCTTCGCCAGTGAAATGGGTGGCCGCTACCGTGCAGCGCGCCTGGATGACAAAGACCTGCGCCAACTGGGTATGCTCGACAGCGTACAAGCCCTGCGCAACGACGGCCAAGTGCTGCACCTGGACACCTGGGCCGATCAGGGTTACTGGCTGCTGCTGCCGCTGTTACTGCTGGCCGCCTGCGCCGGGCGTCGCGGCTGGCTGTTCTGCCTGCCTTTGCTGCTGCTGGGCGCACCACAACCCAGTTACGCCTTTGGCCTTCAGGACCTGTGGCTGCGCCCCGACCAGCAAGGTCAATACCTGCTCAAGCACAAGCGCCCAGCCGAAGCTGCCGAACACTTTCAAGACCCGCAATGGCAAGGTGTAGCCCTGTACGAAGCCGGCAATTACGCCGAGGCGATCAAACGTTTTGCCCAGGGCAACGACGCTTATTCCCACTACAATCGAGGCAATGCCCTGGCCAAAGCCGGTGAACTTGAAGCCGCTATCGACGCCTACGAGCAAGCCCTGGAAGCCCAGCCCGATCTGCAACCGGCGCTGAAAAACAAGGCCCTGGTTGAAACCCTGATGCAAGAGCAAGCCGAGCCCGAGCCGACCCAGCCTGCAAAAAACGAAGATGACGAAAGCCCCCAACCCGGCCAAACTGCGCAACCGGGGGCCAGCGGGCAAACGGGCCAGAGCGGCGAACAATCGCCCCAGGGCCAGGGCGAAGCCAGCAGCGGTGAAACTCAGGCCGGCGCCACCCCACAGCCAGGCCACAATGAAGTGCCGGGCAGCGAACTGGGCGACGAGCACACCACCACGCCGCCCCTGCGCCCTGTCGACACCCGCCTTGAAGGTGAACGCCGCCAGGCGCTGGAGCAATGGCTGCAAGAGATCCCGGACAATCCCGGTGAGCTGCTGCGGCGCAAATTCTGGTACGAACAGCAACAACATCAGGACACGACTCGATGAGCCGCCGCACCACCCTTTTGCTTCTGCTCGCGTTGTCGGCAGGCCACGCCCAGGCGGCGAACCTGGTTGCCAGCGTTGACCGTAACCGCCTCAACTCCGGGGAAACGGTGGAGCTGACGGTGGAGTCCAGCGATGTAACCCAATTCGGCAAGCCGGACCTGTCGCCCCTGGACGCACAGTTTGAAGTCAGCGGCACCCGCCAGATCAACCAGCTCACCACCCTGGGCGGCGATAACCACGCCACCACCCGCTGGATCATCACCCTGCTGCCCAAGGAAAACGGCAACGTGATCATCCCGCCGTTGCAAGTGGGCGCACTCAAGACCCAGCCGATCACCCTGCAAGTGGTCGAAACAGCCAGCCAGAACACCAGCACCGAGCTGGCCCCAGTATTTATCGAGGCCAACCTCGACCAGACCGCCGTGTACGTCCAGGCCCAAGCGCTGTTGACCGTACGCGTGTACCACTCGGTATCGCTGTATGACGACAGCAGCCTCACGCCCTTGCAGATTCCCGATGCACGTGTCGAACAACTGGGCGAGTCGCGTACCTATGAGAAGGTCATCAACAGCATCCGCCATGGCGTGATCGAGACCCGCTACGCTGTCTACCCGCAGCACAGCGGCACGGTGGTGATTCCGGCGCAGACCTTCAGCGCTACCCTGGTCGAATCGCGCCCACCCCAGGAAAACACACTGCAGGGCACCAAGCCGGGCAAGATGATCCACGTCAGCTCTGCGGCCCTGCCGTTGACGATCAAACCCAAGCCGGAACTCTACCCCGCCGACGCTCCCTGGCTGCCGGCGCGCAGCCTGACCCTGAGCGAAGGCTGGAACCCTACACCGGACCACGTGCAGGTCGGCGACTCTCTGACTCGCAGCCTCACCGTGCAGGCCGAGGGCTTATCCAGCGCACAGTTGCCGGCGCTGCCCAGCGCCGACGTCAACGGCCTGCGCCGCTACCCGGACCAACCGGTACTGGGCAACCAGACCAGCGACCGCGGCCTGATCGGCAGCCGTGAAGACCGCGAAGCTCTTGTGCCAACCCGCGCCGGCGAGCTGGAACTGCCGCCGGTGGAAGTGGTGTGGTGGAACACCCACGAAGATCACCTGGAACGCACCAGCCTGCCGGCGCGCACTGTGCAAGTGGCGGTCAATCCCAGCCTGGTGGTGGACGCACCCGCCACGCCGACCATCATCACTGCACCCGACGATGAGCGCCTGTGGCTGTGGCAACTGAGCACACTGATCCTGGCATGCACCACGTTGCTGGGCTTCGGCCTGTGGTGGCGCGCCCGTCGGCAGCCGGCCGTACAGCGCGCCGCGCAAACCGGCCCGAGCCCGCGCACCCTGCTCGACGACCTCAAGCGCGCCACCCAGGCCAACGATCCGCAAGCCACCCGCCAGGCCCTCGATGCCTGGGCGCGTCAACAGCCGGAAACCCTGGCCGACATGGCGGCGCGGTTTGTGCCATTGTCAGATGCCCTGGATGGCTTGAACGGCGCGCTGTACAGCGAAAGCGGCCAGTACTGGCTGGGTGAAGACCTGTGGCGTGCGATCAAGGCCATCCCCGTGGCCGAACGCGAGCAGGACCCGGCGACCGACACCACCAGCTTGCCGCCGTTGTATCCCAAGTAATACCGCAAACTCATGTGGGAGGGGGCTTGCTCCCGATGGCAGAGTTTCAGTTGATACATCTTTAACTGACCCACCGCTATCGGGAGCAAGCCCCCTCCCACAGTTGCCCTGTGTCGCCTGTTCGACATCCATCTGGATGTTAGTGATTACGGCGCGGCACCTTCCATTCACGATGGGGGAATTTGTACAGATAGTTCAGGTTATCCATATCGAACCGGCCATCTTCCTTGCCGGGGCCACCAAAGAAGCTGATACCGATATCCAGCTTGCGCAGCAGTTCGGGGCGTGACAACAACTCCAGTGCCGTGTGGTGTGCCTCTGGAGAAAATGACCTGTCGCTGGCTATCAGACCGGCCGCTTCTTTCAATTCATTGAAGTTTACGTAGCTGTCTGTCGCCCCGGCGGCGAACTCGCGAAAGTGGTCGCGGACCAGCCCTATCAGTTGCCGGTCGGTCACTCCACCAAAAGGACGCGCGTGAGGGGCGCCGGCTTGGGCCTCAGCGCTTCGCGCTTGCCGATGGCTGGACGAGGGTGAGGTTTTTTCAGGGTTCACCTGCTGAGGCATCACGTGAAAAGGACTAATAGGGGATGCATTTATTGAAACTGTCATGGTGAGTCTCTGATTCCGAAGGTTAATTAAGGCGTCCACGTGAGTGTGTGGTCCTCCCCTGTCCAACCGTTCCCCACGGCTGGCGCCCAACGCGACATGGCCCGCGCAATGGCCTGCCTGCCCCCCCCAACCCCGTCAACACCCATAACCCCTGTGGGAGGGGGCTTGCTCCGGTACAACCCGGGGACATCGTTTACATTTCTAACCGGAGACATGGTTTACAG
>NZ_SPKQ01000029.1:0-25338 GCF_023127895.1 Pseudomonas sp. NCIMB 10586
AAAAGAATGTCCGAAATCACTGGACCAGTTCAGCTTGCTCCCGATAGCGGTGTCTCAGGCAAGAGTTTGTTGACTGACACAGTGCTATCGGGAGCAAGCCCCCTCCCACATGAATGCATATCGCCCGCCCTTAACGGCCGTTTCTTGCAACTTGCATGACTTTAGTAAGTTCAATTTAATTAACTTATTGAAATACAAGGAATTTAAATTATTTGCCGACTGGCATGGTGCCTGCACTGTCCCTTTTGAGACTTGTAACACTATTTTTCATGCCTGGAGCAAAACAACAATGATCACATCCTCATCCGCGCTGCAAGAGTCAAGCACGCTCTCCGGGGTTTCCTGGGGGGCGATCTTCGCCGGGGCCGCTGCGGCGGCTGCGCTGTCACTGATTCTGGTGCTGCTGGGCTTCGGCCTGGGCTTTTCGGCGGTGTCGCCGTGGGCCGATAGCGGTATCAGTGCCAAGGGCCTTGGCATTTCCACGATTGTCTGGCTGGCCTTTACCCAGATCGTCGCTTCGGGCCTGGGTGGCTACATCGCCGGCCGCTTGCGGGTGAAGTGGGCCAACATGCATGGCGATGAAGTGTACTTTCGCGATACCGCCCATGGTTTCCTGGCGTGGGCCGTGGCCACATTGATCACGGCAATGCTGGTGGTCGGTTCGGTCAGCAGTGTCGTCAGTGGTGGTGTGAAAGCCGGTGCCAGCGTTGCGTCGGGCGCCGCCAGTGGCTTGACCCAAGCAGCCGGCAGCGCAGCCAAAGGTGCCGACAGCGGCGACTTCGGCTACTACGTCGACAGCCTGTTCCGCGATGACCGCCCAGCCGCGGTCAGCGACGATGCGGCCCATGCCGTGGTCGGCCGTATCTTCGCCCGGACCCTGAGCAATGACGGTCAACTGGCCGCCGAAGACCGTGCCTACCTGGCCCAGTTGATCACCCAGCGTACCAACCTCAGCCAGGCGGATGCCGAAGCGCGTATCGATAAAGTGTACGGCGATGCCCGTAAAGCCATCGAAGACGCCAAGCTCAAAGCCAAGCAGGCCGCCGAGACCGCCGCGAAAGTGGCTGCCTATACCTCGCTGTGGACCTTCGTGGCGCTGTTGATCGGTGCATTCTTCGCCAGCTTCGCTGCCACCTTCGGCGGTCGCCGCCGGGATGCCGTGGTGTACGTCGAAACCGAAAACTACGTTCGTTAATTCAAGGCCCATTCATTTAAGGAAAGCATCATGCGCTCATTACTGCTGTGGTTCCTCGGCGTGCCGATTCCGGTGATCATTCTGATCGCGATCTTCATGCACTAAACCCGGGCCTGGCTCGGTAAAGGGTGGGAAGGGCTTTGCTCCTTCCCACTTTTCGTTTTGCGCAACGTCAGCCAACTGATGACCAGCAAGGTGCTGGCCAGCGATGTCATGATT
This sequence comes from Pseudomonas sp. NCIMB 10586, assembly GCF_023127895.1. Taxonomy (NCBI): domain Bacteria; kingdom Pseudomonadati; phylum Pseudomonadota; class Gammaproteobacteria; order Pseudomonadales; family Pseudomonadaceae; genus Pseudomonas; species Pseudomonas sp. NCIMB 10586. Next base: position 1,415 of record NZ_SPKQ01000029.1, read on the forward strand.
ACCAACGGTTGTGCAGTACCATCCGATAGCAGCCCGGTGGCCCAACTGCTCGCAGCCGTCACAAACATCTGAATAAAAAAGAACAACCCCGACGCCGTACCGGCAATCGCGCCGTAGGGCTGCAACACCGACAACTGGCAGGCGGGCATCGTCAGCCCCACCGACACCATGATCACCACCATCGGCAACACAATCGCCAGCCAATCCTGCGCCAGCAGTGTCGTGGCCGTCGCAAGCAGTACGCTGCCCAGCACATTCAGGCCGATGGCGAAGCTGATCAAGCGGTCTGCCTCGAACCGCGCTACCAGGCGGCGGAACAGGTTGGCGCCGAACATATAGCCACTGATCGTTGCGGCAAATACCAGGGCGTAGGCGCTCGGCGATAAATCAAAGCCGCGTTGCAGCAACGCCGAAGACTCGCTGATAAACGGAAAATAGGTGCTGTACACGCAGCCGATCGCCAAGGCATAACGCAGGAAATAGCGGTCGCGCAGCAGTTGGCCGTAGATGCTCAGCAAGTGGGTGGGTGGCGCGGCGGCCACTTGTGGCGGACGGGTTTCCGGCAGGCGGCGCTGGACCACCAGGCACAACAGGCTGCCAATCACCGCCAGCAAAACAAACAAACCCCGCCAACCCAAGAGGGGCAACAGCACGCTGCCAAGCACCGGCGCGGCCATGGGCGAGACCGCCATTGCCATGGAGATCAACCCCAGCAAGCGCGCCTGCTCCTGTGGGGCAAAATAGTCGCGCACGATCACCCGGCCTATTACCGTGGTGCAACACCCGCCAAGGGCCTGGAACAGCCGCGCAATGATCAATACCCTCAGGCTGTCGGCCAGTGCGCAGGTGAGGGTTGCCAGTACATACATCGTCAACCCGGCCAGCAACACCGGACGCCGGCCGAAGCGGTCGGTAAGCGGGCCGCTGACCAGCAAGGAAATCGCCGATCCGAGGGTGTAGAGCGTCAGTACCAGCTGCAGTTGGCTATCGGAGGTCTGGAAGTAGTCGGCCATAGCGGGCAGGGCGGGCAAGTGCAGGTCCAGGGTGAGGCGCGGCAAGCCCACCAGGACCGTCAGCAGCGTTAGCCAGAACCAGGGAGCGAGAATGCGTTGCGTCATGGGCGGTTACTTCGCGAGGGGTAGAGCCCGGACTCTAGCGGCGTTGTGGTTTAATCCGCAGAACCACTTGTGCATGGAAGGATTGGACCACTATGAGCCGAGGAAAAGCCGCCTCCAACCTTGACTTGCCGCGCCCGGACAACTTGGGCGAGGGTAAACAGCAGGGCGCCTATGAGGCTTTGCGGGGGGCGATCCTGACTCGGCAGTTGCCGGCCGACAGCCGTTTGCCATCGACCCGCAGCCTGGCCGAGCGCTGGCAGGTTTCGCGCGGCACCCTTGAGGTCGTGTTCGACCGCTTGCACAGCGAAGGCTATGTGCAGCGCGTGGCGGGCTCTGGCACGCGGGTGCGCGCGGTGATTCCCGAGCAATTCATTGCGGCCCCGGCGTCAAAACAAATGCTGCGCCGCCCGGTTGACCCCGACCCACCCCACGCCGGGGTACAGAGCCATGTGCCCTTTGTCGCACGGCGCCCGGATGCCGGCCTGTTCGACCTGAAAGCCTGGGCGCGTTGCGTCGCCCGTGGGTTGTTGGCCGCAGGCCCTGGTGTACTGGAGGCCGCGCATCCTGGTGGGCTGCCGGCCCTGCGTGAGCACATTGCGGATTACTTGCGCAGTTATCGCGGCATGCACTGCGAGGCGGATGAAGTGATTGTCACCACGGGTATTCGTCATGGCCTTGACCTGATCGCCCGCACGCTGCTCCAACCGGGTGACCTGGCCTGCGTCGAGGACCCCGGCTACACCCCGGCGCGGCGTCTGTTCAAGCTGGCCGGCGCACAGGTGCAGTCGATCCCGGTCACCGCCGAAGGGCTCGATACCGCTCAGTTGCCTGCCCACGCACGACTGGTGTATGTCACCCCCGCGCACCAGGCCCCGCTGGGCGTGACCCTGTCGGTGTCGCACCGTCTGGCGCTGCTGGACTGGGCAAGTCGAGCCGATGCCTGGGTGGTCGAAGACGACTACGACAGCGAGTACAACTACAACAGCGCACCTTTGGCCGCGCTCAAGTCCCTGGATGCGAACGACCGCGTGCTCTACTGCGGCAGCTTTAACAAGAACCTGTTTCCAGGGTTGCGAGTCGGTTTCATGGTGGTGCCCAAAACCCTGCGTCCGTCACTGCTGCGCACCTTGCAACTGACCGGGCATTCGGTGGGCGCCAGCGATCAGTCGGGCCTGGTGGACTTTCTTGGCAGCGGTGCGTTTGTGCGGCATTTGCGCGCTTCGCGTCAGGCCTATCAGGCGCGGCGTGATGCCCTGCTCGCCTGCCTCCCGCCGGACGTCACGGTCACTGGCGAGCAGGCCGGGCTGCATTTTGTGCTGTGGTTACCGGCAGGGGTGCCAGAGGCGGATTTCTGCGCCCGTGCCGCCGACGCCGGGCTGAGTTTGCAGCCACTGGGCAAGTTTTGTGTCGATGTAACGTTGCCGCCCGCCGTGATTGTCGGCTACACCGCATTGACCCTCGCGCAGATCCGCTTCCACGGCCGGGCTCTGGCGCAATTGCTGTAGGAGCGCGTCAGTCGTCGAACCCGACCTGCTCATGAATTTCATCCACCTTCAATTCCAACCGATAGGCCACCGCAATAAACAACGCCTGGCACAGGCACAAGGTGGCGCTCAGCGAGCGAAAGGCAAACGATGAGCCTTCATTGACCAACAGCACCGCATTCGCGCGCTTGGCCAGCGGCGACAGGTTGCTGTCGGTGATGATCAAGGTCTTGGCCTGGTGATGCTGGGCAATGCGCAGGCAGTGCTGGGTCTCTTTGCCGTAGGGCGTAAAACTGATGGCAATCACCAGGTCATTGGCGCGCACGCTGCGCATCTGCTCGCGATAACTGCCGCCTAGCCCCGAGATCAGGTGGATGCGCTTGTTGGTGTGCTGCAGGTTGTAGACCAGGTAGTCGGCCACGGCAAAGGAACGGCGCACACCGACCACGTAGATGTTGTCGGCATTGACCACCAGGTCCACGGCTTTCTCGAAGGCCGCATCGTCCAGTTCCAGGCCCAGGCGTTCGATGCCGGACAGGGTGGCGTTGACACACTCACGCGCCAGGTCGCCGCCGCTGGCTTTCTGCGACTTGTTGGCGATCATGCTGCGGATGCGCTGCTGGTAGTTCTGCACCGGTGTGGTCTTGTGGGTATAGGCCTCGCGAAACAGCGCCTGCATTTCACTGAAACCGCTGAAGCCGAAACGCTGGGAAAACCGCACGATGGCCGAGGGGTGCACTTCGCATTCACGGGCGATGTCACTGATGCGATCGACCATGATCCGGTCGCTCTGCTGGCTCATGTAACTGGCGATGCGCTTGAGCTGGCGCGGCAGGCTTTCGTATTCGTCGGTGATCAGCTGCAACAGGCGTTCGGCATTGATCGGAGGGCTGGCGACAGTTGCTTCCAGGGTGGTCTCGGGATCGGTGCGGGACATGGGCAATCCTTCTGGCGTGTTCGTCTGATGCGCTGATGGGTGGCGCAAGTCTACAGGGTAGGCGCAAAAAAATACCTCGGCATCACGGCCCGCGTGGCCTGCTGAAACGATGCACGGGCGCTGGCGTGCCGCTATGCTGACGTATTGGAAAATATATTCCACTAAAAATAATTATGGAATAAATATTGATTGCCGCCGTCGGACGTTCTAGTCTGCTCCCACCAAGAGCGTTTGCCGCCACTACGGCGGCACAACGCAGGCTGATAAAAATAACAGGAGCCAGCATGGGCCAGACTCGTTTTGCCAGTGGGCGTCAATTGGATCTGATTTGCCTGGGGCGCCTGGGCGTCGACCTCTACGCGCAGCAAGTGGGTGCGCGGCTTGAGGATGTGTCCAGCTTTGCCAAATACCTCGGCGGTTCCTCCGCCAACATCGCCTTCGGCACTGCCCGGCTGGGGCTCAAGTCGGCGATGCTGAGCCGGGTGGGCGACGACCATATGGGCCGTTTTCTGATCGAATCCCTGGCCCGCGAAGGTTGCGATGTCAGCGGCATCAAGGTCGACCCCGAACGCCTCACCGCCCTGGTGCTGCTGGGTCTCAAAGACCGTGAAACCTTTCCCCTGGTGTTCTACCGCGAAAACTGCGCCGACATGGCCCTGCGCGCCGAAGACATCAGCGAAGCCTTTGTTGCATCGAGCAAGGCGCTGCTGATCACCGGCACGCATTTCTCCACCGACGGTGTGTACAAGGCCAGCATTCAGGCGCTGGATTACGCAGCCAAACACAACGTCAAACGGGTGCTGGATATCGACTACCGCCCTGTGCTGTGGGGCTTGGCGGGCAAGGCCGATGGCGAAACCCGTTTTGTTGCCGACCAGAATGTCAGCCAGCATGTGCAGAAAATCCTGGCGCGTTTCGACCTGATCGTCGGCACTGAAGAAGAATTCCTCATCGCCGGTGGCAGTGAAGACCTGCTCACCGCCCTGCGCACGGTGCGCGAACTGACGCCCGCCACCCTGGTGGTCAAGCTCGGCCCGCAAGGCTGCACGGTGATCCACGGCGAGATCCCTGCGCGGTTGGAGGACGGGGCTATCTATCCCGGTGTGCGCGTTGAAGTGCTTAATGTGCTGGGTGCTGGCGATGCCTTCATGTCAGGCTTTCTCAGTGGCTGGCTCAACGACGCCAGCGACGAGCGTTGCAGCCAGTTGGCCAATGCCTGTGGCGGCCTGGTGGTCTCGCGGCACGCCTGTGCGCCGGCCATGCCCACGCCCGCCGAACTCGATTACCTGTTCAACAGCCCGGTGCCGATCACCCGTCCCGATCAGGATGCGACCCTGCAGCGCCTGCACCGCGTCACGGTGCCGCGCAAGGCTTGGAAGCAACTGTTCGTGTTTGCCTTCGACCACCGCTGGCAGCTGGTGGACCTGGCGCAAAAAGGCGGCCAGGACTTGACGCGAATCAGCGCCATCAAGCAGCTGTTTATCCAGGCCATCGAACGTGTGGAGACCAAGCTCGCCGAGCAGGGCATCGAGGCCGACGTGGGCCTGCTTGCCGATCAGCGTTTTGGCCAGGATGCCCTCAATGCCGCCAGCGGCCGAGGCTGGTGGATTGCCCGCCCGGTCGAAGTGCAGAACTCACGGCCTCTGGCGTTCGAACACGGTCGCTCGGTGGGCAGCAACCTGATTGCCTGGCCCCAGGAACAGATCATCAAATGCCTGGTGCAATTTCACCCCGATGACGAACCTATGCTGCGCCTGGAACAGGAGGCGCAGCTCAAGGCGGTGTATGAGGCGTCCATCGTCAGCGGCCATGAACTGCTGCTGGAAGTCATCCCGCCCAAGGATCACCCCTCCACTTATCCCGACGTTTTGTATCGCAGCCTCAAGCGCCTGTACAACCTGGGCATCTACCCGGCCTGGTGGAAGATCGAAGCGCAGTCGGCCGCCGACTGGAAAAAGCTCGACGAACTGATCCAGGAGCGCGACCCATACTGCCGTGGCGTGGTGCTGCTTGGCCTGAACGCGTCGGCTGAATGTCTTGCCGACGGTTTTCAGCAAGCCCGCCTGAGCACCACCTGCCGCGGATTTGCCGTCGGCCGCACGATCTTCCAGGAGCCGAGCCGGGCGTGGATGGCGGGGGAGATCGATGATGAGACCTTGATCCAGCAGGTACAGGCTACCTTCGAACAACTCATCAACGCCTGGCGCAGTGCTCGAATTTAGTCACACATTCCAAATGTGCAATGCAATCCAATGTGGGAGGGAGCAAGCCCCCTCCCACATAAAGCAGATCTCAGTGATCTCTAGAGAAAACAATAAAAGGTGCAGCCATGCCCGCAATCCGAATTGGCATCAACCCGATCTCCTGGAGCAACGACGACCTCCCGGCCCTTGGCGGTGAAACCCCGCTGAGCACGGCCCTGAGTGAAGGCAAGGACATCGGCTACGAAGGTTTTGAACTCAATGGCAAGTTTCCCAAGGATGCCAAGGGCGTCGGCGACGTGCTGCGTCCCTATGACCTGGCGCTGGTCTCGGGCTGGTACTCCAGCCGCCTGGCCCGTCGTTCGGTGGCCGAGGAGATCGAGGCCATTGCCGGCCATGTCGAACTGCTCAAACAAAACGGTGCCAACGTACTGGTGTACGGCGAAGTCGCCGATTCGATCCAGGGTTCACGCATTCGCCTGATAGAACGTCCGCGTTTTCATAGCGAACAGGCCTGGCAGGCGTACGCCGACAAGCTCACCGAGCTGGCGCGTTTCACCTTGTCTCAAGGCGTGCGCCTGGCCTACCACCACCATATGGGCGCCTACGTCGAGTCTCCCGAAGACATTGACCAGTTGATGAAACGCACGGGGCCGGAAGTCGGCCTGCTGTTCGATTCGGGCCACTGCTACATGGGCGGCGGCGAACCCATCGAGGTGTTGCGCAAGCACATCGACCGCGTTTGCCATGTGCATTTCAAGGACGTGCGCAAACCCGTGGTGCAATTGGCGCGCAATCAGATGTGGAGTTTTCCCGATTGCATCGTCAACGGCACTTTCACCGTGCCAGGGGACGGCGATATCGACTTTGCGTCGTTACTGGACGTGCTGCTGGCTGCGAACTACGCAGGCTGGCTGGTGGTGGAAGCCGAGCAGGACCCGGCCGTGGCGCCCAGTTATATCTACGCGAAAAAGGGCTATGACACCTTGCGTGCGCTTCTCAACGAGAGGGTTTGAGTGATGAGCTTGTTGGTCAAAAGCAGCAAACGCGGGCAAACCATGGTTGCCCTGGAGGCGGGGCGCCTGGAGTACGTAGGCTTCGCCGCTTACCGCTTGAGCCTGGGCGAAACCTTGCCGGTCAGCGCGGGCGATCAGGAGCTGTGCCTGGTGCTGCTCAGCGGTCGGGTGAATATCGAAGGCGAAGGCTTCAATTGGCAGAACCTGGGTGATCGCCAGTCGGTGTTCGAAGACAAATCACCGTTCGCCGCCTATTTGCCGCCGGGCATCGACGCCCAGGTCACGGCCCTGAGCGATGTACAGATTGCCGTGTGTGCGGCGCCGGGTGCGGCGGGTTTTGCCCCGCGCCTGATCCGCCCCGAGCAGTGCAAACGCAGTGTGCGCGGCAAAGGCGCCAACACCCGCTACGTCTGCGACATCCTGCCCGACAGCGAGCCGGCCCATTCGCTGCTGGTGGTGGAAGTGCGCACACCGTCGGGGCATTCCTCAAGTTACCCGCCGCACAAACACGATACCGATGACCTGCCGCACCAGAGCTTTCTGGAAGAAACCTACTACCACCAGGTCAATCCACCCCAGGGCTTTGTGTTCCAGCGCGTGTACACCGACGACCGCAGCATCGACCAGGCCATGGCCGTGGAAAACAGCGACCTGGTGGTGGTGCCCAAGGGGTATCACCCGGTCAGCGTGCCGTATGGCTACGAGTCTTATTACCTCAATGTCATGGCCGGCCCCAAGCGCGCCTGGCATTTCCATAACGACCCGCAGCACAGTTGGCTGCTGGACCTTTAAACGGTTTTGGACGGAGAACAACAACAATGAAGTCGCCGCTACGTTTTGCCCTTAACCGTATGGTCGCGCCTGACTTGCCCCTGGCGGATTTTATCCAGCTGGCCAAAGCCCTCCAGTGCGATGCCATCGAGATTCGCAACGACCTCAAAAACCGCGAAATCGAATACGGCATGTCCGCCGCCCGTGTGCGTGAGTTGTGCGCGGCGCAGGGCATCAAGGTGCTGTCGATCAACGCGCTGTACCCTTTTGATGTGTGGAACGACGAACGCCGCGCTCAGGCAATCGAACTGGCCACCTACGCCCGTGAGTGCGGGGCCCAGGGCCTGGTGATGTGCCCGTTCAATCAGCCTGGCGATACGCGTAACGACGCGCAGCGCGCCGCTGGTTTGCGCACCGCGTTGAGCGAACTGGCATTGATCCTGCGTGAGTACGGGATTCTCGGTTTCATCGAACCCCTGGGCTTCGCAGTATCCGCCCTGCGCCGCAAGCGCGTGGCAGTGGATGCAATCAAGGCCATCGGTGGCCTGGATGTGTTTCGTGTGGTGCATGACACCTTTCACCATCATTTGGCCGGCGAGCATGAGTTCTTCCCGGAGCTGACCGGGCTGGTGCATATCTCCGGGGTGGAAGACCGCGAGGCGCCGCTTGACTCAATCCGCGACGGCCACCGCGTGCTGGTCGGCGAGGACGATATTCTCGGGAATGCGGCGCAGATCGACACCTTGCTGAGCACCGGCTACAGCGGCTATCTGTCGTTCGAGCCGTTTGCCGAAAGCGTGCATGGATTGGCGGATATCCGGCAGGCATTGGGGGCAAGCATCGCCCACCTGCAAAAACGATAAGGGGCGCGACATGAGCACCACACGATTGACCATGGCCCAGGCCCTGGTGAAGTTTCTGGATAACCAATACATCGAAGTCGACGGCGTACAGAGCAAGTTCGTTGCCGGGGTGTTCACTATTTTCGGGCATGGCAATGTGTTGGGCCTTGGCCAGGCGCTTGAGCAGGACAGCGGCGACCTGGTGGTGCACCAGGGCCGCAACGAACAAGGCATGGCCCATGCCGCCATCGGGTTTGCCAAGCAGCACCTGCGCCGCAAGATCTATGCGTGCACGGCCTCGGTCGGCCCTGGCGCTGCGAATATGCTCACTGCCGCAGCCACCGCCACGGCCAACCGCATACCGCTGCTGCTGTTGCCCGGCGATGTCTACGCCAGCCGCCAGCCCGACCCGGTGCTGCAGCAGATTGAGCAGTTCCACGACCTGAGCATCAGCACCAACGACGCGTTCCGCGCCGTGAGCAAATACTGGGACCGCATCAACCGCCCCGAACAGTTGATGACGGCGGCGATCCACGCCATGCGCGTGCTCACCGACCCTGCCGAAACCGGCGCGGTGACATTGGCGTTGCCCCAGGATGTGCAGGCCGAGGCCTGGGACTATCCCGACTACTTCCTGCAAAAGCGCGTGCACCGTATCGACCGGCGCCCGGCCACCGCCGCGATGATCGGCGATGCGCTGGCGGCGTTTCGCGGCAAGCGCAAACCGCTGATCATTTGTGGCGGCGGGGTGAGGTACTCCGGCGCCAATGCGGCGCTGCAAGCCTTTGCCGAGCGCTTTGAGATTCCCTTTGCCGAAACCCAGGCCGGTAAAAGCGCGGTGGTCTCCAGCCATGCACTGAACGTCGGCGGCATCGGCGAAACCGGCTGCCTGGCGGCGAACCTGCTGGCCCCCGAGGCGGACCTGATCATCGGCATCGGCACGCGGTATACCGACTTCACGACCTCGTCGAAATCGCTGTTCAAGCACCCCGAGGTGACTTTTCTCAACCTCAATGTCAGCGCCTGCGACGCGTTGAAGCTGGACGGTGTGCAAGTGGTGGCGGATGCCAGAGTCGCGCTTGAAGCGCTGGCCGATGCCCTCGGCGATTACCGTTCCGGCTGGGGCGAGCAGATCGCTGACGCCAAGGCGCAACTGAATGCCGAAGTGGATCGCGTGTACCAGGTGCAATACTCAGACGATGATTTCGTGCCGGAAGTTGACGACCTTCTGGACCGCGCCGTACTGCGCGAGTTTATCGAGCTGACCGGCTCCTGCCTGACCCAAAGCCGCGTACTGGGCGTGCTCAACCAGGCGCTGGCCGACGATGCGATCATCGTCGCCGCCGCCGGCAGCCTGCCCGGGGACTTGCAGCGCGCCTGGCGCAGCAAGGGCGTCAATACCTATCACGTCGAATACGGCTATTCGTGCATGGGCTACGAGATCAATGCCGCCTTGGGCGTGAAGCTCGCCGAGCCGACCAAAGAGGTCTACGCCCTGGTCGGTGACGGCTCCTACATGATGCTGCACTCGGAGCTGGCCACTTCGATCCAGGAACGGCGCAAGATCAACGTGGTGCTGCTCGACAACATGGCCTTCGGTTGCATCAACAATCTGCAGATCGGCAATGGCATGGACAGCTTCGGCACCGAATTTCGCTTCCGCAACCCCGAGAGCGGCAAGCTCGACGGCGGCCTGGTGCCGGTGGATTTCGCCATGAGTGCGGCGGCCTATGGTTGCAAGACCTACAAGGTCAGTACGGTAGAGCAGTTGGAAGCGGCCCTGGCCGATGCGCGCACACAAACCGTCTCGACGCTGATCGATATCAAGGTGCTGCCCAAGACCATGGTCCACGGCTACCTGTCGTGGTGGCGGGTAGGTGTGGCGCAGGTGTCCACCAGTGAACGCACGAATGCAGCGGCAAAAAAACTCAATGAGCACCTGGCCAAGGCCCGGCAGTACTAACAACAAGAGGAGTGTTTACATGTCTTTGAAGCTTGGAGTGATTGGTACGGGCGCCATTGGCCGGGACCATATCCGTCGTTGCAGCCAGACCTTGCTCAACAGCCAGGTGGTGGCGGTCACTGATATCAACCTTGCGCAGGCCGCGCAGGTGGTGGCGGACTTGAAGCTGGACGCCGAGGTGTACCCGGACGGCCATGCGCTGATCAACTCGCCAGAGGTCGAAGCCATCCTTGTGACGTCGTGGGGCCCGAGCCACGAAGAGTTCGTGCTGGCCGCCATCGCCGCCGGCAAACCGGTGTTCTGTGAAAAGCCCCTGGCGGTCACCGCCGAAGGTTGTCGCAAGATCGTCGAGGCCGAAGTGGCCCATGGCAAGCGCCTGGTGCAAGTGGGTTTCATGCGCCCCTACGACGAAGGCTATCGCGCCTTGAAAGCCGTGATCGACAGCGGCCAGATCGGCGAGCCGTTGATGCTGCATTGCGCGCACCGTAACCCGACGGTGGGCGAGAATTACAACACCGACATGGCGATCACCGACACCCTGATCCACGAACTGGATGTGCTGCGTTGGCTGCTCAATGACGACTATGTGTCCGTGCAGGTGGTCTTCCCGCGCAAGACCAGCAAGGCCCTGGCCCACCTGCGCGACCCGCAGATCGTGCTGCTGGAAACCGCCAAGGGCACGCGTATCGATGTGGAGGTGTTTGTCAATTGCCAATACGGCTACGACATCCAGTGTGAAGTGGTAGGGGAGACCGGTATCGCCAAACTGCCGGAGCCCTCTCAAGTGCAACTGCGCAGTGGCGCGAAGCTGTCCAATGCGATCCTGATGGATTGGAAGGATCGCTTTATCGGTGCCTATGACGTGGAGTTGCAGGCGTTTATCGACAGCGTGCGGGCCGGGCAGGTCGGTGGCCCGTCAGCCTGGGATGGGTTTGCGGCGGCGGTGGCAGCGGATGCGTGTATTCAAGCCCAGGGCAGCGAGCAGATTGTGCCGGTGAGCTTGCCGGATCGCCCACACTTCTACGGCTGATCCCAATCTCACAGGTGGAACCTGGTCAATGTGGGAGGGGGCAAGCCCCCTCCCACATTTGAACAGTGTTTGCACTTCAAAGCAGGAGTGAATCATGCGAATTGGACTAGTCGGCTATGGCCACGGAGGGCGCTTCTTTCATGCGCCGCTGATTGCGACGTTGCCTGGTGCGACGTTTGTGGGCGTTGTCACACGCTCGCCGGAGCGTCGCCAGCAATTAAGTACCGATCTACCAGGCGTGAAGGCCTTCGACTCCATCGGCCAGATCGTCGAAGCCGGCGTCGAGGCCCTGGTGATTTCCACCACCCTCAAAGGTCGCCCGGCGTTGGTACTGGAAGCCATCGAACACGGCGTGGCGGTGGTCAGCGACAAACCCTTTGCCGCCAACGCCGAACAAGCCCAAGCCCTGATCACTGCCGCCGAGCGCCAGGGCTCGCTGCTCAGCGTCTACCAGAATCGGCGCTGGGATTCGGATTACCTGACTCTGCGCAAACTCATCGATGCCGGTGCCCTGGGCACCATCACCCGCTTTGAATCTCGTGTAGAACGCTACAGCCCACAAGCCGTGGGCAATGCCAGCGGCGGCGGGTGGCTGCGTGACCTGGGCAGCCACTTGGTCGATCAGGCGCTGCAACTGTTCGGCCCGGTGGACCGAGTGTTCGCCCAACTGCACTACACCCCTGAACACCCCAGCGTGGATCACGGCTTTTTTGTTTCCCTGAGCCACGCCAACGGCGTGATTTCACACCTGTGGGGCAACGCCTTGCAGAACAGCCAGGCGCCGCGCTTTCGTGTCAGTGGCACCTTGGGTTGCTACACCGTCGAAGGGTTGGATGGCCAGGAAGAAGCGCTGATCGCCGGTAAATCGCCGAAGACCGAAGGCGAGCACTGGGGCGCGGAGGAGCATCGACGCTGGGGCTGGTTCGAACAAGGCTCGGAGCGTGAGCGGGTGCCGTCGGAAAAGGGCTGCTGGACACAGTTCTATCGCCAGTTGCAGTTGGCCGTGCAAGGGCAGGGACCGCTGCCGGTGAGCGCCTATGACGCGCTGGAAACCACCCGTATATTGGACGCCGCACGCCTGAGCGCCGAGCGCCAGCAAGTGGTTTCGACAAAAATAGAATTAAATTCTAAAACAGGTTGATATGGAAATTATTTTCTAATACAGTCGTTTCCAGGTTGCATAAAGTACGTCCCGGACCCAGCGGGCGACTCAACAAAAACAAGATCAAAAACAACCAGGTACCGTCAGATGAAAATCTTCAACGCTGTACTTCGAGTTTTACGCCCCGCCCAAGCGCCACGCGGACTGCCCCGCGCCCGGCCGTTCTACTTCTCCTTCCTTAACGTGCTGTGCGTCGAAAACCAGGGCGCGCTGGTGTGCTGCATTCCAGGGGCGCCAGTGGTGCGACTGACAGCCGAGTCCTGATAAACGCAACGTCGAAAAAAACCAACAAGAAAGTGGAGACAGACCGTTCATGAAGACCCCGATCCGTTTTACCGCGCTGGCCCTGTCCATGCTGCTGGCCAGTGGCGTTGCCGGCGCCGCCGATCTGAAGGTGGGCGTCACGATGTCTGCGTTCGATGACACCTTCCTCACCTACCTGCGCGAAGACATGGATAAGCAAGCCAAGTCCTACCCCAAGGGCGATGGCGTGCAATTGCAGTTTGAAGACGCGCGGGCCGATGTGGTCAAGCAATTGAGCCAGGTCGAGAACTTTATCAGCCAGAAAGTCGACGCCATTATCGTCAACCCGGTCGATACCGCTTCGACCAAGAACATCATTGCGGCTGCGACCAAGGCGGGCATTCCGCTGGTGTTCGTCAACCGCCGCCCGGACCAGAAAGACTTGCCCAAGGACGTGGTGGCAGTGACCTCCGATGACGTCGAGGCCGGGCGCCTGCAAATGCAATACATCGCCGAAAAACTCGGCGGCAAGGGCAAGATCGTGATCCTGCTGGGTGACCTGGCGAACAACTCCACCACCAACCGCACCAAGGGTGTCAAGGAAGTGCTGGCCAAGTACCCGGACATCAAGATCGAGCAGGAGCAGACCGGCGCCTGGCTGCGTGACCGGGGCATGACCCTGGTCAACGACTGGTTGACCCAGGGGCGTGATTTCAATGCGGTGCTGGCCAACAACGATGAGATGGCGATCGGGGCGTCCATGGCCCTGCGATCGGCCGGCAAGGAAAAAGGCAGCGTGCTGATTGCCGGTGTTGACGGTACGCCGGATGGCTTGAACGCGATCACCAAGGGTGACATGGCCGCCTCGGCGTTCCAGGACGCCAAGGGCCAGGCGGTGGGTTCCGTGGAAGCGGCGCGCAAGATGGCCAAAAAAGAGCCGGTGGAGCAGAACGTGGTGATCCCGTTCCAGTTGATCACCCCGGACAACGTCAAAGACTTCAAGTAGCCCTGACACAACAACAATAAGCCGGCAGGGCGGTCACGGCCGCCCTGCAGATGGAGTGCCTCCCTATGCTTGCTCAAGCCGCTGCCTCGCAGCCCCCGGGCATCCAGCCGTTGCCGCTGGACGAACCCTACCTGCTGGAAATTCTCAACATCAGCAAAGGCTTTCCCGGTGTTGTCGCCCTGGACGATGTGCAACTGCGGGTGCGCCCCGGCACGGTGCTGGCATTGATGGGCGAGAACGGCGCGGGTAAATCGACGCTGATGAAGATCATCGCCGGCATCTACCAGCCCGACGCCGGGGAAATCCGCCTGCGTGGCAAGCCTATTACCTTCGAAACGCCGCTGGCGGCGCAAAAGGCCGGGATCGCCATGATCCATCAGGAGCTCAACCTGATGCCCCATATGAGCATCGCCGAGAACATCTGGATCGGCCGCGAGCAGCTCAACAGCCTGCACATGGTCAACCACCGCGAAATGCATCGCTGCACCGCCGAGTTGCTGGCGCGCCTGCGCATCAACCTCGACCCTGAAGAGCAGGTGGGCAACCTGAGCATCGCCGAACGGCAGATGGTCGAGATTGCCAAGGCGGTCTCGTACGACTCCGACATCCTGATCATGGATGAACCCACCTCGGCCATTACCGACAAGGAAGTGGCCCACCTGTTTTCGATCATTGCCGACCTCAAGGCCCAGGGCAAAGGCATCGTTTACATCACGCACAAAATGAACGAAGTGTTCGCCATCGCCGATGAAGTGGCGGTGTTCCGCGACGGCCAGTACATAGGCCTGCAACGTGCCGACAGCATGAACAGCGACAGCCTGATCTCGATGATGGTGGGGCGTGAGCTGAGCCAGTTGTTCCCGGTGCGCGAGACGCCGATAGGTGAGTTGCTGCTGTCGGTGCGCGACCTGAGCCTGGACGGCGTGTTCAAGGACGTCTCGTTCGACCTGCACGCCGGGGAGATTCTCGGTATCGCCGGCCTGATGGGCTCTGGGCGTACCAATGTGGCGGAAACCATTTTTGGCATTACCCCAAGCACCGGTGGGCAAATCACCCTGGACGGCAAGGCGGTGCGCATTACCGACCCGCACATGGCCATCGAGAAAGGCTTTGCGCTATTGACCGAAGATCGCAAGCTCAGCGGCCTGTTCCCGTGCCTGTCGGTGCTGGAAAACATGGAGATGGCGGTGTTGCCGCACTATTCGGGCAGCGGCTTTATCCAGCAGAAGGCCCTGCGCGGCCTGTGCGAAGAGATGTGCAAGAAGCTGCGAGTAAAAACTCCGTCCCTGGAGCAATGCATCGACACCTTGTCGGGCGGTAACCAGCAAAAGGCACTGCTGGCACGCTGGCTGATGACCAACCCAAGGCTGCTGATCCTGGATGAACCGACCCGCGGTATCGATGTGGGCGCCAAGGCCGAGATCTATCGCTTGATCGCCTTTCTTGCCAGCGAAGGCATGGCGGTGATCATGATTTCCTCGGAACTGCCCGAAGTGCTTGGCATGAGCGACCGGGTGATGGTGATGCACGAAGGCGAACTGATGGGCACCTTGGATCGTGCCGAGGCCACCCAGGAAAAAGTCATGCAGTTGGCCTCCGGCATGTCTGCGGTCCACTGATCTACAGAATAAGAAGGTGATGGGCTATGAACGCAATAACAGACAACAAGCCGGCGACGGCACCGGTGAAGAATCGTCGACGCATGCCCACCGAGCTGAGCATCTTTTTGGTGCTGATCGGTATCGGCCTGGTGTTTGAACTGTTCGGCTGGATCGTGCGCGACCAGAGCTTCTTGATGAACTCCCAGCGCCTGGTGCTGATGATTCTGCAAGTCTCGATCATTGGCCTGCTGGCCATCGGCGTGACCCAGGTGATCATCACCACGGGGATCGACTTGTCGTCAGGCTCGGTGCTGGCCTTGTCGGCGATGATCGCTGCCAGCCTGGCGCAGACCTCGGATTTTTCCCGGGCGGTGTTTCCGTCCCTGACCGACTTGCCGGTGTGGATCCCGGTGGCGATGGGCCTGGGCGTGGGGCTGCTGGCAGGGGCGATCAATGGCAGCATTATCGCGGTGACCGGCATCCCGCCGTTTATCGCGACCCTGGGCATGATGGTCTCGGCCCGTGGCCTGGCGCGTTACTACACCGAAGGCCAGCCGGTGAGCATGCTCTCGGATTCCTACACGGCCATCGGCCATGGTGCCATGCCGGTGATCATCTTCCTGGTGGTGGCGGTGATCTTCCATATTGCTCTGCGTTATACCAAGTACGGCAAGTACACCTACGCCATCGGCGGCAATATGCAGGCGGCGCGCACCTCGGGCATCAACGTCAAGCGCCACTTGATCATCGTCTATAGCATCGCCGGGCTGCTGGCGGGCCTGGCCGGCGTGGTGGCCTCGGCCCGTGCCGCGACAGGGCAGGCGGGCATGGGCATGTCCTACGAGCTGGATGCGATTGCCGCTGCGGTGATCGGCGGCACCAGCCTGGCGGGCGGGGTGGGGCGCATCACCGGCACCGTGATCGGCGCGCTGATCCTCGGCGTGATGGCCAGCGGGTTTACCTTCGTGGGGGTGGATGCGTATATCCAGGACATCATCAAGGGCCTGATCATCGTGGTGGCAGTGGTGATCGACCAGTACCGCAACAAGCGCAAGCTCAAGCGCTGAGTGAATCCAAGGGCCGACTCAGATCAAATGTGGGAGGGGGCAAGCCCCCTCCCACATTTAGCCCGGGATCAGCCACTTTCAACCGTTTGTCTTCTATATAGCTCCACAAACTTGAATTTCTTGCTATAAACGCACTCCGATGACCGTTCGCCAAGCCCGTCCTGGTGCCTTTGGGGGTTAATTGGGAAAAAATGCCTGTCTTTTCAGTTGCTGCGCTCTCAAGTCGGCCTTAGACTGCCGCCCCTCGTAAATTGAGTGCCGGGTGGCGCTTGAAATGGACGGCGCCCTTCCGAGACCTGCACAGGCCTTGCGGAACGCTCCCTTATTCGCCTTAATGCACGTATTTTTTATAGAGAAATCAATGACAAAGGAAAAGTTGCTGGCCATGCCGGCGGATGACTACATGAATGCCGAACAGCACGCTTTTTTCGAGAAGTTGCTGCAAGACATGAAGGTGGAACACCACGAGCGCATTGAACAGAACCGCATCGCCATTGAAAGCCTGGACACCCCGGCGGACCCGGCTGACGCGGCTTCCGTCGAAGAAGAGCGCACCTGGCTGGTAAATGCCATCGACCGCGACCAGCGTATGCTGCCGCAACTTGAGCGCGCCCTGGAGCGCATCAAGGAAGATTCTTTTGGCTGGTGTGATGACAGCGGCGAGCCGATCGGCCTCAAGCGCCTGCTGATCAGCCCGACCACCAAGTACTGCATCGAAGCCCAAGAGCGCCACGAGCAGATCGACAAGCATCAGCGTCAAGCCTGATGTGCTGAATAGGGGCCTGCCAGTGAGCTGGCTGCCCCGTCTGCAACAACCTCCCGAGATCATCCGGCCCGCGTCTGGCGCGATGGATTGTTGCTGTTTATGCAATGAAGCTATTCCCAGGATAGCTTTTTCCAACTGGAATAAAACCGTAGCATGGCCAACATTGTTAGGCAGCTAACTAATGCTACGGAGAACTTCCATGCAAAACAAAGTCGATGTGGCCGTGATGATCGGCAGCGGTGTACCTGAGACCCTGCGTGCCTTGGGTCAGAAAGCCTGCTGGGTAGTGTTGCTCAATGGTGAACAGCGCGGCACCGCTTTTGCCAGTCGCGATGAGGCGCAGGAGTGTCAGGCTGCCTGGCAAGCGCTGTTGCGCATGGAACAGTCAGACAGCCTGCATTGAGACCGTGCTAGTGAGGTTGATGCAGGCGCTGATTCAACTCATCCACCGGGATGGCCCACTCAGCGTCTTCACGCAGTTCTTCCTTAAGAAACTGCGCCTGTTGGGGCGTCCAGAACGGCGCATCGATCAACTTCACGTCTTCGGGCAACGGATGCGCGACGATGAAGGCATCAATGGCCTCAGGGGTTGAGTCCAGGCCCAGTTGTTCAAACAGGGTTTCGAGCGTGGGGATTGGCGCGTCCATTGGGTACTCCATACAAAGTGAGGATCGTTGTGTATGGGAGGCTTGAGGCGCGTTAGAGTTCTATCGAGGTGTCAGGAATTGAGAGCACCCGAATCCACGGCGGTTTTCAGGGCTTTTGCGGCTTCTTTTGCTGCAAAGGCAGCGGCGTCTACAGTCTTGAACCAACGGTCTTTTTCTACCTGGTGCGCGGTCACAGTGGTCAGCGGTGGTTTGGCCCGCATGATAATGACTGCTTGAAACTCTCCGTCTACTTCCCTGGCATCGCCGTGGATAAAAAATTCGCCAATATCAAATTCCGTCACGTATAGCCTTCCCTTCAAGGTAACTGCACTGATGAAACCTGACCCGCACGGGGCAAACTTCAATGGACGGGCCAGTATGGCAGTTGTTGAGGGGCGCAGGCGCAGTAAAGTCACCCAGGTGACGAAACGAGTCCCCCGCAAAGGGCATGCAGCCTGGCTTCAAGCATTTTGGCCAATTCACAGGCTTTATTGTGGTCGCTGCGAAACCCCTTGATCCTGCCACTGGGCACTTCAAGAATGTGGAAAAAGTTCTTTCCGGCCGGTACCACTTGGTAAATAACCGAATGGGAGTACCCATCAAGGTTATGCAAGCAGTAGTATTGGCGTTCGTCTGGACATGATGAACGAGTGTGGAAGGACGTAGCATTGTGTTGACGTCGTTGCATGCTCAGCTCCTGTCGATCGATCTTGTTAGCCTGTGTTTGGCGTTTCGGGTGGTTTTGACCCGGCTTGCTGTTTTAGTATTGTCGTCGGTAGTTCGCAACTGGTTCCATGCCCGTGTATTTTTTGTTTCGGGTGTCGGAAAGTGCACTTTTGACTGGGTTATTCTCTGAAGTTGGTCGACTCGTATTCTCGGGTCGTTGAACCTGTGATTTGCTGTGCCACCGGCTGACCTTGCTTTAGGTCCACCGCGGCTGGGTGTACGAGTCCTGCGGGTTATCTTCAGGTTTTTGACGAATGTGTGATCGTGCCGTAACGGCCGTTTTTTTGTGCTGCCCGCTTCGGCGGCCAGCGCTTTCTTGATGTGGGGGCGTTTCCTTGGCAGTCAGTAATCTGGATATGCACGCGTTATTCGTGCTGGGTGATTTGCGCGCAAAGTTGGTCAAACAGTTTCAATCCCGGTTTGTCTACGTCACTGAACAGACGCCGGAAGGCATCTACATCGCCGAGATCGATACCGAAGCGGCACTGGTCGTGGATGACAAGCCACGCCTGGAACTCAAGGTGGGCGACCATTTCCGTGCGGCTGTTTTACCCAGCCGCGAAGGTGGAAAGTTCGAACTCAAGTTTCGCGATATCAAGTTGACCGTTTACGGCCTCGGCGACTACGCCTTTGTATCGTCGAACGAAGGCCAGGGCATTGTGTTCAAGGAAGGCCATAGCGTGATGCTGGTATTTGCCGCCCATGAACAATTGCAGGAAGGGTTGACCAAAACTCTCAAGGCCGTGACGGGCAAGGCCGCCAAGTGGCGCAAGGGTGAACTGGTGACGTTCAAGGCCAGCGAATAACCGATAAATACGCTGTGCACCTTTGTCTTTCGGAACCTCTACTACAGTTGAGTTGACTTAACTATTCAGAGGCTTCGCGCATTAGCGGCAAAGCCGTTTGCCATGACTGCGAGAACGCGAGGTGCAAAGGCATGAGAGGATTGAAGTCACTGCTGGCCGCGTCACTGACGGCCCTGAGTCTGTCACTGCCGGTATCGGCTGCACAGGCACCGGTGCATTTTGCCGACCTCAACTGGGAAAGCGGCAGCCTGATCACCGAAGTGCTGCGCTTTATCGTCGAAAAGGGTTATGACTTGCCCACCGACACCTTGCCTGGCACCACCATCACCCTGGAAACCGCCCTGGCCAAGAACGACATCCAGGTGATCGGCGAAGAGTGGGCGGGCCGCAGCCCTGTTTGGGTCAAGGCTGAAGCCGAAGGCAAAGTGGTAGGGCTTGGAGACACGGTCAAAGGCGCCACTGAAGGCTGGTGGGTGCCGGAATATGTGGTCAAGGGCGACCCGTCCAGAAACCTCAAGGCCCTGGCGCCGGACCTGAAAAGCGTACAGGACCTGGCGCGCTACAAGGATGTATTCAAAGACCCGGAATCCCCGGGCAAAGGGCGCTTTCTCAACAGCCCCATCGGCTGGACGTCCGAAGTGGTCAACAAACAGAAGCTCAAGGCCTATGGCCTGGACGACACTTACGTGAATTTCCGCAGCGGCTCGGGCGCAGCGCTGGATGCCGAGATTGCCTCGTCGATCCGCCGGGGCAAGCCGGTGCTGTTCTATTACTGGTCACCCACCCCGTTGATGGGGCGCTATAAATTGATCCAGCTGGAAGAACCGCCGTTTGATGCCGATGCATGGAAGACCCTGACCGACGCGGACAACACGGACCCCAAGCCTACGCGCTCGCTGGCATCCAAATTGAGCATTGGCGTATCGACGCCGTTCCAGCAGCAATATCCGCAGATCACCCAGTTCTTTGAAAAAGTCGAGTTCCCCATCGAGCCGCTTAACAAGGCGTTGGCGAAGATGAGCGAAAACCACACCGCGCCACGGGACGTGGCCCAGGCGTTCCTCAAGGAGCACCCTGAGGTGTGGAAGGCGTGGTTGACGCCCGATGTAGCCCAGAAGGTTGAGGCGAGTCTCAAGTAACCGATAGTCTTAATGTGGGAGGGGGCTTGCTCCCGATAGCGGTGTATCAGCTTGCATATGCATTGACTGAACCACCACTATCGGGAGCAAGCCCCCTCCCACAGTTGACTGCATTTCAGGCTCAGAACTTGGTTTGCACCGCTACCTCAAACGTTCTCGGCGAACCCAGGTAATACGCCGGCGACACATGCGCAAACTCGGCATACACCTCATTGGTCAAGTTACGCACCCGCCCGGTCACCGAGGTACGGGCGTCGAGCTTGTAGCGCAGGAACGTACCGAACAGCGTGTAAGCCGGCACTGTCTGGGTGTTGGCATAATCGGCATACACCTGGTCGACATAGCGCGCATCCACCCCCCCTTGCCAGTCCTCGGAAAAGTCGTAGGTCAACCACAGGTTGCCCACGCGCTTGGGCACATTGGTCGGCGTATTGCCTTTGCGCGATACCACGGCGCCGCTGGCAACTTTGTCATTGAATTCATCGTACTCGGCATCCACCCAGGCGAAGTTGCCTTCGGCCAGCAGCCTTGGCGTGATGCGCAGTGAGCTGGCCAGTTCGATACCCTTGGACGTCTGCGCGCCCACCGGGATGCTGTTGGTGGGGTCCTGCGGGTCGGTGACGGCAAAGTCTTCGCGTTCGATCTTGTAGACGGCGACCGTTGCCGAGCCGCGACCGTCCAGGTAATCGAACTTGCTGCCGATCTCCCACTGCTTGCCGGTGGACACGTCGAACACCTGGGTGGTGGTATTGGGCTGTTCCACGGCGGTGCTGTATTGCACGTAGACATTGGCTGACGGGATGAATTGATAGGTCAGGCCTACACGTCCCGTCACGGGCTCCCAACTGCGCTTGAAGTGCCGTGGGGTGGTGGTCGCGCGGTGGTTGGTTACGTCCATGTCAATGGCGTCATAACGCAGGCCGGTCAGCAGCGAGAGCTTATCCGTCAGCCCCAGGCGGTTTTCCACGAACAGCGCCTTGGTGGTCACCTGGTTAGTCGTGGCTTTGGCAAAACCCGGCTTGATGCCGGGGATGTCATAGAAGTGCCCCGGGTTGTAGTTGTTCGGGTCAACCGTACTGTTACCCGGCTTGATTAGTGGATGGCCGGTGGTGCTGTTGACCTTGTACTCAAAGCCGCCGGACCAGGTTGTGGAGAGGCCGAAAAGGTTGTTGTCATGGCGCAGTTCAAACTGGTTGCCGTTCTGTTCGCCCTGATGCCGCACCTGATAGGCCGTGGAGCGGTTAACGGCGCTGTTGTCGGCGTTGTACTGGTAGGTCTCCAGGTTGCGGTAATCGCGCTGGCTGTCGAGGTGGTAGAGGGTATTTTTCAGCGTGGTGCTGTCGTTGATCCGATAGTCGATGATCGAGCGCGCCCAGATCGTACGCTGCTCATAACGTCCGTCGGCGACGTTGTAGTTGTTGAAGCGGTTGTGCTTGTCGATCTTCAGTTCGCCGGCCTTGGGATTGAGCACCGGTGTGCCCCAATACGGGCTGTCCTCATGCTCATCCTGATATTCCAGGGCCAGGGTGTGGGACAGGTTGGGCGTGAGGTCGCTGAGCAGGGAAAACGCCACGCTCCAGGCATCCCGTTGAGCGCGGTCGATGTGGCTGTGGTTGGTGTTGCGGCTCACATCCAGTCGCGCGTAATGCTGCACGTCGGCGCCGGGCTCGGTCAGCGCGTGATTAAGGCCGAAGGCCATGCCGGCGGTGTCGTAGCTGCCATAGGTCAGTTGGCCTTCTGCGGCCTGTTCTTCACGGGTCGCCAACTTGCTCACGTAATTGAGCGAGCCGCCCACGGAGCCGGCGCCGTTGATCAGGGAGGAGGGGCCGCCGATCAGTTCCACACGGTCGTAGATCCACGCATCCACCGGCCGCGACAGGCCCGTGGCGACATTGATGCCGTTGAACATCTGGGTAATCTGGCTGCTGGTAAACCCGCGGTACGAGATAAACCCACCAAACCCGGGCGGCGCGCTGGCGTTGACGCCGGGCAGGGTATTGGCCGCCTCGCGAAAGGTCCTGGCGCCATGGCGCTCGATATCGTTGCGGTTGGCGATGGCCACCGACGCCGGGGTTTCCCGCAGGCTCAGGCCCAGGCGCGAGGCCATGCCGCTGGATTGATCCAGGGCCAGGCCGGGTTCAACGCTTTGCCCGCCTTCAATGGTGGTCGGCGCCAGCTCAAGGGCTAAGGCGCAAACAGGCAGGCAGCCGAACAGGCCCGCCAACAGGGGTAAATGTTTCATGGTTGAATCCTGAAAACTTGGCTTGAAAACAACGCACAGCCACCCGTCCTTCCTCACGGAAACGGTCGGCAATGCAGATCAGAAAGCGCAGGGATCAGGCGAAGGCAGGTGGCGCGCGCGGGTTAGCCGTGGGCCAGGTGAAACGGGCAGGGATGTCAGCGGCAAGCACGACCGCCGCTGGCGGCGCGTGGGGTTGTGGCAAGACTGCCACGTTCAGGTGGCTGTTGAGCGCGGGGCCCATACCGCCGGTCGAACACAACGGGCAACCGAACGCCTTTGACAGCGTTGGCAGGCTCTCATCCGTGGAATTGCTTGGCAGGGGCGCCTGGGTACGCGGGTCCACCGTACAGAACTGGCCGCTGATGCCGTTGAGCTGCATCCCCACCATCTGCCCATGGCCAATGCTGCAGGCGAACACATTGAACAGGACGCAGCAGTAGAGCATCCAGGCAATGAGCGAGCGGTCGGCACGGGCGAGTTTCATGGGGCGGCACTTTACCATCAGCGGCCGACGAAATGCCTGCAAAAAATCTCAGGGCGACTATCCTGATTCCCACATTTTTCGGGAGCGTCCGCCATGAGTTTTGTCATTGCGCGATGGATTGTCGGGGTTTTTACCTTTATCAGCATGGTGCATCTTTACTGGGCGGCTGGTGGCAAATTCGGCAGCCTGGCGGCGATTCCGCAACTGCCTGGCGAATTTGCCAGCGGGCCGCGACCGGCGTTCAAGCCGTCGGCGCTGGGCACCTTTCTGGTCGCGATGGGGCTGGTAGCGATTGCCTTGCTGGTTTGCCTGCGCGCCGGGCTGTATTTCTCGCCGGTGTCCCATGGTGCGTTGCAGTGGGGCATCAGTGCGATTGCGGTGCTGATGTTTGCCCGGGCGATTGGCGATTCGGAGCTGGTAGGTTTTTTCAAGAAGGTCGGCAACTCTCGGTTTGCACGCCTGGATACGTACCTGTACTCGCCGTTGTGCCTGGTGTTGGGTGCCGGGTTGTTGGTGGTGGCCTGGACCTGATGGTCTCGGCGCCATACCTGTGGCTAGGGAGCTTGCTCTCGTGACGGTCGGACAGCCTGCACATATCTACCTGACAAATCGAGATCCAAATGTGGGAGGGGGCTTGCTCCCGATGGCGGCCTCGGGGCCGACCAGGATGCTG
>NZ_SPKQ01000030.1:0-30021 GCF_023127895.1 Pseudomonas sp. NCIMB 10586
GCATTCCGGGCTCTTTTCCAAAAGTGACCCGCTGTAAAAGCGGAACCAATAGTGGCCGTTACCGCAGAAATGGATATGTACTCGGTCTGATCCAAGACCCCCGTCGGCTACAAGGCCGCCATCGGGAGCAAGTCGAATCGTCGCACCGCCCCTCCCACATTTTTCACCGAGTCTGATCCAACAAATGGTTAAGGCCTGACCTTTTCAGAGCTGATAACTGAAACTCAGCGTATACCGTGGCCTGCGGTTAAAACTGTCCAGGGCGATATCCGACATCGGCTTGGCCGCCTCCAGGGCGATGTTGTAGTACTTGTTATCGCCAAAGCGTAACCCCACTGCCGCCGAAGACATGTCGCTGGCCTTGACCGGCAGGTCGTTGAACCAGGTCTTGGCGCGGTCGAGCACCACGTAGGGTTGCAAAACCTTCACCCAGTTGCCAGCACGGTTGAAGCTGTAGTTGACCTCGTACGCCACCCCCCAGCCCTTGTCGCCCGAGCCTTGATCATCAGGATAGCCACGCCCGAAATTTTGCCCGCCGAAGGTGGCACGTTCGCTGTCAGGCAGCGTGTTGTTGCTCCAGTACAACGCACCTGAGAGCACGCCTTGCCAGTTGTCGAAGAACTTGTCGCTTTGCACGCCGGAGAGGCGCAGGCGGAAGAAATCGAGGTCGGGTTTTGCCACGTCCAGGTCACTGCGCGCCTTGGCGCCCAAACCGTCGATGCCTTGGTACAGGCCGCCGCTGATGATGCGTAACCGGCGTGCGTCGGCCTTGCGCCAATCACCCTCGAAGGCGAGGGCGCGCAGGTTGGATTCGATGTCGAAACTCAGCGGGTAGCCCACCAGCTTGTAACGGGTGGTCTGGTCCACCACGTACAGGCGTGTGCCCAGGCTCAATGACTCGGTGGGAGAGGCGATAAACGGGTGGCTCAGGCCAATGGAATAGCGATCGATCGACTGGTGCGGCTTGAGCTCGAAGCCGCCGTCCAGTTGCACGCTGCTGTTGGGGTCGGCGCGGTAACGTTCGGCAGCGAGTGCCAGTTGGGTGCCTTCGGCATTGATGAACTGGTTGTAGTCCACACGGTAGTAATGCTCTTTGTCCTCGCCGGGCGGGAACAGGCCGCTGACGGTCAGTTGTTCGCCCATGAACGTTTGCGAATTGCTGGTGGCGCTGAGCAAGGCTTGCGTACCGCCACGGCTTTTCTGCACCAGGCTCATGCTGGTGGTGAAAGGTTTGCGGCTGGCCTGGATCTGCATGTGCGTGGCGCCATCGGTGGTGCCGGGCGGTGGCACCTGGGCTTGTACGGTCAGGCCGGGAATGCGGCTCATCAGCGTGGTGTAGCGCTCGAAGGTCTTGCGCGTCAGCGGGCGTTCGGCCAACAGTTTTTTCGCCAGTTTGTCGACGTAGGCCGACACCGAGCCGATGTCGCCGGTTTGCTGGTAGTCCTTGATGTAACCCTCCACCAAAACAACGCGGACCAGGCCGTTTTCGAAATTCTGCTGTGGCAGGAACGCGTAGGACAGCAGGTAGCCGTCCTCCTGGTAGCGGCGGGTGATGCCACGGGTTGCTTCGATCAATTGCGCGAGGTTGGTCTCGCGGCCAATCAGCGGTGCGTAGACTTGGGCCGTCTCGGTCAGCGGGTAAATGGTGCCGCCTTCGATCTGCAGCTTGCGAATGGTGACCTTGGTGTCCATCAACAGGGGCTGGCCGGCAGTCGGCGGTGCTTCAGGCACTTGGGTTTGTGGCGTGGCCGGTCGATAGGCATCGGCGGGCAGGTTGGGTACCGGCAAGGTGCGCACGGTGTCATTGCTGTTCAAAAAGCTGGGAAGGGGCTCGGCCTGGGCGTAAGCGCTGAGGGTTAGCATTAACAACGGCGTTAATACGCGCATAGGACACTCCATGGTCAACTGCAGCAGCGCTTCGGGCCCGCCGGGTTCTGGGACTCGGTTCGGGAGGGTGGCGGCTCATCACACAAGGCGTCGCCCATAAAAAAGACGAGAGACTTATTTAGGGTCTCTCGTCTCAACCAAGCGTAGGCGCTGTAGGGGAGGCCGTCTAATCGGCCAGGTGCATTTCTATTTGCCGGTCAGGCCGTTCAACAAACCGCCCAGACCGCCAGTGGCTGTAGTGCCGCCGGTGGTTGTGGCAGTGCCTGTGGTCGTGGTGGTGGCGCCGATGTTCAAGCCACCGAGCAGGCCACCGCTGGTGCCGGTAGTGCCGCCGGTGACCAAGCCACCCACCGAACCTACAGTGTTGCCGACAGCCGTTACGGTGGTGCCCACTGCGTTGGTGATCGGGTTTGCATTGGCGGCAGTCAGGTTGGTGCCTACGCTGCTGACTGCCCCTCCCACTTGCGTCACCAGCCCGTTGACCGGAGCGCCAACGCCAGTGGTAGTACCAATGTTTTGCGTCAGCGCGGTGACGCCGGATGTGACCGGGTTAAGCGCGGCGCCGACATTGGTTGCCACTGCCGCGACCGGTGCCGTGGCGCCTGTGTTGGCGACACCTGTACCACCCAGCACAGTCCCTACCGAAGCGATGGTGTTGCCCAGCGCGCCACCGGTTACACCCGCTGCACTGACCGTGCCGTTGGTGTTGCCGACATTCAGGCCGGTACCGACGTTGCTGACCAGGCCGCCGACCAGTTCTGGAATGCCGGGAGCTGCGGTGCCACCGGTTGGGGCGACATAGCCGCCAGACTTGTCGAGCGTGCCGCCAACGCCAGTCAGCACGCTGCCGACCACGGTAGTGACAGGGTTGCCGGTACCGCCAGTACTGGCGACTTGAGTCCCCAGGCTGGTGACCGTCGAGCCGACTTTATCCAGCAGGCCATTGACTGGAGTGCCCAGGCCGGTTGCCGTGCCAAGGTTGCCGGTGGTGTTTTCCACCAGCGATACCACAGGCACCACTACTTTTCCGCCGAGGGTGTTGGTCAACGAGCCCAATGGGCCGGTGGTGCTGGCGGTACTGAGGGTATCGCCGAGCATGGTTACCGTAGTGCCGACTTTATCCACTACGCCGCCGACTGCAGTGCCTACGCCACCTGTCAGGCCGCCGACGACGGGTACACCGCCGAGGGTGGTCGACAGTGATTGGCCGGTGGTCGAAAGGCCGCTGCCCAAGTCAGCAACGCCGCCGCCGACACCTGCGACCGTAATGCCCAGCGAGTTGCTGCTGGTCCCCAGGGAACCCAAGCCTGTTGTGACTCCGGTGCCGATGGTGTTGACAGCCGTGCCGACCGAGGTGACCAGCCCGCCTGCTGTTGTGCCTACGATCGGAACCGCGGTCAGGGTGCCGCCGAGATCACCCACCGCTGTGCCTACATTGCCTACGGTGGTGCCGAGGGTGCCGGCGATCTGGCCAGTGATCAGTGGGGTGGTTGTCGAACCTGTTCCGCCGCCAGTGCCACCACCCGTCCCGCCGGTGCCGCCACCTGTGCCGCCAGTACCGCCGCCGGTCCCACCAGTGCCGCCGCCTGTGCCGCCAGTGCCACCGCCGGTCCCACCAGTGCCGCCAGTGCCACCGCCGGTCCCACCAGTGCCACCGTCAGTGCCGCCCGTGCCGCCGCCCGTGCCACCAGTGCCACCGTCAGTGCCGCCCGTGCCGCCGCCGGTTCCACCAGTGCCACCGTCAGTGCCGCCGGTTCCGCCGCCGGTTCCGCCAGTCCCACCGTCAGTCCCACCGTCAGTGCCGCCAGTACCGCCGCCAGTGCCACCACCAGTCCCGCCAGTGCCGCCACCCGTGCCGCCGTCACCTGTGCCCGCACCTGCGCCAGCATCCGGCGATGACGCCGCCACGCTGGATTTATGCCCGCCGCCACCACTGCTGCAGCCGCCGAGGCTCATTGCCAGAATCAGGGCCAACGCGGTACTTGCTTTCCACAACACGACTTGAGTTTTCATGATTGAGTTCCTTGCACCTGGTACAACCTGGGTTGTTTCAAACCTTCGCTACTTCTTGGGGCAGCAATAGATTTGTCCGTGGTTCTATCTCAGGCCATGGCACTCTTTCGCACAACGCTCAACTTGGTATTAACAATTTATATACCCTAGGCATCGGTCAACTTAGCGACTAATACAAAGGGTGTATGGCAAGGATGCTTACTGAAATTTAGGTGATGTAAATCAAAAGGTTGAATAAATAAGCGGGCCTCGTAAGGTCCGCTATAACTTTGGGTGTATATATACAATTAATCGGTTTTTTCAGGCGATCGGCTGCCACTTTCCGAACATATGCTCAATGCCGCCCGGCCCTTTAAGTTCCAACTCGCCACTGGAACCGGCTGCGCTGCTCATCAATATCACTTCACCGGGCAGGCGCACGGGTTTCCTGAACTCGACATTGATTTCAATATTGGCGGCCGGCAGGTGTTCTCCCAGCGCCGCGAGCGTGCGGGCCTTGTTCCACAGCCCATGGGCGATGGCTTGGGGAAAACCGAACAGCTTGGCCGTAGGCGCACTGAGATGGATGGGGTTGTAATCGCCGGACACGCGGGCATAGCGGCGACCGATATCGGTGGGCGCTTTCCAGCGGGTCAGTTCGTTGAGCGGCCCTGGGACGTGCACGCTGTTATTCAGCGATTCGCCTTCAAGCTTTACGCCACGACAGAGCATCTGGCTTTCGGCTTCCCATAGCAGTCCAAGGGCATCTTCGACCACGGTCGCAATGTCAAAGGTCGCGCCCTTGGCGTGGGGCTGTAGGTTGTGCGCGTACACACCGATGCTCAGCTCTCCCACGCCGCCCAGAGGCCGGTGAATGCGGATGCGATTGCTCAGGTGGACCAGCCCCAACAGCGGAAACGGAAACGCCTTGTCGGTCAGCAGTTGCAGTTGCAGACCGAACGCCAGGATGTGCGGGTAAGTCGCTGGCAGCATCGGGCTGTCGGTGAACCCGCAGACCTTGCGGTACGCCGCGACGGCCTTGGGATCGACGCTGACCCGACAGCGCCAGCCGCGTTCGGGCAACGTGCTGCCGGTGATCTTGCGCTTGAGTGCCGCACGCCAGTACAGCGGGAGTAGCGACGGTGTGCTGTCCAAGGTTTGCCATTGCATGCTTATGCTCCCAGAAGACTTTGCCCACACACACGCAGCGCCTGGCCGCTGACGGCACCGGAGCCCGGCTGGCCGAGCCAGGCCACGGCTTCGGCCACGTCCTGTGGCATGCCACCCTGGCCAAGCGAACTCATGCGTCGCCCGGCCTCACGCAGGGCAAACGGGATGTGTGCGGTCATCTGGGTTTCGATAAAGCCCGGCGCCACGGCGTTGATGCTGATCCCGCGTTGCTTCAAAAGGGGCGCCCATGCCTGGGCCAGGCCGATCAAACCGGCCTTGCTCGCGGCATAGTTGGTTTGCCCACGATTGCCGGCGATGCCACTGATGGAGGCCAGCAGCACGACCCGTGCGTTGTCGTGCAGAGTGCCGCTGTCGAGCAGGGCCTTGGTCAGCACTTGCGGAGCATTGAGATTCACCGCCAGCACTGCGTCCCAGTATTCGGGCGTCATGTTGGCCAGGGTTTTGTCACGGGTGATGCCGGCGTTGTGCACCAGGATATCGAGCCCGTCGGGCAAGTGTTCGACCAACTGGCTGGCGGCGTCTTCGGCGCAGATATCCAGCACCACCGTACGCGCATTCAGGCGTGCGGCCAGGGCTTCGAGGTCGGCCTTGGCCTGGGGCACATCGAGCAAAATCACCTCGGCACCGTCGCGGGCCAGGGTTTCGGCGATGGACGCACCGATGCCCCGGGCGGCGCCAGTGACCAGCGCCTTGCGCCCCGCCAGCGGGCGCGTCCAGTCTTCGACCGGGGTGTCGCAGGCTGACAGGCGAATGACTTGGCCAGAAATGTAAGCGCTTTTGGGCGAGAGGAAAAACCGCAGCGCGCCCTCTAATTGGTCCTCGGCCCCGTCACCCACATACAGCAACTGCAACACGCCACCGCTGCGCAGTTCCTTGGCCAGCGAGCGGCTGAAGCCTTCCAGGGCGCGCTGGGCGCTGGCGGCAAACGGGTCGCTGAGGCTTTCCGGCGCACGGCCGAGGATCACCAGGTGCGCGCTATGGTCTAGGTTTTTCAGCAATGGCTGGAAGAACTCACGCAGTTGCTTGAGTTGGTCGGTGTGCTTCAAGTCACTGGCGTCGAACACCACCGCCTTGAGCTTGGGGCCGTGCCCGGGAATCCACACGGATGCCGTCGAGGCTTCTGCGCCGTAGCTGTAGATGGCGTCGGTGAGCCGATTGGCAAACGCCAGCACCTTGCTCGTCAATGCGCCGCCGCCCAGCAACAGTGCGCCTTCGACCGGGCGCAGGCGTCCGGCTTGCCAGCGTTCCAGGCGTACCGGTGACGGCAGGCCAATGGCGGCGACCAGGCGATGGCCGAGGCTTGAGTTGGCGAAGTCGATATAACGGTCAGACATGGAACGCTCTCCGAAGGCTGGGGTTCAAAGGGTTGACCATCCCAGGGTAGCAGTCGTTCGACTAGGCTCAGTGATCAAGCCCATAACCGACAGAGGGAGCTTTTCATGACTCAATTGCGCCGAGTGGCGATCATTGGCGGTAACCGCATTCCTTTCGCCCGTTCCAATGGCCCTTACGCCACGGCGAGTAACCAGGCGATGCTCACGGCCGCCCTGGAGGGCCTGATCGAGCGCTACAACCTGCATGGCCTGCGCATGGGCGAGGTGGCCGCCGGCGCGGTGCTCAAGCATTCCCGCGATTTCAACCTGACGCGCGAATGCGTGCTCGGCTCGCGGTTGTCGCCGCAGACCCCCGCGTACGACATCCAGCAAGCCTGTGGCACCGGTCTGGAAGCGGCGTTGCTGGTGGCTAACAAAATCGCGCTGGGCCAGATCGAATGCGGCATTGCCGGCGGGGTGGACACCACGTCCGATGCACCGATTGGCGTGAATGAAGGGCTACGCAAGCTGCTACTCAAAGCCAACCGCAGCAAATCCATGGCAGACAAATTAAAAATTCTGTTACAACTTCGTCCCCAGCACCTCAAGCCGGAACTGCCGCGCAATGGCGAACCGCGCACTGGGCTGTCCATGGGCCAACACTGCGAACTGATGGCTCAGACCTGGCAGATCCCGCGTGTCGACCAAGACCAGCTGGCGCTGGAGAGTCATCAAAAGATGGCCGCGTCTTACGCCGAAGGCTGGCACAACGATTTGCTCACGCCGTTTCTCGGCCTCACCCGTGACAACAACCTGCGCCCGGACCTGACCCTGGAAAAACTCGCCGCCCTCAAGCCGGCCTTCGAGCGTAGCGAAAAGGGCACGCTGACCGCCGGCAACTCTACGCCGCTGACCGATGGTGCCTCCCTGGTGCTGCTCGGCAGTGAAGCGTGGGCCAAGGAGCGGGGGCTGCCGATCCTTGCGTACCTGCGTGATGGCGAAGCGGCGGCGGTGGATTTCGTCAACGGTGCCGAGGGCCTGTTGATGGCGCCGGTGTATGCGGTGCCGCGCTTGCTGGCCCGCAATGGCCTGACCTTGCAGGATTTTGATTACTACGAGATCCACGAAGCCTTTGCTGCCCAGGTGTTGTGCACGCTCAAGGCGTGGGAAGACGCCGATTACTGCAAGACGCGCCTGGGCCTGGATGCTCCGTTGGGGGCTATCGATCGCAGCCGGCTCAACGTCAAGGGCAGTTCTTTGGCGGCAGGCCATCCATTTGCCGCTACCGGCGGGCGCATCGTTGCCAACCTCGCCAAGTTGCTGGATGCGGCGGGCAAAGGGCGGGGGTTGATTTCGATCTGTGCTGCTGGCGGCCAAGGGGTGACAGCGATTATCGAACGCTGATTGCCAAAAAAATTGGCCCATTGCATGCATTCTGAAGGGGTCAGAGGTCGGTAGCCTCTCCCACCGGCGAGCTGATTGCCGTATAACGAGTGCCACACGCGTGTTTGGTAATACAGGACCCACAATAAAAGCTGATGAAGACTCCTAAACGCATTGAACCCCTGATCGAAGACGGTCTGGTCGACGAAGTGCTGCGCCCACTCATGAGTGGTAAAGAAGCAGCTGTTTATGTGGTGCGCTGCGGCAACGAATTGCGTTGCGCGAAGGTTTACAAGGAGGCGAACAAACGAAGTTTTCGTCAGGCGGCCGAATACCAGGAAGGCCGAAAGGTCCGTAACAGCCGCCAGGCCCGGGCCATGGCCAAGGGCTCCAAGTTCGGCAAGAAAGAAACCGAAGATGCCTGGCAGAACGCCGAAGTGGCGGCGCTGTTCCGCCTCGCCGGTGCGGGCGTTCGCGTGCCCAAGCCGTACGACTTCCTTGAGGGCGTGCTGTTGATGGAGCTGGTGGCCGACGAGTACGGTGATGCAGCGCCGCGCCTGAATGACGTGGTGCTGGAGCCGGACCAGGCGCGCGAGTACCACGCCTTTCTGATCTCGCAGATCGTGCTGATGTTGTGCACCGGCCTGGTGCATGGTGACCTTTCCGAGTTCAACGTACTGCTTACGCCGACGGGCCCGGTGATCATCGACCTGCCCCAGGCAGTGGATGCGGCGGGCAACAACCACGCCTTCAACATGCTGGAGCGGGACGTGGGCAACATGGCTTCCTACTTTGGACGCTTTGCCCCGGAGCTGAAGAAGACCAAGTACGCCAAGGAAATGTGGGCGCTGTACGAAGCCGGCACCTTGCACCCGGCCAGTGTGTTGACCGGTGAGTTCGACGAACCGGAAGAGCTGGCGGACGTAGGCGGTGTGATCCGCGAAATCGAAGCGGCGCGGCTGGATGAAGAGCGTCGCCAGGCGATTCGCGCGGCAGACGATGCGCCACCGAGCAAAGTGCCGGACGAGCCACCGCCGCCGCCTTGGATGCAGTAACTCAAAACGGCGCGTTCCAATGTGGGAGCTGGCTTGCCTGCGATGCAGACCCCTTGGTGTATCAGTGACACCGAGGTGATGCTATCGCAGGCAAGCCAGCTCCCACATTGGGTTTTGTGTTTATCCGGTCAGGCGCAGCAGTTCCCCGCCGCCAACTCCTTGAGTATCGGGCAATCGGGCCGATGATCGCCCTGGCAGTGCTCCATCAGGTCCTGCAAGGTGTCGCGCAGTTGCCCCAACTCGCGAATCTTGTGGTTGAGCTCGTCTATATGCTGGCGCGCCAGGGCTTTTACGTCGGCGCTGGCCCGCTGCCGGTCTTCCCACAAGGTCAGCAGCTTGCCGACCTCTTCCAATGAAAACCCCAGGTCCCGCGAGCGCTTGATAAACGTCAGGGTGTGCAGGTCGTCGTGGCCATACACACGGTAGCCGCTATCGGTGCGATGGGCCGTTTTCAGCAGGCCGATGGATTCGTAGTAGCGAATCATCTTTGCACTCAGCCCGCTGGTGCGGGCGGCTTGGCCGATGTTCATGGGCGTTGATCCTCCAGGTCCTTGGGTTTCCAGGTTTTCAACAGCAGTGCATTGCTCACCACGCTGACGCTGGACAAGGCCATGGCAGCCCCAGCCAGTACCGGGTTGAGCAGGCCGAAGGCGGCCAGGGGAATGCCGATCAAGTTATACACAAAGGCCCAGAACAGATTCTGTCGAATTTTTGCATAGGTCTTGCGGCTGATCTCCAGCGCGGCCGGCACCAGGCGCGGGTCGCCGCGCATCAGGGTGATGCCGGCGGCGTGCATGGCCACGTCGGTGCCGCCGCCCATGGCAATGCCGATATCGGCAGCGGCCAGCGCCGGGGCATCATTGATACCGTCGCCCACCATGGCCACCACCCCGGTTTTTTTCAGCTCGGCAACGGCGGCAGCTTTGTAAGCCGGCAGCACTTCGGCGTGCACGTCATCGATCCCCAACGCCTGCGCAACGACCCGTGCACTGCCGTGGTTATCGCCGGTAATCAGGTGGCTGCTGATGTGCTGCGCCTTGAGTTGTTGCACCGCCTCAAGTGCGCCGGGCTTGAGGGTGTCGCCAAACGCAAACAGGCCCAGCACACGCGGTTGCGCACCTTGCTCGATCAGCCAGGACAAGGTGCGGCCTTCGGCTTCCCATTCCTTGGCACGCTGAGCCAAATCGCCTGCGTCCAGACCGGTTTCCTCCAGCAGGCGTCGATTGCCAAGCGCCAGTGGGCGACCGTCCAGCGTACCGGCAATGCCCCGTCCGGTCAGGGATTGGCTGGCGCTCACATCGGCCACGTCCAGACCTTTCTCTTGGCAGGCATCCAGCACGGCCTTGGCCAGCGGGTGTTCACTGCCGCGTTGCAAGGCGCCGGCCTGTTGCAATAAGAGGGCTTCGTCGCCGTCTACCGCCGCCAGGTGCGCAATTTTCGGTGCGCCGGAGGTCAGGGTGCCGGTCTTGTCGAACACCACGGCGCTCACGGCATGGGCGCGTTCCAGGGCTTCGGCATCCTTGATCAGAATACCGTGGCGTGCTGCGACGCCGGTGCCGGCCATGATCGCGGTCGGCGTGGCCAGGCCCAGGGCACAAGGGCAGGCGATCACCAGCACGGCGACCGCATTGATGATCGCGGTTTCCAGCGATGCGCCATACAACCACCAGCCCACTACGGTGATCAGTGCCAATACCAACACGGCCGGTACGAACACCTGGCTGACTTTATCCACCAGTTTCTGGATCGGTGCCTTGGCGGCCTGGGCGTCTTCGACCAGGCGGATGATGCGCGCCAGCACGCTCTCCGCGCCCAGGGCCAGGGTGCGCACCAGCAAACGGCCTTCACCGTTGATGGCACCACCGGTGACCGGGTCGCCGGGCTGTTTCGGCACGGGCAGGCTTTCGCCGCTGATCAGCGCTTCATCGGCATGGCTTTGGCCTTCCACCACCTCGCCGTCTACCGGGAAGCGTTCGCCGGGTTTGACCAGCACCAGGTCACCGTGCTTCAAGGCATTGATCGCGACGTCTTCTTCGCGGCCATCCAGCACGCGGATCGCCCGTTCCGGACGCAAGGCTTCAAGGGCGCGGATGGCGCTGGCGGTCTGGCGCTTGGCGCGGCTTTCCAGGTATTTGCCCAGCAACACCAGAGCGATGACCACCGCTGAGGCTTCGAAGTACAGGTGCGGCGTCACGCCTGGGGCGGCGGTGAGCCATTCATAGATACTCAGGCCGTAGCCGGCGCTGGTGCCGATCGCCACCAGCAGGTCCATGTTGCCGGCGCCGGCGCGTACGGCTTTCCACGCGGCGACGTAAAAGCGCGCACCCAGAATAAATTGCACCGGTGTAGCCAGGGCGAACTGTATCCAGGCCGGGAGCATCCAGTGCAGGCCGAAGGGTTCTACCAGCATCGGCAGCACCAGGGGCAGCGCCAGCACAATCCCCGCCACCAGCGCCCAGCGTTCGCGGCGCAGGCGCCCGGCCTGGTCGGCTTCGGTGGTGGTTTCGCTTTGTGGCAGGGTGGCGGTGTAGCCGGCCTTGTCGACTGCGGCGATCAACACGCTGGCATCCATCGGGCCGAGCACTTCGATATGGGCGCGTTCGTTGGCCAGGTTGACGCTCACGCGTTGCACCCCCGGCACCTTGCCCAGCGCGCGTTCGACGCGGCCGGCACAGCTGGCGCAGGTCATGCCGCCGATGGGCAAGTCAAATGTGGTGGATCCATTCATGGGGCAGTCCTCCAGAAGAAGTTGCCACTAGGATCAACCTTAACCTGTGGGGAAGGTCAAGCGTCTTCAGTATTCCAATGCGGCAGGTTTGAGGTACATGCCGTCCTGGCCCTGGGCAATACGCAATTTGCGGACATCACCGGCTTTCAACGTAATGTTCTGCGCCGCCGGCGCCAGCATCCCTGGCTGGCAGCCCGGGGACTGGCCTGGCAATAGCTTGAGGCGCAGCGACACGTTACCTGCGGGCAGATTGAACGAGGTGGCTTGTTCCTGGAACAGGCGTCCGGCCAGTTGGTCCTGAAGATACAGGCCAATTTCGCAATTGGTGGGTACTTCCAGGCGTTCGCGGGAAATGATCAGCACCGCATAATCTTCAGCGGCGAGAGCCTGGGGCGCAGCGGCAGACAAGCTCATCAGGCCGGCAAGGGCAAAAAACGACCAGCGCATGGCGAATGCTCCATGGTTCACAGCGAGGAAAGTTGAAGCTTGGCCGACGTCGCCTGCGAATACCAGCCCGGCCGATTTTTTTGAAACTTGACCTTGCCATCATGGCAAGCTTGAGACTGGGTTCAACCTCATCAAAGGAGTCATGTCATGCAAATATTCAATGTTGAAGGAATGACCTGCGGCCATTGCGTTCGATCAGTGACCCAGGCGGTACAGAGCCAGGACCCGGCAGCGAGTGTCGAAGTAGATTTGGGCACTAAAGAAGTGCGCGTGGCAAGCAGTCTGCCCTCGGATAAGGTCGTCCAACTGATCACCGAGGAGGGCTACACCGCCAAACTGGCGTGATTTTTTCTGATCGTTAGCGACCTAACGTAATGTTTACGGCACCCAAGCGCGGCTAGACTGTCGAGCTGCCGACTCACTTGGGTGTCTGATGAACCTTCGCATAATCCTGATTCTGGGCGCCTTGAGCGCCTTCGCGCCGTTGGCGATCGACTTCTACCTGCCGGGCTTTCCGGCCATGGCCACGGCCTTTGCCACTGACGAAAAACATATCCAGTTAACCTTGGCGGTGTATTTCGCCGGCCTGGCTATCGGTCAATTGATCTACGGCCCGCTGGCTGACCGTTTCGGTCGGCGCGTGCCGCTGCTCAGCGGCGTCACCTTGTTTACCCTCGCATCCTTCGCCTGTGCCTACGCGCCGTCGCTGGAGTGGCTGATCGGCGCGCGTTTCGTGCAGGCCCTTGGCGGTTGTGCAGGCATGGGGATTTCCCGGGCGGTGGTCAGTGACAAGTGCGACGCGGTGGGCTCGGCCAAGGTGTATTCGCAACTGATGCTGGTCACCGGCCTGGCGCCGATCCTTGCGCCATTGGCGGGGGGGCTGATGGTCGGGGTGTGGGGCTGGCAATCGATTTTCCTGGCACTGTCGTTGTTCAGCGTGATGGCGGCTATCGCCGTGGCAGTCGGCTTGCCGGAAACCTTCCCGGCCGATCAACCGCGCCAGCCATTGTCTGGTTCGTTGCGCCGCTACGGCTCGCTGTTGTCGGACCGCGTGTACCTGGGCTATGCCTTGACCGGCGGCATCTCGATTGCCGGGATGTTTGCCTACATCGCCGGCTCCCCCTTCGTATTTATCAAACTCTACGGCGTGCCTGCCGAGCATTACGGCTGGCTGTTCGGTTCCAACGCCGCCGGCTTTATCCTGGTGGCGCAGTTGAATGCGCGGTTGCTGGCCAAGCGTGGCCCGGCGTTTTTGCTGTCGCGTACGGTGTGGGTCTACGTGGCGGCGGCGTTGACGCTGCTGGGGATTGCCGCGCTGCGTACTGAGGCGCTGTGGCCGTTGCTGGTGCCGCTGTTTATCTGCATCGCCAGCCTGGGCTGCATTTTGCCGAACACCTCGGCCTGTGCCATGAGCGGGCAAGGCGCACGGGCGGGCAGTGCCTCGGCGTTGCTCGGGTGTATCCAGTTCGGCGTGGCGGCGGGTGCGGCGTCGCTGGTCGGCGTGTTGCATGATGGTACGGCGATGCCGATGGCCATGGTCATCAGCTTGTGCGGTGTGCTGGCGGTAACGATTGCAATGTCGACCCAGCGCCTGCAACGGGCAAGGGCCACGCAGGCGCAGGTCTGATAGACGGGTCAGCCAGCGGCAGAGCGCTGCTGGCCGAGGGGGAAACGGTGGGGGGCCTGGATCCGCGCTTGCAGGGTGTCAACGAAGGCGCGGGCCTCGGCTTCACTGCGGAAGGTGATGGCTTCGCCGTCGAGACGAACCTGCCATTGGCTGCCTGGGGATTTTGCTGACGCTTTTATCAGGATCTTCATTGCTGACTTCCTCGCGTAAAAGACTCGTGGCAAAGGCGGCCAATATAAACCCGAATCCCCTTAAAAATATGACAAGGGTCAACTCTCAGACTAATGGTGTCGTCCATTACTTACATGAATAACGGACGACACTGACAGTCGTTTTTTCAGAACCCTTCCAGCACGATCTTGCCCTTGGCCTTGCCGCTTTCCAGCAGCGCGTGGGCACGGCGCACATTGGCTGCATTGATCACACCAAAATGCTCGCCCACCGTTGTTTTCAGGGTGCCGGCGTCGATCAGATCGGCCACGCGGTTAAGCAGGTTGTGCTGCTCGATCATGTCGGGCGTCTCGAACATCGAGCGGGTGTACATGAACTCCCAGTGCAGCGACAGGCTCTTGCGCTTGAGCTTGCTTACATCCAGCGCCTTGGGGTCGTCGATCAACGCCAGCTTGCCTTGGGGTTGCAGCGCTTCCACCAGTTGATCCAGGTGATGCTCGGTTTGGGTCAGGCTGGCGACGTGGGTCACTTGCCCAAGGCCTGCATGTTTCAGCGCTTCGCTCAGCGGCTGGCTGTGGTCGATCACTACGTGGGCGCCCAAGGCTTTGGCCCATTCCTGAGTCTCGGGGCGCGAGGCGGTACCGATGACTTTCAGCGCCGTGAGTTGGTTGGCCAGTTGGGTCAGGATCGACCCCACGCCGCCGGCAGCGCCGACGATCAGCAGGCTCTGGCCGTGATCTTCCTTGCCTTCGGGTATTTGCAAACGTTCAAACAGCAGCTCCCACGCGGTGATAGCGGTCAACGGCAGCGCGGCCGCTTCGGCAAACCCCAGGCTTTTGGGCATATGGCCGACGATGCGTTCATCGACCGTATGCAGTTCGCTGTTGCCGCCTGGGCGCACCAGGGAGCCGGCGTAGAACACCTTGTCACCGGCTTTGAACAGCGTCACATCGCTGCCGACCGCCTTGACCACACCGGCCACGTCCCAGCCCAACACCTTGGCGTCGCCATTTTCCGGGGCGACGTTGTGGCGCACCTTGGTGTCCACCGGGTTGACCGAGATGGCTTTGACTTCCACCAGCAGGTCGCGCGGGCCGGCCACGGGCTCCGGCAGCTCTATATCTTGCAGGGATTTTGGGTCGTTGATCGGCAATGACGTGTAGTAGGCAATGGCTTTCATGAGGGCTCCGGTAAAAGGTCTGAGTGATATAGCTAAGAACGGGATGGGCAGATGATTGGCTATTTCCTACGCAGATAAAAGCGGCTAAAACAGCAGTCTGTTTCAACCAAATTTTGATAATTGGCGGAATTCCATGCTGCGTTTTGATGATTTGCAGTTGTTTGTACGTGCTGCGGACCTGGGCAGCCTGTCGGCGGCGGCACGGGTGATGGACCTGTCACCGGCAGTGGCCAGCGCCGCGCTCAAGCGTATCGAACAACAGCTGGGCACGCGTTTGCTGGCGCGCTCCACCCGCAGCCTGCGCCTGACTGCCGAAGGCGAGGGCTTCCTGGAATATGCGCGTGCGTCATTAAGTGCGCTGGACGATGGCCGGCGCTTATTGGCCAGTGGCCAGGATCATGTGAGCGGCGTGCTGCAATTGTCGGCGCCGTCGGATTTTGGTCGCAACCAGCTGTTGCCGTGGCTGGATGAGTTCCAGCAGCAACACCCGCAACTGAACGTGCGCCTGTTGCTGGGCGATCGCATTGCCGACCTGTTCCGCCAGCCAGTGGACATAGCCCTGCGCTATGGTGAACCCGAAGATTCCAGCCTGGTGGCTCTGCCCATCGCCCCGGACAATATTCGTGTGCTGTGCGCCGCGCCGAGCTACCTCGCCCGGCATGGCGAACCCCAGCATCTGGAGCAACTGGCCCAGCACAATTGCCTGCTGTACATGCTCGGCAGTCGGGTGCATGACCATTGGGGGTTTTATGACGGCAAGCGCCACGTGAGCCTGACAGTCAGTGGTGACCGGTTCAGTGATGACGCCGATGTGGTGCGGCGCTGGGCGGTGGCGGGCATGGGCATCGCTTACAAATCCTGGTTGGATATCAGCACCGACGTGCTGGCCGGGCGCTTGCGTTTGATCCTGCCGCAGCTGCAGGGCGAGCGCACACCGCTCAACTTGCTATGTGCCCATCGTGCGCAATTGAGCAAACCCATCAATCTGCTGCGGGAGATGCTCGTGTCCCGCTGTGCGACCTTGACGGCGCAACGACCGGGGCGAACGGCGACTGGGCAATAGCCTGCGTAATGATCGGAAATTTCACTCATACCCTGTCCTGATCCGAGCTGTCGGAGGCCGCGGAACCTGCTGCGTGCGCACCTATACTTTGGCGTCAACCGCAGCAGAAAAATGGTCTTACAGGGAGTGAATACATGGAAGCAGCACCTTGCATCAGTCAGATCGCCAGCTTGCTTGCCGAGCCCAAACGCACGGCCATGCTCTGGGCCCTGATGGACGGTTCGGCGAAGTCTTCAGAAGAGCTGGCAACGCTGGCCGGGTTGTCGCCGGCGTCGGCCAATGCCCATTTGGCGCGGCTGACCGGCAGCGGTTTGCTGCGGACCGAGGCCCGACGTGGCAAGCGCTTGTTTCGCGTGGCGGCTGCGGATGTGAGTGCCGCCATTGATGCGCTGGCCAGCACCACCATGGCCAGCGCGGCGCGCAGCACACCGCAAGCCTTGCCGCCGGCACTGATGGCACCGCAGTTGTTGCGCCGTGCCCGCTGGTGTCACGGCCATCTCGGCGGCGAGTTGGCGGCGCAGTTGTATCAACGGATGCTTGAGGCCGGATGGTTCGAGCGCCATGAGCAGCGTACCGAGGTTACGGTCAAGGGCGCGCAGCATTTGGCGGACCTGGGGATTTTTATCCAGGCCCTGGCAGCGCCGCTGGTGTGCGACTGTTTCGACTGGAGCCAGCAGCAACCGCATCTGGGCGGAGCATTGGGGGCGGGGTTGATGCAGCTGTTTCTGCAGGCCAACTGGATCAGCGTGATCAACGAGTCGCGTGCCTTGTCAGTCAACGAGGCAGGGCTCAGGGAGATCAGCCGGCTGGCGGCACGTTAAGCGCGTCGTTCAGAGCTGCAATCAGGTCGCATCCAGCAATAGCCAGGACAAACGATGCCGCACACTCGCCAAGGGGATTTTTCATACGGGGGGATGCGGCATGGTCAGGCAGGGTTATAGCGCAGCACAGCGGCTGGAACGGTTGCCCATCAGCGGTTACCACCGAGTCATCTTCATCATCATTGCCTTGGCGTTTTTCTTCGACTCCATGGACTTGGCAATGATGACCTTTCT
The DNA here is from genome assembly GCF_023127895.1 of Pseudomonas sp. NCIMB 10586. Taxonomy (NCBI): domain Bacteria; kingdom Pseudomonadati; phylum Pseudomonadota; class Gammaproteobacteria; order Pseudomonadales; family Pseudomonadaceae; genus Pseudomonas; species Pseudomonas sp. NCIMB 10586. The sequence goes on from NZ_SPKQ01000030.1 coordinate 17,093, forward strand.
GTTGGGCTCGATCAAAACCGAGTTTGGCTTGAGCACGGCCCAGGCCGGGTTGCTGGCCAGTTCGAGTTTTTTCGGCATGGTGGTGGGTGCTTCTCTTTCTGGAATGCTCGCGGATCGCTTTGGGCGCAAACCGGTGTTTCAGTGGAGCATCGTGTTGTGGGGCGTTGCCAGTTACCTGTGCTCCACGGCGCAGACGGTGGAGGCGTTGACGTTGTTTCGGATCCTGTTGGGCATTGGCATGGGCATGGAGTTTCCTATTGCTCAGTCGATGCTGTCGGAGTTGATTCCCGCCAAACGGCGCGGGCGTTACATCGCGTTGATGGATGGTTTTTGGCCGTTGGGCTTTGTAGCCGCCGGGGTGCTGTCGTACTTTTTGCTGCCGGTGATTGGTTGGCGCGACATCTTCCTGGTGTTGGCGGTACCGGCGGTGTTTGTGTTGGCCATCCGCTTCTTTATTCCAGAGTCGCCGCGTTGGCTGGAACAGGCCGGGCGCCACGAAGCGGCGGACAAGGTATTGCTGGGTATCGAGCAGAAGGTACGCGACTCCCTGGGCCGCGCCGATTTGCCGGAGCCGATGGCCCTGCCATGGGTAGAGAGTACGCCGGGTACATTCTTTTCCGCGTTCCAGCAGCTGTGGTCGGCGCAGTACCGCCAACGCACGATGATGATCTGGAGCGTGTGGTTCTTTGCCTTGCTCGGGTTCTACGGGCTGACGTCGTGGTTGAGCGCGCTATTGCAGCAATCGGGTTTCGCCGTGACCCAGTCGGTGTATTACACGGTGATCATTTCCCTGGGCGGGATCCCCGGCTTTTTGATGGCGGCCTGGCTGGTCGAGCGCTGGGGGCGTAAACCGGTGTGCGTCGTGACGCTGCTGGGTGGCGGGGTGATGGCGTTTCTGTATGGGCAAAGTGCTGTGTTTGGCGGCAATGTGGCCCTGCTGATCACCTCCGGGTTGTTGATGCAGTTTTTCCTGTTTGGCATGTGGGCGGTGCTGTACACCTACACGCCGGAGCTATATCCCACTTCGGCGCGAGCTACAGGTTCCGGATTTGCGTCAGCAATTGGCCGCGTAGGCTCGTTGCTGGGGCCGTTGGTGACCGGGTTGGTATTTCCGATAACCGGGCAGGGCGGGGTATTTGCCTTGGGGGCGTTGTGCTTTGCCGTGGCGGCGCTGGTGGTGTGGGTGTTCGGGATGGAGACCAAGGGCAAGACGCTGGAAGAGCTCACCCAAATCTAAAGGTCAGCGCAAAACCTATGTGGGAGGGGGCTTGCTCCCGATGAGGGAGTGTCAGTAAACACATCTGTGACTGACCCACCGCCATCGGGGGCAAGCCCCCTCCCACATTTAGCCTGCATTCGTTCAATGATGGCCGGTTATGGCTTTACGAGCCGCGCATCCAGGCTGTTCTGCGCCAGGCGTTTGGCCTGGTCCTGGGTCATGCCCAGGGAGGTATGCAGCGCGTGGAAGTTCTCGGTGACATAACCGCCGAAGTAGGCCGGGTCGTCCGAGTTCACGGTGACTTTCACGCCACGTTCGAGCATGTCGAGGATGTTGTGCTGGGCCATGTCGTCGAACACGCAGAGTTTGGTGTTGGACAGCGGGCATACCGTCAGCGGGATCTGTTCGTCGATGATGCGCTGCATCAAGCGTTCATCTTCAATGGCACGCACGCCGTGGTCGATACGCTGGATTTTCAGCAGGTCGAGCGCTTCCCAGATGTACTCGGGCGGGCCTTCTTCGCCGGCGTGGGCGACGGTGAGGAAGCCTTCGTGGCGGGCACGATCGAACACGCGCTGGAACTTGCTCGGCGGGTGACCCATTTCTGAGCTGTCCAGGCCCACGGCCACGAACGCGTCACGGAACGGCAGGGCCTGGTCGAGAGTTTTCTCGGCTTCGGCTTCGCTCAGGTGGCGCAGGAAGCTGAGGATCAAGCCGCTGGTGATGCCCAGTTGCTGCTCGCCATCTTTAAGCGCAGCGGCGATGCCGTTCAGCACGACTTCGAACGGGATGCCACGGTCGGTGTGGGTTTGTGGATCGAAGAACGGTTCGGTGTGGATCACGTTTTGGGCTTTGCAGCGCAGCAGGTAGGCCCAGGTCAGGTCGTAGAAATCCTGGGACGTGCGTAGCACATCGGCACCTTTGTAATACAGGTCGAGAAACTCTTGCAGGTTGTTGAAGGCGTAGGCCTTGCGCAGGGTGTCGACGTCGTTCCACGGCAGCGCAATCTTGTTGCGCTCGGCCAGGGCGAACAGCAACTCAGGCTCCAGCGAACCCTCCAGGTGCAGGTGCAGTTCAGCCTTGGGCAGGGCGTTGAGCCAATCGTACATAGTTAAAATCTCATCAGGTGCAATGGCGGCATTCTACAGGCCATGGCTGAAATAATCGGCAAAACCTGACCAGCAGGAGAGTATTTGTGTCACTCACGCAAGGGTGAGGTGAACTAAGGTGTAACGAAACGTTAGCGGCTTGGCGCAGTCTGTACCCCATCAATGACTGATTCGCTGCACGAAAAGGCCCGTAATGCTCACACACTTCAAGCAAGAAAAATTCATGCTGCTGGCGCTGATTGCCGCCATTGCGGCTTATCCGCTGGAGCACTGGATGCTCCACAGTGGGCAACTGGTGGCCCTGCTGGCCGGTGCTGCGCTGATCGCGTTTATCGTAATGGCCTCAATGCGCGTAGCCCATCACGCCGAGCAGTTGGCAGAAAAGGTTGGCGACCCCTACGGCACCATGATCCTGACCCTCGCCGCGGTGTTGGTGGAAGTGGTGATCCTGGCAATCATGATGAGCAACGAGCCATCACCCACCCTGGTGCGCGATACCATTTACTCGGCGGTGATGCTGGATATCAACGGTATTCTCGGCCTAGCCGCCTTGATGGGTGGCATCAAGCATGGCGAACAGTCCTACAACGATGACTCGGCGCGCACCTACAGCGTGATGATCCTCACCGCCATGGGCGTGTCGATGGTGGTACCGGAATTTATCCCCGAGGCCGATTGGAAAATTTACTCGGCCTTCACCATTGGCGCGATGGTGGTGCTCTACACCTTGTTCCTGAGGATGCAGGTAGGCCCACACAGTTATTTCTTCAGCTACAGCTACCCGGAAAAACGCCGCAAGAAATCAACCGAAGAAGAACACACACCGCCCGTTAACCTCGCGTTCTCGATAGGCACGTTGGTGTTTGGCGTGATTGTGATTGGCGCGTTGGCCGAGGTGATGTCCAAAACCCTGGATCTGGGCCTGGAAGGCACGGGCGCGCCGCCGGTGATCACGGCGATTGTGGTGGCGGCTATCTCGGCCGCGCCAGAGATTCTGACGGCATTGCGCGCTGCATTGGCCAACCGTATGCAGTCGGTGGTGAATATTGCGTTGGGTGCTTCGTTGTCTACGGTGATCCTGACGGTGCCGGTGATGGAAGCCATGGCGCTCTATAGCGGCCAGCCGTTCCAGATGGCGATGACGCCGGTGCAGACGGTGATGGTGTTTATCACGCTGATTGTCAGCGCGATCAACCTCAACGATGGCGAGACGAATGCCATTGAAGGGATGACTCATTTTGTGTTGTTTGCGACTTTTATTATGTTGTCGCTGCTGGGGCTGTAACTGTTTTTGATGACGCCGTAGACCCAATGTGGGAGCGAGCAGGCCCCCCTCCCACATTTTGATCGGCGTCTGGCTCAGGTGCCGGCGATGAGTTGGCGAGCCGCCTGGGTGTGATCGGCGATCAAGCCTTTCAGGTCCAGGCCTTCGACTTGGCCGTCGATCACCCGCCACTGGCCGCCGATCATCACTCGATCCGCCCGGTCCGCACCGCACAACAGCAGCGCTGAAATCGGATCGTGGCTACCGGAGAAGCGCAGCTCATCAAGTTTGAACAATGCCAGGTCAGCCTGCTTGCCTACGGCCAATTCACCGATGTCCGTTCGGCCCAGCAACTGTGCCGAACCTTTGGTTGCCCAGCCCAGCACGCCTTCTGGGGTGATCTTTTCTGCGCCATAACGCAGGCGCTGAATGTACAGGGCCTGACGCGCTTCAAGGATCATGTTCGAGGCATCGTTGGACGCCGAGCCGTCCACGCCCAGCCCGATGGGCGCGCCGGCGGCAAGCAGGTCCAGGGTCGGGCAGATACCGGAAGCCAGGCGCATGTTGGAGCTTGGGCAGTGGCAGATCCCCGTACCGGCGGCACCCAGGCGTGCGATTTCATCCGGGTTGAAGTGAATGCCGTGGGCCAGCCAGGTGCGTGGGCCGAGCCAGCCGACGCTGTCGAGATAATCCACGGTACGCAGGCCGAAGCGTTGCAGGCAGAAGTCTTCTTCGTCGAGGGTTTCCGCCAAGTGGGTATGCAGGCGCACATCCAGGCGGTTGGCCAATTCGGCGCTGGCTTGCATGATCTCGGGGGTGACGGAAAACGGCGAGCACGGAGCCAGGGCAATCTGAATCTGCGCGCCGTCACCCCGCTCGTGATATTCGCGGATCAGGCGCTGGCTGTCGTCAAGAATGACCTGGCCTTGTTGCACGGTCTGCTGCGGTGGCAGGCCGCCATCGGCTTCGCCCAGGCTCATGGAGCCGCGGGTGAGCATGGCGCGCATCCCCAGTTCGCGCACGCTGGCTACCTGCACATCAATGGCGTTTTCCAAACCATCGGGGAACAGGTAGTGGTGGTCGGCCGCCGTGGTGCAGCCCGACAGCAGCAATTCAGCCAGGGCGACTTTGCTGGCCAGGGCGAGTTTTCCCGGGGTAAGCCGCGCCCATACCGGGTACAGCGTTTTCAGCCAGGGAAACAGCGGCTGGTTGACCACCGGGCCCCAGGCGCGGGTGAGGGTTTGATAGAAATGATGGTGAGTGTTGATCAGCCCGGGCAGGACCACATGTTCGCGAGCATCGAACACCTGCGTGCAGGGTTGTGCCGGTTCTTGGCCCTGGGCCAGTAATTCGGTGATCACACCGTCTTGCAGCACCAGGCCGCCACGGGCGTCGAGGCCATTGGCAGTGAAAATCGCGAGGGGGTTTTTTAACCAGATACGGGTCGCAGGCATTGGCCGGCTCCTCTGAATGATGGGTTCAGGTTTGCCAGCTCAGTGTTGCCCTGTCTGCTGATCCAGGGTCGCCGGGGAGGGCGAGGGGGCTAGATTACGTGTAGTTCATTACGGGGTCTAGCTGTAGGAGTAGGTACAGAGTGGGAGGGGGGCTTGCTCCCGATAGCGGTGGACCAGTCCACACAGCATTGACTGACACTCAGCCATCGGGAGCAAGCCCCCTCCCACAGGTTGATCGGTGTATTTACCAGGCGATGGTGTCGCCCTTGTAGTCCACGAAGTGATGGCCGCCCTTGCCGGTGTAGGCATTTACTTGATCCACCAGGCCGCGCACGCTGGTGTCGACGTCGATATGTGCGTTCTCTCCGCCCATGTCGGTTTTCACCCAGCCCGGATGCAGCGACAGAACCGTCGGCTTGTGGTCGCCCAACTGGGTGATAAAGCTGTTGGTCATTGAGTTGAGGGCAGCCTTGCTGGCCTTGTACAGCGCCAGGTCCGAACCGTCGGGAATGGTCACGCTGCCCAGCACCGAACTCATGAACGCCAGCACGCCGGTGTCTTTGCGGATCTGCCCGACAAAGCGCTGGGCCAGGTTGATCGGCGCCACGGCGTTGGTGAAAAACAGCTGGCCGACCTCTGCGAGGGTGGCGTGGCCTGGCTCCTGGTTCGCCGGGCCCTTGACGCCAGCGTTGACGAACAGCAGGTCGAAGGTGCGGTCTTTCAAGCGTTGGGCCAGGGCGATCACGGCTTGCTGATCATCCATATCCAATTTCTCGATCTGCACCGGGCCCACGGCTTTGAGGGCATCGGCCTTGTGCGGATCACGCACGGTGGCGGTGACGTCCCAGCCATCCTGGAGCAGTTGCTTGACCAGGCCAAGGCCCAGCCCGCGCGAGGCGCCGATGATCAGTGCGGTTTTTGGTGTAGACATAAAGGCTTCCTTTGAAGTCGCGGTTCAGGGAGTTCAGCGCCTAACAGTAGCAGTTTCAGCGTTGCAGCAGGATGCGCCCACGGCTCAGGTCGGCGAGCTGGGTTTGCAGGGTGTCGATGTGTGCCCCTGCCAGCGCAAGGTATAGCTCCACGCCGTTGGCGGTGAAGGTTTCTTCCAGCACTAAACCGCCGAGTTCGGCGACGCGCAGCTTCACCAGGTTCAGCTCGGAGAACCCACAGGCGCAGCTCAGGGGCACACGGCTGATCAGTTCGATGCGCTCGGCATTTTGCAGGCATTTGTTTGCGCCACCACCGTAGGCGCGGGCGAGTCCGCCCGTCCCCAATTGAATGCCGCCGTACCAGCGGATCACCAGCACCGCGACCTGATCGAACCCCTGGGCCTCGATAGCCGCGAGGATCGGTCGCCCGGCGGTGCCACCGGGTTCGCCGTCGTCGTTGCTGCGGTATTGATCGCCCAGCTTCCAGGCCCAGCAGTTGTGTGTGGCGTTCAGGTCGCTGTGCTGCTCGAAAAACGCCTGGGCGTCCTGCGGGCTGGTGATCGGCACCGCCAAGGTGATAAAGCGGCTTTTGCGTATTTCTTCACGAAATTCGCAAAAGCCTGTCAGCGTAAAAGACATAACTCGCTTCGTTTTTATAGGGCCGGCTTGATGCCGCAGCCTTTGAGAATGATATGGATCAGGTTGGTGCCGGCGTCTTCCATGTCCTGCTTGGTCAGCTTGGTGCGACCGGTGACTCGGCAGATCTGGGTGGCGAAGTCGGCGTAGTGCTGGGTGCTGCCCCACAGCAGGAAGATCAAGTGCACGGGATCGACGGGGTCCATTTTGCCGGCGTCGATCCACGCCTGGAACACCGCGGCTCGGCCACTGAACCAGGCGCGATAGTCCTGACCGAAATATTCGGTGAGGCATTCGCCGCCGCTGATGATCTCCATGGCGAAGATCCGCGAGGCTTGTGGTTGGCGCCGCGAGAACTCCATCTTGGTGCGGATGTAGCGCGCAAGCGCCACGGCCGGGTCATCCTCGGCGGTCAGCGCGTTGAAGGTGCTGTCCCATAATTCGAGGATATTGCTGAGCACCGCGATATACAGGCCCAGCTTGTTGGTGAAGTAGTAGTGCAAGTTGGCCTTGGGCAGCCCGGCACTGGCAGCGATGGTGTTCATGCTGGTGCCTTTGTAGCCATGGCGGGCGAATTCATCTTCAGCAGCCTGGAGAATAGCTTGTTCGTTCTTTTGCCGAATGCGGCTGGCGGGTTTACCGGCGTGGTTGCTGTGGGCAGGAACTTCGAGGCTCATGGAGGTTTCCGTGCTGATCGATAAAGGCGACGTGTGCACAGATAACCCACCCTCAAGCCTCAGACAAGTCCCGATGCAATAAAACCGTCAAAGCGGCTCCAGGCTTTCGCTTTGCGCTGTTGGGTTTGTAGCGCATGTACTCGCCTTGGCTTCCGGCAGCAACAGGCACAATACGATGGCGGTGAGGCCGCCGCTGGTGATGGCCGAGTCGAACAGGTTCTGTACCAGTGTCGGCATCAGGTGCAGCAAGTTGGGTTGAGCGGCGATACCCAGGCCGACGCCAAACGAGGTGGCAATGATCAACATGCTGCGTCGATCCAGCGGCGCCTGGGCGAGGATACGCACGCCGGCGGCGGCCACGCTGCCGAACATCACCAGGGTCGCGCCGCCCAGCACCGGCTTGGGGATTTGCTGCAGTACGGCGCCGATCAATGGAAACAGGCCCAGACAGAACAGCAGCACACCGATATACAAACCGACGTAACGGCTGGCCACGCCGGTGAGCTGGATCACGCCATTGTTCTGGGCAAAGGTGGTGTTGGGGAACGCGCTGAAGGTGGCGGCAATCATGCAGCTCACGCCATCGCCCAGCACGCCGCCCTTGAGCCGGCTTATATAAGATGCACCGCTGATGGGTTGGCGGGCGATCATGCAATTGGCCGTGAGGTCGCCGACGGTTTCGATGCTGCTGATCAGATAAATCAGCGCAATCGGCAGGAAAGCGCTCCAGTCAAAGTTGAAACCAAATCGGAACGGCATCGGCAGGCTGATCAAGGGCAAGTCGGGCAGGGCTTGGGGCACCAGTTTACCGCTGAACCACGCCGCGAGGCTCCCCAGGGCCAGGCCGATGATAATGGCGCTCAAGCGTACCCACGGGGTATTGGAGCGGTTAAGCAGGATGATTGTCAGTACCACGAACAGGCCGAGTGCCAGGTTCGCAGGGGCGCCGAAGTCTGGCGCATTAAAACCGCCGCCGAGGTCGGTAATCCCCACTTTGATCAGGCTGATGCCGATCAACGTGATGACGATCCCCGTTACAAGGGGGGTGATGACACGACGCAGTTGGCCGATGAAGCGGCTCAACACGATCTGTACCGCCGCGCCGAAGAAGCACACGCCGAAGATCATCGCCAGAATGTCTTCCGGGCTGCCGCCGCGTTGCTTGACTAGAAAGCCTGCCGCCAACACCGCGCCGAGAAACGCAAAGCTAGTGCCTTGCAGGCAGATCATACCGGCGCCGATACCATACGGCCTGCGTGCCTGGATGAACGTGCCTACGCCGGACACCATCAGCGCCATGCTGATCAGATAGGGCAGGTGGGCGGTGAGGCCGAGCGTGGAGCCGATGATCAGCGGCGGAGTAATGATGCCGACGAACGCCGCCAGCACATGTTGTAGTGCTGCCAATAGAGCCGGCAGTGGTTTGGGGCGGTCGTTGAGGCCGTAGATCAGGTCGCTGGGGCTGGCAGATTCTGGTGGCATGGCGGGTAGACTCGAGGCGGACGGTTCAAGGTCCTTGTGCCTTGCAAAAAGCTGTCCATGTGCTCAGCTTTTTGCGTGAGGCCCGAGTTAGCGCGTCGCGGCCAGGCTTTCAAGGAAACTTTCCAGCACCAAATGAGGGCGCCGGCCTTTGCGCGTGACCGATGCCAGGCTCAAATCGTAAAAACGTGTAGCCGGTTTCAGCGCGCGCAGTCGGCCTTGTTGCACCCACAGGCTGGCGTAGTGATCGGGCAAGTAGCCGATATAGCGGCCAGTGAGGATCAGGAACGCCATGCCTTCACGGTCCGAAGCGCTGGCCGTGCAGTTGAGCGCCTGGTAGTGGGCCTGGATCTCTGCGGGGAGGCGAAAGGTAGGGGCGATGGCGTCCTGGCTATCGATGCGCTCGTCATCGAGTTGTTTGTTGTCGGCGTAAAAGAGCGGGTGCCCGACCGCGCAATAAAGCAGTGAGCGCTCGCTGTACAGCGGTTGGTATTCCAGACCCGACAGGGCGCTGGCCTGGGGCACCACGCCGACATGCAGGCGGCCATCAAGTACACCTTGTTCTACTTCATTGGGGGCGATCATGCGGATCTGGATCTGCACGTCCGGGCCGCGCTCCTTCAACTGCGCCAGTGCGTGGGTGATGCGCATATGCGGCAGGGTGACGAGGTTGTCGGTGAGGCCGATGATCAACTCGCCGCGCAAATGCTGGTGCAGGCCGTTGACCTCGGTGCGAAAGCTTTCCAGGGCGCTCAACAATTGCAGGGCTGACTGATAAACCTCGCGGCCTTCCTCCGTCAGGGAAAAACCGGCGCGGCCGCGTTGGCAAAGTCTGAGGCCGAGCCGCTGCTCCAGGTCGCTCATCTGCTGGCTGATGGCCGAGCGGCCGATGCCGAGCACGGTCTCTGCCGCCGAGAAGCCGCCGCATTCCACCACGCTGCGAAAGATGCGCAGCAAGCGAATGTCGAAGTCGCTGACTTGGGCCAAAGGGTCGGGACGACGGCTGCTCATAGTTTAGTGAAGTCCTGACTGAAGGTTAGAAGAGTTGGATTTCACCGACTTTATCCCCGTGGCAATTTAGCTGCAACAACGCTTTTTCAATCCCGACGCTGCCTGTTGCCCTGCGAGGTTTTGCTGATGAACATGCCCGAAAACGCCCCATCGTCCCTGGCCAGTCAATTGAAGCTGGATGCGCACTGGATGCCTTACACCGCCAACCGCAACTTCCAGCGCGATCCACGCCTGATCGTGGCCGCCGAGGGTAGCTGGTTGACCGATGACAAGGGGCGCAAGGTTTATGATTCGTTGTCGGGCCTGTGGACCTGTGGCGCCGGGCATACGCGCAAGGAAATCCAGGAAGCGGTCGCTAAGCAATTGGGCACCTTGGACTACTCTCCGGGCTTCCAATACGGTCATCCGTTGTCCTTCCAGTTGGCGGAAAAGATCACCGACCTGACCCCAGGCAACCTGAATCATGTGTTCTTCACCGATTCGGGCTCTGAATGTGCCGATACGGCGGTGAAGATGGTGCGGGCCTACTGGCGCCTCAAAGGTCAGGCCACCAAGACCAAGATGATTGGTCGCGCCCGTGGTTACCACGGCGTGAACATCGCTGGTACCAGCCTGGGCGGTGTGAACGGTAACCGTAAGCTGTTTGGCCAGGCGATGATGGATGTCGACCACCTGCCTCACACCTTGCTGACCAGCAACGCCTTCTCCCGGGGCATGCCGGAGCAGGGCGGTATTGCCTTGGCCGATGAGTTGCTCAAGCTGATCGAGCTGCATGACGCGTCGAATATTGCCGCCGTGTTTGTCGAGCCGATGGCCGGCTCCGCTGGTGTATTGGTGCCACCGCAGGGTTATCTCAAGCGCCTGCGCGAAATTTGCGACCAGCACAATATCCTGTTGGTGTTCGACGAAGTGATCACAGGCTTTGGCCGCACCGGCTCGATGTTCGGGGCCGACAGCTTCGGCGTGACGCCGGACCTGATGTGCATCGCCAAGCAAGTCACCAACGGCGCTATCCCGATGGGCGCGGTGATTGCCAGTAGCGAGATCTATCAGACCTTCATGAACCAGGCGACGCCGGAGTACGCCGTGGAATTCCCCCACGGCTACACCTACTCGGCGCACCCTGTGGCTTGCGCGGCGGGCTTGGCGGCATTGGACCTGTTGCAGAAAGAAAACCTGGTGCAGAGCGTAGCCGAAGTCGCACCGCACTTTGAGAATGCGCTGCACGGTTTGAAGGGCAGCAAGAATGTGATCGACATTCGCAACTACGGCCTGGCCGGTGCTATCCAGATTGCCCCGCGTGATGGGGATGCCATCGTGCGTCCATTCGAGGCCGGCATGGCATTGTGGAAGGCCGGTTTCTATGTGCGTTTTGGCGGCGACACCCTGCAGTTCGGGCCAACCTTCAACAGCAAGCCGCAGGACCTGGACCGTCTGTTTGACGCGGTCGGCGACGTGCTGAACAAGATCGACTGATTTCTCCTTCTATATAGAACAATTTTTCAGGAGCCCTGCATGAGCCTTATCCAGCATTTGATCAACGGTGAGCTGGTCAACGACAGCGGTCGTAGTGCCGACGTCTATAACCCGTCTACCGGCCAGGTGATTCACCAGGTGCCGTTGGCCAGCCGTGAAACCATTCAACAGGCGATTGACTCAGCCAAGGCGGCGTTTCCGGCCTGGCGCAATACGCCTCCAGCCAAGCGTGCCCAGGTGATGTTCCGTTTCAAGCAGTTGCTGGAGCAAAACGAAGCACGTATCTCGCAGTTGATCAGTGAGGAGCATGGCAAGACCCTGGAAGACGCGGCGGGTGAACTCAAGCGTGGGATCGAGAACGTGGAGTACGCGTGCTCGGCACCGGAGATTCTCAAGGGCGAATACAGCCGCAACGTGGGGCCGAACATTGATGCCTGGTCGGACTTCCAGCCGCTAGGCGTGGTGGCGGGTATCACCCCGTTCAACTTCCCGGCGATGGTGCCGTTGTGGATGTACCCGCTGGCGATTGTGTGCGGTAACTGTTTCATCCTCAAACCTTCGGAGCGTGATCCGAGTTCTACGTTGTTGATCGCGCAACTGTTGCAGGAGGCTGGGCTGCCTAAAGGCGTACTGAGTGTGGTGCACGGCGACAAAGGCGCGGTGGACGCATTGATTCAAGCGCCGGAAGTTAAAGCCTTGAGCTTTGTAGGCTCGACGCCGATTGCCGAGTACATCTATAGCGAAGCGACCAAGCGCGGCAAGCGTGTGCAAGCGTTGGGCGGGGCGAAGAACCATGCGGTGCTGATGCCGGATGCAGACCTGGACAACGCCGTGAGTGCCTTGATGGGCGCGGCTTATGGTTCTTGCGGCGAGCGTTGCATGGCGATTTCGGTGGCGGTGTGCGTGGGCGACCAGGTGGCGGACGCGTTGATCGCTAAGCTGGTGCCGCAGGTCAAGGCGTTGAAGATCGGCGCGGGCACCTCCTGTGGCCTGGATATGGGCCCGTTGGTGACGGGGCAGGCACGAGATAAGGTCAGTGGCTATATAGAAGAGGGTGTTTCGGCGGGTGCAGAGCTGGTCGTTGATGGTCGCGGCTTGAGCATTGCCGGGCATGAACAAGGATTTTTCCTTGGCGGCAGTCTGTTCGACCGCGTTACCCCCGAGATGCGGATCTATAAAGAAGAGATCTTTGGGCCAGTGTTGTGCGTGGTCCGGGTGGATAGCCTGGAAGCGGCGATGCAACTGATCAACGATCATGAATACGGCAACGGTACCTGCATCTTCACGCGTGACGGTGAAGCAGCGCGGCTGTTCTGTGATGAGATTGAGGTCGGCATGGTAGGGGTTAACGTACCGTTGCCGGTGCCGGTTGCATATCACAGCTTCGGTGGCTGGAAGCGCTCTCTGTTTGGCGACTTGCACGCCTATGGGCCGGACGGGGTGCGTTTCTATACCCGTCGCAAGGCGATCACTCAGCGTTGGCCGCAACGGGCCAGTCATGAAGCGTCGCAGTTCGCCTTCCCTAGTCTGTAAGACTCGATAAGCGAAAGCCGGCCCCCTTGGGGCCGGCTTTCGCGTTTCTAAGGCATTTTCGACCGATATGACAGAAATGTGAAAAAGAAGGTTGACGGCAGATTCTGGAAGCCTATAATTCGCCCCACTTCCGGCGCAGTCG
>NZ_SPKQ01000031.1:0-90882 GCF_023127895.1 Pseudomonas sp. NCIMB 10586
CGTCCTTGACCACCACACCGACCTGCTGGCCGCTGGTGTTGCCCGGCAGCGTCACGGTGCCCTGACCGTTGTCGTCCAAAGTGACTGGGTTGCCAATCGGGTTGCCGTTCTGGTCTTGCACCTGCACGGTCGCACCTGGCTTGCCGGTGACCGGCAATTCCCCAGTGTCGGGATTTAGCGTGCCCAGCGTAGGCTTCATCAGCGGCAGGGTGAGTGCTACGGAAGGATCAGACTGAAGGCCATTCTCCGTCTGAGTCGTGGTGATAGTTTGATGACTGGCGCTTGAAGGTAGCTCGACCTGCACACGGCCATCATTACCCAGCGTGCCGGAGGCAAGTACCTGACCACCCTCCCCCTTGACCTCAAATGTAGCGCCAGGGCGGCCCTGGATAGCGAGCTTGTTGGCCTGGGTATCGAAACTGATCACAGGCGCAGACGGTTTGGTAGCGCTGACAGCAGCGTCTGCGTTTGCGCCACCACCACCGCCCCCACTGCCGCCACTGTGAGTCGCCAACGCCACCACGCCGCCGAGCCCAAGTGCGCCAAGGAGCCACATGAAGGTGTTGTCACCGTCCTCCACAAGCAGCTCATCTACATTGGAAATCTCTTTTAAAGAAAGTGATGCCTGGCTTGGCTCATAAGTCGCGTGCCAGAATTTCCCTTCGTTTTCCAACACCAACTCATTGTGCAGACCGTCAGCCGCCACAACAAAAAAGCCCTTGAGCACGACCTGCTCACCGGACTTCAACACGATGACCAAATCGTCGCCAGCCCGCGAAGCAGACTTCAGCGTTTCAGGATTCAACGAAATCTTTACGATACTGGGGCTGCCAACGGTGGTGGAATTACCCGTTGCCTGCTCTACCAGTTTTCCAGATTTGATATCTATCAAACTAACCTGCGCCATACGTGCTTTCGCTCCAACTATGAGAAATCGGACTGAGCGCCCTTCAAACAACGTCGAGGGCTGGTCAGCCAAACCAATAACGTCCGGTCACACATGCGGTGATCGGACATTTACCGGTGCACATACTCGTGAGAAATTTCCTGCCAATATGTAGGACATTTCCCAGCAGCATCACGACTGACTCGAGCAGGCGTTTCAGAAAAAAGGAGAGAAAACTCATAGCGATCGTTGACGAGCCAGCCAACGCTGGCCCGTTTTTTTGACGTGACTATCGAGCGGAACTGATCAGTTGAGAGGGCTCCCAACCTCCGCCTAGCGCCTTGTATAGCTGGACTTGACTGTCCAGCTTAAGCAGTTGATCACTCAACAGCCTTTGCTCGGCCGTGAACAACAGTCGCTGGGCATCGAGGAGGGTCAAATGGCTGTCAACACCCGTTTCATAGCGCTGCTGCGCCAAATCGAAATAGGCGCGACTGTCCATCACCAGATCACGCTGGGCTTGCAACTGCTTGCCAAAGGTGCCCTGAGCTGCCAAGCCATCGGCTACCTCGCGAAACGCGGTCTGGATGCTCTTTTCGTACTGGGCAACGCTGATGTCTTTCTGGATTTCGGCGTAATCAAGGCTCGCACGCAACCGTCCTCCATTGAAAATCGGTACGCTGATCTGCGGGGCAAAGCTCCAACTGCCCTGGCCGCCATTGAGCAGGTCACCCAACTCACTGCTGGCCGACCCAGCCGTCGCAGTTAAGCGGATCGAGGGAAAGAATGCCGCCCGAGCTGCGCCGATGTTGGCATTCGCGGCCAATAACTGGTGCTCGGCCTGCAGGATATCCGGACGGTGGCGCAGCAGATCGGACGGCAGGCCCACGGGTATATCTGCCAGGACGGCGCCCTCCAGTGGCGTGCCATTGGGCAGATCATCCGGCAGGTTGGCGCCCAGCAGCAGCCGCAAGGCGTTGACGTCCTGGGCAACTTGCCGTGTGTATTGCAGCATTTGCGCCTTGGCCGTGTCGACTTGAGTGCGCGCTTGACGCACATCGAGCTCGGAAGACGTACCTGCCCGATGCGCCTGGCTGATCAGCTTCAGGCTGACGCTGTAGCTATCAAAGGTTCTGGTGGTCAGCTCAAGCAACGCCTGGTCGGTACGCCACGTCAGATACGCGCTCGCCACATCGGCGATCAAGCCGATACGGATGCTGTTCTGTGCCTGTGCGGTGGCCAGGTAATTTTCCAGGGCCGCCGCGTTGAGGCTGCTGACGCGTCCAAATACATCCAGTTCATAAGAGGTGATGCCGACATTCAGCCCATATTGACTCTGAATACCGGCGCTCCCCGTACTCGACAGATCAGCCGGCAACCGCTGCCGGTTGCCGCTGCCATTCATATCCACAGAGGGAAACAGCGCCGAGCGCTGGATCCGGTATTGCGCACGATACGCCTGGACATTCAGGGCCGCGACACGCAGATCCCGGTTGTTCTCCAGAGCCACGGCGATCATCCGTCGCAGCCCATCGTCGCGGAAAAAGTCATTCCACAGCACACGAGGTGCATTGGCCTCGATCATGCCGGGCTGGGCATAGGCAGCCCCTTGCGGCCACGCATTTTCAGCAGGAACTTCAAGCCAGGACTTTTCCGGAATCAGGCTGCACCCCGACACGCCAAGTCCGATACAAACGCAGAGCGTCAATGCTTTAAGTCTCATGCTTGCTCTCCCGACGGGGCGTTATCCGGTGTTTTCTTTTTGTTCAAAAGGCCGGTGACGAACGTGTAGAACAGCGGCACGAAAAAGATCGCCAGGAAGGTCGCCGCCAGCGTACCGCCCACCACGCCGGTGCCGATGGAGTGCTGGCTGCCGCTGCTCGCGCCGACAGCCCGGGCCAAGGGCAACACGCCCATAATGAATGCAATCGAGGTCATGATGATCGGCCGCAAACGCAGGCGGGCAGCCTCCACGGCGGCTTCGACCAGCGTGCGTCCCTGGTGCTCATAAAGGTCTTTGGCAAACTCCACGATCAAGATCGCGTTCTTCGCTGCCAAGCCCATGGTGGTGAGCATCCCGACCTGAAAGAACACGTCGTTGGACAGCCCGCGCAGCAAGGTGGCGCACACAGCGCCAAGAATACCCAGTGGCACCACCAACAGCACCGACACCGGAATCGTCCAGCTCTCATACAGCGCGGCCAGGCACAGGAACACAATCAGCAATGACAGGACATACAGCATTGGCCCCTGCGCACCCGCGTGTCGCTCCTCATAGGACAAACCGGTGTAGGACATACCGATGCCAGGCGGCAACTGCGCCGCGATGCGTTCAACCGCTGCCATGGCATCACCGGTGCTGTAGCCAGGGGCCGGTGTACCCAGGAGTTCGATGGCAGAGATACCCCCGTAGCGCTCCAGCTTCGGCGAACCATACACCCACTTGCCCGTGGCGAACGCCGAAAACGGCACCATTTCGCCCTGTGCGTTGCGTACGTACCACTTGTCGAAGTCTTCAGGCGCGATGCGTGAATCCTGATCACCCTGCACATACACCCGCTTGACGCGGCCGCCGTCGATGAAGTCATTGACATAGGCCGAGCCCCAGGCGACCGACATCGTCTGGTTGATGTCGGCGATGGACACCTGCAGCGCCCGCGCCTGCTCATCATTGATGATGACCTGGTACTGCGCTTCATCATCCAGGCCGTTAGGCCGGGTCAACATCAACGTCGGATCTTGTGCCGCCAACCCCAGGAACTGATTACGGGCAGCCATCAGGCCGGCATGCCCGACATTGCCGTTGTCCTGCAGGAACACGTTGAACCCGGTCGAGTTACCCATCTCCAGGATCGCGGGTGGCACCAGGGCAATCACGTTGGCGTCTTTGATCGAGCCAAACTTCGCGTTCAAGCGCTTGGCGATAGCAAACACCGATAGGTCAGGCGATGTACGCTCGGCAAACGGCCGCAAGGCCACGAACACGATCCCGCTGCTCTGGCCGCGACCGGCAAAGTTGAAACCGTTCACGGTGAAGGCCGATGAAATGCCGACGCCTTCATCTTCCAACAGGAATTTACGCACCTGCCCCAGGACGTCTTCGGTCCGTTCTGCGCTGGCGTTCTGTGGCAGTTGCACCTGAACCGCCATGATGCCCTGGTCTTCGTCAGGCAAAAATGCCATTGGGATCTTGGTAAACAGCAACCCGGCTCCCACGGTCAATAACAGGTAAATACCCATGAAGCGCCAGCGCCGCGTGAGGATGCCTTTGACGCTGCGCTCATAGCGCAGCGTGTTCTTTTCGAACGTGCGGTTGAACCAGCCAAAGAAGCCTTTTTTCTCGTGCGCGCCGGCTTTGTGCGGCTTGAGCAAGGTGGCACACAGCGCAGGGGTAAATATCAGGGCAACCAGCACCGAAAAGCTCATCGCGGCGATGATGGTGATCGAGAATTGCCGATAGATCACACCCGCAGAGCCGCTGAAGAACGCCATCGGCATGAACACCGCCGAAATCACCAGGCCGATACCCACCAGGGCTCCGGAAATCTGGTCCATGGATTTGCGTGTCGCCTCTTTAGGCGACAACCCCTCCTCGGCCATGATCCGCTCGACGTTCTCCACCACCACGATGGCGTCGTCCACCAGCAGACCAATGGCCAGCACCATGGCAAACATGGTCATCACGTTGATGGTGAAACCAAAGGCGAACAACACGCCGAACGTGGCCAGCAGCACCACCGGTACCGCCAACGAAGGAATCAGCGTGGCCCGAACGTTCTGCAAGAACAGGAACATCACCAGAAACACCAGCACGATCGCTTCAAACAGGGTGTAGATCACCGACTTGATCGAGGCTGCCACCACGGGCGAGGTGTCGTAGGGGAATACAATCTCGACCCCTTCCGGCAGGTAAGGCTTGAGCTCATCCGCGGTTTTCTTGACCGCCGCGACCGCATCCAACAGGTTGGCACCGGTGGCAAGGCGCAACGCAAGCCCCGACGCAGGCTTACCGTTGAACTGGCTGGAAATGGAAAAGTTTTCCGCTTGAAGCCCCACTTCGGCCACATCTTTGATACGCACCTGCGAGCCGTCGGGATTGACCTTGAGCAGGATCTCGCGGAACTCGTCCACGGTGGTCATGCGCGTCTTGCCAATGATCGTAGCCGACAGCTCAATACCTTTACGCGCCGGCAAACCACCGAGCATCCCGGATGACACCTGGACGTTCTGCGCCGAAATCGCGCTCATGACGTCCTGGGGCACCAACTGATAGCTGTTCAACTTGCCTGGGTCGAGCCAGATACGCATGGCGTTCTGTGAACCCAAGACTAAAAAGTCACCGACCCCCTTGGTCCGTGAAATAGGGTCCTGGAGATTGGCGACAATCAGGTTGCCCATGTCGAAGTCCGACATTCGGCCATCGGTCGAGACCAGCCCCAGAATCAACATGAAGTTGACCTGATACTTCACCACCCGAATGCCTTGGCGCTGGACTTCTTCGGGCAACATGGGAGTGGCCAGTTGCAGTTTGTTCTGCACCTGCACCTGCGCGATGTCCGGGTCGGTACCCTGATCGAAAGTGACGATGATCTGCATGCTGCCATCGGTGTTGCTGGATGAGGAGATGTAGCGCAAGCCATCCAGGCCATTGAGCTGCTGCTCGATCACCTGCACCACCGTGTCCTGCACGGTCTGTGCCGACGCACCCGGGTAAGTCACGGTGATCTGCACGGCGGGTGGCGCAATATTCGGGTATTGGTTGACCGGCAGCGAAATTACCGCCAACGCGCCCCCCAACATGAGCATCAAGGCGATAACCCAGGCAAAGATCGGCCTGTCGATAAAGAAACGGGACATGGGTATCAGCTCCCTTCGCCGGTCGTGGCGCTGAAGTCGCTGATCAACTCAACGTTAGTGGCCGGGCTGGCCTTGACCTTTGCTCCCGCGCGCAAGCGTTGCACCCCTTCGGTGACCACTTGCTCTCCAGCTTCGATCCCCTTGCCGACCAGCCAGGCATTACCCACGGTGCGCAAGGTTTGCAGTTCACGCAGCTCGACAGTCTCATCCGGCTTGATCACCCAAGCCGTGGCGACGCCCCGGCTGTCGCGAATGATGCCTTGCTGCGGCACCAGTTTGGCCGCCTCGCGCACGCCTTCCTTAAGTTGTGCATGGACGAACATCCCGGGCAGCAACTTACCGTTGGGGTTAGGAAACACCGCACGCAGAGTCACAGAGCCTGTGCCGGGATCAACGCTGACTTCAGAGAACTTCAACGTACCCGGCAATGGGTATGCACTGCCATCATCAAGGGTCAGGGTGACGTGTGCCTGCCCCGCGCCCGTGCTCTGCAAGCTACCGGACTCCAGCGCACGCTCCAGCGCCAACATGCGGGTAATAGGTTGGGTCACATCGACATAGATGGGGTCCAACTGGTTGACCGTCGCCAGTTCCGTGCCCTGCCCGTTCGTCACCAGTGCACCTTCAGTAATGTTAGAGCGCCCGATCCGCCCGCTGATCGGCGACAGCACCTTGGTGTACTGCACGTTGATACTGGCTACCTGAACATCCGCCAGGGCCTGCTTCCACGCCGCTTGCGCGTCGTCATGCTGCTGACGGCTGATCGCGTTGGTTTCCAAAAGGCTCGCGTAGCGTTTGGCCAGGTTTTGCGCGGTATCCAGGTTGGCCTGCGCCCTGGCCAAAGTGGCCTGATAGGTCGCCGGATCAATCTGGTAGAGCTGCTGCCCTTCCTTGACCTGAGCGCCCTCTTCAAACAGGCGCTTTTGCAGGATGCCACTGACTTGCGGGCGTACCTGCGCGACGCGATAAGCCGAGGTTCGCCCAGGCAGATCAGTGGTCATGACCAAGGACTCGGCCTTGACCGTATAAACCCCAACCTCCACTGGAGCACTGGCGGTCGAAACCTGTTCGGATTGATTACAGCCCACCAATAACGCAGTGGTGAGCGGAAGGATATGTACAGCACGTGACGGCCATCTGAGCTTCACCAGAAGCACTCCCCAGGATCATGAAAATTAAGTTACGTGAACCACGATAAGGTACAGTGTATCACTATACGATTCACTAAAATCAATCCGTGCTGCTCAAAAACTCCTGGCAAGCGCTCAAACACTGCGCAAGCATGTGCGCCAATGTAGCGTTCTCCAGGACCAGAGGGCGCTATCGGGTAAGATGGGCGCCCGGCAAAAAGGCGAGCGAATAAGACATGAGCGACGAGACACTCAAGCAGGAACAAAAAAACGGTGGCATTCAGGTCATTGCGCGGGCGGCCGCCGTCATGCGTGCACTGGGAAACAACCCAAAGGGCTTGAGCCATGCGGCGATTGCACAAGCCGTCGACCTGCCTCGCTCGACGGTGCAACGGATCATTACCGCCCTGGAAGAAGAACGCCTGGTTGAATCCATCGGCCCACAGGGCGGCTTTCGGCTGGGGACCGCATTGGGCTTGCTGATCAACCAGACCCAGACCGACATCATTTCATCGGTTCAGCCCTTTCTGATCGAGCTTGGCCAGTTGTTGAACGAGTCGGTGACGTTGTCGTCCTTGATCGGCGACAAGGTGTATGTGATCGATCGAGTGGTGGCTGAACGGGAATTGCGCATTGTTTTTCCAATCGGCATCAACCCCCCATCGTTTGCAACGTCCAGCGGCAAGATACTCCTGGCCGACCTGTCATCTCAGGACCTCGAAGCAATCCTGCCAAAACAGCTGCCGGCGCTGACAAGCACCACGCTGAACAAAAAGGCCCTGCTGGCAGAATTGGAACAGATCCGTGTCAGCGGCATCGCCCAGGAAACGGAAGAGTACATCGAAGGTATTTGCTCCTACGCGACCATCATCCGCACCTACCTGGGCAATTTCTCCATCACGGTCGTGGCCCCGGCCTCGCGGGCAAAGGTTCATGCCGAACGTTTTCAGGCCGCGTTGCTCGAGACCAAAGACGCCATAGAACGTGTGATTGGCCGCCAACACAATTGAGCTACAACACCCAACTTGCCAGCCCGGGCTATCACGGCCGAGCGCTGAAAAAGGCGTTGCGATAAGCAATTGGCCTTTATTCTACTCGGTGGCTTTTTTGCGGCCCGGTTTCTATGGCGGCGCATTGACCAACTCCAACTTGAGCAAAGCCCTGGGAAATTTCCTACATAAGCTGGCTCATCCCCCCATGTATTTTTGGGGTTCCTCCTTTGAGTTATCTCATGGCCGCTCGCATCGATGTGCTCCACTTCGCGAAGCGGCTTTTTTACGCCTCTAACCTGCCTGCAGGAGATCATAGAAAGCCTGTCAGTTACACCGACGCAATAACCGCATCCCGGTATCGCCGAGAGTCGAATCCACGGCCGGCAAGAGTCCGAGACTCAACCTGACCCATTTCTCTCTCAGCGTTACAGCGTTTGCCCAGCCAGCGTTTCGAAGCAGCCTTACCGGGGGACTTGCAGCTGGCATGGGTGAACTCCTTTTCTAGTGAAGCATCGCCCCTCAACGCGAAGCAGCCAGATGCCGCTGGTTTGGCAGTGATGCGATCCGTGCGAGGACAGGAGACCGTGATGAGCACGCCACTTCCCTGCTACCACTGCACCCTTCCCGTGCCTGTCGGCAGCCCCTATACCGCAGTCATCCTGGGTACGACCCGCGAGTTCTGCTGCGCGAGTTGTCAGGCCGTGGCCCAAGCCATTGCTGCCAATAATCTGGAGGGTTACTACGGCCACCGCAGTGAAGCCTCGACCAACCCCGAAACGTTGGCAAAGCAGTTGCCGGATGAGCAAGTGCTATACGACCGGGCAGATGTACAGCAACACTTCGTCCAGCATGAGGGTGAGCTGGCCACAACTCTCCTGATGATCGAGGGCATCAACTGCGCGGCCTGCGGCTGGCTGATCGAAAAACACCTGCGCGCTCTGCCGGCGGTGGCTGAAGCGCGACTGAACTTGTCCAACCATCGCTTGAACGTGCGCTGGGATGACCAGCAGCTACCCCTGAGCCAGGTGCTTAACGAGATCAGACAGATCGGCTACGCCGCGTACCCCTATCAGGCCGATCATGCGTCCGAACAACTGGCCAGCGAAAACCGCCTGGCCCTGCGTCAGTTGGGTGTTGCCGGGCTGCTATGGTTCCAGGCGATGATGGCGACCATGGCGACCTGGCCGGAATTCAATTTGGATTTGAGCCCCGAGTTGCACACGATTTTGCGCTGGGTAGCGTTGTTTCTCACCACACCCATCGTTTTCTACAGCTGCGCGCCATTCTTCAAAGGCGCCCTGCGTGACCTGCGCACCCGCCACCTGACCATGGACGTCTCGGTGTCCCTGGCGATAGGGATCGCTTATATCGCCGGGATCTGGACCGCGATTACCGGAGTCGGCGAGTTGTACTTCGATGCCGTGGGTATGTTCGCCTTGTTCTTGCTCGCCGGACGCTACCTGGAACGCCGAGCCCGCGAGCGTACGGCGGCCGCCACCGCGCGCCTGGTGAATCTGCTGCCGGCCTCGTGCCTGCGCCTGGACGCCGACGGCCAGAGCCAACGCATCCTGCTCAGCGAACTGCGCCTGGGCGACAAGGTACTGGTGCATCCCGGCGCCATTCTGCCAGCGGACGGCAAGATCCTCGAAGGCCAGTCGAGCATCGACGAATCCCTGCTCACCGGCGAATACCTGCCGCAACCGCGCAGCCCGGGCGACGCGGTTACCGCCGGCACCCTCAACGTCGATGGCACGCTGACCTTGGAGGTCCTGGCCCTGGGCCAGGACACTCGCCTGTCCGCGATCGTCCATCTGCTGGAGCGAGCCCAGACCGAAAAACCACGCCTGGCCGAAATCGCCGACCGCGCCGCCCAATGGTTCCTGCTGTTCTCGCTGATCGCTGCAGCCGCCATTGGTTTGCTCTGGTGGCAACTGGACGCCTCACGGGCCTTCTGGATCGTCCTGGCAATGCTCGTCGCCACCTGCCCCTGCGCCCTGTCCCTGGCCACACCGACCGCATTGACTGCCGCCACCGGCACCCTGCACAAACTTGGCCTGCTGCTGACTCGCGGCCATGTACTCGAAGGCTTGAATCAGATCGATACGGTGATTTTCGACAAGACCGGCACGCTCACCGAGGGCCGCTTGACTTTGCGTGCGATTCACCCGCTGGGCGATCTCGACAGTCAGCAATGCCTGAGCCTGGCCGCCGCGCTGGAGAACCGCTCCGAACACCCGATAGCCCGAGCCTTCGGCCGTGCGTCGCTGGCTGCCGAACACGTGCTGAACATACCTGGGTTGGGTCTGGAGGGCCGAGTGGGCGAGCAACACCTGCGCATCGGCCAGCCAGCCTTCGTGTGTGACCTGAGCGCTTGTGCAGTTCCGCCGATGCCGAATGAAGCCGGCCAATGGCTGCTGCTGGGCGATAGCCAAGGGCCGCTGGCCTGGCTGGTCCTTGACGACCACCTGCGCAGCGACGCCCCCGCGCTGCTTGCCGCCTGCAAGGCGCGTGGCTGGACCACGCTGCTGCTGTCGGGCGACAGCTCGCCAATGGTTGCCAGCGTCGCCACCGAACTGGGCATTGACGAGGCCCGCGGCGGCCTGAGCCCGAATGACAAGCTGCAAATGCTGCAACAATTGCATCGCCAAGGCCGCAAAGTTCTGATGCTCGGCGACGGGGTCAACGATGTACCGGTACTGGCCGCTGCGGATATCAGCGTGGCCATGGGCTCGGCCACCGACCTGGCCAAGACCAGCGCCGATGCGGTGCTGCTGTCCAACCGCCTGGATGCGTTGGTGCAAGCCTTCCGCCTGGCACGGCGCACACGTCGGATAATCATTGAGAACCTGCTGTGGGGGGCGCTGTATAACGGCCTCATGCTGCCGTTCGCCGCCCTGGGTTGGATCACACCCATCTGGGCCGCAGTCGGCATGTCCATCAGCTCGTTGACGGTGGTACTCAACGCCTTGCGTCTGACACAGATGCCGCGCCAACGCTCCGGCCCAAACCCATGAAAAGGGCATGGAGCGAGCGTCCCTGCCCTTCGTAGCGTGCAGAGTTTCACTCGGCCTGTAGCGCGCCAGCCACCGTCGAGATATCAGCAATCAGCGCCATGGCGGACAGCGCGGCTTGATGCACGTGCGACGCTGCAGCCGCACAGGCATCGGCGGCTACCGTGATGGCATAGCCCAGGTCTGCAGCTTCGCGCACGGTATTCTCGACCACCGAATGCGTAGCCACGCCCGCAACGATCAGGTGCTCCACCCCTAACATACGTAGCGTCTGCTCGACGGAGGTGCCCTTGAACGCGCTGATACGTGTGTGCGTCATCACGAACTCACGCTCGCTCGGCTGCGGCGCAAGCGACGCCAAGAACTGCGCACCCCACTCTCCATTTCGCACCGCGCCCAATTCCACGGTCTTACGGAATATCGGCGTATTCCTCGGACAGTCAGCATAATCGGGGCGAAAAGCAATGCGCACATGCAATATCGGTAGCTCTTTCTCACGGGCGCCCGCAAGCAGTCGTCTGGCCGCCTCGATTACTTGGTCGCGCATCGGATCGTTCTCAGCCAACCCCACGCGAATGCGCCCCTTGGGGTGCAGCACTTCGTTCTGGTAATGCAAGGCAAGCACGGCAGTACGAACAGTCATGAGCTTCATTCCTTATCGGTATCATTGAGTCAGTCAGGAATGACTGCGATGGCTTCGATCTCAAACAACATACCGTCGAGTGCTAGACGCGGTACCGGGATCAACGTACAAGCAGGTTTTGTCGATGCGCCCCACACTTCGCTCAGCGCTTTGCCGAAAATCGCCAAGCGATCATGGTTGTGATCAACGATCAGCACGGTCAGTTTGGCTACCTGGTTGACCTGTGCGCCTGCCGAAGCCAAGGCGATTTGCAGGTTATCCAACGCTTGCCGTACTTGCATTACGTAATCGGCGGCCAGCTCCCCTTTGGCGTTTTCACCGCCCTGCCCTGAGATAAATACTAACCGCGCGCCCGAAGCAATTTGCGCCATGTGGGAGTACCCATTGCCACTCGGATCGTACAACCCCAATGGGTTTGTCAATGTCAGCAGAGGTGCGTGGGTGAAAAGGTCTTGCTCGTTGTGGTTCATGGTGTTCCCTCTGTACCACTTCATTGTGGTGTCTGAGATTGCTAATCACGAGTGGTGGTTATGGCTATCTGCACCTGCACACAAGCACGTTATTTGGCCGTCGATCTGTTGACTTTGCGAAGTACCATGAACACCCCCATAAAGGCGCTGATCAAACCACTGATAAGTCCGGTAATGCCATGTGCTATTGAATTATCCAGAGAGGAAAGAGGAAGAGGTAAGTTCTGATTGACCAAAAAAGACATGACGGCTGACATGGTTGCGCCGATCAGGCCTGCAATCAGCGATTCTTTCAAAATAACGTTCATAGCGGCGTCCCCTTTACGGTTTTCAAAAAGGCAAAAGCTCACAAGTACCCTGAAGGCACATCGTGATAGTTCCCTGGACTCACCAGGCGTGATCAGGCGAGGCGGGCCCTGCCTCAGTCGAGAGGTTCCGGCCTTTCAGAACTACTCCTGGCGAGACGTGGCAAACCAGGCGCGTGGCGAGCGCCCCTGGTCGGGCCCCAGACAACTGAAGCCACCATCGACGGGTATGTCCGCTCCGGTAACCCAGGAAGCCGTGTCAGAACAGGCAAATGCGACCACCGCGCCAACTTCCTCTCCCCTGCCGACCCGGCCGAGCGGGTGAAGCGCGGCACCAACCTCATCGGCCCGATCAATCGATCCCGCGCTGTGTTCGGCCAGCGTCGGCGACCATGTCCAGGCCGGGGAAACACTGAGACAACGTATGCCCCGTGGGGCAAGTGTGACGGCGATGTTCTTCGTAATCTGCAATAAGCCCGCCTTGGAGGCTGGATATACCGCCCGGCCCGAAGCACCGAACTTCCCCCCGGTACTGCCCAGATTGACAATGACGGAGCCCGGTCCCATGACGACAGCTGCCCGCTGGGCAAAAATCGCGGCGGAAACCAGGTTCACCCCTAACGTGCGGTGCCAGTCCTGCCTCGATGAATCAAGCCCCTGATCGAGATAGATACCTGCACAGTTAACCAGTACATCCACCGCACCAAAACGCTCAAGTGTGCGTGCGATACAGGTATCGATCTGCTCATCACTCTGCACGTCGGTCGCAACGAACAGGCAGGTTTTACCCAGCAGCCTAAGCACGTCGTCGCTCAGGCGAATGTCGGCCAACACGACCTTCGCGCCCTGACCAAGCAGCACTCTGGAGATATCCAGTCCCACCCCCTGCGCAGCGCCGGTGACAATCGCCACCTTGCCCGCCAGAGGACCTTTTGCGCTGGCGCCACCAACGCTCAAGGGAACACCTCGATGTTGGTGAAGACACTGTCGCAATTGACCAGGTCAACCCGTTTGAGTGCGATCTTGAAACCTTCGGGCGACTCAACCAGCTTGTGCACCACACGACCGGATAGATACCTCAGGTCGAGCCGGTATTCGCTGACATGCAGCCGGGAACTCACGATCAGCCGCCCTTCAACATCACGTCCCAGCACGCAGACATTGCTCACCACGCGACTGGTTCTTGTCGGCGGCTGTTGTGACCAGTTGCGCTCGTTGAGCAGACGCCGCACGCGCGTCTCACGCAGCATGGCGTTTTCCCAAAAAATTGAAATGTGCTCGTGAGGACTCGCCTGGTCGGGGGCTCGCGGCACCCAGTAGCGACCGTTTTCGACCCAGAGCGCCAGCCAGCCATCGAACGCTCGTTCATCAAGCAACGACGCTTCGCGAAACAGAAATTGCTCCACCTGGAAGGTCAGTTGTGCGTCCGGCAACATCGGTTGTATGGGTTCGATCGAGATATCGAGAAAGCCATCATTCAACACAATGCACCTCCAGCTGCTGTTGTTCTTTATGTGGTGTCAACAGCTCACTTTCCATGTACTGCAGCCAGGCAGCGAACTGATTGCGCATCGGCAGCTCGCTGGTGCCATTGATCGAGACGGCGCCATCGGGCAAGACCACATCCGTACCCGCATAACGGTGCTGGCTGATCCAATCGCCACCTGCCGTCGTATTACCGACCTGGCAGCGGCGATACACCTCGACATCGTCCGGCATGACGTTCGAAGACGGCGAGTTCACCACGTTGGCGTACGTGAGTGCCCGGTCGAACACTTCCGGCGGTGCGCCCACACAGCGGAAAACCTGGATCTCGACCAAAGTCCTGTCCACCGATACCGGGCGAATGACGCGAAACTGCTGGAACACATTGTGAGGAGAGCCACTCCCGTAAATGATCGTGTTATGCCGGCTCATTCCGAGGATTTCATGCGCCCGTTCTTCACCATAGGCCTCGCTCAAGCACGCGAAATGCCGACGTGAAACGTCATCGCGCGTAGCTGCGGCGGGATCGAAAATACCTTCCATGTAGCCATGGCCATAGTGATAGGCACGCAGCTCCAGTTTTTCCCAAAAGCTGTACGGCTCGCCGTTACCATCCTGAATCAACAACTCGAATGGCATCTCGCCGATTTCCTCGGCCTGCTCGCGCGCGGCGATCACCGAGGACTCATGGGTAACCGGCCCATGCATCGTGTCATGCAGGTTTTCGTAGAACATCTTCCAGTTCGACAGCTGCATTACCCGGAATACGCCGCCTGCCACCTCGACCTTGCCAATAGGCGAACGGTCGCAAAGGTTGTCGATCGAACTCGCCGCGCCTCCCAGAAACTCAACCAAGCCTGGGCCGCCCAGGCTCTGTTTGGCAAAGACAAACCCTCGGTAGCTATCGACCTGAGCCACCGGCACCATGGAAACCTCGGGGCTGGTCGGGTCGAAGGTCGTGCCCTCGAAGCCTGCACGCATGGGAGTGCTCAGCAATGAGCCATCCAGCTTGAAAGTCCAGGCATGATAGGAACAACGGAAGAACTTACCGACGCAACCCTCACCATCGGCCACCAGGTTGGCCCCGCGATGTGGGCAGCGGTTATAAAGCACGCTGATCTTCTGGTCATTGACCCGTACCATGATGACTTTCTGATCGCCAAGCTGGGTGGTGTGATAGTCACCAGTCTTCGGCACCTGGCTTTCATGACCCACATAAATCCAGGCCTGTCCGTAGACTCTCTGCATTTCCAGGGAAAAGATCTCGGGGTCGGTATAGACACGCTTGTGAACGCCATCTGGACGTACAAGCTGCCTCAATTCATCCGTGCTGATCATGGAGGGAACCTCTTGTGACTGGCTGATCGAAAGGCCGCTTAAAGCACACTGCGGGCTACGATTTTGCCGCCTCCTCTAACGATCAAATAGCCGAGAATCGCAAGGCACTATCCGTATTTCGCTCGACGAGAGAGGTAATGGCCAACTTCCTCCAGACATAAGGTTAAGTTTTTCGTCGGCCTGAGCCAGCACCAGTCCCGGGATCAATCACCGCAAGTAACCCTCACACAGGTTATGCGAAAGGGGCCGCCACCCAACGGCAACAGCCCCTCATGCAGTCAAAACGACAGCGATGCAGAGATCAAGAAGCTGCCAGGACAGCCTCTTCGATAGCCGCGACAGTCACCTCATGCCGATCGGCAATGCGGTTCAACCCATCTTGAGAAATGGACTCGACAGCTTGCTTCGACACAATTTTTGCACCGCAACTCACGCGAGGGTGCACGTTCAAGGTGAAGATATCTGATCGGGAATAATGTCCGACAGTATCGATGATCGCCTTGGCGACCTTGATGTTGTGCGCCTCACAGGTGGCATAGACAATGGTGTCGCCATAGGTCGGCGGGGTAATCGGAACCCCAATCGGTGAATAGATCGCGCTACCGCCTTGCGCATAGTCGATATTCAAGGTGTCACGCAGCGCGAAGTCCTCGGGGAAATCGCTTTGCGTGATGTAACCGCAGGAACCCAATACAAAAGCGCCAGATTCAGAAGCATGGTTGCGACAACTGGAGTAGCCCCAGAAACTTTGCCCATCGGCATCCAACTCTTCGAGTCTTGGCCCTGTGTGCAACGTAAACGCCCCCGGAAATACCGACACATGAAAATCTTCGCCTTGTGAAATCAGGTGGGCACGGGCCAGTGTTATCAGGTTTTCTCCACAGATCAGACCACTGATACGACCGTAGTCCGTCTCAAAGCTTTGCAGATCGCTTCCATCGCCACGACCCCAGACGGTGCGTTCTGCGAAGGTCGGCATGATCTTGCGGTGCCGCCCAAGAATCCGACCGTGGTTATCAATGTACAGCAGGGTGTTGTAAATGGTGTGGATCGCTGGATGGGGGTCCATTTCGTTACAACCGATCACGACTACCGCATTCGCTCGCGCAGCAGCAGCACATAGCTGGGCGCACTCTTCCTGGCTGATGACCAAAGCATTGTCGAAAAACTTGCCGCGTACATCTACCCAATCACCAATGCGTGACTCCCAGCCTTCCCCCCAATAAGGATATCCGGCAATCCAAGCCTCGCTGAACACAACGATCTGAGCGCCTTGAGCGGCCGCCTCAGCGATTTTCAGACAGGCTTTTTCGATGGTGCGGTCACGATCGAGGAAGACCGGAGCCGTCTGCACGATAGCGACTTTTACTTCAGCGTGACCATTTAGAACTTTTTTTGTAGGCCTCATATAATTTCCTCGCTTTGCACGGTTGTAGGTCGCTGCACATCTGAATTACCGATTATCGGCCCCCTGTTTTTAAGACTTTCGTTCCAAACCATTGTTATGGCTAAAGAGCAATACATAACCGTACTTTCAAGTACGGAGGGCAAGATTGGTCAGAGTCTAGGTAGCGGCAAACAGGACGGATAGCCGGAAATCGCAATCGTGCATTGCGAAATTATCCGTTTCTGGCACTGGCAGAAAGCTGTCGAGCGTGACGTTGAATTTCTTTATTGCCGCTGAACGTAATTCGAACTGTACCTCACGTTTTCTGGCTCATTGATCAGCATTGGAGACAACAGGGCGTTGCGTTCGCCGTCGTATGCTCCAAAGCCGCGTCCTGGACTACTGGAGTGGATCTAGCTGTTGATGATGGTTTCGGTTGCCTGGAACCAGACCAGAGGCACTTGCCACACGCGAGAATTTTCGCGCACTGATAGCAAGCCCCCTCACCAACGGGTTTATCCCATCGGCCAGGTGCAGCCAAATCACGACGGCATGGGACTCTTGTGCAATATCACCGTGTCGCTTGGAAGCTCACCAAACCGATCCTTGTAGTACGCGGAAAACCGGCCCAGATGGCCGAAGCCGACCGCCAGTGCGATGTCCGTAATGCTGTACTGTGACCGGGCCTGGATTTTCCGGCGGGCCTCGTCCAAACGGATATCGCGCAACCACGTCATTGGGCCTACCCCAAACGCTTTCTTGCAGTAGGTATGCAGTGACCGCGAGCTGATTCCTGCCGCCCGAGCCAGATCCTCCAGCGATATCGGCGCCCATAGATGAGACAGGCTGTACTGCCGAGCCGCCTCGAGTGGCGAAAGCGTGTGGGCCTGGGCGAGCGCCGTATTGCAGACTACGCTATCGGGTTGCCTTCGCGCCTGGGTCAGAAGCAGCAACGCGAGGCCGATCTCCAAATACTCCAACCAGGCGGGATGACAGTGACCGAAGCCATCGCCCTGCCCCGGCCCTATCTGATTGATCAGCGATTGAAGGAGATTGCACCACTGCGCCGCCACATCGCTGTCAAGCACAGAAATAGGGGCGAAACCCTCCCATTCATTCACGCTGCTGAGCGGGGTACCAAGGCGCGCCGCCGCATCCTTGGCAAAGGCGTTGGGCACCCGAAGAATGAGCTGCTCGCAATGCTCGCTCCAGCGAAAGCAGATCTCGCGTCGTGGAGCGAGAACCGCAACCTGGCCGGGACCGATGGACGAGGTCTGGCCATCACTTTTGATGACCGAGCGCCCTCGCAGAGGTACCTGCACCAAGATGAACCCATCAAACACTTCAGGCCGGACTTCAACTGCAGGCCCGTAGCGCAGAATCATCAGCCTGAGGTGCCGGGTATCGACGCTGTACAGGGCCGAGTCCACCTCACCTGCGCTCCAGCTCATCATATGGTCATTGAGTGCAAAGCTAAGATGCTTTTGAAACTCCACCGCACAGTGGGACTGAAAGACAAGATTTTTGTATATCCGTGACAAGTCGAGTGTTTGAAAAAATGCGTTCATCATGGCTCTCACGGCAGCAAGAGAAGGTTTAACTTGCGCGCTCAAGCACCGCGCGCATCATCAAAGGTTTTCACTCGAGGCCCAGCGCCGCATCAGCGTGTTCGATGGCAGCGATTCATCGATCAGCTTCTTGGCTGTCTCGATACCTGCGACGGGCAGGCCAACCGGATCCAGCAAGCCGATTTGCACCAGCACCGACGCTTGATCCCAGTAAAGGTGTTCGTGGCAGAGCTTGTCGCCTCTGAAATTGATGACCCCAAGCATGGGGATTTCCACATACTTTCCAGTAGGGGCTACCCCTGGCAGCATCCAGTCGATCTCGGTGGTGTGGGTAAAGCACATGATGAACTCATCGACGACCTGAAACGCACCGACGGTGCGTGAGATAGGGATCGAACGAATGTCCGGTGGATTTGCGTGAACAAAATGATGCTCATAGAAACGTGAGAGCTGTTTACTGCCAACCCCACCGGTCAGAGTCGGGATGTGATTGACGTAGGGCTCCTTTACCATGGTGGCCATGGTCGCCGGTACGTCACGCGTGACGAACTCGTGATGAACGTGCTGATCCCAAAGATGCGAAAGGTTGTATTCAGGGCCGATGTATTTTTTCAACGCTCCAATTGTCCGCCCGTGAGCCATATGGGCAGACGATTTGTGATAGTGCTCGCTGCCCAAACGCGCGAAGGCATGGTCAGCCTCTGGGTATGTATAAAGCTCCACCCCTTTGCGTCCAGCCAAACCTGCAGCAATTCGGGTTCTGGCCTCGACGTCACAATAACTGTCCAGCTCTGCGTGGTGGAGTACCAACCCTCCCTGCAAGGCGTCCGCTTCGTCAAGAAAACCTTCGATGCCCATACCGTAATAACCGATCGATACCGCAAGATCGGTACGGGTTGCTGCCAGAAAAGCCAGCTTCCCTCCCAGACAATACCCCACGTAGCCAATACTTGGCTGGTCGACTTCGTTGAGTTCACGAAGGGCGTCGATTGAAGCTGCAATGTCATCTACAGCCTTGTCCAGATCCAACGAACCATTCAGCCCCAACGCCTTATCGAAGTCTTTAGGGGTATAGCCCAGTTCTACGCCAGGCTCCAAGCGCCAGAACAAATCCGGGACGAGCACCACATACCCCTCTTCGGCGTACATATCCGCGGTCTCACGCATGTTGGCGTTAACACCAAATATTTCCTGCCCCAACACGAGGCCAGGGCCGTTACCGCAGGCCGGCACGGACAAATACGCCTTGAAAGCCCCTTCGCCATGACGAGCCTGAATATTAATATAGTGCCCCATCAACAAAGTCCTCATACAAGCATGCAATGATAGTTTTTATATGCACAGCGCTCTGAGTTGCGCTGCTTTCGGGTAGACGTTCGTTTGCAATTTGAATACGTTGATCAGGTCAGGCGAGTCCCTGCTGTTTTCGCTCAAGCACACGCTGAATGGCAAAACCGGTATCCCTGTAGTGTTTGGCCAAGAGTGCGCAGGCAAGGTCTGTTTCTCTCGCCAGGGATGCCTCGAGCAAAGCCAAATGCTCTTTGTCTACCCCCCTGACATGTTCATCCTTCATAGAGGCTAAACTGGGCCTTCTATACCGCTCAGTTTGAGCATATAGCTGCGTGGAGTATGTGAGCAGCCAGTCAGAACCACACGAGGAGATCATGCTGTAGTGAAAATCCTTGTGTCGCTGCTCAAGAAGTTCAGCATGCTGAACCATGTCCAGTTCATCAGGACTCGGCCTCTGCCGTGCCAGGCACAGCGCAGCGTATGCCTGAGTCAAGCGCCCCTCCCACGCTGCATCTTTACGCTCAATCGATTTACGTAACGCCTCACAGTCAATGAGGATTCGGGTATTGATTGCATCCCACATCTCGGGGATAGAAATCGCGAGCACCCTGAATCCCTTCGAGGGCGCCAGGAACACTAATTTTTCGGCTTGTAACCTAGTGAGTGCTTCTCGGATAGGCGAAAAACTTATGCCGTATCGTTCTCTTAAAGCTTCCAGCCTCAGAGCCTGACCCGGCTCGAACACTCCGCAGATAATGTCTTTTCTCAGTCTGTTGTAGGCCTGCTCCCCCAGCGTCCCCTCATTGACGCCAGCGCTTTTACCTTCCGGGACGAGAGACAGCTGAGGTTCTTCATCTAATGAGTTCATGCTAGTTCCATTCGGTTACCGGCTCCGCTCATACTGAACGGTGCCGTGTTCACATCCATCGGCCCATCACGTTATCAGTATCTGCCAGATAAAAGAGAGCCACAGCCAGGCGCAGATGTTTTTAGGCCGAGCTGTTTCAATATCATGTAGGTCGTTGCAATCGAGGAGGAAATGACAGGTAACCCTGTACGGTCCTCAATCAACTGGATGGAAGGGAGTGACGGCATTTGCACGCAAGCAGAGCCGACGATGGCATCGACGCCATCGACTTTAAGTTTTTTGGTGATTTCAGCCGGCGCATAGGGATTTAGCAGGCCTACTTCAAGGTTATCGGAGATCTCCAGGGAAATACTGTCGACAACCTCAATCCCTTCATGTTCAAGATAGTCGATCACCAAGCTAGTCAGCGGCTTCATATAGGGTGTCAGAATGGACACTTTTTTAGCGTTCAACGCTTTTAGCCCTTGCACCAATGCGCCTGCACTTGTGACGACGGGGGCCGGGCCACCATTTTCAACAGTTCGTTGATGAAGACGCGCCTCGGAAACACGGTGGTAACCAACCCCCATACTCATGATTGCAACCAGGCAAGCATATCCCAGCACATCCACGCGCGCGTCGGACAACTCCAACGCACATCTTTCGCTGTCCGAGTCCATCGCCGCCAGTTCTTCTTTAGTGACACGCATCATCCGCATGCGGCTGGAGTGAAAGGTAAATCGCTCTAACTCCACTCGCTCACGAGCCTGGAGAATCGCAGGGATTTCAGTCTCCATAGTGGTATTCGAGGAGGGGACTATTTGACCAATACGGTAGATACGTTTGTCCATTACTCTGTCCCCTCTTTACGATTGTCAGGTAGAACATCTTCTTCGCGCTTGACTGCATGCGCTGTCAAATTGTCGAAAAACGTAGCGGCATTCAATGCGCGGCGATTCACTTTCAGGTCAAAGATATCGAAGCGATTATAGTGCCCGGTAATATCATGCATTTGCCGAGGCTGAATGCAGCGTGACAAATCAATATCGGCATACACAATACCCTCCTTGTCGATAAGCGGGTCGCCGATGACTCGGCCGTCCGGACCTAGAATGCCGCTAAAAGCACTATTTTTCCGGGCGAGTAATTGACGCGCTTGCGGGTGCGTCTCGGCCATCGCTTCGATTATTTCTTCCGACACCGTAGAGCACGAAACGATGGTGAATACCTTGCCTTCAAAGGAGTGAGCAGCTGCGCGCAACTTGATAGCTTCGGCCATATCGTAATCCGAGGGGGCTACAGGCAGGGCGATATAGCTTGCTACATGCACTAGCTCGCCTTGAGCAAGGAGACTGAACCTCGCCAACGTATTGGTGTTCTCACCACACGCCAGCGCCCCCAGTGGCCCGATACTCGTTTGGTGGACCTTAAGAGACGAAGCATCACCATTTGACCACGTGAGTTTCTCCGCCCACGTTGGAACCAGTTTCCGATGCCGCCCCAGAATCTCCCCTTCGTCAGAGATCGTGACGACCGTGTTGTATAGAGTGCCAATTCCAACTGGACTACGCTCGTTCACACCGATGACAACATTTATGGAGTTCGCGCGCGCGGCACGTTGGATTCGTTGAATTTCCGGTCCAGGGATTTCAATAGCTGATTTGCAAAGTTTTTCAAACCAAGGACTTCCTTCCACTGGATTCATCAACCAATTCCAGTAGGGATAGCCGGGAATGAACACCTCGGGAAACGCTACTAATTTTGCCTCTTCGCGAGCGGCTTCGGCGATTAAGTCACATGCTTTCTCTACCGTGGCGAGAGTGTCCAGGAACACCGGAGATGCTTGAACCGCTGCTGCTTTAAAAGCATTTAATTTGAGCATCATGCACCTCGACTTGTTTTATACGGCGACCACGGGATTGCGCAGATATCCAATTTTTTCGATTTCAGCCTCGATGGTATCTCCGGGCCATACCCACTCTTGCGGCGTCCTGCCCGCCCCAACGCCTTCTGGTGTCCCCGTGGCAATGATGTCGCCAGGCTCCAGGGTGATTGCAGCGCTGATATCGGTGATCAACTGTGGGATTTTGAACAGCATGTGGCGGGTATTCGAACGCTGCTTGACTACGCCGTTGACCCGCAGACTGAGATCGAGTGTGTGGGGGTCAGGGATTTCATCAGCCGTGACGATGCACGGCCCGAAAGGAGCATAGGTATCCTGCCCTTTGGAGTAGATCCATTGCCCTGCCCGCCGGCAATCACGGGCACTCATGTCGATCATCAGGCTATAACCGAACACATAGGTCAGCGCTTGATCATGGGTGATTTTTTTTGCCGTACTCCCGATGATGACTGCAAGTTCCACCTCCCAATCAAGCTGCTGCGTGATCGCCTTGTTGTGTTCAACGGCATCACCCGGACCAATGACGGCGGTCGGGGGTTTTGAAAAAATCACCGGCTCCGTGGGCAGCTCCCGCGATGTATCCAATGCCTTGCTGGACTCGGCGACATGCTCGACATAGTTGAGGCCGATACCAAAAATATTCTTCTTGGGTCTGGGAATTGGGGCCAGTAACTTTACGTTTTCGAGTGGTATCGAAACGCCCATTGGAAAGTTTCCTTCGAAAACGCTTAACAAAGCCGTAGTAGTTTTTATTGCAGAAGGCCCCATCTCAATAAAATCGAGCATATTATCCGGGATAGGGTGGCCGTGGATGTTTCCTAACTTACACAGATCTACAACGTTGCTACCCACCAATGCCCCTAAGCGGGACGCAGCATTAACAGTTGGACGAAACGTGACTAAACGCATACAAAACCCCTTGAATTTAAATGACAGGTGCGCCCCCGGAAGACTCAGCGCTGATAGCCGTCGTTATCCATAAATGCCTGTTCTCGGTAAAAGTCGAACGACTCCATAACGGGAAGGTCATTGAAACAAAATAGGCAGGCATCTTCGTCGTTTGAACTATTGCTGTGTTCATGAAACGCCCAGGAAGGCACGCAAAATATATCTCGCTCTTTCCAGTCGAAACGCTCTCCATTAATGATGGAGTAGCCATGCCCCTTGGCAACTTGATAGATAAAGCTGCCTGTATGCCTGTGTGCCTTGCCTCGAAAGCCCGGTGCGAGGCGCTGCATACTCGCACCTATGGTCGACATCACATGCCCCCCGGTAACCGGGTTTGTGTAATGCATGAGATGGCCATCGAAGGCATTGGCCGGCGCCGCTTTCGCGTAACGCAAAAGCGAGTTGTAGGTATCTGCCCAACTGTATTTAAACAATGGTGAATACGGTTTGTCCCACATTACGTTTTGCGGGCGCAAGCCAGCCCCACCCCATAGACCAATGGAGTCATCCACAGGCGCGGTAACCGCTTGTGCCAAATCCGGGTGCACCTTGTAAAAACCGGCCTCCAGTGCGTTGGTCAATGGAATATCCAGACCATCTTGCCAAATGCACGTAGTCCCGGTGGCCTCAACACCATGTTCATGCCAGGAGCCATTTGGAGTGAGCACGACGTCATTGGTACCGAGTGTCATCTTGTGACCGTCAACAATGGTGTAGGCCCCTTCTCCTTCCATGATAAAGCGCAGTGCGGACGCGGAGTGTGCATGAGCCGAGGCCGCCTCCCCAGGACGCATGACCTGCAACCCGGAGTACAACATCCCTACGGCCGCCGATACATCCTGCCTGCCGGGGTTATTGAGAAAGACCACCCGGCGGCCTGCCTTCTCAGGCGTTACAAGCTCGACTGAACGCAGCACATGAGACTTGAGATCGCTATAGCGCCATAAAACCGGAACCGAAACAGACTTGGGCTCCCACGGCTCTATCTTGTTAGCTATCGTCCAAAGCGCCCCCGCCTTGAGTCGCTCCAACTCACTGTAATACGCCACTAACTCAGGGGTGTCCTCCACATCAGCACGCCCTGCAACCGTCTCGCGATGCGCATCATATTTCTGGTCAGCCATAGCTACATCCTTATTAGTCCCGACGGAAAAACTTTATAAAATGAAATAAATTTAATCAACTTCAACGTCACACAAAAAATTGAAAAAAATACAAAACCTATATATATCAATGACTTAATATACAAAAATAAATTCGAAAGGGTCGCCACATCATTCATAGACATGATTTTTTATAAAATATTCAAATTTTTACAGACGACACCACGGCCAGCGCCGCCCCTGATCCACGCTGCCTCTTAATTTACATGCCGCGCCCCAGAGCATTGATCCGCGCCATAAACGGATAAGCACACCGCAAAAATTGCGATTTCCGGATATACCCCACCTTCAGTGCTACCTAGACTTCTTTCGCATGCCCATGACGCTCTCCGTCGCCATAAGGTGGTACTGGCAGTCATACAGAGGGTGGGAATTACGCGAGTGAGCACGCCTTTCGTTGCCCCTTCACGGATGAGCACACGTTCGGCATTTAGAAACAGGACTTGATGACTATGCAGCCAATGAAGAATGAGCAGACTTTGTACGTGCAGGTATCCGAGGCGACGATCCTTGCGACGGGTGTACGCATGCTTCGGCTGCGCGCCTGTGCACCTACTCAGCAACTGCCGGACTTTACGCCGGGGGCGCATATTGGCGTTTCAGTACAACTGCAAGACTCGCAAAAGGAGTGGCGACAGTATTCGTTGATCGAGCTCGAACACAGGGACCGCCTGACTACCCCACCCGAGTCCTACCTGATTGCCATTCGTCTCGACGCGAAGGGCCGTGGTGGCTCGCGCTACCTGCACGAGGGCTTGAATGTCGGTGACATCATCGACATCACCGCACCACGAAACGACTTTCCCATGCGTAGCACCGGTAAACGCGTATACCTGATCGCAGGCGGAATAGGCGTAACACCGCTGACAAGCATGGCGGCAGCCTGCAAGTTTCACGGACATGATGTCAAAATGCTTTATGCCGGACGCGAGCGGGCCTCCATGGCTCTCATCAATGAATTGCAAACCCTGCTGGGCGAGCATTTGCACGTGCACGCCGATAGCGAGGCTGGAGCCCCGGTTGACCTGAGGGCCTTGTTCGACGAATTCACCAATGACGACGACATTCATATCTGCGGCCCTGGCGCCCTAATCGACGGCATGATCGTAGAAGCCGAGCGGCGCGGCTGGGCTCACGGGCGACTGAACTTCGAACTTTTTTCTCCCCCTGCTGCTACCGAGGGCGATAGCGCCTTTGACGTAGTATTGGCCGCCAGTGATCGCACGCTCCACATCCCGGCGGATAAGAGCATTCTCGAGGTACTCATTGAGCAAGGCTGCGACCCTATGTTCGATTGCAAGCGCGGAGAGTGCGGCGTGTGTTCTACAGCAGTCATCTCTGGTGAAATCGATCATCGCGACTACGTGCTGTCGGAGCGTGAACGTGCGACCCACAGCGTCATATATCCCTGCGTTTCACGCAGCAAGTCTGCCGTTCTTGTGCTCGATTTATAACGTGCGCATCTGTCTATGAGACTTCGCGGTTGACGCTGACAAATCAAGCGTCACATTCGCATCGTCAGAACGCTCTGAATCTGCCGAGGGCACTGGCGCTGGCAGACGCACCTGAATGACCGACCAGGCGGCAGGAATCGCGCAGTAGAAGAAAATCTGCGGAACTGCAATATGCATCGCCAACAACATGGCGCCGAACAGCGGACCCAAGACTGAACCAAAGCGACCAACACCCAGCGCCCAGCCTGCTCCGGTGGCACGTACGTGGGACGGATAGAAGTTGTTGGTAAAAGCGTTGAGCGCCAGTTGACCGCCAACAATGAAAAAACCAGCTACGAAAGCCAAGCCCCACAGGTAACGCGGGTTTTCATGGTGCTGGCCGAGCCGCACCACCGACAAACACGGCCGAGAACAGACGCACCTTGTGTTGCAAGCGGTCGGCGAGCCAAGCCAGACAGACCGCCCCGAAGGTACCGGCGAACAGGAATACCGAAGTCACCAAGTTTGCCTCACTCAACTTCATGCCACTCTCAAGCAACAGTGAAGGTAACCAACTGATCATGAAATACACCAGAATCAGGCTAACGAAAAACGTCGACCAGATCAGCAAAGTCGGACGCGCATAACCATGCCGAAACAACTCGATCACTGTGAGCCTAGTGCCTTGTTCTGGCTCATTTTGCGCAACGGATGCAGCCGGCGGTTGCCAATCCGGCGCTAAGTGCGCAGTGATTTTGCGTAGACGTATATAAGGTGGCTGGTCACGCAACAGACGTGGCAGCGACTAGGGGAGGTATTTAGCGTCCTAACCAAGCTAATATTTTACCTTTGTGATGGATAACCTAAAGGAAGGAATATGACGTTGCATCAGGATTTTAAAGTTTTGCTGTTTTCTTATGGCACCTTGCAGGACAAGGCCGTCCAGTTAGCCAACTTTGGCCGAGCGCTAGTTGGGCAGCCTGATCACATGGCCGGCTACAAAGAGTCCTACGTTGAAATTACTGACCCAGAGGCGCTTGCCACTAGCGGGAAAACACACCACCCGATTGTCATCCCAAGTGTAAACCCTGAGGAGACTGTTTCAGGTATGGTCTTCCAGATCACTCCACAAGAGCTACGTGCAGCGGATGCCTACGAGATTTCCGACTACAAGCGTGTTGCAGTGGGGCTCGTCTCCGCGTTGACCGCATGGGTGTATGTAAAAGCCTAACAAACTCAAGAAGTTCGTTGGCGCATAGTGAGTCCAGCATTCCCGGTGAACTCGACCGCTTAAGCAGTCGGCACCTACCACCGGAATGCTGAGATTTGCAATGTGTTGTCTCGGAACGCTTACCATGACCTCCCCATACATTTTCCATTTTTTAAATCTGCGTCACATACCCACTGAAAGAGTTGAAAAATACGATTCTTCAGCGATGGAAGGTAACGCTGTCGGTAATTGGCGCACGATCAGTAGGTGCCTGATTGCCGGGCGCACTCTCATCCGGGTAACCAAACGACATTCCAAACAGCATTTTCATTTCGTCAGAAATACCGAGCACCTCCCTGATCGCCTTTGCGAAAAAACCGAGGGAGGTTTGCGGGATACCGCCTAAGCCCCGAGCGGCAAGCGATAAGAGAAAGGTTTGACCATACATACCAATATCTCCGGCCGTCCGGACACTGTCACCAAAAACCGGCATAAATAAAAAGACCGCCTGGGGTGCGTTGAAAAAGGAAAAATTCAAGGCTGTTGCTTGACGGCGCCCCGCCTCATCCTCGCGCGTGATGTTCATCGCCTCGTAATAGACTTTGCCCTGCGCGTTCTTACGATCCGCATAAATGCCGTAGAAAGCGTCCATATCGAATGAAAAGTCAGGAGTGAATTCGCCAACTGCATTTTTCGCATGAAGAACCTGCGACAGCTCTACTAATTTCTGGCCACTGACTATATGCACGTTCCACGGCTGGGTATTGCAGTTGGAAGGCGCACACTGGGCGTCTTTCAGAACTTCTTGAAGGATGTGATCAGGTACAGGGGTGTTTAAAAAACCACGGAAAGACCGTCGGCTCCGTGCTGTTTTTTGAAACGACAAAGTGTCATCCATCGGCGTTTCGTCATTCAAACCAGCCATTGCAAGTGTCATAATTTTCTCTTGATCAAGTATAAGAATTTCAGGCGCCCAGTAGTAAATTGAGCAATGAGCCATTGCGACCACATCCTATCAACGCATAAAGCTCCAACGGACGCAGAGGTGTTTGCAGTACCCCTCGAAGGGGAATGTCATGAGCTTTCGCCCAGAGAACCAGGTTTTGACGCTGTTGAGAATTTACGTCGGCAATCGCAACAACCGATAAGATCGCGCGGTATCGGGTAAACAATTTTAAGTTCTCTGCATCGTTAGGCAGGTCAAATGCGTCATACACCAAGTATTCGAAGTGCTTGCCCCCTTCCAGAGCATCGACCACCTCACTGACGTTGTTGCACAAGCAGAGTAAGAAATACCCCAGATCATTGAGCGTGCGGGCATAGGCAAAAAGCGTGCTGGGATTCTTGCTGATGATAAGAATTCGCCCCGATCCGGTATGCACGGCTTGCTCCTCGAAAAGCGCCAAATTACCCCTTTGTCGTCGATGGGCCTACGGGATAAATCTCGGCATTTTCTTGGTTTTTCTTGGAATTCAAAAACCGTACTACTCACAAAGAAAGCAAGATTTTTCTCGATTTCCGGCAAGAAATTTCGCCCCGTTGTAGAGCGCAAAACTTGGAGCTGAGCACATACCGGGTCTGCAATAATGGCTCACTACGAT
Source organism: Pseudomonas sp. NCIMB 10586 (assembly GCF_023127895.1). Taxonomy (NCBI): domain Bacteria; kingdom Pseudomonadati; phylum Pseudomonadota; class Gammaproteobacteria; order Pseudomonadales; family Pseudomonadaceae; genus Pseudomonas; species Pseudomonas sp. NCIMB 10586. Next base: position 28,468 of record NZ_SPKQ01000031.1, read on the forward strand.
AAACAGACTGTTGACGTAAAAAATTCAACCATACTCAACCAGGTCAGTACCGAGTCGCATGGAAACAGCGCGGCGAACTCCTGAATCCCCTTCTGCATTCCATAAGGCTAAACAACTGAAAAATGAGAAAAAAAGTACTGATCGTCGATGATCACCCAATGGTTCGTCACGGTATTCGCGTAGCCCTTGAGTCCATCGGATTCCAGATAATAGGCGAGACCTCCGATGGAGCCGACGCCGTCCAATTGATCGAGTCGTTGAAGCCAAACGTGGTAATTCTCGACATTGGCCTCGAAAAAGTGGACGGCCTGACGGTGTTGAAACGTATCGTGCGGGAAAAACTTGAAACCCGAGTGCTCGTCTACACATCACAGACCAAAGATACCTTTGCCAGCCGGTGCTTTCAGGCCGGTGCCAGCGGGTTTGTCAGCAAGAGCGAGCCCATGGTCCAACTGCTCAAGGCGATCGAAACGGTCGCTGACGGCTATGTGCTCTTTCCAAGGGATGTCATGCCTTTTTTTTCAGGGACCTCTGTAGCAGGGGAAACTGGCGCCTTGGAAAATCTTACAAATCGCGAAATGCATGTGATGCGGTTGCTGGCTGAAGGTTTTTCCAACCGTGACATTGCACAGAAACTCAACCTCAGCACCAAAACGATCAGCGGCCATAAAATCAACATTCTCATGAAGCTAAACGTCACCTCGGTAGTGGAGCTGGCTAACATCGCCAAACAACATAACCTCATCTGAGCCTGCGTTCGTGAAGACGATATTTCCCCAAATTAGTGCCCTCCTCTTTGTGCTGATGTTCGGGACTTGCAGTCAGGTTTTTGCCGAAACCGGTGATCTTCAGCCTAAGGCGCGACAAGCGCTTAACGCCGTGAAAATCCAGCTCGACGAGCAAGAACGGGCCTGGCTCAAGCGCAAGCATGCATTAATCGTCGGCGTGAGCATTGAATCCTTGCCGCCCTACCGGATCATCAACGACCACTCGACTTTTGAAGGACTTACAGCGGATTATCTCGTGGCACTGCAGCGTGAGTTGGGAGTGCCTATCAAGGTCAGGCCGTTCGACTCGAGTGAGGAGGTCTTTTGTGCGCTGCGCGAGGGGAAAATCGATCTGGTTGCGTACGCGACAATCCTGAATACCAGGCGTACCGATGCACTTTTGACGCCCCCCTATGCAGTGACACACCTGACCCTGTTTACCGAAAGTGGCGACCGTAGCGAAAACAACGCGCTGGGTTCCGGCCTAAAGATCGCTGTGGCCAATGATATTGCCCTTGCACTGTACAAAAGCAACGGAGGTCAAGGCACATTCACTTCATACCCTTCATCGTTGGCGGCAATGACGTCAGTGTTGAGGGGCACTAATGACGCCTACCTTGGCGATCCTGCCTCCACCTACTCTCTATCCAGCCAGTTGTTCAGCACGAGAGTAGGCGTCAGCCAGCGCACACCGCAGCCAGAGATCAAAATCGGCTTTGCGATTGCCCCCGATAACCCGGTGCTGGCTGGCCTGTTCGAACGCGCACTAGGCGGGTTAACGCGCTGCCAACTGGCTGACGCCCAATATTTCTGGGGTGATAACCAGCGATGTGATGGGTACGGTTTTCGCGACCGTCTTACCGATTCCGAGCGCACTTGGCTGGACACCACCCAGACTGTGAAATTGGCAATAAGCGAGGATTTGGCACCCTACGCCTTTTTCGACAGCGATGGTCGCTTGAACGGAATTGCCTCTGACTTGCTGGAAATTATTCGCCGCAAGTCAGGCATTCAGTTCCAGATCATCCGTGTGAGCTCATTGGGTGAGGTTGATACCCTACTGGCGAATGGCAAGGCAGACCTCGGCATTCTCACAGAGGCCAGTCACGCACCTTTACGGTACCTGCGCAGCCGCCCGGTGGGGGCTAATGCTTACCTTTTTGCCACGCGCAAGGACCACCAGACAGTCCTGAATGACCAAAGCACGGCAACAGTGGCAGTGGCGAAAGGCTATCTTTTGTCCCCGATCCTCGCCCGACAATACCCCCATGTACGTATCCAGGAAACCGACACATTGGGTGAAGCCTTCAAGCTTGCTCGTGATGGCGACGTGGATATCGTCCTCGCTCCCGCGAGCGTCATACGCTACTACCTTTCGTACAAATTCGAGAGCAGTCTGAAAGTTGGAGGCCTTGTTAATATCCCCAACGCCAGCGTTGTGTTTGCTACTTCCAAGCATCATCCACAGCTGATCTCTATAGTCGATAGAGTGATGGCTGAAATCCCCCCGCGGGAGTTCGTGCAGATTCACGGTCGCTGGCGTGCCAACTCGGCAACCGATGAAAAATACTGGGAGGGGATAGCCGCTTACATCTGGCGATCGTTTGAAATTCTGGGCGCACTACTAGTGATCGCCGGGTTGTGGATCGTGACGCAGCGCCGCCGCATTCTGCACAAACGCCAGAACTTGAAGCAACGGCAGATATTGCTGGATGAACTGCAGGTAGCCAAGGAAGCGGCTGAGACAGCCAGCCGAAGCAAATCAGTGTTCCTGGCTACGATGAGCCATGAAATTCGCACGCCGCTCAATGCGATCATCGGCATGCTGGAACTGGTGCTTACTCGCAAAAACAAAGCCGAGTTAAACACACAGTCGGTACACATCGCGTACGAGTCAGCAACCGGTTTGCTGGCCCTCATTGGTGACATTCTCGACATATCGCGGATTGAATCTGGAAAAATCAGCTTAGTTCCAGAGCCCAACCGGATCAATACGCTTCTGGAGTCGACAAGCCATGTGTTCTCAGGCTTGGCGCGGCAGAAGCAGTTAGATCTGCGGCTCGATATCGCCCCGCTGTCGGCGGAATGGGTTTGGGTCGACGGGCTAAAAATCAAACAAATCTTGTCCAATCTTTTAAGCAACGCAATCAAATTCACTGAGCGTGGAAGTATCGAGGTTCGCTGCCAGGTAAAACCGACGAGCGATACACGCCTGCACTTTCAGATCAGCGTTACCGATACCGGCGCAGGCATTCCCGCCGAGCAAATCGATCAAATTTTCAAACCATTCTTCGTGACGAACGCTGCCGTCAGCGACCCTAATGCCGGCGCAGGTCTGGGCCTGGCAATTTGCAAGGAAATCAGCGAATTAATGGGCGCAAGCCTGGACGCTCAAAGTACCCCGGGGGCCGGGACCCGCATAACGCTCAGTGTCGAACTCGAGCGCGTCAGCTCAGAGCGCGCAGTCTGTGAAGACAACGCCTGCAAGCCCGTGAAAGCCGACAGTGATGAGCCCCTGACCGTGTTGATAATCGAAGATCATCTACCTAGCCAGTATTTGCTCTACCAGCAGATCTCCTATCTTGGGCACCACGCGCTGACCGCCAGTAACGGCCTGGAAGGCTTGGCTATGTGGCAAGAGCACGCTGTTGATGTCGTGATCACCGACAGTAACATGCCGGAGCTGAGCGGCCACGAGATGACCAGAAACATCCGTGCAATGGAGCAAGCTCAAGGTATCCGCCCATGTTTGATCATTGGGCTGACGGCCGATGCCCAGCCCGAAGCGCATGAGCGCGCTCTGGCCTCGGGTATGGATCACTCACTGGCCAAGCCGATCACGCTGGCCGTGCTGAACCGCTGGATTCCCATGCTCGACATCGACGCCGAGAACCTCAACCAAGCCTCCTCAGCGATGAACAACATCCGACAAGACTTGGTCGAGCAGGTAGCCGCGAGTAATACCGATGAATCCTTGGCCTTGAAGCAGGCCCTTGATACAGGGGACCTGGCTCAAATCAAACGCATCTCACACAAGCTCAAGGGCACGGCTTACATGCTCAATCACGCAAGGCTGCTCGACCACTGCAATGAGGTCGAAGACATGTGCGCTGAAGGCGTGATATCCGATGAAACCGTCGAGGCTGTGACGGAGCTGATCCAGCTACTGGAAACAATCAGTCAGTCGCTACGACCGGAATGACCACCCATCAGCCACCAAGAAAAATCTCGGTAAAACTCAGGAAAAAGCGCGCCCGAACGACAGATGCTTCTTTAGCAATGCCAAAGAGGATTCCCATAAGCTTTGCGAGTACTAACACCAGGCTTGGCCCTCATGCACTACAGCGCTTCAAGCTCGTTTCTATCGAGCTTGCTTCCCCGAACAAAGGAGATTTTACCCAGGCAATCGGACTGCCCTGACGAATTAGCACCCCCCGCTCAACTGTCCAGCGCGAAAGATGTGCAACTGGGCCTTTGGCTGCGAGAGTTTCGTGCATATCTACAACCCAAATTCGACCTTCACACCGGAGAGGTCAATGCCGCGGAAGTGCTCGCGCGCTGGCACCATCCACTGCACGGCGTACTTGGCCCTGCACACTTCCTCCCGCTCATTAAGCAGGAGCGCTGGCTCGACGACTTGTTATTTGCACTCCTGGAGCAAGGGCTGGCTTACCAGCTCCAGCTTCACCGCATGGGGCGGTCTCTCAAACTTGCGTTTAACCTGTCACTCAGCCAATTAAACAGCAGCAAGCTTGTCGAGCGATTGGAAACACGGTTACTCGAGCATCCCGTAAGACGTTCGTCACTGACTTTTGAGATTACCGAAGACGGCCCTGCCGACCTTTCCGATGCGCACATTGAGCAACTCAACCGCCTGAGCCGCCTGGGCATTCGCCTGTCAATCGATGACTTCGGGACGGGTTATTCATCACTGCTGAGACTGTGCAAGGTGGTGTTCCATGAAATCAAACTGCCCAGAGACTTCATTGGGTCGGTTGACAGTTCAGAGCGCCATCGGGCGGTTGTTCGCAATGCGCTGGCATTAGCTAATGCGTTAGGTATGGAGGCAGTGGTGGAAGGTATCGAGACACTCTCACAACGCAATCTCCTGGTCGACATGGGCGCTCGGGTGGGCCAGGGTTACTTGTGTGCCAAGCCTATGTCGCTTGAAGAATTTGATAGCTGGAAGATAAAGCTGTATCAGCGCTTCCAGACGCTGATCTGCAACTTGAAGTGATAAATACGAGGGGAGCAGGCAAGTAATCTTCTTTAAACGCCTCTTTCCTCCCATCATGATCCAACGCCTCCACCACAGCTACGCGAACACACGCAAACTTCCTATTGATCTCACCAATGACTTGGCTGGACTCGTCAGCACAAGAGTAGACCCGGCTGACTTTAATATAATGATCCTGACTGAGCGCTCGACCCAAGATCCCTCCAGCCAAAAAACAAGAAATTTCCGGTCGAAACGCAAGAATAGCGCTCTCCCCTCCGCTTTTTAATAAGAAGTATAGTTTGTCCGTGAACTCAACTCATGCGTCACTGCAGATGAGTCACCAACAGTTACTTTTTTAAAATATAGAAGAGCCAAAGATGAAATTCAGTAAACTCGTCCTCGCCATTGGCATTGCAACCTCACTCATCAGCGCCGCCCATGCTGCCGCCCCTAAGGATTCAGTATCCAAGAAGATCACGCTGACTGCGCAGATCAATGATGCGATTTTCGTGTCCAAGCCTGATGGTTCGACATGGTATAGCACAGAAGAACTGGACGCAGATGATTACCAGCAGAAGAAATTCAGCAAAACTCTACCAGTACGTGTATGGAGCAAGAACTCCGAATTCAATGTTTCTTTGGCTCAACCATTAAAAATGAGCAACGGAAACTATGAGATGACTAATCCAGAAGTCACCATCGGTAGTGGCCAAGGTGAAGTCCCCGTTTCCTTCGGGAACTCGCAAAAAATCACTCAAATCACTGCCGGCAACGGCGGCTTTGATGAAATTCACGACCTTAACATAAAAGTCGACGCCCCCGTCCAAAATGGCCAGTTGAGCACCAACGGTAGTTACAGTGGTGATCTGGTCATGGTATTCGAACCCGTTGCAGCTACAGGCCCATAATCCCCTAATTATAACTTACCGCTAGAAAGCCTTGAGATACTCGAGGCTTTCCTTTCCTTGGTGCTCTATTAAGAAATGAAAGGCCTCTCTGCTTGTAGGCGCCAGCATTTGGTCACAACATTATTGCTAAGTGCGCTATTTTTAAAATCCGGCTCATCGAGTGCCGAAGTTAAATTCTCCTATGGCATACCTGAAGGCTTCAGCGAAGTGGAAATGGACACTAGCGCAAGCTATGTTGCGACTTACAATGGTCGAACGCTTCCCGGAGTGATGGCCTTTGAACCTTCAGAAAAGACATTAATATTTGACGCGGAAAAATATCATGAGAACGGCATTTCTCTACAAGACATCTCTACTATACGACAAGTATTGAGCAAACTTAACTACAGTCAATGCAAAAGTGGCTGCGACCTAAAACTCATGGACCATTACATCACCGTAGACAAAATCAAGCGTACCGTAGCCATCCGAGATACCCAAGAGGACGTTATTGTTCCAAATACTGCGTGGGGATTAGTAAACAACCAATCCGTCGACTTGCGAGCCTCTACCGAAGGCTACCGCGCCATGAATATAAATGGCAATACCTTTTTGGGCATGCCCGGTCAGAGTTTCGGTTATATGAGTTGGTATGCTGGCCGCCAAAGCACCCGAAACTACAGTCGTAGCAACCAGGACATTTCATCCTTTTATTTTCAGAAAAACTTATCAAATACTTATTTGCGTGCTGGCAAACAGAACAGCCTCGACTACACGTCGGGGTCAGTCAATACTTTATTATCTCCAAGTTTTGATAAATTCATAACCCTGGGTAGCCAAAACCATCTACAAGCGAATCGAAATATTAATACGCTGTTGCTTTACTCGACGACAGAGGGCAACTATGAATTCTACCGAAACGGGCGTCTGATCCTCAAACGACCCGCGACTTTAGGACGAAATCAGATAAACCTGGCTGACTTGCCGGGCGGGTACTATTCAGTACAGCTAAAACTGGTGGACCGGAACGGGAATCAGATCAGTGAGGTTACTCAAGAGATAAACAACCTGGATTTTGTCGGTAGTGGTGGAAATGCCTGGCATCTGACGGTCGGAGAAGACATGACTGAAGGTGGTAGCTTACTCGAAGGTGGCGTGAGCCGAAACTTGCGTCAGTTTTTTTTGAATGCCTCTGTGATAAGCGGAAACCGACACCGCAATGCCGGCGAAATTAATATCACTCGGCCAAGCCAAGTCGGGGAAACTCAGTTCACGCCAACGGTGGGCCTGCTCAGCGGTGAGCGCGCAACAGGCGGTTACGCCAGTGTTTTGGTCAGTCATGAGAAACTAGGTAATCTTATGGTAAGCCGATACCAGAACAACAACATTTCTCAATTCTATCAAGGGTCCCCAAGTTCGAGTATTAGTTACAGCAATATCCTGGGAGGCATCACGCTGGCTTACAATTACCAGAAATACCTGAGCGGCGAGTCACAACAGCTTGAAGCGCGGTGGAACTACCGCCCCAATGGCTTATGGTCGACCTTTTCAGTGGGGCTACAAAAAGGCGGTTACCAGCAAAGTGGCAATGACTTCGGCATATACATTAATACGACTTGGACCCTGGACAACTCCCAATCTTCCGTCAGCTCGACATATTCTGGAGGAAAAACTCAATTAAGTGGAGACTATCGCAAGGACTTTCAAGACACCTATGGCATTACAACTGCAGGCGTGACAGCCAACCACATCAACGATCGCAACAGTATCAATATGTATGGCAGCCGTTCTGGTACCCGTGGCGAAGCCTCTGTCAATATTGGACACGACAACGACAATAGCAACATTGATGCTAACTACAGGGGTATGTTTGCTGCCAATTCTCAAGGGCTCGCTTTTGGCCGTTATAGCAACAGCGGGGCTTCCATGCTGCTTAAAACCCCGGAAGTAAACAATACCGACTATGGCTTTCAAGTTGAGGGTTACCCCGTGGCTGGAAATAGCCTGTATGCGATCCCTCTTAGCAGCTACAGCGACCTTCCGTTTGCCCGAGTCATCAGCGAAAGCCTCGATATGGACATGAACATCGAAGTGCCGGCGAATATTACTCGCTCACATCCAGGCCAAGTCTACAGTTCAGAGGCGAATGTAAAAATCAGCATGATCTATAGTGGTTTTCTGATTGATGCTGGAGGGAAGCCAATTAGCGGCACAATATTAGAGACCGGCGATACCGTCTACCAGAATGGTTTATTTTCCATTTTCAGCAAGTCGTTATTGACCAAAATCAGTGTGACGCAGATGGGGCGTCGCTATACCTGCGACCTCACTACAACCACCGGCAGCTACTACCACTGCCTTTAAATGCAAACTTTTACTCACAGGTCTTCCCTTGAAAATTCGAACATTACTGACACCATTTTTTGTATTTTTTTATTTCACCTCAAACCTTGCCTTGGCTGAAGGAGAGTTAATGGTTATGCCTGCCAGCACCAAGGTCTTCAACAGCCACGAGCAGAAAGTCAAACTACGCAACATGGGTGACAGCACGCTGTATCTATCCATCAATCTCCAAAAAGTCATAAACCCCGGATTGGCTCCTGAAAAAAAAGTGGCGTTAGCAGAGCTGGCTCATCCTGAACTGATTTCCAGCCCGGACAAATTATCCTTAGGCCCAAATCAAACTCGCGTGGTCACACTGAAATCTCTTGTCGAACCCGATCAAGAGTCGCTCTATCGACTTTACATAGTGCCAGTACGCTCATTGCGAGTTGAAGACGCGCCACAGGACAAGATTACCGCACCGATGTCAGTCTCTATCGGTTACGGGGTGCTTATTCGACATATGCCCTCCCCCAAAAATCAACACGTGGCCTGGACATACCGTTGCGAAAAGGGTGGCCTTACGCTGGTTAATAACGGAAATGTACGGCAATTATTCACCCGCGTTGTTGTAGGAGAGAGCGTATCGGAGCAAACCATAGCGGTATTTCCTGGTGTACCACGACACTTCAAAAGTTCTCGAATAAATCTGAGCGTTGAAGATCAGCCACAATCGCTGGTATGCCCATGAAAAAACGTTCACACCTGCAGATGCTTGGATTTTTTGCAGCCATATATTCGGCCTCAAGCACGGCCACCGGAATACTTAAACTATCAAGCAACGAACTGTCTCTGCTGCCCGGACATCCCGCCGGAGAGTTGTTTGCAGAAAACGTTGGGGACACACCATTATATTTACAGGTGGATCAAGCTTTGCTGACTAACCCTGGTGAATTACCCGAGCGCTTAGTGCCTATTTCACAGGTTAAAAAACCGAGTTTATTGGTGACTCCGAACCGCATAACCATTGCTCCGGGACAAAGATATAAATTAAATATAAAAATTATCCAGCAGGTTGAGCAAGACCATATCTGGCGCATTACCTTTCGACCAAGCGAGCATCTGGTTGTAGAAGGCGAGCCCACTAAAAATGCCACTCCAATATTTTTTAAAGTTGGATACGGAGCAGTCATTTACCAAAAAAAACGACCGAAGGAATTAGTTACCACCAGACAAAACATAGAGGCTACAGATTAAAACTCCGCAGACACATGCCAACACTTCCGTGTAGAAAATACATTATATTACGCACCAGGAAATGCTAACCATTGAATACCACCCCCTACAAAGCAATGAAATCAAAGTTGCCAATGACTTTATACATAGCTGCTATCTTTGTTTCTTGCCCAATCGTAAGCGCGATGGATCAGCCGACCGGAAATGTCTCAGGTGAATACCGCAATTGTCGGTTTCAAGACACTGGCGATGGTCAATTGAATTTTTACGTCACCGTTCCATTCAACCAAGTCAAACCTGGTGAAAATTCGTCCTCGCGTCATAGCTTTTATAGCCGGGCAATAGCTGTATATACTTATGGCAAAGATGGAACCCCCTCAAACACATACGATGCCACTGTCTATATTAACGACATCAGTGCTGCCTTTCACTATCCATCATTCAATACCCAAATATATATTTCGGGCCACTACACCTGGACTAATCACGATGCATTTGATGCTGAAATCAGAGTACGCCTTCCCAAATACAGCGTCTCTGATTGGCCAGGTATCGCAATTAGGACAGCAAACTATGCAAGCACACCCCAAGTGAATCAAGAAACTTATTTTGATGCAAAAGGCGCAGTTTACATTCCCCAAACCGATGGCCCCGCCGGTTCCTGCAGGATAATTAACCCAGAAACCCCACCCCCTCAGGATATCACCCTGAACGTCAGTGTACCATCATGGAACTTTGGCGAATTACAACCTGGCATTGCCGAAAAAACACTTGGCAACACTAAAGACCAACTTTGCTTTACTTATAATAGCGCTGAGACCATAGGGCAAAAATTTGTTATAAATGCTTCCAACACCCACGGACTTATCGACAATAACTACCGATTAAGACATCTTACGAATTTAAGTAGCTTCCCTTACAGCTTGATTCTCAACGACGGAAAAAACAAACCACTAAAGATCCCTAACAATACGAGAAATACTATTACTCTCGACTCCAGCGGGCGTACCTGCTTCTCACCGACTATCAGAACAAATATTTCAAAGTCTCAGCTAGAGGGTAGCTACTTTGACATCCTTAACTTTAACGTAACCACCAAACCATAACGACCATGAAAAAAAAATTTATCGCCAGCATCACATTGTTAACTACCCTAGCGTCCAGCCATACATTTGCTGAGGTGGTACTAAAGGGCAATACAAGGACTTGGATTAGTGCTAGCGTCACTCATCCTGACTTATTAATTGTTACAGATGATAAAGGCTCCTGGTTCGACCAAGGCCTGGAGCTACAACAAATGGGGGACAGGGATGCTCCATATCAAGTCGAGGCACGCATACGCGTGTTGTCCAGCAGTGGCGAATTCCAGGTTCGTCTAGATGACCCCGTGCGCATTCAGCATACAAAAAACCCAATGCTCGCTTTTCGAAATCCTACCGTAACATTGGGTAACGAAGGTGGAGTCAACAAGCGGTTGATGATTGAGCAAAGCACAGTGTTTCATAACCCTGCTTCGACTGGACAGGGAGAAGACTCTCTCGGCTACTATAATTTTTCTGTTTCAGCCTACCCGCCCGAAGGCGCGCTCACAGGCACTATCGGAGTATATACAGGAGTGCTCTCCCTGACCTTCGAACCCGTGGTCAAAGTTCCGTGAATCGCTTACCACACTCGCGTTTTATTCCGGCGCTGGTTCTTTGCGTGGCCGGTTCATTTGCCTCCCAACGCGCTGATGCCACAATCGATATTTTCCCCAAGGAAGTTCAGATACGCAATGTTCCTTTGAGTGTCCATATTATTAATAGTGGGGACCGCGCTGAATACGTGTCCATTTCCTTACGTCTGCTAAAGAACCCTGGCGTGCGCATAGAGGAAGAAACACTTGAGGCGGTTGCTGACATAGCGCAACCTGCACTCTACGCATTCCCCTTCCAGGTTACGTTGGCCCCAGGGCAGAGTAAAAAAATCGTACTCAAACCTGTCAGAGCAGTTGAAGCAGAAACAGTATATCGGTTGGACATCAAACCAGTCATACGACCTCGGGAAGAGAACGGGCCAGAAAAATTCAAAGGTGTAATCATTAACCTTAGCTTCAGTGCGCTCGTTCGCCAGTTACCAACCACTGAAACTGACACCCTGAAGGTAGTCTGTGTCTCAGACGGAGCTGAACTGATTGCAAGCGGGACGGTGCGCCATTCAATAAATAGCTTGCACGTCGATGGAAAATCGGAGCCCGGTTTTAATATTTATCCCGGCGTTCCTCACAAAGTGACCGGCCATTTAGTTGAGGTTCCTGGCCATCCTCCGTGCAAATCTGGCCGTTGATAAAGCTGATGATACTGCCGCAGTTAGCATGTAGGGGATCGAATCGGCCCTAAGCCTGCGAGCGGAAATAACTTGAACTATCGTTTATTGGCGGCCGGGTGTGGTGGCGGCCTACTTGAGTCCGGGCCGCAGCCAATCATTTCATAACTCCTGCGGCCATCAGCTAACCGCAGTGCCCTGTGGCCTGATTGTTCCTAGAACGTCCATGAAGCTATGGCAGAGGTGCTCTCGTCGTGAAAGCGCTTACCTATTTCGCCTGTGTACCTCAGCCCCACGGAAAAGGCCGGCGTCAAATCCAACGTAGCGCTGAACGCCAACTGAGCCGTGTCCTGCTGCACGGGCAAGCCGGAAATATTCACGAAGTCTCCTTGGGACTGCAGCTTCAGACGAGTGTGCGTGGCTTTCTCCGTGAATGCGTGTTGCAGCCCGGCGCTACCATTCAGACGCACGGCCATGCCATTGGCCAGAGGATGAACAGCGCTCACGCGTGCACCGAGTCGGGCCGAGGTCACGTCCATGCGGCTTTTTTTGCCACTGAGGGCGAAGAGGTTTTCCTTCTCTGAAAATGCTTTGGTTTCAACGTGGACGTAGTTGAGCCCGATAAAGGGTTCCAGCGTCACTGTGTTGAAGTGAAAAACCACTGGCGAGAACCTTGCTGAAACTTGTCGAGTTCTATTGGCAGAACAAACGGCGCCAATGCCATTCCGCACTTCGGCAGCGCTCCGTCCGGGCGGTTTCACTGAGATACCCAATCAATCGCAGCGCAGGAAATTTCCTACATGAATTTCGGACAATGCATGGAATTAATGGCCCGAACATTCACCCCAATTTGAAAGGTGCTGCCATTGCTACTTATCACTAGGAGGACCGGCGAACGCTTACGTATCGACGACGAAATTCAGATCAAGGTGATTGACGTTATAGGCAGTCATGTCTCTTTAGGCATCCAGGCACCCAAGCACATCTCGATCGCTCGATCCGAACTGCATGAAAGGGCTATAGATGCCGAGGACAAAGACAAAAAGCCAGACTCGCCATCCGCACCTGAATCACCATTGCCAAAAAATCGGTCATGACAGACCGTCCCGCGATTGATAAGCGCAGTCACGCTGCGAACTTATTATTTTGCGTCGCTCTGAATCATATCGAGTACGCAAATGATCGAGGCATACGACATGGCTCTACATTTTCCCTCCCGCAACATCTGTCGGTTTGATACTGCGGGCGAGCGCCGTCTGGCTGAACGCCTGGAAAAGAAACTGTCGGACGATTGGCTGTGCTGGTTCAATGCACCTGTGGGCCCTAAAGGCTTGCGGCCAGACTTCGTGCTGATGCATCCGCAACGAGGGTTTTTGGTGCTGGAGGTAAAGGACTGGAAAGTTGAAACCATCGAAAGCATGACCGCTGAGCACGCCAGGATCCATGTCGAAGGTCAATTGAAAACCGTGGCCAACCCGTTAGCGCAGGCTCGGATCAACACCCTTGAGGCCGTGAAGTTGCTGCAAAATGATCCTGCATTGCAACAGCCGACAGGTTCTATCCGCGAGCGTAACTTACTGATGCCCTACAGCTGGGGCGTGGTCCTGACAGAGATCACCCGTAAGCAGTTCGAGAGCGCCGGGCTTGCCAATGTGCTGGCTGAACAGCGAGTCATCTGCCGAGATGAAATGACTGAGGCGGTAGAAAGCGAGGGCTTTGAGGCGCGCCTGATCAGGATGTTTGCTCAGGTGTTCGCCTGCCACCTCACAGATGAGCAAATCGACCGCGTGCGCTACCACTTGTTTCCGGAGGTACGAGTAAACCTCTCACCGGGTCAGTTTGGTCTGTTCAACGCTCACGAAGAGCCGGTGCCGAGCTTGATCAAGGTGATGGACTTACAACAGGAGCAGTTGGCGCGGTCCATCGGCGAAGGCCATCGCGTGATCCATGACAACGCAAGGGGCGCATCCTGGACGATATGGCCGTTATTTAACGACATTGGGCTCAAGCCGAGCACATTGAAAAAATCCTGAAGGACGCTGGCATTCCGTTTGTCTCCACGCGCCTCACCCAAGACCGCAGCAAACTCTACGATGATGCAGATACAGTCAAAATCTTCAGCATGCATTCCAGCGAAGGCCTGGCGTTCGACTTGGTTATCCTCCCCTATCTGCACGACATACCCATCAACGGCGCAGATGACGAAGATGAAACACGCGTGCTATACGTGGCCATGACCAGGGCCATTGATCGTTTAGTGATGATGCACCGTGATCACTCCAGCTTTACCCGGCGGGTCCAGGAGGCGATCAGGGCGGTCAGCGAGCATTTGGCGGGGAACGATGCGCAGAACACTGAACTATAAAAAGGACCTCGAACTGAGCAGCAGTGAGGTCGATCATTGAAGGTCGCGTCGCGCGGAGTCTCATTGCTCCTAGGCTTCAGGCATCGCCGAAGAATGGTGATTGAGAATCTTCCAATGGCCGTCCACCTGTTCATAGACAAAGGTATAGCGCGCCTGCACCTGACGCGTCTTGCCGGTCGCCTCGGTCAGGGTGAAGGTGTAGACGCCGCTGTCCACGGCCACGTTGCTGCCCAGCAGGCTGATGTCGCGGTAGTTGATTTGGCCTACAGGCTTGAGCGCTATGAAGTGATCGAAGTAGTCCTTGATCTGAGCCGACGTGGTGCGCAGCTGATTGGACATGGTTGGCTGCAGCACCGCGTCCGGCGCGTACAGGTCGACCACCGATTGAGCGTTACCGGTCTGCAACATGCTGTTCCAACGGTCAAACAAACCGGCAATCTCACGGTCCTTCACGCCGTCAGGCACTTGGGCCACAGTGTTGTAGACATACGGAGACGTCTGCGCTGCTTGAACAAACGGTGCGCTCAAGGCAAAAAGCAAGGCAATGGTCGGGGTTTTGAATTTCATTGCGATATTCCAGTGGTGGTCGTTGCGCACACTTTGCCAACCCGCCAGCCACCCGACATCGGCCAACCGGAATCATTTAGCTATGCCATTTGGCAGATGGCACACCGTACCGTTAACAAGGTTTAATGACCCTCCCTGCGCCCGTGGCGCTTGCCCCAACGCCGGAGCCCAAGCATGCAAACCCTGCCACACGACCCCGGTAGTGCCTTGGCCATCCGCACCCAATATCGGCAATCGGAGAGTCGCGCGGCGCGCCTGCGGCTGTTGGTACATACCGGGCAGGAGTTGACCCGGCTGGCCCCGGACGCCATGCGCGAGCAAGTATTGGCACGGGCTTGCGCCTTCCTCGCGATGGACCACGGGATGCTGCTGGAGTGGGACGCCGACGGACACGTTAGCACCACCGCCCGGCATGGCTGCCGTGATCGACTGAACAGTCTGGAGATCGCCGCCGACCGTACAATGCGCACGCCGAACTGGCAGGATCGTCCGGGGGAATCCTTGCCCAATGTGCTGCGGGTGCCGTTACGCGGTGGCGACGGGAATGCCTTTGGCGCCCTGGTGCTGGCCAACAGCGTGAGCCTGCGGGCGCCGGACAACGAAGACAGCGAATCCATGCAACTGCTCGCTACCCTGCTGGCTGCGCACCTTGAAAATGACCGATTACTGACGACGCTCAAAGCCCGGGATCGCACTCTGTCGGATCTGGTCAACCGATTGTTTTGTGCGCAAGAAGACGAACGTAAGCACGTAGCTTATGACCTGCACGACGGCCTGGCGCAAACCCTCGCGGGCTTGCACCAGCGGCTGCAAGGTTTTGCCGGCCGCTGCCCGACACTGCCGGACACCCTCGGGGCAGACTTGCAGGCAATTCTGGCACTGGCCCAGCATTGCGTGGTTGAAGGCCGGCAACTGATCAGCGGCCTGCGCCCGACGGTGCTCGACGATTTCGGATTGCTCAAGGCGGTCGATAAAGAAGCTGATCGGCTGCGCGAAGCCGGAATCAGCGTGCATTGGTTAACGCGTTGCGAGGTGCGCTTTCCCAGTCAGGTGGAGATCGGTTTGTTCAGGATCGCCCAGGAAGCGATCAACAATATCCTCAAACATGCGCACGCCAAACAGGTGCAACTGGCGTTGGAACTGCACGACGGTCAGGCCTGGCTGCGGGTAAAAGATAACGGCAAAGGCTTTGCTGCCCCCGAACTCCAACTCGATACCGACAAAACTCGACATCTGGGCCTGGCCACCATGCAGGAACGCGCCAGCCTGTTGGGTGGACGCCTCACCTGCACCAGCGCAATCAACGGCGGCACCCAACTGCACGTCGGCGTGCCCGTGAACCTGGATGGAACACCCCAATGACCCACCTCCTACGCCTCGTGCTCGCTGATGATCATGAAGTCACGCGCACCGGTTTTGTCGCCTTGCTGGCCGGTCATCCGCAATTCGAAGTGGTCGGTCAGGCCCGCGATGGTCAGGAGGCCGTCGAGCTGTGCGAACGGTTGCTGCCGGATATAGTGATCCTCGACATCCGCATGCCGTTGCTCAACGGCCTGGGCGCTGCACGTCTGCTTCAGCAACGCCTGCCGACCCTGAAAGTGGTGATTTTCACCATGGACGACAGCCCCGACCATCTGGAGGCGGCCATGAGTGCCGGCGCCGTCGGTTACCTGCTCAAAGACGCCAGCCGCGACGAAGTGATCGACGCCCTGCAGCGCGTCGCTGCCGGTGAAGAAGCCCTCAATCGTTCCGTCAGCGCCCGCCTGCTACGCCGCATGACCGAACGTAATACGAGTGGCGGTACACCCACCGAAAACCTCACTGCACGAGAACGCCAGGTACTTGGGCTCGTGGCCAACGGCATGAGCAATCGCCTGATCGGTGAGAAACTGGGGATTACCACCGGTACGGCAAAAGCCCACGTCGAACGGGTCATCGGCAAACTCGGGGCGGCTGACCGAACCCAGGCTGCGGTGCGTGGCATTGCTCTGGGCCTGGTGACCCCACCATGAAGGTGTTTTATGCCGGACGCTGGGCCGACCTGCCGCTACGGGGCAAGGCCTTGGTGGTGATTTCCCTGCCATTGGTGATCCTGTTGCTGTCACTGGTGTTGATCTACATCACCGAGCGCCAGACTGCCCGTGCCGAAGAAGACGTGCGCCGGGTATTGCTGGTGCAAGGCGATATCCAGACTGTGCACACCTTGCTCGCCGAAGCGGCCGCCAGCGTGCGCGGTTATCTGCTTACACATCGAGAAGATTTCCTGCCGGGCTATCTGAAAGCCAAGCCCCTGATCGAATCGGCCCTGCGCCGCCTCGACAGCCATGTGCGTGATGAACGGGTGCGTGCACAACTTACCGCCATCGCACCGCTGATCAACAGCAAAATCGATGGGCTGGAGCAAATGCTTCGCGATCGAGAGGCTAAACCGGAGTCGCTCACCACCATCCTGGTCAATAACAAATACATCCTCGATGAATTGCGCGAGCATATCGGCACCATGCTCACCCTTGAGGACACGTTGCTGGCCGAGCGGACTGCGGCGGCATACGCGACCCGTCAGCGGCTGTTGCTCTCAACCTTACTGGCCGCCCTCTGCGGACTATTTGGTGCCATCGTGGCGGTACTGTTTTTGTCCAAAGGGATCGTAGCCAGGGTGCAGCAGGTCCAGGGCAATGCCCAACGCCTGGCCCTGGGGCAACCTTTGCAGCCACAACCGCCGGAGAACGATGAGATTGGCCAGTTGGGCACTCGTCTGGTGGAAGCCGGCCTACTGCTGGCTGAACGTGAACGCGCGTTGCGCGACAACGAAGAACGCTTGCGGCTGATCATAGACGGCGTGAAGGACTACGGGATCTTCGCCCTCGACACCCAGGGTTATGTCACCAGTTGGAACGCCGGCGCCGAGCGAATCAAGGGCTATACCGAGCAGGAAATCATTGGCCAACACTTCTCAATGTTTTACCTGCCGCAAGAGTGCCCCCAGCATCCCGCAATGGCCTTGCGTGAGGCCACTCGCGACGGGCATTACATGGAGGAAGCCTGGCGTTGCCGCAAGAATGGCAGCCGCTTCTGGGCCAGCGTGGTAATCACTGCGCAATACGACAGCAGCGGCACGTTGCGTGGGTTCTCTAAAATCACCCGGGACATTACCGATCGCCGCGCGGCCGAGATTGCGTTGCGCACTGCCCGCGAAGAGGCTGAGCGCGCCAGCCTGGCTAAAAGTGAATTCCTGTCGCGCATGAGCCACGAACTGCGCACCCCGCTCAACTCGATCCTGGGCTTTGCGCAACTGCTGGACATGGACGCGCCCCCTGGGCAAAAGGCGCAGATCGGTCACATACTGCGTGCCGGCCAGCACCTGCTGATCCTGATCAATGAAGTGCTGGACATTGCCAAGATCGAAGCCGGACGCCTGCCGCTGAACATCGAATCCGTGCCCTTGGAAATCGCCTTGCAAGAAGCCTTGACGCTGGTCTCGCCAATGGCCGCCGATGCCGGCATCCAGCTGGCACCGCTGCCAATCCTGGCCGCTGACAGTGGGATCGTCGCCGATCGACAACGCCTGACTCAGGTGTTGCTGAACCTGCTGTCAAACGCCATCAAATATAACCGGCCTGAGGGTCAGGTCAGCATCGAGGTCAAGATTGATCAGCAACGAATCGCTGTGTCGATCAGCGATACCGGCAAAGGCATTGCGGCTGATCGCCTGGTTCGCCTGTTCAAGCCGTTTGAACGCCTGGAGACCGACCCGAATGTGGAAGGCAGCGGCCTTGGTCTGGCACTGAGCAAGAGCCTGCTGGAAATGATGAACGGAAGCCTGACCGTGCAAAGTCAACCCGGCGTCGGTTCCCGATTTACCCTGGAGCTGGCGTTTGTACACTTGCAGGACCCCGTCGGGGCAGCCGCTGCCGCGCTCGATAATCGACCGCTGACCCCTGCACTTGCAGACCCCGAAGTTCAGGGCAAGGTGTTGTGCATCGAAGACAACCTCTCCAGCCTGGCGCTCATCGAAACCGTGCTGCAACGGCGACCCGGGATAAAACTGCTCTCGAGCATGCAAGGTCAATTGGGGCTGGACCTGGCTGCCCAACATGCGCCACAGCTTATCCTGCTGGATGTCTCGCTGCCGGACATCGACGGGCTGAACGTTCTGCAGCGCTTGCGCCGGTGCGCAATCACCCGAACCACCCCGGTGCTAATGATCACCGCCGATGCCACCGACCTCACCCGCCAGGCCTTGAGTGACGCGGGCGCGACCGCCGTGCTGACCAAACCGATTCACATTCCTTCGTTCCTTGCCCACCTCGACCAGTACTTTCCGGAGCCCGTGTGAACCCCGACCTGCGCATTCTGATCATCGACGACAAACGCCCCAACCTCGATCTAGTGGAGCAATTGCTGGTACGTGAAGGGCTGACCAATGTGCTGAGCAGCACCCAACCGTTGCGGACTCTGGAGCTGTTCAACAGCTTCGAGCCGGACCTGGTGATTCTCGACCTGCACATGCCCGAGTTCGACGGCTTCGCCGTGCTGGAACAACTCAACCGGCGTATCCCAAGCAGCGAATACTTGCCGATTCTGGTGCTCACCGCCGACGCCACCCGCGACACACGCTTGCGCGCCCTGGCCCTGGGAGCCAAGGATTTCATCAGCAAACCACTGGATGCGCTGGAAACCATGTTGCGCGTCTGGAACCTGCTGGAAACCCGCGTGCTTTACAAGACCTTGCGCACCTTGGTGCCAGCGGATCAAATCGATTTGCTGCAAAGGCGCGGTTCAAAGTCATCAGACTGAATAGCTCGATCACGCAACGCCCAAAGAACGCGCCAAAGCGTCTATTCCCCAAATCGCAGGCAAAAAAAAGCCACTCGTTAGAGTGGCTTTTTCATTAATGCTTGGAGCGGGAAACGAGACTCGCATCTGGCGTCCGACCCTTTGAAATCTAAGGGGTTTCTTTTATTGCCGAAGCAGGAAAAGACTCAATTCTGGACTTGTTTTGGTAGTGCTTCAAGAGCAAAAAGGTTAATTCCAAGCAAGGCTATTGGATTCTACGCATAGACAATCGGACGAACAATCATCAAGCGCGAGGCGCTGCCATCCAGCTCTTGCGTTCCGTGAACCATCACGAACCGAAAAACACGCCCCGCTGATGATCTCTCGCTGGACACTGATACATACCGTCAGTCGATGCAGATGGGCGTCCGGTTCGAGGCATGACTTCCAGACTGTCCAGGGAGAAGGAGTGGTAAGTTTAGTTTATTTTTCCTGCACCCTGCTAATACGTTGCAATTATTGAGTTTGATGTTTGTCGTCTGGTTATTTTTGCGCTGAGAGAATTCTTCCGAATTCAGAGTCTGGATCTACCGATATAGTAAAGCGCTGCGTGAATAAGTCCTCTTGGTTGAAGGTGATGATATTTCGTAATGCGTCCCGCTGCACCTTCAATAAGTAATCGAAAAAACAGGAGAAAAAAACGCACCTGAAAATTTCACCGGCAGCACATTCGCACACTCGAGACTGAAAAACACTTCCCTCAGCAAAGGCAACTTTACGAACGCCAACCTGAGTGACATCACCTTAAAGTCAGTAGAATCGCGCAGCACAAACTACACCGACGCAAAATTAACCAGTGAAACCTTAATAGCCGTGGACTTTCACGGCAGTGATTTTTGCCGGGCTGATCTGACCGGAATACACTGTGAGCGCGTAAATTTTTCGGGGGCGATTCTGACCGATGCAAAAGTTTAATTTAGCCCGGACTTTATCGATACAGTGGTCGCCACTCCAGAATAACTCGACCGCCATATCAACCACCTCAACAACGACAACGAAGGGTTGCTAATCTCCATCAACAGCATTGATCACACCTATGAAGGGATCAGAAATACGTCGATGGAAACAGGTAAACCGGCTCACCCAATTGCCTGACAGGCAACTCTCAGGCCCATGGACTCGCTAGCGAATATTTTGCTCAACGAGCTTTCGTATTCAGAATCTCCGGCAATCGCTGAATGTGTTCATACACGATTGCTGCCTCGATGGGCTGAACAGAAAAACCAGGCTCTCCTGCGCCGCGGCGAAGTCGATTTGGCCTTGACACTGGAGTACATTAACCACCCTCAGTCAACCGTTGACTGGTCAAAGACGCAGTATTAGGGCGCCGTTAACCAACTGCTGCATAGCGCCAGCCTTTCGCCAGACGATGCGGTACTGCAATCGCTTTCGCAGCAACTACGTACCACCTACTTGCACAGCCAAACGGTTAAGGGTGCCGTTACCGCTCTAGAGCAAATAGACCCTGGGGCAAGCACTGAGAGTTACCTCTTTACCTCCCCATAAGGTCAACAAGCACTCGCACTTGAACCCGAAGTTTTTGGCCAGCTTGTCGGCAACGGCCCCCTGAGCACCGCCTGGACCAACGCCTACCTTCTCAAGCGCACCGACGGTAACGGCCCGTTTGATAATGTCCAGCTCAATACGCCGAAGACCGCCTATGCCATGCAACCCTTTCTGAACACGCGCTATGGCGCGCTCATGCAAGGTGCACGCATTAAAGACCAGGTAAGGAATATTCTGGGCAACAGCCAACACGCAATCACCTTCATTGAAAAACCGCCGGCCTGTCGGCGCTTGAGCTGGACGAATATTGCAGGCGAAAAGGCCTTTACCTCGAACAAATCAACGCTTGGCGCCAAGCCTGTATCGCTGGTTAGCAGACCTTTCAGGTCCAGGAAAAGGTCGACCCCGAGCAAGCGCGCAAGGACAAGAAGCGCATCCAGGACCTTGAACGTGAACTACACCGCAAAGATAAGGCGCTTGCCGAAACGGCCGCGTTGTTGGTGCTGCGAAAAAAGCTCAACGACTACTGGGGGCCGACGACGAGGACAGCTGACGTCTTTGCCGGAACAGCAGTTGCTTGTAGCGTGGCTGACCGAAGCTATCGCAGCAGGAACCAGAAAAGCCAGGGCTTGTCAGGAGGACGGTCTGGCGCTCAGCCCCCTGCAGCGATGGACTCACGTGGCCGACCGCGGGTGAGCAACGACAATCCGTCTGGCCGCGCTGGCGAAGATTCATCAGCTGGATTCAGCCTTGATGTAATTGAACTCAGGACGGAACACGCGATCGAGCGCATCGACGACAGCCTTCGTCAGCAACCGTGCATCGTCAGTTGGATACGGCAACTCGACTAACACGCCGTTGGCGTATTTGGCTTCTTCCGGATAGAACACTCCGGTGCGGATGCTGAGGCACAGACTCTTGCACACAGAATCCAGGGCGCAAAACGCATAGCTTTTTCGACATTCGCATCATATTTTAAGAGGTTTATCCCCGCCGAGAGACCGGACTGTAAAGGACTCTGATTCAGGAAAATGAGATTTAATACTCTCCAAAGTAGGGGTGGTATTGGAAGTCTTCCATGAAGAAGACATACTGAATAGTCGGCTTATTCAGCATCCATTATCACAACTGCGTTAAAGTCATGCTCACACTCTCCCAGAAGCGGCAAAATGTAATCTGACGCACTTACAATACAGGATCTCGCACCTTTTATTTCGTACCACCTAAGAACTTCATTACTAAAATCTTCAATAGAGCTAAAAACCATTAAACTACTCAATAATCTACCAAAAACCACTTCATCAACTACATCAGCCTCCAACCCTACGTGAGGCGAGGCCGTGTTTTTGGCACGACGCAAATTAGCTTCATTCTCAATAATTGCAATAAAAACATGCAGACAACAAACAACAAGCAACAGGCTACAAGCAACAGGCTACAAGCAACAATTGCCAAAGTAATGAATAAATGCGTAATCAACAAATCTAGCAGCCTCTTTAAGTTCATCAATGCTTAAGCTCCAACAACATAGGGTCAGGTGCAAAATGCAAAGACTGCCGAATTCTTTGTATGTCATGACTCTCATTATCTTGCACTCCCCGCCCCGCAATCCGGAAAATCTCGGCAGGGATACCCTTCCAACACAACTCACTTCCAAACACTCTCATACATAACTGTTCACTTTTTGCAGAAATAAAGTGCACTGATGACACTCGAAGTTCCGCATCATCCAAATTGCGATTAGCGACCTACCAAAGGCCTGAGCAGTTTAAAGGAAACCCACCAGCACCTGCAGCGCAGCAGCACACCGCCATCAGGCTATCAAGAACCGCCCAACCACGACCCTAATACTCCTCCGATCCGACCGCCAACCGTTTTCTATACATAACATACAACGTTTCCACTATTTAAAAATCTCAAGGTGTAACTCCAAGCGTGCAAACTCACCTTTCACTTGAAGCGCAAGTGCACCTTTACAGCGTTCACTGTTCATGCACCCCAAGCCATACACGTCCGACAAACTGCCCGCATCGCCCTCTTCAAAGTCCCAGGTATCAAACACATAACGCACCACCTTAAGCTTGGACTTTTTAAGGGGACCTACCGAGGGACGTAATGACATGGTCTCCTCACCCAGGCTTAAATCCACACCGACTCTGCACAAACTGTCCAGGCTATTGCCCACAATATTCAACTGTCCTACCAGATCGAGTCGCACTTCGCTACTGTCGGCCAAGCCAACGGCTGTGTTCCGTACAGGCTCATATTGTTTAAAAGGCTGCATTAAAAGGCTGAACACTGACACTCCCGGATTGATTTAACGAACCGACGCTCGACACCATTGCTGGGCCTTGAAGGCGGTTGGCGCAGTTACCACTGGCGAGGCTGACTTATATATTGGGGACAGCATCAGCTACTTAATCAACGAAAATTATTCAAACAGCCTCGAGATCCTCAATCTTTCACCCTTGCAGGTCAAGAATTTTTCATTTAACCGCTATATCCAACACGAAAAAGCATAGTGAAATATCTCTGTCAATTTACACATAATACTTATCCAACGGCATCAACCGCTAGCAGCGGAAATGGCAGGGCTTACGCTGTTTTTTGGCTCCATTGCTCCCACCACCCAATGAGAGGACGGCAGATGCAAAGCCGCCCCCTACTCGATTGTTTAAAGGGGCCGCGACCTGGCCATCAAACGACATCAATAACCACCTTCCCCACCATCTTGCCCGACTCCTGCAATGTATGCGCGGCGCCTGCACAGTCGAGGGTGAAGCGCTGCTCGTCCAGCAAAGGAATAAGCTTGCCTTCCTCGGCAAGGCGTGTGGCATGTCGCAAAATTTCACCGTGATGCGAACGCCCCTCCCCACTTAACATCGGAAGTAATACGAATACCCCGGACACCGTCACGCAGCGCAGCGAGCTTGGTGCCAGGTTGTGAGTGCCGAACGCAAAGCAACTCAGCACATGACCATAGGTGCGAGCGGCTATCAGCGAATCATCAAGGGTCTGACCGCCAACGGTATCGTAAACCAAGTCGAAACCAACCCCACCCGTATGCTGTTTTACATACTGCTCAACCGTCCTGGCGCGGTAGTCGATGGCCGTTGCACCAAAGGACTCAACGATTTCGCGCTTCTGGGATGACGCTGTGGCGAACACCTTGGCGCCATGGGCAACCGCGATTTGCACCGCCATGTGCCCCACACCACCGGCGCCGCCTTGAACCAGCACAGACTGCCCGGCGCGCAGGCCAGCACGGTCTATCAGTCCCTCCCACGCTGTCAGAAACACCAACGGTATCGCCGCAGCTTCACGCATGCTGAGGTTGTTCGGCTTGAGAGCCAATAGATCGGCATCTACGGCGGCGTACTCAGCCATTGAACCTTGCAGGCCTCGCACGCCACCTGTCAGCCCATACACCTCGTCCCCAACCTTAAAACCAGTGACGCCGTCGCCCACGGCTTCCACCACGCCGGCGAGATCAGTGCCGAGGATCGCGGGAAGTTCAGGCATAGCATAGGGCGCCTGCGCCTTGCGAATCATGAAATCAATCGGGTTGACCCCGCTCGCAGCTATCTTGACAAGCACCTGGCCAGCCCCAGCCAACGGGCGATCCACTTGGGTCAGGGTGAACGTACCTTCAGCATAATCGTTCAACACCTGAGCGCGCATCTTTGTCCGTATGCTCATGACGCTCTCCTGTTTACAGTCTCGTATAACGGAAGTCTTTACCTTTTCATTAAATGGTATTGACCGTTCAGCAGCTTGAAATTTACGATCTTCTTACAGCTCACTTTCTATAAAAGAGCATTTATTTATTGACATCGCATCACCGACACGAAGTTTCCGCATACAACCGTTGGTAACTCCGGAACATTTGAAATTCCGGAGTTACCAATTTTTCGCCGCTTGACAGTCCTTTAGCGGCAGGCCTTCCCCACATAGCACCCAACAGCTAATCAGCGTGCCAGCACTCAGTGCACCGACACGGCACTTCCAATCGCATGCCCCTCATTCAGGCACTCATAACGACGACTCATCACAAGTATCCTTTCCCCTGACAACGAGCGCAACAAAACCTCATCGGCGGCAGCAGTGCCGTTAGAAGGCTGAGGCCATCAAAGATGCCTTAGTACAACTCTGACTTACACGAACCAAAAGGTCGAGGCTCTTGCATCAGAGAGGCGGGTGCAGAAGTCGCCACCCGAGGTGGAAATAATTCATTGTGAAGACGTGGAAATAATTCTTTGTAAATCTGGTTTTGATAACCCATCACAGACTCCCAATACACATCAGTAAGACAATCACTTGAAACCCCTCTTACGTCACTCAAACGCATGCTCAGATTTGCAAATTTTAAAGGATCTACCCTTTGCCTGTCGGCATCCTTAATGAACTTTTTCACACACTTCTCTAGTTTTTCAAGTTTATGAGAATGTTTATCCTGTGCTACTCGGAGAACCCCCCTCACTCCCCCTAATACACCACGGCCCAAGTCACCAAGCAATGTTGGTTGCGGAGCAACGGCAGAACCCCGACTCGAACTCGAGAACAGATGGAGGTTGATGCCAAACACTTTCATACAGGACTCCTACCTAAATAAAGCCACCACGATACCCCCCCCTCTCACTTACCCACTATCAGAAACAGCTCACCCACCGACAAAGACAAAAACAATCAATCGAAGGACACCCACCCATACTCAGACCTGCCCCCCAGCATCAATTTGAGCTTTTATTGAAAGCCCTCCCCCTCCCCCCACCCCTTAAAATTGCACGCCCATGGAGGGCACACATCCAAACACCTTCCCTATAACCCAAACCACACAACAACGGTGAAATATTGCCATGAAAACTGCTACCCACCCCGTACTCTGCGGCTCCGCACCACGAAAAAAAACGCGCCAAGCCAGCGTGCAATGGCATGAAAACAACGTCACTCTCGGCGGCGACGCACCGATTGTCGTCCAGTCAATGACCAATACCGATACTACTGACGCCACCGCCACCGCCACCCAAGTTCAGCAACTCGCAGAAGCCGGATCTGAACTGGTTCGCATCACGGTCAATACACCCGAAGCAGCCGCAGCAGTGCCAGTGATCCGCGAACAGCTTGATCGCATGGGCGTGCTCGTGCCGCTTGTAGGCGACTTTCATTACAACGGCCACACATTGCTGCGCGACTACCCCGCCTGCGCAGAGGCTCTATCGAAGTACCGAATCAATCCCGGCAATGTTGGCAAAGGCGCAAAGCACGACCTGCAGTTCAGCCAAATGATTGAAGTCGCCTGTAAACACAACAAACCCATACGCATAGGCGTGAACTGGGGCAGCCTCGATCAGGCGCTACTGGCACGAATCATGGATGAGAACGCAGCACGCAGTGAGCCATGGACACCGCAAAGCGTGATGGCCGAAGCACTGATCACTTCAGCCATTGAGTCAGCCCAGAAGGCGGAAAGCATCGGCCTACCCGGCAATCAAATTATTTTGTCGTGCAAAGTGTCTGCCGTTCAGGACCTGATCGGTGTTTATCGTGAACTCGCCAAGCGCTGCGATTACGCTCTACACCTTGGCCTAACCGAAGCAGGCATGGGCAGCAGAGGCATCGTTGCGTCGACCGCCGCCCTGTCAGTACTGCTGCAAGAGGGCATCGGCGACACCCTCCGCATCTCACTAACACCAGAGCCAGGCGCCCCACGAGAAAAAGAAGTAGTCGTAGCTCAAGAAGTCCTGCAGACCATGGGTTTGCGTAGCTTTACTCCAATGGTCATTGCGTGCCCTGGGTGCGGGCGCACCTCCAGCACACTATTTCAGGATCTGGCATCACGAATCCAGACGTTTTTACGCACCCAGATGCCAACATGGAAAACTCAGTATCCAGGCGTCGAGGAAATGAACGTCGCCGTCATGGGCTGCATTGTGAACGGCCCAGGCGAGAGCAAACACGCCAACATTGGCATTTCGCTGCCCGGCTCAGGCGAATTGCCAGCCGCCCCGGTATATGTCGACGGAGTTAAAGTGAGAACCCTGCGCGGCGAACACATTGCCGAAGAGTTTCAAGCAATGGTCCATTCCTATGTAGAACAACGCTATTCAAACCGCCTCGTACTGCAACATATTTAAGCCAACCAAACACAACAATAAAGAAAGCGGGACCACCTGAAAGGTGGCCCTGCTACACACTTACCCCCATCAACCAAGCTGACTAAGCCGCTCCGCCGCACCCACTAACTGCTCCAGCTGATGATGCACCATGGCACGATCCATTTGCATCAGATACTGACGATTCCACAGCACCTTACTCTGACTCACAGGATCCAACCCCAACACAGGCTTGCATGGGTCCTGACTGAACAGGTTCTGCTCATCAATTGGCGCAGACTCCAAGGGTGCCACACTAACAAACATCAACAGATAATCCGCCGGATGCTCAGTCAAATGACAAACATAACTGTCGAGCTGCAGACTGGTCACCATTTCTATAATTGCCGGCTCTGGAAGCGAAAAAGAAAGGTACAACTCTTTAATCACTGCTTGGTACTGCGAACTCATAACCCCCTCCAAAAAAAATCACAAAAAAAGCGACACATTCCCAATATACAATGCGTAACAACCACCCCTTGCATCACCCTCGCCTCCCTCCGAGAGCGCTACACCCAACCACGAGCAACATAAAGCTCACCAATAAAAGAGAATATCTGATAAAAATACAACCACCATCAAGAATCGCTCAGCCGAACAAAACACCCAAATATCAACCAGTGAATTGTATTACCCCCCCCTTTGAAAGGACGCAATTCTTTCGCAAGGCCCACCATACACCCCACACTCAACCCCACCAGCTGATCCGATATAATTCAAGTCACGAATCTCACGCGCACGTTTAGCGAAATGGACTACGAAGCACTTACAATGCTTAGCAATAACTGCAAAAGGAGAATATTGAAGCAACCACCGCTCAGTGGTTAAATAACGCCCTTCCAGCAACTGCATGGACCATAGAAATGATCGGCTTCAATCATCTTTCTTGTAGCAATTTTAGTAGCGCCTATAGAGACGCTCGGCTTTCTGCCCCTTGTAATGAAGGATCAACACTTGATCTGAAAGACCTCGACACAGTAATCGCCAAGATCAAGGATCGCACCGGGGTCGTGACAACCCATTTGGTCCGCATACAAGAAGTAGCCAAAGAGCAAAATTGCGTGATTGCACTTCGGCCGGTTGAAACCGCCGCCACCGGCCTGATTGAATCAGGTTGGCCAACCAAGGGCCTTCATGTTAAAGGCAAGAGCTCAAACTGGGGGGTACAAGCCGGAACGATCCCCCTCGATCAAACCTTCAGCAAACTTGAAAAATACAAATCGACAGCCCCGGAAATAATCAAAATATTTAACCAGCAGACAAACCAATGCGTCAGAGAAAAACATGCGATCCCCGTGCAACTGAAAGTCTCCAAACAACGCATCAACTACCTGCTTGAAAATAATTTTATCTACAGCTGGCACACCCTCAATCACAACCAAACGATCAAGATCAACGCCATTGGTCTCAGCGGTGATACGTATGAATACGAAGGCATTCAATGCGAGGACAGCCCCACCCCAGAATATCTGATCTTTCAAGGTCAGCAGCCACTCATGGTGTTAGCCAAAGAGCCGCATGGCAACCCATTAACCGCTGACTACGACCTGCTATTGATAGGGCCTCACTTGAGCGATATAGGCCCGCTGGACAATCTACCCTTGCCCGACGTAAGCCATGATGTCTTCAAACAGCGTCTCGACAAATACATGCGTATACCTGACGAACTGAAGATCGACTACCAAGATGAGAAGCACTTCTACAGCAAGGCAAACCCGGACAAAGGCAATATCACGACGCGTGCTGCCCAGATGATCCCCCTCCTCAATCAGGCCATGGTGGGTGAAGGCGAACCAGTGATCCACCATGGTACAGACTCGGCAAACCATATTTCCGACACTGCAGCCAACTACCCCGCCACGTTCATCCTGCCGACCAAAATGAGCCCCTTCGAGGAAATTGTGATTGTGGAGAACCAGGAGCAATTTGCCGAATTGGTCAAGGTTTTAAAAGACTATGGACACCACATACCAATAAACCCCTTGTGGGAATCGAGAGTAAAAAATGTAAGGCGTACGAGCCTTACAGACGCCATAAGTGCGCTAGGGCAGTAGCCCATCATAAACCCCTAACTAAACATCACACAGCATCAATAAATACGAAGAATCAGGAATGACTGAGACCTGAATGGCACTTACTCAACCTTCTCAGGGTGTCCATTTTTCGGGCATGCCGGCGCAGCCATAACGGGCAGACCAAACTCACGCTCACCAAGCCATGTCAGCTCGCCAGCCGCACTCTCCGGCGAACTAACCAGTTCGCAGCGAGCGCCTTGCATCGCGAGAAGAAGCGCTTGGATGGCGTCAATACCGAATATACGTAGAGCCTGCCGACGATCAGGCCACTCTAATTCAATATCACAATGCCAGTCCCCCTCAATGTCCGGTTCAGGCCGAAGAAAGCGAACAGAAACTTCCCCGCCCTTCTTGAGATCCAGTCGCCTTTCGATAAAGACATTGGTCATCGTTTTTTCTCTCCGTCGCTATAGATCTGCCCGCCTCGTCGATCAGGTGTTGCCATGACTTGCAGTTTCACGCGCAAGAACGCTGATGTCCACCAAACTACAACGTGCAGCCCATCGTAGCGAGCCACACTCCCGAGCTGAGAACTGGCACGCGAGATGTGTACCTGGGAACGCGCTGCCCGTCTTTGGCCAGGCGAGGGCTATGGAGCGCTTACCAAGAAACTAGAAAGATTCATCGCTAAAGAACTGATGACGACACCGCTGCCTGGCACTGCGCAACTCTGACGAAACCAGATGCTGATCGTGAGCGCTCGACAATGACTGGTTCAACCGGCACGCTCGTTCAAAATTGGATTGTGCACTTATCAGTTGCGTCGAGACCGACTCAACAGCCATCCAGCAGGCCAGCAGGCCAATACCCGCCCACACACCAACCATCAGTGTTGGACGCCGCTGCCGGTATAGGCGCTTGAAATCTACAGAGATGAGTCGTCGCCAATACACCACCACTCCCCGCCTCCGCTTGGTTATCGTGTTAGTTACGGACGGTGAGACCTGATCAGTCACTGGTCGGCAACCTGTTTAAGCGCGCACCCAGCGCCTCCAGGGCCGCCCGATCACGTTGACGCAGAGAATAAATAGCCACGCTGTCGCGATCCAATAAGGCGGCAGCCTGGTTAAATTGCTCTGCACGGTGCAATACGAGCCCCATTGCCGTGAGCAATATCGGCCCCGCCAACCAAGCCATCGCGGGCAACCACCCAAGGGAGCCACATAAAAAATAAAATCGTTTGAATGTGAACAACACACCATCACCAATCAATATTTTCGCGACTATCTTCATCATCGCTTGGCCTGAATATTTCCGCCATACTCGACTTAATAAATAAATCCGCCGAAAAAACAAGGCCATAGGCATTTGTCACTTCTTTATATTCCGGCGTTTGATCAAGACGCTCCGCCTTCATTGCACCCATAAGTTTAAGGATAAGAGCGGCTAGCTCTTGGGTGGTTTGATAAGGCCGCCCTCCTTCCGCATCGGTGTAGCAACTCAAATAACGCCGAATAATATCTCCAGACAGTTCGTCGGCACCGTTCACCCACTTGATGAACTGCCCATAAAACCGATCAAACTCAGGGTCCGGTGCGGACTGAGGCGCCGCCCCCCCAAATTGCTGCTCAAGTGGCACTACCCCACCGGCTGGCGGCACGCCTGCAAGAGTACGATTCATCGGCATAAAGCTATCAATCTGCATCCGCTATCTCCGGTGCGTGAATTTCATCCTCACCCCGCACAACTCCTTTTAGCTCTTCAGCCCAACCGATAAATAGCTGCATAGACGCATCGTCGAGCTCATGCACACTTTGCGGCAACTGTTTCAACTGCGCGAGCAAGCGCGGCGCCAGACGCGCTTGTGCGGCCGCGATATCCAGTTCGATAACTTGATCAGCCTGACGGAACAAGTAACGCTCCTGAGCATGAAAACTGATCTCCACCCGCCCCTCCCCAGCCTCGCTTAACACGCTTTTCAAAGCTGACGCTTGGAGCTTGCAGCGCAGTGGCAAGATAATCTCGACCACCGTCGGTGCCGAATGGACTTGGCGCTGTTGCCAACGCTGCAACAGCGCCGCCAATAACTGATCATCCTTCAACAGGTCACCAAACATCTTACCCGCCGCCTCTTGCAGCTCCGCTTGCAAGGTTGTAGTCACGACCCGCGCCCGTAACAACAAATCGCTCAAATCACCTGCCGCACGCAAGACCCCCTGAGAATAACCCTCTTGAAACGCATGCCCACGGATCGCTTCGGCTTCTCTCTGCGCCTCAATGATGCAGGCCTTGGCTCTTTCACGGGCCTGCCGCATCAACAGTCTGCGATCGCGCGCAGCAATACGCTCTTGGCGCGTCACTACAAGATCATTGTTAGCCGGTATATCAACCAGAGTTCTGATGGAGTCGAGCATGTTGTACCGCCAGAAAGAAAAGTGACGAATGAGGCGCCTGCGCAGGCCAAGCCTGCTGCAACTCGACGACCTCAGGTGAAAACTGCAAAGGCAAGCGCCGCATCAGTGTCTGCGGTACATGCGCATGCCACGCCAGTAACCCCCCCAACCCCAAGGCACTCAATGACGACTCAAGTTCATACTTCACATTGAGCCCGACGGATGCCCGGTACCCCAGATCAATCCGAGCAAAGGCCCGTACCGAAGAGTCGAGCTCACGCAACCGCCCCCCCCGCGCCAAGTCGGGCCACCGCAGCTGCGCCCCCATCAAGCGAGCGACCTGGGGCAAATACCGCCAGTGCTTGACCCACATATCAGCCCACAGAGTCATTTCGCTCTGTTGCTGATTTGGGCAACCAAGCGCCAAACGCTGCAACAGCGATTGATTCAGCACATTGCGCGCCTGCGGGCAATCAAACAGCTGCGGCACACTCCCCCGGCCAGGATGCAGGTAGTCCAATGGCTGGTGCAAAATAGCGTGCAATGCTTCAGTTCGTGACAGCATCGCCAGCCTCTCTGCGCCTGCCTTGGCGATACAGCACAGCAGCACAACCCAGCGCACTCAAAACACCCAGAACAAGCACGCCGTAGAGCCAACTCAGGTCGCCGGCACGCGGCTCCACTGACGGTGGCGTATGTTGAATCAGGCTGCGCTTGGAGAGCACCACCGAGATGTTCTCGTACTCCACGGACGAAAAGCTGTTTTTAAGAAAGCGCTTTATATCGCCAATCAACAACTGCGGATCGATATCACGCTCGTACACTGCCAGCGTCGACAAATGAACCGAGGAGGGCTTACGACCGCTTTCTCCCGACTCCAAATCGTAGCTGATGTGTACCCGCGCCGAAACGATGCCCTCAAGTGTCACCAATGACTGCTCCAGACGCTGTTCCAGCGCACTGTATAAGCGAGCTTTCTCTGCGCGAGGCGAGGAAACCAGCGAATCGGCTGCGAACATCTGCGCGATCTCTACCCGGGGTTTAGAGGGCAGCGAATAGACAGTCAGCAAATCCACTGCGGCGGCGAAATCAATCTGCTTGATAAGTACGGAGTGCCCGGCTTTACCATTGTTAACCTTGACCGCAGAAATATTGTGTCGTTGCAACACCGACACCACCTCATTGACTTGTTGCTGATCCAAACCCTCCAGCAGACTCGGCTCACGACAGCCCGCCAACATAAGGCAAAAAAGTACCACCCAGCCCAGCCTTTTCATGAGGAACGTAACAAGGTTTCAGCGGTAGTCACCGACTTGCGGACCAACACATTGAGTAGCGACACATCAACATTGTATTGCGCGGTACGAATCTGTAACTCACTCAAGACTTCAGGGTTGGTAATATCTGGTCGCCCCAGCATGGCATTGATTTCTGTCTGATCCTGCCCGACACCGATGGCTGCATTGGCGTAATTTTTTATCAGCTGGTCTTCCAATGAAACCACCTCCGTAGGCGCGGGACGCGCCAACTGCGCGATGCGAATATTGTTAACACCATCTACAACTAATGAAGACGCAGACATATAAGCTTCTCAAATGAATGTCGCCAGCGGACACATAAATGCCCACTGACCACAAAGGCACAAAACGCTTAACGCGCCGCGGAAATAATTGCCGTATCGATTTCTTTGAAACCCTTTACAGTGTTCGTCGCCGCGTTACGGAAAATATTGTACGAGGAGAAGGTCGATTGATAACTCGCCAACAGTGTCGGGTTCGACGGGTCCCCGTGCAGATCGACTAACGCTTTATCCAGTTTATCCTTCAAGTCTTTAGCTCCAGTCTCAAACAACTGCGCTTGCTTGCCCAAAAAATCTACGTGAAACGAAGCTGCCGCGTTTACAAGTGTAGTCATAGTTCACCTTTTCATGATTAAAGCGGTTTAGGAAAGTACCAAGACGACGGCGTAGTCTTGATGTAGCCCTGTGGGCCATATTGAAATGACTTACCCTTGAGCCAGTCATCTCGAAGCTCGAGGGCAAAGTGCACATAACGCTCGCCCCATTGCCGATTAAAGCGTGTGACAAAACTGCCCAACGCCTGCAATTCGGCGTCATCAAGGCTGCCCTCGACAGTAAATGTCACACTGTCGGTATTAGCATGACGCGTAAACGGCAGCATCAAACGACGCAGGCCCTCCTCAGCCAAATGCGCCAGACGAGCATCGTCACTGCTTACGATTTCTATATCGCGGGCATAAGGCACCGCCACGCGCAAGGCACTTTCAAGACGTTCTTTCTGGGCCGGGAGCAGCACATTGCGCTGCTGACTGATCAGTAATTTGGGCGTCGCCGGATCACTCAGATCCATACGGTGGTAAGCCAACTGCGGCGCAAGTTCTGCGACCAACACCTCCAAACGCTTTTGCTCATCGTAAGCCGTGATAACTTGCGTGGCCGAGTAACCGTTACGCACCAGTACCTGACGTCCCCAACTGGCGTCACGCTCAGACTCTGCAACAACATATACTTGGTTGTCACGACCGTTGAGCACGGTCATCGTGGTGTTTGTACCCCCCATCAACGCCTCGATACTGGAAACCTGACTTGGCCGCGATACATTCCAGGCCATCAACGCCAACACCCCCAGCAACACAAGCCCTGCCCCCAGCCATACGCACTGGCGCATGCCGCCCAAGATTCGTTGCCCCCCCCCTTCCCGGACAACAGCCAAAGGCTCGATCAACTCAACGGCCCAAGGAACGTCCGCTGGGCGTAGGGCTATTTGCAAAGCACCCACAAGATGCAACTGCTGGAACGCCAGAACCATCTCTTGCGGCCCGTCTTCACTCTGCAGGCGAGCTACACACCCAGACCGACCGTTCTCCTCAAGCAACACTTCAAAATTGCAGCCCCCCGACGCCAGCGGAACATAAATCACCTCTGGAGGAATGCTAGGGGGTTGCTCAAGCGAACAAAACTGAGACTCAGCCCCCACTATAAAAAAAGTGCGCTGCTGTGAAAGCGTAAACTCACAACCTTGCAGCGGGCCATTAAACACCCTCAATACGCACTGCATTGCAGACGAACCCTCCTGCATGCTATTCATCATTTTCTTCCTGATCTATGAAAGCGTCGCGCGCTCTAACTTGAAGCCATACTATAAAACAGCACAGAAACAATCCTGATCAAAAGAGACCACCTTCAAGTCATAAACAGATTAGATTTGCTGGCTCAACGAACCGTTGGTCAACAACGCGTGGTAACGTCGATACACTTTTTGTGCATAGCGCATACGCAATACTTGTCGATCAGGCGAGCTGCCCGCATTGTAAGCGCCCACCGCAGTCCAGTTATAACCGTGACGCGCAATAAACCCTGCGAGTATCGAAGCCCCCACGTCAATCGCAAGGCAAGGCTCATCCAATAAGCGTTGCCGCGTGATGCCACGCGCCTGCAATCGCGGCAGATGCTGGCTGTTGATTTGCATCAACCCCACATCGGTTGAGCCGTCGCGATTATGATGAATTGCATCAGGCTTGAGTTGCGACTCAACAAGGGCAATTGCATACAACAACTCAGGTTCTATAGTGTAACGAGCCCCCACTTCGAGCCAACAATTGGCCCAAGCACTCACACCCCAAAATTGCGCCAGAACCGCCATGACACCTATCTTCCACGTCATAGCGGCCAGCACCCCGCTTTCGGGGCATCCAGCCCCACCATACGCCCCCCATTCCGCTGCGCCCGCCGCCAGCCTGAGAGCTGACGACGAGCGGCCTGCGGACTGACCATGAGCTTCCAGAGAGGTGCACAACCTGGCTTGAGCTGCAACCTGGCCCTCATCTCACCCAGTCCCCGCGACACAAGCACCCGCTCCCGCGACAAACCGATGAAACAAGAGGGTGCTGATAAAAAAGAATTGGAACAATGCGAAGACACAACCGCCCCCATACCTGGAAGACACCGCGCCACTACGGCAGCCAATTGTTGCAGCGCCTTATTGCGATCATCGACCGGCAACAAGGCCTGACTGTATAGCAGCGTGTGATCCTGGCCACGCACCAGCTCAACCGATAGTGACCAGCCCGCCTCACCCTTGACACAGTACACACTCAGATAATAATCAGGAGCCATGCGCTCAACCAATGCCAACGGATCGCCCACACCCTGTGGATTACCCGACAACACCGCCGGAATCACGCGCAACGCCCCACCAAAGGCCGCGGCCAACTGCCGAACCACTTGGTACTGCATATCTATTGCACAGCCATCTCCGGGAGTCAGAATTGGCAGTACCAGCAATGAAGGCGCCAGGCATGAGTCAGGCTCGGCGATACACTCCTTCACGTCTCCAGCGAAGCAATACCCCTTTCCATAAACGGTTCTGATGTAAGGGTGCTCACCGAACAACTTGCGAAGCACGTAGATACAACGCGTCAAGGACTCTTCGGCCACATCACAGCCGGGCCATACCTGATCGAGAAGCCGCTGCTTACTTACCAGCGATCCCGCTGCCTCTAATAACACACGCAAAACGTGCAACTCCTTAGGTGGCAGGTGTCGTCCATGACCGTTATGCAAAAGCAATCCATCACCTTGCAGTACCCACTGATCGAAAACAAACGACCGCGCTAACGACTGATCAACGCCCTTTCCCATAAGACAATTGCCTCTTTACCATGATTTAGTGGCATCCAGTGCAGACAAACAAAAGACCATCACACAAGAGACTAAGTCTAGGGGAAAGGCAGGCAGCACCACACAGGAAGGCGCCCAAAGAAGTAGAGAATACAGGGAAAGTAACGGCGGAAATTTCATACAAGAAGGGTGAGTGATTCGTACCTGGCCCTTCGAGATGCGCAAAAAGAAAACGCCTTCCCCGTTAGGCGAAGGCGTTACGAAGGTAAAAATCTTAGAAGGTTGCCGCTCGAAGCTCAAACGTCTCCATCGTCAAACGAAAAAGATCGTCCACCTTGCGCACTCTGGAGAGCCCCTGTGCCGGGATGTCAATTTCGAAAATTTCATTAATCTCCAGTGCAATCTCCAAGACATTCAAAGAGTCAGCCCCCAGATCCTCGACCAATCGAGTGCCTAGTGTCACGCTTTCTCGCTTCACCCCCAATTTCTGAGCAATGATAGCAATGATAGCCACCTGAGTTTCAGCGCTCATCAAGCAATACC
Organism: Pseudomonas sp. NCIMB 10586; assembly: GCF_023127895.1. Classification (NCBI taxonomy): domain Bacteria; kingdom Pseudomonadati; phylum Pseudomonadota; class Gammaproteobacteria; order Pseudomonadales; family Pseudomonadaceae; genus Pseudomonas; species Pseudomonas sp. NCIMB 10586. The sequence continues at coordinate 65,219 of NZ_SPKQ01000031.1, forward strand.
CCCCAAATGACTTCGGGTCTCTTTGTAACTCTCAAGTGAAATAATCGGGCGGGCCGGGACTTGCCCCCCCACCAAATACCCCCCCTCCACAGAATCCGCTAAGCGCTTCTGCGAAAAGATACTTTCAAGCCTCCATGCGAACTCCTTCGACTCCCGCTTAACATCACGATAGATTCTTCCAATTTCGGTTTCCGGGGCGGCTTTCGAAGGATCTCCAACATTTTTTATGTACTCTCTTAACGCAGCCGCATCTGCCGAGACGCCCTGGATGGCGCGGTCTATTGCACTGTGCCACTTCTTAACCGCATCTGCCGAGGTGCCCTGGATGGCACTGTCTATTGCAACAAGCCCCTTCTCACTCAAGAAATCAGGTTTCAAATATAACCCTTTATTACGCCACGTACCGGTCAACGGATCAGAGGACCTCCTTTCAGGGTAGAACGAGGCAACGGGCGTGTAGCGCTCATATTTATTATCGACTTTTTTTCGCGACTCATAATCAGCATGCAGCTTTTCAAAGCGCTCAGCGTATTCCGGACATTGGCGTTTTAGCTCGAGATAGATTACATGAGCCTTGCGGTCGTCACTCGTTGCGTTTTTACCAGGCTCAATCGACGGGTTCTCACCCTCGCGGATATACCCCTTGAGGAATTGGCTCTCCGTTGAAACCCCCCCGAACGCGCTGGCCATCTCCTGAAAAAAATTCGCATCCTTGGACGAAACAAAAGAAACCATCGAGCCCACTACACCGGCTGGAACCACTGACGGCATTAGGTGTCGGTAGTAATCAAAGTGTGGCACGCCTTTAGAGAAAGGCAACGGGCCTGCGCCCTCCCACATACCAACACGACTCGCAACTCCTCGTTCCTGTGCAGCACCTACTGCCCCCCCCGTGAGCAGAGAGTTACCCGCGAACAATTGCGCTCCCCCGTCAGAAGCGAATCGCTGCTCCTGGCTCGCATCAAGCGTTTCAAACTCGACATACTCTACCTGCGGCGCCACAGCATAATTAATTTTGGATAGTTGAGGCTCAACAACCGGCTCAGCCCCTGAAGGCCGCAGACTGTCAGCTGTTGATTTTACATACCGCTCCTGGCCGGATTCCGCCCCGCTTACCGCACCAGAGAAAGCATCCTGGAGTGAGTTTTCCGCCGTTATCCGCTCCGAGCTTAACACTTCAGCCCGATCAGTAATCAGGCTGCGCTGAAGCAAGCGCTCCGGCGTTCGGCCCGAATCAACGAAGTCCTCCAATTGTGCTCCCCCGTCAGAAGCGAATCGCTGCTCCTGGCTCGCATCAAGCGTTTCAAACTCGACATACTCTACCTGCTGCGCCACAGCATGATTAATTTTGTATAGTTTAGGCTCAACAACCGGCTCAGCCGCTGAAGGCCGCAGACTGTCAGCTGTTGATTTTACATACCTCTCCTGGCCGGATTCCGCCCCGCTTACCGCGCCAGAGAAAGCATCCTGGAGTAAGTTTTCCGCCGTTATCCGCGCCGAGCTTAACACTTCAGTCCGATCACCAATCAGGCTGCGCTGAAGCAAGCGCTCCGGCGTTCGGCCTGAATCAACGAAGTCCTCACCGGGCACATCAAATGACTTGAGGCCGTCAGGCGTTACTGTGGAAGCCGCCCTTGTACCACCCGCCGACGGCTCCTTATTACGTGCGGCCATGAGCTGTTCGTGAAGCGACTTATTCTCTCGTATTAAGCCATTCACTAACTCAAAAAGCCCATCGAAGCTGACGTTAACATCCCCACCTTTAATATGAGGACTTACCGTAATATTAGGCAAAAACCTGCCCCCGATGTCATCTCCTGTCGGTTTCGATCGCGCTTCCGGCCCCCGCCCCATGCCCGCCTCATCAGGGGCAGGCCCCGAGCCGGGCCCATCAGCCTCAGGAGGCGTCCCCAAGCTTAGGTAGCTCAACTGGTCCAGGATAAGCTTAGACAAGCCTTCGCCTGTCTTCGCCTTTACGCCATCACCTATCCACCCCGAGAGCACATCCGTTGCTTGTTGGGTTCCATTCCCCTTGGCGCGACTGCTGGCGATAGCTTCTGGGCCAGGCATGACTTCGCCATTCAACTTCATCAGCGCCTTGGGCAACCCATCATGCAAAAAGTTTAGATATATATAGCCAACGGCCGTATCGACGGCAGCCGTATGACGCTCAATAAGACCGTTAATCAATGTATCGATCTTATTGTGACGTTCAAACGATGCACGATTACCGCGAAAATCTGCCGCAAATCCGTCCTTCCCACACTCCCCGTACTTCTGCGCGGCTTTCAACAACCCATCACAGGCAGACTTGAAGCGTTCATCGGCACGAACCCCCTCATGCCCTTTCAAAACAAAAAGATTAATAGCGTGCTTTTTCAGAGCCAGCGCATCGGTTTCATGATCATTCAACAACTTTTCTATCAGAGGAGTCCCAGCGTCTTTCAAAATCACACTCAACGCCTGCCGCCCCAATTCTCGAACGGCCTCTTGCGTTGTGTAAATCGCCTCCTTACGAAACAGCGACTGCAACGGCGTGCCTTCGTTACTTACACGATCTAATTGAAGACCGGTAGAGGTACGTGTCGGTGCACTACCGCTCTGACTAAAGGTATCCACTGGCGTAGTGACGGTTTTATTTATGAGCATATACAACCACCTTGCTCTTGCTATTGCTATAGACAGCAGGCCCCTATAGCACACATTAATCTTGATTGACCCAGACAGTAGATCCGCAACCTCCATCAAGAGACGAATGATACTGTCCAGCAGAGACAAGCGGAGTATCAGCCAATAGCAGCCGCTATATTTTTCAGCATTTCCGCATACTGACTTAGTTGTGACGACAAAATCTTGTTAAAGTTTTCGTGGTACGAATTGGCATTACCGTATTTGGTTGTAAACATTTGCAACTGATTTTTCAATTCGCTTTCCTGGCTATTAAATCCAGTTTGCCAGGCCTGAAATTTCGAAGAGTCCACTGAGGCCAACCCATGAAAATCAGAAAAATAATCACCCATTTTTTTCACTTCTGCCGCCATGGTGGTTAAGGGTGAAACATCTATAACAACAACCCACTTCATCACCCCCCCCACAAACTGGCCACTCTTAATGACACTGCTCGAAGGAAGCCCCATTGCCGCCGCCCACTTTTCTGCATCCTGCTTACTAGCCGCAGTGTACAGAAAGTAATCCTTAAGAGTCGAATCATATATAAGGCTCTCCAACGCCTTACCGATCTGCCCGATGTTGAGCTCAACTTCCTTGCCATCATTTTTACCCTTTACCCAGCTCCCCATCTTGGACATGACTTCTTCGTTAAATCTTTTGTAGAAATCCGAGTACTTCTTTAGTGCATTCTCATAAACCGCCAAATAATCTTTCTTAATAAAACCAATCATATCCTCAAGGACTTCAAAGAAGTTCGGAGCCGCTGCAGCAGCCCCCGCCGTATAAGCATTTGGCATATTAGCCAAGAGCTTATCGAGGGTGTCGCGGGCAAACTCAGGAGCTATGCCCTGACCTTCCGGACTGTGCGCCAACTTGCGCAACTCAGCTTCAACCACGCGCTCACTGGCCTTAGCGGTTCCGGTTGCCTCGCTCAATTTTTGCAGTTCGCGGGAGGCCTGACCAATGGCCACCTGCTGTGCTTGAAGATAGCGCGACACCCCTTGAGGGTGCGAATCTATATCGGCGGTACTGACTGCCGCTGGCAAGCTAAAGGCCTTTAGTGTTTCGCCGGTTTCCGCCAGGCGCCCGCTCAAGGCATCAAGCCGGGCCACGGTTGCCAGAAGAGGCTTTGCCTCGGGATCACGAGGCAAAAACTGCTTGCCTTGCTGCCCGTAAACCTCAGGCTCCGCCAAACGCTGAGTGTCGAGCCTTACCAGTGAGGGAGCAGCGCTACCATTGAGATGAATGGACATTATCAACCCCTCCGTCACGCCCGGCTATTGGCAATCGCGGCAATCGTAGCATTACGACTGTCGGACATATTCTGAATGGCTTCCAACATTTTGATAATCAGTGCAGTGTCTTCACTCAGGCCCTGACTTTCGACATCGCTTACCGACTTGTTAAGCGTTTGCTCGGACTGACGCAGCACCTGATTCTGGTTTTCCCTGAACTCCGCCATTCTCAGCATCCCGGCAAGGGAAGTGTTCATCATCATCGCCACACTGCTCAGCGTACCGCCAATGATGATATTTTTCTGACTCATCTTATCGACCAGAGAATTGGCGAGTTCTGCTGTTTTACCTTCTTGTTTCGCAAGCAGAATCTTGTCTTGAAGCGTGACACGCTCGCTAGACGCCATAGGCTTCGCGCCCGGGCTCAGGCGCTCCAGATCGGCGCTCAGCCTCTCCACCTCAGTGCCTTTTTTGAGGGCCTTCTCCCCGTTGGTCGAAAGGCTCTTATGCATCTGCGCATGCCCCTTGATGCTAATCACCCCGCCGGCAATCGCCATTGAGGAGGCCAGTACCGCCCCCGACACAGCCGCCACCATTGCAGCATGCCCACCTTCAATGATGGACACCCCCTGCGCTTTCGCCGCTTCATAGGCGAGAATTGTGAAGTCGCCAGCCAATTTGGCGCTTGCCTCGCGCGCAATCTGCATCGCAATGACGGCAGCCAGGAACACGCCAATATGTTTTTCCCAGGCCTGCGGATCGAAATTCATCAGATCGCGAACCAGGTCTTTTTCCATGGAACCCGCCGGGTCGGACAAGTCGCCTTTCGGGGAGACAACCAGACCTGCAATCGGAGCCTGCTCAGCGGCACCCAACTCGCCCCTTTCCTGCTTGACCACGGTAGCTAAAAACAACCCGAGCACTGCCTGGCTCTCGCTTTCACTGAACTTTGAAGTGTCCAGATACTTATGCACATTTTGCGAGGTCAAGACCTCGACCGTACTACGGGGCGTGGAGGTCATGACTTGTGCCTCCAACTGTGCGCGAACCGTGCCGGCCGACAAGGCCTGCTTCAACCCCGCACGCCCAAGGATTTCAGAACTAGAGATTTGGGCGGGAATGCCTGGAGTAATGCCGCCAACGGAGCTAACCATAATATTGATCCTTATTGAATTGAATTGAATTGAATTGAATTGAATTGAATTGAATTAAATATTGCGGGCCATATTCAGACTATTGGCACTGGTATTTTCCTGCTGATCGAAGGCTCTTTTGACCACCGCATTCATGGCCTCCATGGACTCGCCAAACTGCTTAATCATGTCACTGAGGTAAAACTTCATCCGTTCGGAATCCGACATTGTGATCTGGAACTCCGACTTGAATTCAGCCGCGTTACGCTGATGCACCCCCGACTTCATAGCCATGCTCATCTGAGAAACAGTGCCGCCAACCTGAATCGTGCTTTCGGCAATTGCCATCCGCGTGGCGTATATTTTCAAGCTGTTAACATCCGACTTGAGGCCCAGCGAGGTGCGAGCCTTTGTCATGATGTTGGTGAAGCCGTTACTGACCGACTTTGCTGCCTGCTTGAGTACTTGCGGCAACATCTTAGAAGCCATATTCCCAAATACTTTGCCCATGGCACTGGCCATCTGACCCGCAGCAGCCTTACCCACGACCGTCACGACCGCCATCACCACCGCCATGGCGATCCCGACCACGATTGCGCCCATGATCATTCCGGCCATTTCTGCGGTTTTGGCGTCGACCCCCATGTCCTTCAACATACCGGAAATCGCTTTGCCCAACTGCTCCATGAGCGGGCCGATGGCATCCATCAGCGGCTTCATCGCTTGCTCCATGAAGGACACGCCCGTTATCTCCTTGGCCAACATGTCGGCCCCCATCAGAGCGACCCCAACGCCTGCCAAGACCAGACTTGCACCACCAGTAAACGCTGCGCCTGCAACGCTGAGGACCATCAGTACCGCACCGAGGATTTTGCCGAGGCAGCCCATGGCTTTATTGGCCTCCTCAGCTTTGCGAACCTCCTCCAGATACTCGTCGGACTTCCTCTCCATGTACTCTTGTCGAGCAGCCTGCATGCTCTTGAACAGCTCTTGCTCCAACTCAATTTTGTCTTCGGCACTTTTGCCCATCAGCTCAGCGAAGTTCGCCATCAGCAGCACCATGGTGGCTGCAGCATTCAACTGGGTTTTCATACCATTGAGTACAGGCGCGCTGCCCAGTGACGCGCTTTGCACTTGCTTGGCCAACTCTTCAGTTTTTTTCCCGATCTCACCCGCCGCTTTGGTCACAGCCAATTGCGCCGCTTGATTTTTTGCAACCTGTTGCTCAGCGCTCACGACCTTGCTCTGCGCCGTTTCGAGCGCCGCCAAAGCGCTCTTGTGCTCAGGAGTCTCGGGTTTTGCCTTTGCCAAGTCGGCTTCGGCAGTGGCCAATTCAGCATTGACCGCATTGAGCCGCGCTTTGGCCGAGGCCAGTTTTTCCTCCTGCGCACTTGCAGACGCGACAGCCGCCTCCATCTCGGCAACCGCACTCTGGTACTTCTCGGACAGCGCCTCGCCCCCCTCTTTCGATGCCTTGGCTGCCGCCTTGAGCGCTTGCAGACGGGACTTCAACGAGTCGATACTGATATCCCCCAGCAACGTGATCAGCGAAGCCATCAATAGTGTCAGCGTATCTTCAGCACCTTGCTTGCCCGCCGTCAGGCCGGGAACGGGAGGGGCCAACATGGGCCGCCCCGGCACAGCTGCGCTCTGGCCCGGCGTCGCGTCGTACTTCACCGCCTGCAGGTTGGCCAGCGCTGTATCCGCAGCACGCTGGAAGCTCTGGGTATTGGCAGCCTGACTGGCAGCCTGGGAATATGCCTCACTGCCAGCCTGGAATCGCTGACTGGCCAGGGTGGCCAAATACTGAATATTGGTAGACATTTACATCTCTTCCTCTGAAGAATCGGCTTCAACATGACTCAAGGCCTCCAGGTAAACCTTGGCTTGCTCTCGCAAGTTCAGCTCCCGGCCATGCTCAAGGACATACTCGAAACACAATTTGGCTTTACCGGGTTTCCCCAAGGCCAACTGACATTGACCGGTGTAATGCATGGGCCGGTAATCGTTTTTGCCCTGAACAAAGGCCACGGCATATAAGTCAATCGCCTTTTGATAGTTTTGCTTAAGCTGATGAACCGCTGCCAGACCCATCCAGTACTGCGCGTTATAGAAGTCGTAGATACATAGAAAATGGAAGAATCGCTCGGCTTCATCCAAACGCCCCTGCTCATAAAACTCGTAAGCAAACGCGTACAGGCTGTCCATCTGCTCACTGCTGATTCCCTTCAAATCCTTGAGCGCAGCTCCGTCCAGCACCGCACTCATGACCTCTTCGGCGAGCTGATTCTCTTCCTGCTCACTGTGTTTACGACGACTCATGTGTACTCACTCCTGAATGCTTCGTCAGCGGGGCTGACAGGCACTATTGGGCCAGTTAATAGAAACGCGGGCCGCCACAAAACGCTCATCACCGTGTTTTGAACGCGGATGACCCGTTGATTTATGTAAGAGAGAACCCTTGGTCAGGCCTGTTCGACCTGCTCCAGCCAAACCAGTAGGCGTAACACGTTTTCGATCTCATCGATCTGGATAAAACTGTAGCGCTGGTGGGTTTTGAAAATACGTCGGGCCAGGGCGATATCGGTAACCACTGGCACGCCGACTTCGGCCGCGTATTTTCGTACGGCCAATGCACGCTGATTGGTTTCCATCAGGGAAATAAACGGTAGCACCGTCACCTCCGGGCGGAAGTAGATCCCCACCGCAATGTGGGTCGGGTTAGCGACGATGATCCGTGAGCCACGGATATCGGATTTGATTTGCTCGGAGAGCAGCTCATAATGCAGATTGCGACGCTGGCTCTTGATTTCCGGGTTACCGTCCTGCTCTTTGTGCTCACGCTTGACCGACTCTTTGTCCATCTTCAGATCCTTGATGTACAGCCAGTATTCACACAGGGCGTCAAGCATCACGACCAACAGGATGCAGCCTAGAAACGCCAGTACCAGAACCAGTAACAAATGTGACCAGATCGGGAATAATTCCATGGGGCTGGCATACAGTTGAGCAAACAATAAGTGTCGTTCACTCACCCACACCCCCCATAAAGCCACTGCAAAACAGCCTAAATACAAGATGGACTTGACCGTATCCTTTACAGTTCTGAGGCTAAAGAGCTTTTTGAAACCATTGATGGGGTTCAGCGCATCGAATTTGATGTGGAGCGCCTCGCTGGCAAACGCCAGGCGAGTCTGCCACAGGGTAGGTAAGGCATTGGCGACAAAGCACACCAAAATCAAAGGCGCAACCGCCTTGAACAAGACGATGCTTAGTTCCGTCGTATAACGCTGCATGTCCGCATCAAAATTCGATGCAATAATACTCTGGTAGAACTCCATCACTTGAAACAGGGTATCGCTGCCTCCCAAGTACACAGTGGCACACAACATCATGCACCAACTGGAAAGGTCTCTGGCCTTGAAGGTTTCGCCTTTTTTGGCCGAGTCACGAATTTTTTTGGGCGTGGGCTTTTCGGTTTTCGATGCACTGGACATTTCACGGGTGCTCCCGGGGCGCAACCCAGTCGACAAACTGAGCGGGCTTACTCGCCATGCGCAAAATTTCTTCTGGCAGATAGGTGCCGAAGTACAACAGCAGCACCACCAGCGCAATCACACCTTTCACCGTCAGGGAGACCGAAAAGGCATTCATCTGCGCAGCAAAACGCGCCAGCAACCCTAACATCGCTTCGACCAGCAACAACGTTGCGACCACCGGGGCACTGATGATCAGGGTTTTGCTGACTAATGGATCAAGCAGCTTGATCAGTGGCTCTATTCGCAGCTCGCATGACAGCACTGGCGAACACAGCTGATAGCTGCTGCTCAGGGTTTGCACCACCAGGCTCATCCCCCCACCTTCCAGATAGATGACCGCCGCGAACAATTGCAGGAAATTTGCCAACTCCGATGTGTCGTCGCCGTTCGCCGGGTCGACGGTACTGCTGAGCATCGCACCACGCTGGTTGTCAATCAGGTTACCTACCGCATGCAGGACCCAGAAGGGCCAAGACAACAAGCTTCCGAGAATCACCCCCACCCCGGCTTCGCGCAGCAGCAAACCATAGAACCCGAAAGAATCCAGACTCGGCAAGGTATCCGGGGTGTAGGGCCACAGCGCCATGCCAACCAACACTATCACTGCGTTTCGCGGCGCTCCGGTGAGCGCTCGACTGTTGAGAAACGGCAGCATGAAAAAAATCGGTGCGAGCCGGGCAAAGCATATTGCTGCGCCAGCGAGCCAACTGTGCAAATCATAAAAAAGATTGATATCCATCAGATCACTTCAAAGCCAGGTCCATGATTTCCCGGCTAAAGCTCAGCAGCGTCTCCCCATACCATCCCGACAGCAAAAACAGGCAAATGGATACCGCCAGCATTTTGAAACCGAAGGGCAGCGTTTGCTCCTGCAATTGGGTGACCGTTTGAAATACGCCAATCAGCAATCCCACCAGCGTGGCGACAATAATTGGCCATGCCACCAAAATCAGGATCAGGTACAGGGTTTTGTTACCGGCATAGACCAGGTCATTCATCGCAAATACTCAAGGGACCACGGAAAGGTATTGCCCAACCAGGCCGGTTGAAAGCAGGGACCAACCATCCAGCGCAACAAACAGCACCAGCTTGATCGGCACGGAAATAATCACCGGACTCATCATCATCATGCCCAGAGCCAACAAAATACTGGAGATCACCAGGTCGACAATCACGAACGGCAGGTACAGATAGAAACCAATTTTGAAGGCCTCTTTGATTTCACTCAGCGCATAGGCCGGCAGTAGTGCAAACAGCGAAGGCTTAAGCTCTTCGGCACTATCGCTTTCCTGCGCCACCACGCCCAAGCGCGCCACCTGCGCGCGCTCAAAGAACTGCGCCAGCTCGGGATCGGTGTACTTGATCAAATATTCGCGGTAACTGCCCAGGCCGTTCTCAGCAAAGTCCACCACCTCGTCAACGCTGGTGAATGTCACCGGATGCTCTTTGTAATAATCGTAGCCCTGCTGCACCACCGGACTCATGACGAACATTGCAAGCATTAATGCAACCGCATTCAACGTCATGTTCGATGGCACCTGTTGCAACCCCAGGGCATTACGCACAATGACGAAGACAATTGAAAACTTAATGTAGCAAGTACCGGCGGCGATCAGGAAAGGCAGCAATGACGCGACGGCCAATAACCCAATCATTGAAACGTCATTCATTGCCGCTACCCCGGTAGATGTCGCACAGTTCTACCCCCAGACGGTCGTCCAACTGCACCAGTTCGCCGGTGGCAATGCGTTGACCGCCGGCGCGAACCTCTACCCTGCCGGCGGCTTCAAGGCTCAGCGGCAACACCTGGTGCTCGATCAGCTCATTAAGTTCGGCGATGGTCAGCACTCGCTCGTCCAGCACGATTTCAAGTTTGACCGGCAGTTGTGAGACGGTGATTGCCGGAACGACTGCTTCGGCAGGCGATAGCTCTGTGTCAACAGGTTCTGTAGCCGACAGCTCTGTGTCCAGGGGTGCAAGTTGCATGCGTAGACCCTCCTCGATAAAAATGAATTGGCCAATGCAGCGATCGGCCAGAAAAAGTTCCCGGGTTTGCTCTGCGATAAACAGTACGTCCCCTGGTGCCAGGCTTTGACAGGCTGCATGCCCTAGAACGCTGTACCCCAGAACCACACGCAAACGCTGAGGCAATAACAACAACCAGGGCTGCAACGATCCGGACGGCGCGCCAGGCTGCGTCGGTAAACTCAACACCCAAAGATCTCCCTGGGCGGTGGTAATGCACGGCAGCCCAAGACGCGGCAGCGCATCTCCCTGGATCAACTCCAGCTCAAACAGGCGAGCGTAATCGAGCAGTTGGGACGCCAGCTCGACCGGGCGTTCAACAGCGCCAAACAACGCAAAAATGCCCTCCGCATGCTCAATGCCTGCTCTGAGCTGCGAGTCTTGCGGCCAGACGCCGCGCAACCACTGCGAGGCCTCAATCATGCCTTGCCAGAGGCCATGTGCGCCTTGCGCCCAAAAGCTGATGTAACTGGCTGGCAAATGCGGCTGACGCAACTCAACGCTGTGCCCGGCCCGCCGCCAACGCGCGATCATATAGCGACGCTCATATTCGCTAGCCGCGATATGGCGCAGCTTCAGGGCCCCACTCATACCGAATCACACTCGACAGGCAGCACTCGTTGCGCCCCCTCTTCGGCCGAATCATCCGGATCGTCAGGGTAAGGGCTATTGCGCTGCTCACGATGCTGCTGATCCGCCAAACGCCAAAGCGGCGCGTTTAGCTGCGCAAGGCTTTCACTCAAATGGTTAACAACCCCACTGTTATTGGGACTGAGCAGTAACTGCTGAGAATTCTCTGCGCTCGCCTTTGTCACCGTAATCAGGCCCGCTGCCTCGCCTTTGGAGAAAGGCACCTGCAGGTATTGCTGAGAGCGGACATCGAGCCTGGGCTCGGGTTTGACCTGCGGGTCGGCCACCACCTGCGGTTGTCCGCCAGGAGGCGACGCAACCACGACGCGCGGTGTTTTGTCTGCTACCGATAAAGGTTGCGCAGGAAGTGGCTGGAGCGTGTCGATTGCAGCAGCCTCTGGAATGTCGAGCTGGGTGACATTCGCTCCTGAGGCAGGGTCAGCGACAGGCGACATCACAGTCGGCGCGAATGGGGGAACCTGCTGTGCAGGCGGCGTGTTAGCGGACGTTGCAACCTGTGGCACCTGCCCCGCTTGATGTCCCTTTGCAAACACACCAGGGACGGCGGGCCTGGTCGCTGCCAATACCCTCAGTGCCGCCTCTACCTGACCGCCGTCCGTTGACTGGCGGAGCATACCGCTCTCAGCTTTTGCCTGTGGCGAGAATTTCACGCCCACGCCCGCACCGAGCGCTACTGAGATGGGTGGAGTTTGCCCAACCTTTACCGCAGGCCGCACCACTGCCGCCACTTGAGGACTCGTCGGCATCGCATCAGCCTCGTTCATCGGCCGTATCGGGCGCAAAGGCTGTAATGTCGACGCCAGAACGGGTACTGCGGACTGTGCAGGCACCTGCCCAACTTCGACTGTGCGCTCAGCAGCGGTCTTAGCCTCAACCTTTTTTCCCTCGCCCAAAGGCGCAAGGGAAAACTTCAGCTCCGGCTCACGCAACAGTTGAAGCTGCGCCAACAGGCCTGATGCGCCTTGGGGCAACTCGTCCAACTCCACGCAGTCCAGTGGAATCGAAGGTTTGATTTTCTCGCCGGGTTTATCACCAGACAAAGTAGCTTGCGCCGAAAAGGCCGCTCCTACGACGGGCTTTATGATGTTCATTTCGAGCTCACCAACAATTCTTCGATATCATTTTCTTCCTGGCGCCACTGACGCGAACGGTGTTCGGCCAATAAGCGCTGCTCCAGGCTCTGGTACTTCTGGTGTCTGCTTTGCAAAAGTTTTCGTCGTTGCTGCAGTTGCTCTACGTGCAACGTGGCCTTGCGGTACTGCTCAACCACACGTGCCTCATCCAGCGCTAAGGTGCTGATCTGCCGGCGGATCACCGCCTGACGCCGCAATAAGGCCAACAGCTCTGCATGGCTCAGGCTCTGCGCCTGGAGGCGATAGCTGCGCAGCAGGTCGTTGAGGCTACACCGGTGCTTTTCGATTTCTTCCAACTCGCGCTCCAAGGGAGTCAAGCTGCGACAGGCCTGATCCAACTGGCGATCATGTTGATGTTGGCGCAGGTCACTGAAATCCAGCAGCCGGCGCATTTCAACCAATGAGGTCACTTAAGCGCTCCAATGCCATCTGCGGTGAACAGGCTTCATCCAGATCCTGGCGAAGCCACTCCAGCAACTCCTCGCGGCATGCCATCGCATGGTCATTGGCAGGGTTTTCGCCCGGGCGGTATTCACCCAGGTCGACGAACACCTGCAACTCTTCCATGCGCGTCATGATGCCGCGTACTCGGGTAGCCAGTTTCTGAGCCTCAGGCCCCGTGACTTGATGAGCAACCCGGCTGGCGCTGCGTAATATGTCGATGGCCGGAAAGTGCCCGCCGGCCGCCAATTTACGGCTCAGGTAAATGTGTCCGTCGAGAATCGAGCGGATTTCTTCAGCGATGGGGTCCGGCTCGTCATCGGCCTCCAGCAGCACGGTGTAAAACGCAGTGATACTGCCAAGCGCCGTGACGCCAGGTCGCTCTAACAAGCGAGGCAGTGAATCAAACACCGACGCAGGATAACCGCGGCGCGCAGGCGTTTCCCCTGCGCCCAGGGCCAGGTCGCGACGGGCGCGAGCATAACGAGTCATGGAATCGAGCATCAGCACCACACTCTTACCCTGATCACGGAAAAACTCGGCAATCGCCGTCGCCTGTAGCGCCGCGTTGCAGCGATCTACCGAGGAAAAATCAGACGTGGCATACACCACTACGCAACGCGCGCGCTTTGGCGAGTCACGCAGGGCCTCGACAAACTCGGTGACTTCACGCCCCCGCTCACCAATCAGCCCGACCACAAATACGTCAGCCTCGCTGTGGGCGATCAGCATGTTAATCAATGAGGTTTTGCCAGAGCCTGCCGCCGCAAAAATACCGATCCGCTGACCGATACCGCAGGTGAGCAAGGTATCAATGGCCCGCACCCCGGTGGTCAAAGGCTGACTCACCGGGCGACGCTCGGCATACCCTGGAGGGCTGGCGTCTACCGGGCGATCCTGCCCGTCGAACGCGTCACCGGGCGCCAGACGCTCGACAATACGGCCTTGTGGATCAACCACACTGCCGAGCATCGCCGAGCTGCAATAGAGGCTGAGCAAAGCACCGGTGGGCACCACCAATGACTCTCGCGACAGCCCTCGCGCGTCACCGAGCAAACTGAGCAGAACCGCGCCCGGTTTAAACCCAATGACCTGAGCGCGCGCCGTCACCTCGGTATCACGCCAATCACTGCGCACGTCGCAGACTTCACCGATAACCACATCGTGCAGGGCCGCCTCGAGCAATGGCCCAGTCAATTTCAATGGGTGCGCCGCCTGACGCTCAAACGCTATACGACTCATCGGCGAGCAAGGTCGAACAGCGTCGTCAGTTCTACCAAGTAAGCCTCTATGGTCTCCGACAGCGCCTGTGCACTGGCGTAGGCAAACTCGGCCAGCCGCACCCGCACTTCGAGCATGCCGTTGGTTTCAACCAACTGCATTTGCTCGGTGAGGGCAAATTTACAGCCGCGCATCAAAAAACGCAGCAGGTCTTCAGAGCGGTGCGCCAGCAACACGGGGCCGCTCTCGACCAAGTCGCTCCAAAACCAGAGCCCGCCATCCACCACGCCAATGTTAATGGCGGGCAGATCGGTCAGTTCCAGTTCAATCGTACTGTGCCCATCAAAGCTACCAACTTGCTCAGGCGTACATCCACTTAGCGCCAAAGCGTCACGTAGCAGGGAAGCGATATCGAGCGTGTGCATTGCAAAAAGTCCTTAAAGAGTCTTGATAACGTTTACGGAAATGCTGTCGGAAATTTCACCGAAAGAGATGACGTCTAGCTCTCTGAAGCGGCCTTCAATCAACTTCTTGATGTAGCGGCGCACATCCACGGATGCCAGGATCACCATGTCTTTTTGTGGGATATGCAGGTTGTCCAAGCTTACGGCGAGCCTGTCCATCAGCTCTTCGCTAGCAGCGGGCTCCAGGTTGAGAAAGCTGCCGCCGGATGTCTGCCGAATGCCTTTGCGCACCACATCTTCAAACTCCGCAGAAAGCAGCAATACGCGCAGGTCATTGCCATGCGCGAATTTACTGCTGATGTAACGCGCCAACCCACCACGAACATGCTCGACCAAACTGATCACGTCCTTCTCTCGAGACGCCCAATGCGCCAGCGACTCAAGCACCAATTTCATATTGCGCACGGAGATACGCTCACCAACCAGACGTTGCAGGATCTCCGCGACTTTTTGCACCGTGGCGTGGCGGTAAACCTCTTTAAGCAAGTCGGGGTAACGCCCTTCCATTTCGTCAAGCAGGGTTTTGGTTTCCTGGACGCCAAAAAATTCGGTGATGTTGCGGGCCAACAGCGTCACCAAGCACCGATAAAACTCGTCGTAGGCCGGGCGCAATTGATGCCCAAGGTTCTGCAATTTTTCACGCGCCTCGGCACGCGCCCAAACACTGACTTGCTTATTACTGTCCACTCCAGTGGTCAACTCAAACCCCAGATGCTCAAGCTCTGGTTTGTAGTCGACAATTCGCAGGCGGTCGAAGTGAATATCGAACTGGTCAGCACGCACCTCGTTAATCAGTACCGCCACCTGACCTTGCGGTAGTGAATCAGCGGCGCGAATTTGCGGTGTGGGAATACGAATGCCGTAATCAATGAAAAACTGGCTGCGAAAGCGATCGCACAGCTGCGCTGCACGCAGCTCCTCAACACGGTCTGCAGGCACCACCAACATTAGCGCAATAGTCTCGGTAGCCATGCTGTCAACATTGTCGACCAACCCTAACTCGCTGCCCGGCTCAACATGCTCAAGCTGATCGTGTTGGGCGATTGACTCGCCGGAGACCTTTTTCTTTGCGTGATGACGGAAGAACAGCACCGCGCCCAGGGCAGCGGCAATAATCGCGAAAACCCCGATTGGAAAACCGGGTAGCACGCCCACCCCGATGGCCAGTACCGCAGTCACACCCAGTACAAAAGGATTGCCCAATATCTGAGCCATCATGTTGCGACCCAAGTTGGCCTCGTCACCATTGACCCGGGTCACGATAAAACCCGCACCAATCGCAATCAGCAGTGCCGGAATCTGCGCAACCAGGCCGTCACCAATCGTCAGTAAGGTATAGGTCGACAGCGCGGTGGACATGTCCATGCCCAACTGCCCGACGCCAATGGCGATCCCGCCCAGAAAGTTCACAAAAATGATAATGATCCCGGCGATCGCATCACCCTTGATGAACTTCATCGCTCCGTCGAAAGAGCCATACAACTGACTTTCACGCTCTAATGTACTGCGCCGGTCACGGGCGTCCTTGGCATCAATGATTCCAGCCTTAAGGTCACCGTCAATGCTCATTTGCTTACCAGGCATACCATCAAGCGAAAAACGCGCCGCGACTTCCGCAACCCGCTCCGAGCCTTTGGTAATCACAATGAACTGAACGATGGTAACGATGGAAAAAATAACGAAACCCACCACCAAGTTATCGCCAATCACAAAGTCACCGAACGAGGCGATTATCTCGCCCGCGTCGGCCTGTACCAGGATCAGTCGGCTGGTACTGATCGACAACGCCAGGCGGAACAAGGTGGTAATCAGCAATAGCGCAGGGAAAGTAGAAAAACTCAGGATGCGCTCGATATAGAACGACCCCATGAAAATCAAAATAGCGATAACAATGTTCAGGCCAATTAAAAAGTCCACCAGTACTGTCGGCAGAGGGATGACCAGCATGGCAATGATCATCACCATCAGCGTCAGGATTAACAGCTCCGGACGCGAGGTAACGCTGCGAATAATTTTGTTGAACATGATCAATACGGACCTTGAAAACTAAGAGGTAAAACCCTTGACGAGAGCAGTGTGTCGAGCAATGGTTTCGTGGGCATACACCACGTCACCCAAGCGCGTGAACTGTTCAGCCACTCGCAGTAACGCGCCTTCACTGCTGAACAGTTCTTCAGGCAACGCCAAACACACCAGGCGCAAGAACTGCACCAACTGAGCACGCTCGGTATGCTCCACCAGCAGCAGGCGATCGCCCAAAACATCCCGAAGCAACTGATCAAGTTCATCCGGGAACTGCAGCAGCCCTAGCAAGAACATCAACCAATCGGGCTCATTGCCGTTGTGCCGACATAACAATTCATCATCGAGCAATCGTTTGATAAAGGTCGAATCCACCGAACGCAGGCGTTTGAGCTCTCCAAGCTTTTTCAACAACTGGCCAAACTCGTCACGCGAGCAGCTGGGGTCTTGAGCGTCGATATCCGTGAGCAGCGCCGCCTCGATAAATTCCAGCACGGCGCTACGGTGCTGGTAGCCATAGATCGCCACCCAGTCCTCATAAGATTCGCTTGCGCTGCTCTCGGACTCCAGAAACGAGCGATAGGTGTCACGCATCAAGGACGCATTCAACACCAACGCCTTGCCAAACATTTTGGCCTTCAGCGCGGAGTTGATACCGGCCTTCAAGCGCTTGGGTGGCGACTGAGCCAGAACCTGCTCTAACAGAGTTTCCAGACGTTGACGCGTAGTTTCAGCCATGGCTTTGCCGCGCAACAGTTCGCGCAAAACCAACACCAAATCGCTGTCATCGGGGAACAATCCACGAGTCTGTGCCAGTAGCCACTCGATGCTGCGATCACCGAGTTTGGCAATCGACATTACCTGCTTGGCTTTAGGAACGACGTCCTCATCGAGCACTCGCTCGAAGCTGTCCGACAGACCTTCAAACTTGTTGCCGAAATCACCCCGGCGACGAAACTGCGAACGCAACGAGGCTGCCATCTCATCGCTATTTTCGACAAACTGCTGAAGATTCGCCGCAGGCGATGTATCGCTTTCCAACACCTCACCGGGCATCGCCTTGGCCTCATTGCCCTGAGGCAAGCGCAGGAGTTTTGCCGAGGATGGAATCTCGCCGACGCTCATCTTAACGCTCTATTGCGCGCAGCACGGCACGGTCAGCGGGATCACGGAGCACGTCGCCGATCGCTTTGCGACCAAGGTGCGAGGCATCGGGCTCAAGGGCCGTAACGAGCTCTTTAGGCTGGATCAGAAACACCCGGACCGTATTGGACTTGTGTTCTTTTTTATAGCTGAATAGCCGACCCAGGAAGGGAATATGCCCCAGCACCGGGATACGCTGAATAGTTTCACCACTTTCATCACGGGTGTAGCCGCCCAGTAGAAGGCTTTTGCCCTTCGGCACTCGGGCGACTGTACTGATCCGCGTGCGCCCTACCGTCGGCAGTGTGTTTGGCTTTTCGGGATTACTGCTGGCAGGCACCTCACTACCATCCTCGATATTGAGGGACATTTCGATTTCACCAATTGACGAAATGCGCGGCAGTACGCTGATCAACGTGCCATAGGTGACGTGCTCCAACTCGGCGGTACGCTCGCCCACCAAGGGCGCATAGAAGGTGCGGTTGTTGTCAAAAATCGCCGGCACGTTCTCCTGGGTCAACACAATGGGTCGGGAAACCACCCGTGCGCGGTTTTTCGTTTCCAGCGCTGAAATAGCGACCATGAAGCTGGCGCCATCGAGGGTACTCAAGGATCCACCATTGAGCGATGCCTGCATCTGCGTGCCGATTTTAAGCGAGCCTTGCCAATTAACCCCCAGCTCGTTCAAATCATCCTTCTGCAAATCAATGATCCACAACGAAAGCTCAACATGACGCTTGGGCTCATCCAGAGCAGATGCCAGATTTTCAATAAAACGCACCTGCTCAGGGAGACCTTTGACCAGCAAACTATTGGTATCGGGATAGGGCACCACGCGAATATTTCCCGCCGCCAAATCACGCGCAACGATTTTAGGGGCAGTGTTATCTGCCGCCCCTGCGTCAGGCTGACCGAGCCCGGCAAAAGGAAAATCCGGCATGCCGGCGGCACGCCCTCCCGCGGATCGACTGACCTGGGTTTCTACACCCCGGGTTTCACCCTTGAGCAGGTTTTCAATCGCCGTAGCCATACCCGGCACGAGGATGCTTTGATCACGCAACTCGTACTGGCGGTCGCCGACAAACGTGTTGTGCAACTGGATCACTCCGATACGCTGCTGCCCCAGTTGCAGGTCGGCACTTTGGCTATCCATGAACTGTGCGGCCTGCACCACCAGGTCGACATAGATCGGCGGACCCGACACGTAGAACGTTCTCAGGCCGTCGTGGCGCAAAGGGTAACGGGCATCCTGCAGCCCTGAACGACGCAAGAATGAGGTGAGTTTCTCGACCGTGATCGTATTCAGCGCAACAACCGTGCTCTTTGCCTCTGCCGCTTCATACACATATAACGTCTGGCCATCGCTGTACCAAATCAGCGCCATTTGTCGGGTAATCCGCTCCAGTGTCTTTTGCGGGTCAAGCAATGAAAACTCGCCACTGACCGTGCGCCGCGACGCTACCTTACTGAGGATAATCGGCGTCCCCAAGGGGCCTGACAGCGCATCAAAAAAAGTACGCAAGCTGTCCTGACGCGCTACATACCCCTCACCTTCGCGCATCGGGGTGGCGTTCCCGACGATTGGCAGCAAGCAACACAACGCCAACACCATCGCCCGTGGATAGATACTGTTTAACTTCATGAATTCAAACACTCGAAAGCCGGGTTATGTCGATCAAACTACTCGGCGCAACCCCGACCAACTCACGGACCTCTTTAGAGAAGTGTGAAGAGGAGGCGTAGCCAAACTCCAAAGCAACATCAGTCAGGGACCCCGTCCCTTCAACCATCGTCAGCAACGCTTTGGCTGCACGCCAATCGCGCAGCTCCGACTTGGCTGCTCCACCCAACGCCTGGCGGCACAGCCTGCGAAAGTGCGAGACCGACACACCGTAGCGCCCCGCCAAATCCCGCAATTTTTCACTGTGAGCGCCACGTTCCAGCAAAAACCCAAGCAACTGGTAGCTTTCGCTCCGACGCAAATGCTGCGCAAACTCTCGATGTTCCCAACCACCCTGCAAGCACTGGGCGAGGTACCAAGACTCCAACTCAGCCAACGTTTGATGCTTGGCGCCTTCATCGCTGAGGGCGGCCCAAGGTTGGCTATTTGAGACCTGAAAATCGGGCTCAACCCCCTGATCAATGAAGAACTGAAGCTTGACCAGACTTGCGCATGACAAAGGCAAAACTTCGGCGCTACCCTCGACCACCTGCAAACCTTGGCGCCATGCCAGCAGCCCCTGCCAACCCGGAGCCAGCCAGCCACACACCGAGCTGTCCCGATGGGAAAGATGCAACACCGAAGAGCCGTTGCGAATGTGCAGCACTTGATCACCAGCCTTCACACTGGAACACCACTGTTCAATTGTCGTCGGCTGATCCAGCTTTTCATCTACGCTCATGCCAGCTTCCTCCTACTCATCAAAGAGCACTTTTCTTACAAGCATGATGAAGGATGAACGGTTGACAAACCTGATGGGAAAGCAATGGCACGGGGTAATAGCCTGTTAAAACCAAACACCCACTCAGGCGTGCACGCCGCCGGGATGACCAAGCCAAGAAAGCAAATAACACCCAACACCGCAGAGAAGCATTAAGCTGAATTAACGATGGGCTAGCGCCAGTGCCAGGCTCGACCTCAATTGCCCCGAAACAAGCCGATCAGCAATTACTCGCCCAACCGGTTAGTTTCTGATCGCCCACGCGACCTAGCGACTGATCGACACCCTTAAGCCATTGTAAAAAGGCAGGCCCGCTCATTGGCTTGGCCATTAGATACCCCTGCCCAAACTGGCACCCGAGCGCCATGAGATGCCGGGCCTGCCCCAAGGTCTCAATACCCTCGACAATGACGGGTAAACCCAACTCGTTACCGATCAACAACGCACTTCGAATAACCGCCGTACAACGTATGTCCTCTTGTGCATTGCGCACAAAACTCCCATCCACTTTAATTTCAGTGAACGGCAACTGACACAACCGTTGCAACGATGAATAGCCCATACCAAAGTCATCGACAGCCAGGTTGCAGCCCATCACCCTGAGTTTGAGCAGCGCCCCCAAAAGACGCTCGGAAAGCTGCAGCGATTCCGACTCCACCAACTCGAGCGTTATATCCGAAGGCATGACCTTATGGCGCAGTAAGGCTTGCTGCAAGCGCATAACCAAACCAGCCCTCTCCAATTGAGAAGGCTGAATATTCAAAGAAATCTTTAATGTTTGCCCACCGTGTCGGGCATGGGCGTGAAGCTTCAGGCTTTGCTCCAGCAACTCAAAGAACAGTTCATCCATCAAACCGTGCTGATGCAGTGTCGCCAAGAACAGACCAGGCAACATAATGCCCAGCGTTGGATGAAGCCAGCGAACCAGCACTTCGACGCCGTATAAGGCGCCGGTCGAAAGGCAGATTTGCGGCTGGAAGTACGCAACCATTTCCTTATTGGCAAATGCCTGTAAAAGCTCTCGCTCAGCAAAGCCTGGCACCACACGCTCAACAGGAGTTTTTAGCATTGCTTCAGCAATGTACTGATGAATACACTCAGACAAGGGCTCTATTCGCGCAAGGCCCCCAATGTCACCCAGATAACCAAGCCCCAACTGAGTGATTATCTGCCTGGCTGTGTTATCCAGCTTTTCAGGCAAGCTGCTGCTTAGCACCACTGCCCCAACCTGGCCTACACGCCGAAGTTTGCAAACGGCATCAAATCCTTCCGAATGTATATCGCAGATCAAGATGTCAATGGCCCCGACCTGTCGAAGCGATGTCACGGCCTCGGCGACGGTCTTTACCTCATGGATAGCGTGGCAGCCCAGTTGCCGAAGCATTCCCACCAAGGCCGAGCTTTTAAGCGACTGCGCTTCAAGAACCAGCACCCGAAGGGTAGAAGCAGGCATCAGGTATACCTCGTTTTATAGGTGACACGTTATCCTCTCATAGCGATTTTCATCAGTAACGAGGGCATGACCCAGCTATTCGCATGAAATTTCATACGAACACCGAAAGGATAGAAATAGGTACCAAGCATCCAGCCAAGCCCCCCCCCCGCCCCAGCCCGGAAAGCCACATCGCGAGGGGCAGCCAGCAGTTCCGGCAGACCAAAGAGCCCACCACCAGCACCACAGACTTAAGACACATCAGTACTCGCGAACATCGAAATTCAGGCTACCCTCAAGGGTACCCCCCCTCCCGCCCCTGAACTCCTCCATCGCCACGCCAGGGCTGACCTCCACCTGCAACGAGAGCGAAGCGCCCTCGGCAGCCAGGCCGGCACTGACCGGTACGATCAAACTGCCAGGGGCCACATCAATGGCCGAAGCCGGCTGCCCCGGCACCTCACCCACCGCCCGAACCAGCGCCAGGTCTACGGCGCGACCATCGAGCACAGCGTCGCTCAGACGCACTTTCAACCGGCTTTGCGCAGAGAAACGAAAATGCTCACCCAGGCTGTCGCCGCGCAGCATCAACAGCAACCTGGAACTGGTGGGGCAACTGACATTCAGCGAGACATAGCGCTTACCCGCCAAATACAGGCGCTGGTCATCCAGAGGTGGGTTGACCCCAGGATGCTGGATCTGACCGAAATCCACTTCTGACTGACCGAGCCGAATTTCACACGCCGCTGCACGGGCCTGCTGCCCCCCCACGACAAAGGCGCCGAGCACCAGCAAAAGAAACCTCAAACAGGTGCGATAGTTATTAAGCACATTCATAAAAAGTCCCTGCCCGTTTCAACGGACTTGTCAGAAAAGGTTGCAGGTGGCGTCGGCCGACTCGAAATACACATTGGGGTCAGCCTTGTCCGGCAGCCTGTAGTTCAGCAGGCAGTGGTTGCCGTCACCGAGGCGTACCGTGAGGCGCTCGCTCAACTGATCATTGGTGAGGAAAATCTTGCCCCCCCCCACCACCGAGGTCACGAACTGGTCCTCGGCATTGAACACGCCAGCCCCCTTGGCAAGTATCTGCCCCTGGACATCACGAGTCCTGAGCAATACCCGGCGCGTGGTGATCACTGGAAAGTCCACCTTGTTGACCGAGCCGCGCCCGGCAGTAACGGCCTTGAAGCCGTTCTGGATATCGACATTACGCGGCAAGGTCTTGGTGGCGATTTCCACCCGAGAAGCCTGATAGGCACTGAGTTGAGAGACCACCGCCCGCCCCCACAGATCGGTCCACACTGGGCCACTTGGGGTACTGAGCCTTACACCTGACACATCGCCGACTTTAGCCACGGCAAAGGTGTCACGCAGAGGATAGGGCGAAAGGGTAACGCCATCCTCATGCATCACCACACCGCCGCTGAGTTGCCCCCTGTAACTGGTATAGTCGGTGCCATATTTTGAGTACCCCAGATTCAGACGGGCGTAGCGTGGCAGCAGGTTAAGGCTGCCGGAAAAGTCCCGCTGGTGGTCTTCACTGTTACTCTCCGCAGCCAACTGGTAGCTGGCGAAATCGCTGCTACTGTCACTGAAGGAACTGCCAAAACGGGTAAGACCATTACGCTTGCTGGCATAGGTACTCATGCTGCGGTTATTGCCCAAGGGCACACTGACACTCAGGTAAGCCGCATTGCCGCTGGCATTGAAGCGGCGAAAGCTGGAGCTTGAACCGCCGCTGTTCATGATGCGTTCAATATTGGCATTGATGCTAAAGTACTTGAAGGTCTTGCCCCAGTAGCCGCTCAGGTACTGACGACCGCGCCCCTCAAAACTGGTTGACGTGGAGTAACTTGCGCCAAACGCTCCCAGCAGCGGATCACTCCAGCTTAACGAGGCGCCATATTGCTCACGACTCAAACCACTGATGTACCCCCCCCCCCCCTGCCGCTGCGTAGTGTCCAGCAAATCACGAAAGCCCTCGGTACGCTGCGTGGTGTTAACGCCGGCACTGAGCCTTTCCGTCAGACGAGTATTGAGGTTGATACTGGCCTCGGCACCTTTTACCCCCTCCTCGCCGGCGCTGGCCAAGGTACCGCGCAGATTGACCGAAGTGTTTGGTGTCACGGACGAATCCAGCGTAAAGGCACCAGCCCGGTACTGGCTCTGACTGAGCATCAGCCCCGCCGACACCTTGTTCTGCGCATTGAACAACCAGCCGCCGGTGCCTGTGAGCACAGCAGGAGACTGCATGCTCCGTGCACGAAAGGTCCGCACCTTGCCGGCTGCCAGGGAATACCCCGGCGCACTATAGGAAAACTGCGCCAACGAGGCGGCGGCCACAGTGAAATTACGCTGCTCGCCACTGGCCTCAATCACCTTTACATCCAAATCGGTATTGGCATTAAGCAACTGAATGTTTGGCAGGCGGAAAGGCCCGGCGGGCACCAAGGTAGTATGGATCAACGCACCCGCCTGACGAATCTCAACCCGGGCCTGGCTTTGCGCTATCCCTTCGACGGTAGCACCACCCCGCGACTGACCTTGCAGAGCGCTGTCGGGCATCACTTGCACCCCTGTGATGGCAGCACCAGGAAATACCGAGTTGCCGATATTGATCTCACCCACCTGCACCATCGACTTGTGACCCACAAAGGTCTTCTGGGCATAGGTGTACAGAGACTGGAAATTGCGCACACCATTTTGTTCGGTAAGAAGCTGCCGACTGCGCACCAGCCAATCACCCGCATTGAACCCCAGCTCGGTATTGGCGGAAGTATAACGACGGGTCATGCGCGTTGACTGGCTCTGCATGCCGAGCAGATCGTAGTTGAGCAACGCGGCATTACCGCCACGCTGAAACACCCCCCGATCCTCACTCAAGGGGCGCAGCGCCTCGGCACTGACCACCAGCGCCACCTCCTGACGACCAGGTAGCAATTGCACTTCGGTTTGTGGAAATGCGCGAACGAAGTCATAACAGTGGCCGGCACCGACAGCCTTTGAGAGGCCCTGCTCTTGCGGCACTTTCAGATTACCTTGTTCCAACAGCCCCCGAGTAAAACACAGCCGCCCCTCGGTATCGAAACTTGCATCCACAGCACCTCGGGACGCCCCATTGACCAACAAGGTCACGCGCCGCACCCCCTGGGCAAAACGCGGCTTGCGGCTGAAAAACTCCGCCACTTTCGGGTCGATACCTCGGTGCCTGAGCACCTCCAGATCAAACTGAATGGCCGCGTTCGACGCAGGGCCTGGTACACTGTCTACGCCCGCAGGACTGGCCCAGACCGAACCACAAGCACCTCCACCAACCAGTGCAGCGACAGCCAATACCAGCGACCTGAACCCTGCGCACACAGACAAGCAGCGCACAACCCCTTGGAAGACTCGCGCTTCGGAATAACAAAGAACCATGAAAAACCTTAATCGGTAATAGGGAGCACCCTTACTACTTACTCAGCGGCGCGTCATAAGCAGGGCGCGAATAGCCGTAAAGACTGACCGGATAGAGGCGAACACTAGAACCAGCCGCCAAGACAACTCCCTCAGGCAACTCCAAAACTTCGGACTGCCCCGGCAAGATGTAGGTTCGCGGCAAACTTAGTTGCCGACCAGCAGGAATCAACTCCAACTGCTGAGTCAACCGAACCACATAACGACTATCATTACGAACACTCAATATCCGCCCCTTGACCTCCCACTTGAGCAAGCGCCATGGCTCGTCATTGGCAGGCAAGTCCTTAGGGCTGATGATCACTGGAAGATTCTGACGCACAGATATACCGACCACC
Source organism: Pseudomonas sp. NCIMB 10586 (assembly GCF_023127895.1). Classification (NCBI taxonomy): domain Bacteria; kingdom Pseudomonadati; phylum Pseudomonadota; class Gammaproteobacteria; order Pseudomonadales; family Pseudomonadaceae; genus Pseudomonas; species Pseudomonas sp. NCIMB 10586. The sequence goes on from NZ_SPKQ01000031.1 coordinate 90,563, forward strand.
GCCCCTCCACCATCCCTCTGCTGTGGAATCCCTTCAAAAATCGCCCGCTTGTATCGCTGAGAAGTCAGCGGCCTCTCTGACTGAAACACAAAGCGCACTAATTGCTTCTCTCCCGCCTCAACCCGAACAACAGGCGAAGTTACAAACAACAACTCTTCAAGATCTTCCGGCACATTTTCTATAGAACTAAACAGAAGTACCGCGTCGCCGTCCGTATTGGTGAGATTTATACTCCCCTCACCATCCGCCTCACTCACCAAGACCACAGGGGTTTGCGGAACCACCCCCGCCGCCCAAGCCCCCCCCCCCAACAGCCCCCC
>NZ_SPKQ01000031.1:90892-125409 GCF_023127895.1 Pseudomonas sp. NCIMB 10586
CCAACAGCCCCCCCCCCACCACCACACACACCCTTACCTTACAAGCCACCCGACTACAAACATAGCAAAAAAAACTCAAGACACTCAAAACAGAAAGCATACCCCCTCCAAAAATCAACGAAACAACCGAGCAACGCCAAACACTCACAACCCCATAAAAAACAGCTTGATATCACCCTCTTCCAAGGCAATATCAAGCCGAGCCAACAACACAACATCTATTTAAAATAATTCAAAAAACAATCAAACAAACCAAAAAATTAAATATATTTCACATTCATAACAATAGCCCCATCAAGCTCCAACGGCTTCGTCAGATCAACACCGGCATAGCCAACAAACGGCGACACCTCAATATCACCAGCATATTCTCTATAACTGCCAGGATCCGCCCCACCACCAGTCACGACAAAAGAATATACTAAAGGAGCAAGTACAATCCCGGTCGAATTACGCCTCCAAACCAGACCACCGTCATTTGAGGCGAGCAACTCACCAGCATTACCATCCAGAGTAATGTTTTTAGCTAAAACGTCATAGTAGCCAATTTTATGGTCACCCTGCATCCCCAAACCAAAATTGAAGCCTGGGGTGCCGCCAGCACTCTCTGAGACCGAGCTCTTACGCAAATCATCGAAGGAAAAAGCCAGCGAAATCGCCGAACTACAACTCAGAGCGAAACCCACTGTTTTAGAAGGCACCCGAAAGACCTCACCTCCCTTTTTTTCAGGAAAAGACAAACTACCAAAATCAAGAACAGGAGAAGCAAAACTAGGCACACAAGACACCGGCTCTATCGAACCCCTAACAGAAAGGTTCGGACCTGCAAAAACCCCACCCGCACAAGACATGAGCAAAACACCCAAGAGCGCACTTTTTTTATCTCGCATAAAATTCTCCATATAACCCATACACCCCCCCTGCCAGACCAGCAAGAACGAGAGAGAAATTAAACAAAAAAAGCAAAAAATAAAAAATACGATCCAACCCAAAAACAACACAGAAATTTCTCACAAAAACCCTCTCAAACCAGACACTTCCACAAGCCAAAAAGCAGCTTTTTTCGAACCATCCACGAATTGGACAAGGCAAACAGCGCGGTCAATTGAGCGGTGTTTTTCATCAGTCCGCGAAAGCGCACTTTCACACAACCGAACTGACGCTTGATCACCCGAAATGGGTGTTCGACCTTGGCCCGTGTCTGAGCTTTGAGGTACTCGATTTTGCGCTTGGCCTTGCACAGCACGCCGCGCTTGCTCAACCTGGAATAGGTGCTGCGTCGCGCGGCGAGCGGATACGGCTTGCAGCCACCGCCAGCCTTCGGATAATACGACTCGATCAACGCCAGCAAGCCGCTCCAAGGCACAACCTGATCCATCTCGACAAGGAACCGTTCGCGGCGTGTTTACTTGCGCCTGCCCACGTATTCGAAATCGGAAAAGCTCATCTGACTAATGAAGCACTCGGACTAGGTGGCAAGGCTGTATTTCAGCATACCCGGAGACCTGTTCGGAGTTTCCCCAGGGGTCAACTCGGTGGTACACCTGGTAGAAATGGTCAAGCGCCACGGCCTGCCTTAATGACTCACCCGCCCTTGCTCAACCCCAGCTGCCTTGTCGCACTGCGCCTGCTGATACTCGCTTCGTCGGCCCATTCAGAACCCAAGAACCTGCGCTTGATGGGGCACTCCAAAGCCGAAGGCTATTCCGTCCAACTGACAGAAAGTGACTGGCGCCGGCTACGGGAAAAAGGCAAGTTGGTGTTGGGCACTCCAGGCCCGGATTACTCCCCGCTGGGCATCACCACCTCAGGGAAGGACCACGAAGGCTTGACTGCAGATGTCAGCGCTGCCTGCCGGCCTCTTGCCCCCCCCCCCCCATTGAAATACGCTGCCACTCACAACCCCACAAAAAAACAGCTTGATATTGCCTTCTCCCAAGGCAATATCAAGCTGAACCAACAACACAACATCTATTTAAAACAACCCAAAAATAATCAAGCAATCAAAAAACAAAAAAATTAAATATATTTCACATGCATAACAACAGCCCCATCAAGCTCCAATTTCTTCGTTAGATCAACACCCGCATACGCAATGAACGGCATAAACTCCAAATCACCGGCATAGTCTTGATACTGGCCTGGCTTCACCCCCCCGGCAGACACGACAAAAGAAAACATCTCAGTAGAATGCGCGTACACCTGGTCCGACCTCCAAGCCACACCGTCATTTGAGGTGAGCAATTTAGCAGCATCACCATCCACAGTAAGGTTTTTAGGTTTAATCAAATAGTAACCAATCTTGTGCTCACCCTGTTTCCCCAAGCCATAAACCAAACCATCGACCCCACCGAAGTCAGAGCCCTTACGCAAATCTTCAAAGGAAATAGCAACCGCTACCTTCCCACTGCAACTCACACTGAAACCCACCGTTTGCGGAGGCACGATATAGTGTTTATCCCACTTCCCCCTATCAGGAAAAGACAAACTACCAAAATCAACAACAGAAGAAGCAAAACTAGGCACACAAGACGCCGGCACTATCGTACCCTTAATAGAAAGCTTCGCATCCGCAAAAACCCCACCTGCACAAGACATGAGCAAAGCACCAAAGAGCGCACCCTTTTTATTTCGCATAAAATTCTCCATATAATTCATACATCCCCCCCGCCAGACCAGCAAGAACGAGAGCGCAATTAAACAAAAAAAGCAATAAATAAAAAATACGATCCAACCCAAAAACAACATGGAAATTTCCCACAAAAACTTTCTCGAACCAGACTCTTCCACAAGCCAAAAAATACGAATACTGTTAACCAAGAATGTGAAAAGCCGCCACATGCCGATACCGCCGCCCTACAAATGGCAACAATGGTAAAAATTCGCAACTATCAAATAATCTTCGGAGGTTGAAGCACTTAAGCTTACCCCCTTGGCACTGAGCCGGTTCAATTCAAACCAGCCCCCCCAAGAGAGAGGCTGTTCCAGCGCTCAATCAGACTACGTTTTGTTGCTACCACTTCAGGAGGTCGCTATGCGTCCCGCTATGATCGTGGATGATCATCCGTTCATCCGCTCCTCACTTAAAGCTCTGCTACAGCAAGCCGACTATCAAGTAATAGCCGAAGCCGATAACGGCGCCGATGCACTGCAACTCGCCATCGAGCATGAGCCCGAATTGATTATCCTCGACATTTCGATGCCCAAGCTGGATGGGCTCATGGTGTTACGCCGCCTTGGGGAGCTGGACCTGCCCTCGAAAATTCTAGTACTGACTTCCCACCCAGCCGAATTCTTTGCTTTGCGCTGCATGAAGGCTGGCGCTTCAGGATTCGTCAGTAAAACCCAAGACCCAGCAGAGCTGCTCAAGGCAATCAATGCCATCAGCTCCGGCTACACTTTTTTCCCGCAGAAAACCATTGTCTCAGTCAACCGCAACGAGGTCGAAGTCACCGAGCAGGTACTGCTCAAGGAGCTGTCCAACCGCGAGTTGAATATTTTGCTTCAATTGGCCAATGGCCTGGACAACAAGCAGATCGGCGAGTATTTACTGCTGAGCAACAAGACTGTCAGTACTTACAAGGCCCGTATCATTGAAAAGCTAGGGGTCAGCTCGGTGGTACACCTGGCAGAAATGGTCAAGCGCCACGGCCTGCTTTGATGACTCGCCTGCCCTTGCTCAACCCCAGTTGCCTTGTCGCACTGTGCCTGCTGATACTCGCTTCGTCGGCCCATTCAGAACCCAAGAACCTGCGCTTGATAGGGCGCTCCAAGGTCGAAGGCTATTCCGTCCAACTGACAGAAAGTGACTGGCGCTGGCTACGGGAAAAAGGCAAGTTGGTGCTGGGCACTTCGGGCCCGGATTACTCCCCACTGGACATCACCACCTCAGGGAAGGACTACGAAGGCCTGACTGCGGATGTCAGCGGCCTGCTTGCCGGCCTCTTGCACACCCCCATTGAAATACGCTGCTATGACACCCGCGCCCAGCTCGTTGCGGCACTGAAAGCCGGAGAAGTCGACCTGGTAGGCAGCGCAAACCGCACCCTGGGGGTCGACCCGGCCCTAACCTTGTCACATCCCTATGCCGAGGACGAACCCTCGCTGAGCATCCGCATCGATGACTCAAGCGCATTAACCCCAAATCTCGAGGGCAAACGTATTGCGATGCCCACTCATTATCTACCGGAAAAAACGGTCCGAGCCTTCTACCCTGACGCCACACTGCAGGTCTATCCCTCGTCGCTGAGTGCAATGGGCGCGGTGGCCTTTGGCCAAGCGGACATTTACCTGGGAGATGTCATCAGCGCCAATTACCAGATCAACAACAGCTATTTGAATAATGTGCAGGTGGCTGACTATTCCGACCTGAAAGCCGACGGCTTTACCTATGCCCTGAGGCGTAGCAACCAGCAGTTGTTGCGCATCGTCAATCGGGCACTCAAGAGCATCCCAATCAATGAGCAGATGCGGATCCAACGGCGCTGGAATGCTGGTGATCTTCGCTCACTGCTCAACCAGCACATTATTCTGGATGAGGCTGAACGCCGCTGGGTGATGGAACATCCCCGCCTGAAAGTGGCCTTCAACTCAACGGCGATGCCGTTGGCGCTGTTCGATGAGCGTGGCAGGTTTCAGGGGATGAGCGCGGAGATCCTGACCAAGATCAGCTTCCGTACCGGATTGAAATTCGATGTAGTGGAGGGTGGGTCCAGCGAAGAACTGGTGCAGATGGTCAAATCCGGCGAGGTCGATATTCTGGCGGCTTTTGTCCCGACAGAGGAACGCAGGCGGCATCTGTATTTTTCTCGGCCCTACTTTATCAATCCATTCGTTATGCTTAGCCGTAACACCTTCGACAGTCCTGGCACTCTTGATGAGATGGCGGGTAAAAAATTGGCCATACAGCGCGCCAGTGCCTTGTACGACTACCTGCACACCAACTACCCCAACGTACATCTGATTGAAACCAACAATGCCAGGGAGGCTATGGAGCTAGTGGCCAGCGGCAAGGTAGACGCCGCCGCCAACTCGTTGATCAGCGCTCGCTACCTCATTGGTCGGCACTACCAAAACGAACTCAAGGTGACCTCAACCATCGGCACACAGCCTGCCGCTGTGTCATTGGCAGCAAACCGTGGCGCTTTGGAGCTGCATTCGATTCTCGAAAAGGCGCTGCTGAGCATTACCCCCCAGGAAATGGACAAGATCACCAATCGCTGGCGCAATGAGCTGCTGGTGGAGCACAGTTATTGGAGCCGCCATAAAACCAAGATTTTGCAAGGGGCCGCGCTTGCTACGCTACTGCTCTTAATAGCCGCCACCTGGATCACCTACCTACGACACCTGATTGGCAAACGCAAGCAAGCAGAACTGGCCCTCAGCGAACAGCTGTCATTCATGCATGTGATGCTGGACGGCACGCCGCATCCCATTTATGTCCGGGACAAAAACGGACACTTGCTCGACTGTAACAGCGCCTACCTCGATGCCGTGCGCGCCGACAAATCCCAAGCACTTGGCAAGACGATCAGCACCAATACCTTCGCCGACACTATGGACTCCCAAACGTACAAGGAGGAGTTCAGGGAGATGATCGCCAGCGGACAGCCGAAAATCCGCGACCGCCAAGTGACGACGATCAATGGTACAACCCTGACCATTTACCATTGGATGCTGCCCTACCGTGACAGCAAGGCACAGGTGATCGGCATGATCGGCGGCTGGATTGATATCAGCGAGCGACAGCACCTGCTAGAGCAACTGCAGCAAGCGAAAAACGCGGCCGACGAAGCCAACCGAGCTAAAACCAACTTTCTTGCCACCATGAGCCATGAAATCCGCACGCCTTTGAATGCGGTAATCGGGATGCTCGAACTCGCGCTAAAAAAAGCCGAACAAGGCGTATTCGACTATCCGGCGATTGACGTTGCCTCTGATTCCGCCAAAGGCTTACTGGAGTTGATCGGTGACATTCTCGATATCGCCCGAATCGAATCAGGCAAGCTGTCGCTGACGCCTGAGCCGGCTTCGGTGCGGGTTCTGCTTGAGTCACTGATGCGCATGTTTGACGGTATGGCCCGCCAAAAAGATTTGCAGCTGAGCCTGCACCTTGATCCAAGAGCGGACCGGCAAGTGATGATGGACCCTCTGCGCATGAAGCAGATTCTGTCCAACCTGCTGTGCAACGCCATCAAGTTTACCGCTCAGGGCGAAGTCATATTGAGCGTGGAGGTGCTCGAAGCTACGAACGCACGAAACCTGGCACTGCACATATCGGTGCAAGACTCCGGCATCGGGATCTCCCCCGAGGATCAGGCGCGCCTCTTCAGCCCTTTCGAACAAGCGGGCAACCACGCGCAAGCAGCACGCAGCAGCTCCGGGCTGGGCTTGTCGATCTGCAAGGCCTTGTGCGAGATGATGGGGGGCGAGCTGTACTTGAACAGCGTATTAGGCCGTGGAACTCAAGTGGAGCTGTATATCGAGCTCCCCCTGATCCAGGAGCCGCTGGCAGCCCCGCCCCCTGCATGCGACACCTGCCCTCCAATCACCCAAGCTTTGCGGGTATTAATTGTCGATGATTACTTCGCCAACCGTTTACTGCTGTCCAAACAATTGAGCTATTTGGGCCACCACATTATTGAAGCGGCGGATGGCGCCAGTGGATTACGCCTATGGCAAACAAACCCCGTTGACGTGGTGATCACCGACTGCAATATGCCCGTAATGAATGGCTATAGCCTGGCACGCTCCATACGCCGCGAGGAAGCAGAGCAGCAACGCACTGCGTGTCGGATTTTCGGCTTCACCGCCAACGCCCAACCTGATGAAAAGGACAAATGTCGACAAGCGGGAATGGACGACTGCCTGTTCAAACCCCTTAGTTTGAACCATCTGCAGGCCCGCCTATGCCAAGGCGACATGCGCGAAGACGTACCGCAAGAGCAATGCTTTACACCCCCATGCGATAGCCAGGCCCTCATCGATATAACTGGCCTACTGTTAATGACCGGAGGGGACCACGATCACGCACAGGCTCTCCTTCACGACCTGGCCAATAGCACTCAGGCAGATCAGCGCCAACTCAAGGCACTAAGCACCTGCAAAGACCTTCAGGCGCTGCAGGATTTAGCACATCGTATCAAGGGGGGCGCAAGGATAATCAAGCATCAAGAGTTGATCGGCGCCTGCGAAGCGCTGGAGGCGGCTTGCGCACAAAAAACAGATGTCACCCAGCAGATCGATTACCTTGAGCATCAACTAGTGAAGCTCGCAGCAGACTTGCAACGCCATGACATCAGGGACTGATGCCGCGCTTAACTCAAACTCTTCCTGAACGCTGAAGGTGATTGCCCGACAGCGCGAGAAAAAGTCTGACTGAATTGGCTACCGCTATTGAAGCCACATTTGAAGCCGACCATTTCAATGCTGTACGTGGTGTGGGACAAAAGAACCTTGGCCCGCTCTACACGGCGTTGCAAAATATACTGGTAGGGCGTTATGAAAAACGCCAGCTTGAACAAGCGCAAGAAATGAAAAACACTGACGCCCACTTCGTCGGCCAATTCACTGATGGAAATCGGCTGCTCCAGATGCTCTTCCACATAGTCAACCAACCTTCTTTTTCTACCTGCGCCGAAGCCGGTTGACACAGGTGTATCGAGCGATTTACGTGAGATGTATATCAGCAACGTCATTGACAATGATTCTTTCAACAGCGGATCGCTGGCATGCATGAACTGTTCGTAGATCGTCCACATAAAGGCGTCATTCAGCTGGGTGCGAAGCTTGAGATCCAGCCCCCCTTCCAAACTGGGCATGCACCGTGACAAGCGTGGATCAATGCTCAAAATGCTCGCCTTTAAGCCCTTGCCAACATAGGCGCCCGAATACTCTAAACCACTAGGCAGCACATCGATTCTCTTACGCAACTGACCGCCATGAGGAATTTTCCTCCCATTGACCCTCGCGTATCCCCGCTCGTTTTCTCCTTGACTGAAGAACACCAATGAGTGGATGTCACGCTGAATTTGCACGCGGTGGTCGCCTTCAAGCGCAAACGTTTCAACCCGAGCATAGCCCAGAACGTGCGACTCGATTCGCATCGCCACATCAGACTCAAACTGCAAACCGGAGACATCGATGACGCCCTCGTCTAATTGATAAATCTTTTTCATGGCGAAATCCCCAACACTCCAGGAGAGGTCACGACAGCCCGCAGTCTAGCAAATTTGGCCATTATCACCAGCATAACACACCACACCATACCCCCATCCACCACGCCGACAGGACTGAGATAAATAAAAAAACCTGAATCCTGTATGAATTTTCGAGCAAACACTAAAGCCGTTTCGCTCTAGTTTTTTCGCCCCCCCATCATTAACCTTTAGCGTCTTTAAACAATGCTCAAGAACATATGCATGGCGGCCAGGCAGCCCCCTCAAGCTAGAGCTTTAACGTTCAACGCCAACTAACTTTTACGTCCGCTATCACGGCATAAATGCTTGAAGTTTTCACATCAAGGAAATACCTATGCGCCTCTCAAACATTCCAAGCCCATCGCGCTTACTGCCTTTAACACTGACAGTGGGTATAACCGCGCTGTGCAGTCAATTAGCGTTTGCTCATGGTTATATCGAAACGCCCAAAAGCCGCGCCTACCTGTGTAATGCAGCCGGTGGCCTTCAAAATACTGGTTGTGGCCCGGTCGCCTACGAACCTCAGAGCCTCGAGTATATCGGCCGAGCGAACGCCACTGACGTTTTACACTACCCAAGCCAGGCCGAAGCGTGTACCGGCGACTTCAGCCTCTGCGGCCCAGCCGACGGTGCCATCCCGTCAGGTGGCGTCACGCGATTTTCGCAGCTGAACGAGCAAACCGCAAACCGTTGGCACAAAGTCGATATCACCCCAGGCCCGCACGAGTTTGTCTGGAAATATGAGGCAAGCCACGCCACGCGTTATTGGCAGTTCTTTATCACCAAGAAAGATTGGAACCCAAATGAGCCACTGACTCGTGCAGCATTCGAGATGCAGCCGCTGCTCACGCAGAACTGGAACGGTAGCGTACCTATTTCGTCTGGCGGCACTACGCGCCATGTGGTGAACATCCCCGACGACCACAGTGGCTATCACGTCATACTGGCGACCTGGAAAGTCGACGATACGGATGCCACCTTCTATCAAGTGGTCGACTTGAATATCCAGAATGCACAAATACCGGTTTCTGCTTGGAACAATATTGGCGCAGTGCAACCCGAAGCCATGGCGGTGGGCGATAAAGTCATGACTCGGGTATTTACCGAGCACGGCGAACAGCCACATAAACAAATCACCCTCAACATCGAAAACAGCGAACAGGCACAAGCAGACGTCTGGCCGTTCATGCTCGCGCAGAAGGTCAACAACGCCAACCTTGGTTATCAAATGGGGCAGTTGAACCGTAAGGACCAGGTCGTGCCCGGCTACGGCAAAAATAATATTTTCGTAAGCAAAAACAGCGACATTTATAGCGTATTGATCAAGAAGGAACAGGCCCAACCGGTCGGCGAACTCAAGATCAGCGGGCTACAAAACAATTATGTATTGAGCAACGATAAAGTCGATCTGCATTTCACCGCCATGGCCAAAGGTGCGGATTACACCCTCACCGCAACAGTTTACAACGACGCTCACGAAAGCATCGCTCACCAACAAGGCAATGCAGGCGACAACACGCCGCACTTCATGCTCGCCTTGGAGGGGATCAAACCAGGCCAATACGACTTGGCTGTGGTAGCGAAATCGGAGAAGAATGGCCTGCTTCAGCAGACCCACCACTTCACCGTACAGGAGGAACCCAGCGTCGAGGGCGGGTATGACTATGTATTCCCGGCGAGCCTGAAAAGCTATAACGCCGGAACCAAGGTGCTCCAGCCCAAGGATGGTCACACTTACGAATGCAAGCCGTTCCCCTATAGCGGCTACTGCATCCAGTGGAGCACTCATAGCACGCAGTTCGAGCCGGGTACGGGCTCAAACTGGCAAGACGCCTGGATTCGCCAGTAACCCTCCGATTCACCCGTGGGTGCTGCCAGAGGCAGCACCTGCAAGGATGGATAAGTAAGCGGTGATCCACACCCTTAATACCTCGGCAAAAAGCACCCTGGAAAAAATTGCCGCATGGCGTCTTCCGGCACTCAACCTGCCAGAACTGATAACTCTCTGCGCGATTGCCTCGACAAGTCTTCTCCTCGGCTGGCTGGGCTACAACAGCTGGCAATTTTTCCATAGCCTTGATCAACCCGCCCCCCAAATGCGGGCGGTTCCCGTGCCGGAGGCATTGCCGGTGCCGACACTTGAACCCGAGAAGATCGCCCGGTTATTTGGAGTGTCCCCACCCACTAAGGCGACACCCACCACAACCCACTTACTGCTGTTGGCCAGCCTGGTGGGCGCTGAATCTAACCTGTCACGGGCTCTGATTCAGTCCCCCGCCGGCAGTCAATTCTACTCAATCGGGCAAACCCTGCCCGGTGGTGGTCGCCTGCAAAGCATTCAGACCGATCAGGTGATGATTGAGCTGCTCGGCGAACCACACCCCTTGTTGCTGCAACCGCGTTCAGCATCATTGTTGGCCCCTTTTGTGCCGCCTGGCGCTGTCGAGGTCGCCCGGACTGTTCCTCCCCCTTCTCACTAAAGATGCCCTCATGAAACCAGCTTTAATTACTCGAGCCCTATTGATTCTCTGCACGCTTACTGCCCCGTTGAGCGCTTTGGCAAGCACTGCCGATGAGCCGCAATGGACCCTGAACATGCGCAATGCCGAACTGCGGGATCTGGTCAATGAAGTGGCCACTATCACCGGGAAAACCATGGTCCTGGACCCCCGTCTCAGCGGTAAGGTCACCGTACAATCGAGCCACCCGATGAACCGCCAGGATATCTATGCGCTCTTCCAGACGGCCTTGCGCAGCCAGGGCTTTGTCGCCCTGGACCAAGGCGAGCGGATACTGATCCTGACCGCCGCGGACGCCAAGACCAAAGCGCCCACGCCAAGGGCCACCGGTCGCGAAGATTTTGTGACCGAAGTGATTGAGCTGCACAGCGCCATCGCCAGTGAAGTCGCCGGCGTGTTGCGCCCATTGGTGGCCGCAGATGCTTACCTGGCACCTTCGGTTACCGCCAATGCGGTGATTGTTTCCGACAACGCCAGTAACGTGCAGCGTATCCGCCAACTACTTGAGGAAATCGATAACGCCGGGGCCAAGTCCGTCACCACCCTGACGTTAAAACATGCCTGGGCCGCCGGGCTGGCGAAAACCCTGAACGAAAGTATCGTGCAAGCGAGCAGCCCAACGCTGCAAGCCAAAGCCGTGGCCGACACGCGTAGCAATAGCCTGATTTTGATCGGCCCCGCACCGCTGCGCAGGCAAATGCAGCGTCTGGCGCAACGCCTGGATGTCAGTGGTAACACCCAGGACAGCGCACGCGTGCGCCGCTTGCAGCACAGTGACGCCAAAGAATTGGCTGAGTTGCTCAACGGCATCGGCAAACGCCTGGATTCCGGTAGCCGTGGCAGCGAAACACAATCGACCGACAGTACGATGCTGATCAGCGCTGATCAAAGCCAGAACGCACTGGTGTTGATGTCATCTCCCGCACAAATGGCCTTGCTGGAAAGCCTCATCAGCGAACTGGATCAACCGCGTGCTCAAGTGCTGGTGGAAGCCGCGATTGTCGAAGTCAGCGGCGACATCAGTGAGGCATTGGGCGTGCAGTGGGCAGGTCAATCCGGGCAGGTTGCAGGCGCGACTAACCTGGGGGGCAATGGCATGTCTATCGGCACGTTGCTTGACGCCCTGGACAGCGCAAAGCCACCGGCGATTTCCGACGGTTCAATCATCGGTATCGGTAGCCGCCAGTTCAGCGTCTTGATCAACGCATTATCCAGCGACTCGAAAAACAATCTGCTGTCCACTCCCAGCCTGCTGACATTGGATAATGAACAAGCGGAAATTCTGGTAGGACAAAATGTCCCCTTCCAGACCGGCTCATACACCACCGCCAGCACAGGGGCGAGTAATCCCTTCACCACCGTGGAACGCAAGGATGTCGGAGTAACGCTCAAGGTCACTCCGCATATCAACGAAGGCAACAATTTGCGCCTTCAGGTCGAACAAGAAAGCTCGGAACTGGCGGCTGCGCCAGCCGGGGTCAACACCCGCGATGTGATCACTAACAAGCGTTCGGTCAAAAGCACGATTCTGGCCAACGACGGGCAGATCATTGTGCTCGGCGGGCTGATCAAGGACAACGTCAAAACCCAGGTCAGCAAAGTACCGTTACTGGGTGATATTCCCTGGCTCGGGCGCTTGTTCACCAGCACGCGCGAGGTCAATGAAAAGACCAACCTGATGGTATTTCTTCGCCCAACGTTGTTGCGCACAAGCGCACAAGTGAAAGCATTGAGTCAGCAGAAGTATGACCGGCTGCGCTCCCACACCCCCACTTCCGATCAGAAACTGCCATCACGCCCTCACCAGTTGTTTGACGGGCCACCTGCCGCCGAGCACTCACTGATCGATGTGCGCCCCAGTCGGGAGGCACCACAGCCATGACACTTACCCATAAACCGGTTCGCTACGACACCCGACTGCCCTTCGCTTTCGCGCGACGACACGGCGTACTGCTGGAGCTTCACTCAGATGAACTGCTATTGTCCTGCCGTGCTGACACTGCGTTCTCAGTGATTGCCGAGGTGCGCCGTTACTGTCGCCAGCCCATGCAGACGCAAGTCGTCGATGACGAGAGCTTCAACCAGCGTCTGACGGCTCACTATCGCGACAGCCAGGACGACGCACGGCAGGTGGCCGACGGATTGGGCGAGCAGTTTGACGATGACTATGACCTGACGCGTCTTGCCGACCATCTGCCGCAAACCACCGACCTCATGGAGCAACAGGACGACGCGCCAATTATCCGCTTGATCAATGCCATTCTCAGCGAAGCGGTAAAGAACGGCGCATCGGACGTCCACCTTGAGGCCTTTGACACCTACCTGTCGGTACGCTTGCGGGTAGATGGCATGCTCCGGGAAATCCTGCGACCGCGGCGCGAGTTGGCGACGTTGCTGGTTTCGCGAATTAAAGTGATGGCCAGGTTGGATATTGCCGAGAAGCGTGTGCCCCAGGATGGGCGAATTGCTTTACGCGTGGCAGGGCATGAAGTCGACGTACGCGTCTCCACCCTGCCCTCGACGCATGGCGAACGCGTGGTGATGCGCCTGCTGGATAAACAGGACGGTTATCTGAACCTCAGCCATTTAGGCATGAACGCAATGATTCGCCAGCGCTTGGAATCATGCCTAAGCAAACCTCATGGTGTGCTGTTAGTCACCGGGCCCACAGGATCAGGAAAGACCACCACACTGTATGCCAGCCTCACCAGCCTCAACAGTCCGGAGCGCAATATTCTGACCATTGAGGACCCTGTTGAATACAACCTCAATGGCATTGGCCAGACCCAGGTCAACCCTAAAGTCGAGATGACTTTTGCGCGTGGTTTGCGGGCCATTCTGCGCCAGGACCCGGACGTGGTCATGATTGGCGAAATTCGTGACCGGGAAACCGCTGACATTGCGGTCCAGGCTTCATTGACAGGGCATCTGGTTCTGTCTTCGCTGCATACCAACAGCGCGATAGGTGCCGTGACACGCTTGCTGGATATGGGCATCGAGCCATTTCTGCTCTGTACCTCGTTGACCGGAGTATTGTCCCAGCGCCTGGTTCGTGTGCTGTGCCCGGCCTGTAAACAGGCCGAATACGCCGACCTGGCAATATGCGAAAAGCTCGGCGTTGCCCCTGTGCCAGCCCCACTGATTTACCAACCTCAGGGCTGCACTGTATGCGCCAAGAGCGGGTACCAGGGACGCAAAGGGATTTATGAACTGGTGCTATTCGACGGACCGATGCGCCAGATGATCCATCAAGGCGCAGGCGAACATCAGTTACAGGCCTATGCCCGGCAGAACAGTCCAAGCCTTTTCAATGACGGACAACAAGCAGTGCTGCAGGGGATCACCAGCCTCGAGGAATTACTGCGCGTCACTCGGGAAGATTGAACATGGCCGCTTACGAATACCTGGCGATGGACGCCAAGGGGCAAAAATCTACCGGGGTGCTGGACGTGGAAAGCGAAAGGCAGGCCAGGCGGGCTTTGCGGGAGCGGCAGCTGATCACACTGAAAGTGACCCCTGCTCGCGCGCAGTCAACCCAGGGCTCAAGTTTATCCAGCTACGCTTCGAGCCGCTTGAGCAGCTCGGAACTGGCACTGCTGACCCGTCAGATGGCAACCCTGGTTCAGGCTTCACTGGCAATCGAAGAAGTCCTTGCCGCCGTGGCCAATGAATGCAAAAAACAGCGGCAAAAAAACATGTTGATGAGCATTCGTGCCAAGGTGCTGGAAGGCTATGGCCTGGCCTACGCCCTAGGGCAGTTTCCTCGGGCCTTCCCAGATCTCTACCGAGCGACCGTTGCCGCCGGCGAGCGCTCTGGCCATCTGGGAAGCGTGCTCTTGCGCTTGGCCGACCACACCGAGGCTCGCCAGGCCGCTCGCCAGCAAATGCAGTTGGCGCTGCTCTACCCAAGCGTCTTACTGGTAACTGCGATTAGCATCGTTGGGTTCCTGCTGGGCTACGTCGTGCCGGACGTCATCAATGTGTTCCTCGATAGCGGGCAGACGCTGCCGATACTGACCCGGGCCCTGGTTGCCATCAGCACCTGGCTCCAGCGCTTCGGCCTGCTCCTGCTCTTGTCGATCACAGCATTGTCCTTCGCTGTTCGCCTGGGTGTCAGAACCCCGCGATGGCGCACCCGCTGGGATGCTTTTGTACTACGCCTGCCATTGGCGGGAGGACTGATCAGCGCGAGCAGCCATGCCCGCTTCATCAGCACCTTGGCGATTCTCGGGCGCAGCGGGGTGCCTTTGCTCGAAGCGTTGGAAATTGCCGGGGAGGTGGTCATCAACCGGCCGATTCGGGCGCAGCTTAAAGCCATCGCCAATGCCGTTCGAGAGGGTGTCAGTCTCACCCGGGCCATTGAGCTCAATGGCCGCTTTCCACCGATGATGCTGTACATGATCGCCAGCGGTGAACGCTCCGGCGATTTGGACAACATGCTTGATCGAGCCGCCAAACAACAGGAACAACAACTGAGTACCGATATTGCCTTACTCGTTGGCCTGTTCGAGCCGACCATGCTGGTGTTCATGGGGGGCTCCGTCCTGCTCATCGTATTGGCGATCCTCATGCCGATTCTAAGTCTCAATCAACTGATTACCTGAAAGTGAATACATGAACACAACTAACAAACAACGCGGCTTCACCTTGATCGAGGTCATGGTGGTCGTGGTGATACTTGGGGTACTCGCCGCTCTGGTCGTACCACAAATCATGAGCCGCCCCGACCAGGCGAAGATCACAGCGGCCCAAAGCGATATCAAAGCTCTGGCCCTGGCCCTGGATATCTACAAGCTCGATAACCACGCCTACCCCAGCTCCCAGCAAGGCCTGGCAGCCCTGGTCAAGAAACCCAGCGGAACCCCTGCGGCGCGCAACTGGAACCCGGATGGATATCTCAAGAGGATTCCGCTGGACCCCTGGGGTAACCCGTACCAATATCAGCTTCCGACTGGGCACGGTGGCTCATTCAAACTGTTTTCTTACGGTGCCGATGGTATGGCCGGTGGTGAGGGTATCCAGGCTGATATTGGAAACTGGACTATTCAGCCGTGAACGTACGCCCCTCTAAAGGCTTCACCTTGCTCGAAATGCTGATTGTGATTCTGCTTATTTCGCTGAGCCTTGGCCTGCTGGGATTTATCAATCCTGACTCCGGCGCACGTCAGGCACAGCGTGAGCTGGAACGGTTCAATAACTTGTTGCAACTGTTGCGCAAGCAAGCCGTGTTGACCGACAGCGATTACAGCATTCGCGTCGAGCAGCAAAGCTATCAGGTCGAACAACTGCACGACCATCACCGCTGGGAGCCAGCCTCCCAGTTTCAGACACGTGTACTGCCTGCGGCGGTGCAACTGAGCTTGCAAAGCCTGGACCGTCCGATTGGACAGGACGCGCCCAACACACGGTTATTAGTACTCTCAAGTAATGAAGTGTCGCCGTTCAGTTTGATCTTGAGCTATCAACATACAGCCCTGCTGAAGCTATCCAGCGACGGCATACAGGACGCCCAAATTGAAACGTTGCAATGAAGGTTTTACCTTGCTGGAAGTGATGGTTGCCATGGCGATTCTCGCCACCCTCTCGATAGCGCTTTTCAGTGCATTGCAGTACATCACCCGCAGTAGCTCGAGCCTTACCCGGCACAGTCTCGCGGTGTGGGTGGCAGACAATCGCATGAATGAGCTGCGCGCCAGGATGCGTAAAGCACAGCCCGGCATTGAAAAAGAGCGGATTGCGTTCGGTGGTTTTGTGTGGCTGGTACGTATTGAAATCGAACCTGCGCCAGACCCGCGATTATTGAAAGTCGTCATCAGCGTTATGGACGCTCCCTCACCTCAATACGAAGCACTCTTCCACCGCGCCCAACTCCTCGGTTACATGAGCGCCGCGTCATGAGTCAGCGAGGTTTTACCTTACTGGAAATGCTGGTCGCCATGAGCCTGTTCAGCGTATTGGGCTTGGGAACTTACCAGTTATTCGATGTCGTGGTACGTGCTGAGCAGCGTATCAAACTGCACGAGCAACAACTGCGCGAGCTACAGCGCGCCCTGGCCATGTTCGAACGTGACCTGCAAATGGCCGCAAGACGTGCGCTCAGTGAAGATCGAAGCGGGCAACAGGCACTGATTGGCCAGGCAAACAACTTGCGGCTGAGCCGTCAAGGCTGGCGCAACCCGCTGGGTCACGCGCGCAGTGAGCTTTTGGAAGTGCAATACGACTGGGGAAACGGAACCTGGACCCGAGAGTATCGCGTCGCGCCACAGCGAGAGTCGCAGCAGCCCCCACTCGTCGTCCAACAACTGCTGAACGACGTAAAGTTAATCCAATTGAGCTACATCGACCACAACGGTCATCCTCACTCACACTGGCCCATCGACGGTTCAGCACTGAGCTTGCCCAACGCCGTAGATATTCAGCTGGACGCCGCAGGATATCCAGGCTTGAGGCGAGTGATTTTGCTACCCGGTGAGTTCACCGTCGAAAAGGTTCAACCTGATGTTTGAGGGCGGCAGACAACAGGGAATCGCATTGATCAGCGTATTACTGATGACTGCGTTTGTAACCATGATTGTCAGCGGTATGCTCGCCCATCAACGGTTGAGCGTATACAACAGCATAATCAGCAGCGAACGCCAGCAGCTTTGGCAATTGGCCTTGAGCGGGGAAACATGGGCACGCCAGCAGTTGGCCAACAGTATGCGGGAGAACAACTGGAAAGTCGTTCATCTTGGGCAAACCTGGGCACAGCACTCACAAGCCTTTGAGATTGAAGACGGTTCTATTCAGATCCATATCGAGGACCTCGGCGCCCGGTTTAACCTTAATACCGTACGACTCAGCCAGGAACCTATCGCTCAAAGGCGCTATCAGCAACTTCTGCGCTCGCTGGGTGTTCCATCACACGACCCACGCATGGTTCCGGCTCCCAGCGCTACATCACACTTGACGGACATCAGTGAGCTTAGCTTGCTCGCCAACGTGAATGTTTCGGCTTTAGTACGTCTTCGCCCCTTCGTCATCGCGCATGAAGAAGAATCGCTCAACGTCAACACCGCCAACCGTCAAGTACTGGCGAGTCTGGAGGGGTTTGACCTTGGCAAGGCCCAAGCCTTGATCGCCAGCCGCCCCATCGGCGGCTACAACACTGTGCAGGCTTTCCAAGAAGCCGCCGTGCGCTTGGGCGTGCAAGTCAGTACCTACGGGTTGGGGGTCGACAGCAAAAATTTTCGGGCCACGATCCGGGTGCGCAAGGCACAACATACCTTGCAATTGACCAGCGACTTCAAGATCGTCAATGGTCGTCAGCTGCGCGTTCAACAGCGGCAACTGAGCAGCTTTGTCGCCCCTCCGAACAACTAATGAGCACCCTCCCCATGAAGTTCTGGCTTTATATTTCCTCCTTCTGCGACGACGACCCAGTACGGCGCCTGAGCTGGTGGCAAAACGACTACGTCCTGCGGCATGGAACGCTGGAGGAGGCCGCCCGTGAGCTGGGCGGTCAGCCAGTTACGTTGTTACTGCCCATGGAACTGTGCAGCTATCACACCGTGAGCATTCCCCGCCAAGCTGGTCGTTGGTGGCGTGAAGCCCTCAATTGTGTACTTGAAGAACAACTGGCCGAACGTATTGAGCTCCTGCATCTGGCTCACTGCGGCCTGCAGGACAAACAGCACTGTAAGGTGTGGGTGATCAAACGTACGGACCTCCAAATACGCCTCGACCACCTGGCGAAACATGGCATCACCGTTCAACGCATTCATGTCGATGCCGATTGCATACCGCACAATGGCAGCGGCAGGCTGAAATGGGATAGCCGCTGGTTGATTGGAGGCCACTCACCGATACGCCTGGCGTTATCTGATGATGAAGTGGACCAGTTGGCAGACCACCTTCCCCTCGTACCTCCCTGCGAGCCCCTCTCTTCATCCGCCTGTGAGGTGCTGACGCACGGAACCCTCGAGGCCATTGATCTTTGCCAGGGAGACTTTCAGTATCGCCGGGCAAGGCTTTCCTCCCGAAAAACAATTGCTTTGACTTTGCTACTGGGCTGTGGCGCTTTTTTCACCCAGGCTGTGGTCCATCTAGCGATCCTGAAACATCACACCCAGGCGCAACGACAGGTAAACAGTGAGCTTTGGCAGCGCCATTTCACCAGCGATCCTCAGCCCTTATCCCTACAGGCAGCCATTAACCGGAACACCCCCGCTCCATCGACACTGGTCCGTACGCTCGCCTCCCTGACACTGGACTGGCTTAACAGCCAAGGAGCGACCACAGAAATTCGACACCTTGGCTACCAGCCGGAAGCTGGATTCAGCCTGGAGGTTCACGCTCCAGGTTTTACCGATCTAGAGCATCTACGCGAGGACCTTACACGCGATGGCTACACTGTCGAGACTCATTCATCCACACGTGACGCCAGCGGAGTGACTGCTCGCATTTCCATCAGGGAGAACACATGACTCTTTCTGCACAGGCCAAACCCTTCTTTCAAAAAGCGCTTCAAGCCTGGTCCCGCCTTAACACCAGAGACAAACGCGCGTTGATAGGCCTGGCGCTCTTCATCGGCCTGACAGCAACCCACTTCTTGGTGGCAACCCCCTTTTACCGAGATTATCAGCACGTCGAAAATCAGCTCAAAGAGGAAAGGCTTTTGTATCAACACATTCAGCAGGCGATCAATCATCACAATACGAACGCTATTACCGCCATCCCTGCTGAAGCGCTGGCAAGCACAGTGACTCAAACAAGCCGCTCTGCTGGGCTGGAACTGGAAGAGTTGGAGAGCAGCGCACCCGGCCAAGTCAGTTTGAGTGTGGAGGGGCCGCTTGAAAAGTTATTGCTATGGATTGATCGACTGGAGCAACACCGCGTTATTGTTTCGTCTTTTTCGATCGACGTGAACAAAACCGCTATCGCTAAAGCACGCCTACAGCTCAGTGTGCATTGATAATCCTACGGAGAAAGGAGGCCTGCCGGCCGATTCGCTGAAGTATGCTTATTGGCAAGTACGAATGGGTCTGAAGCAGCAGAACCTGCGAGAATACTGTCATTTCAGATCAGAAGACGTTTTGAACACCGTTAGTTCTGATTACGTTTGAATTACGTCTGTTCTGAAGGCGACCTTTTGTGCGAAAAGCGACCGAGTGCTGATTGCTGTCAGGGGGGCTGCGTTCATTAACAAGTGTGTGCTCGTGAAAGTCACCGGTTGAAATTTTGTGCATGATGCTTTTCTGAGGTACAAGGGTACCGGGCGTCTCACTAAATGACGGCACCTGCAGGGCGCTTGATGTCTAGGGTGAACTACCATAAACATGGGCCGCGTTTTTCCACTGACCAGCAGTATGGTTCTTGAGCTCCATAACTCACGAAAGCACGGCCGATGCAGGACGCGGCAATCGTCCAACGGCCTCAGTCATTATCTCTACATTCGGCGAGGTTGATCGCTGCTGAAGCTCACTGGCACTGATAAAATCCATCGGGTTTCCTCTCGAGTTGTTGACGGTAGACTCTATTATTTAACGCGTCTTCTGCTTCGCAGGATCGGTTACGAAATGCCAAGCAAATGGTGGTGCAAGTTAAAGAGCGAGAATAGGTAGAGAATATGAGAAACATTGTTGCATTTATGAGGCAGCTGAGTAGCGAGGTAGGTGATCTGGATAACTTGTTTTACTTCAGCTGTGTGGTAGAACTCGGCAGTTTTTCGGCCGCAAGTCGTGAGTTGGGAGTGTCCAAGTCTTTACTTTCAAGGCGTGTGGATGCGCTGGAAAAAAATTGAATATGAGGTTGCTGGAGCGATCCACACGTCAGCTGGCGCTGACAAACACTGGGCAACTGCTGTTACCCCATTGTCATACAATCCTTCAGGAGCTGGACGCGATACGAGATACGATTGCTCAGGTGCGCTCCAGCCCGCATGGATTGATTCGCGTCGGCTGCCCAGTGGGTGTTTCCCGGCACTTGCTAAGGCTTTGGCTGCCCCTTTTTCTGCAACGTTTCCCGGATATCAGAATCGAGATGATTGTGACCAATCGAGCGATCGACTTGTATGAAGAAGGCGTTGATGTGGCGCTGCGAGTACGTTCGGATCTGGACGAGCCGGGCGGTGTAATTGTAAAAACCTTGGCTAATGTGACGCGCGCGTTGGTGGCTTCGCCGGCTTTTCTGAAAACATCTCCCATCGAAACACTTGAAGCCCTTTCGAAAGTTCCTACTCTGGATATCAGCTCGAAAGTGGGTCGGTATAACTGGTTGTTGCAGACGGTAGATGGCATCGAAAAAACATTGAACATTTGCCACATCTGGTCAGCGATGATCTGGACATGCTGCATGAAGCTGCGCTGCAGGGGGTGGGCGTTGCCCTGTTACCGATGTTCATGTGCGAAAATAATTTGAAGGAAGGAACGCTGGTGGCACCGCTACCCAATTGGCGACCCAGGCCGGGGATCTATTACGCGGTAGTCTTGTCACGCAGAGGAATGCGCCCGGCGATACGGGCATTTCTCGATTTTCTGAATGAGACTCAGCGCCAGATTATCCAGGAGTAGAAGAAGCCCGCAGTCCTAGGGGCAGGGGCGCGGGCAACTTTGGCAAGGGGACGTTTTTGAAAGGGTTCAAGGTTCGTATGGGCCAGCTTGCTTCATCCGATCAGCGATGTATTCGGCAGCCATGATCACCGTTGGGTTGGTCGCGACCGATGGCACGCCCGGGAAAATCGATGCATCAGCAACACGTAGCCCCGACAGGCCATGAACTCGACCTTGTTCATCAAGGACTGCCAGTGAATCGCCTATCGGCCCCATGGGCGCACTGGAAGTAACGTGCAACGTGGAGTCGACGTGTTTGATAATGGCTTCCCTTAGGCTGTGAGGGTCTGTTGGCACTTCGCTGCCATCGGAAAAGTGTATTGTGACAACCTGGCTTTTCAAGGGCTCCTGCGCAGCGATTCGTTTCATCATGGCCACGGCCTCAATCAGGATCTTAATATCGGACTCCACCGACAGCAGATTAAGGCTGACGCGCGGCAATGCATATGGGTCGACAGATTCCAGCTCAAGCTTTCCTCGGGAACGAGGCCAGCAGGCACAGGCAATGATACCAAAGGCCTTGCCCGTCGGGGATTGTGCGAGATTGGCGAAGTGGTTGAACCCTAGGTAGATATCAAGCTCATTTGGCGCGGCCAAGGATGACTGCTCCCAAAGCTTACCGCCCAAAGTCGGCAGAATCGCACCATCTCCGTTAATGACCACTTGCAAATAGACATTTGGCTGGTCCATCAGGCCTTGGTCGACAGGCAGGTCGGCTACAAGAGAAATGCAGTGGGCGGCCAATAGCTTATTGGGACCTATTCCCGAGCGAAGCAATATTGCGCCCATGCCAATGGCGCCTGCGCTCAACACTACTTGTCGAGCAGCGAACTCACGGCCATTAGCCAGTCGTACACCGCGCGCACAGCGCTCGTTGAATAGCACTTTGTCGATGTCCAGATTTTTCCGTTGACGTACATTCTTTGTCAGATAGGCAATTGCGGTATTGACACGAGTTTCTCGATCGTTTTTATCCTGTGCTGGATTGGTGGGATCGTCTTGGACATTCTGTGGATAGATACCGATCCCTTTGGGAAATGGCTTGTTGATGTCATCCACTGCTTGAAAACCCGCTTGCAGAGCGGCATCAATGAATGTCTGCGCGGTCTTGCTCAGATCGTTTTTTTTGCGCAGGTGAACTGGAATGGGGCCTTGACGCCCATGCAGGTGGTCATCGCCATAATCGGCATTCTCCGACTTTTTGAAATAAGGTAGTACCTGTTCATAAGCCCAGTCCTGCAGGCCATCGTCTGCCCACCGATCGAAGTCCGAGTGTGGGGCGCGAACAAAGGCCGCTGCGTTGATAGCCGAACCTCCGCCTAGTATCTTCGCCCTCAAACCACCGCTTGCGGTCGAAGAGCCGACCTCTCGCGTGTGGACCCAGGTAGTGCTCGCATCACCGCCTACATGCCGAGCTAGAGCGATTTGGGGCGGGAGGGTTGAAACAGTGTAAGAGGAACCCGCTTCTATCAGCAGGACGCATTAGTTACTGTCTTCACTGAGGCGACTGGCCATTACCGCGCCGGCTGAACCGCCACCCACGATAATAATATCGTAGTCACGTTTAGCGATATCGCAGTTTTTTGAGGTAGTCATGGGAGGAGGGCCACAGATCTGATTTTTTTCATTTCTGAGCGTGCCAGCATTGCGAGTTTGTCCACTTGAGTTGATAAAGGTTAGCGCGGCATTGATGAGCATAGAAGGCTGATTGGCTGAAAGCTCTGTTGCAAAAATATGGCTAATTAGGATTATGGTTCTGTGGACGAAAAAAAACGCCGGATGGTATGTTTATATTGAGTGATGAGCGAATGTATTGAGGCACGGTAATGGAGTAGGAACTCGTTATGAAGGTATTTGATGAAGGTACGCTTGATGGGATTATTTATAATCCAGAAGCGATTTTGGAGACGTCCTCCAAAGCGTGGGGATATGGCCGAATTGATCGTGTGGAGGCAAAAAGCGAGCACACAATTGAGCTGAGAAGATACCAGCCAACATTGATGGTTTTTGATCCCGGGGCGTCGAGTGATGGGATGTCTTGGCTCGATGGCAAGAAGGCCACGGGGCCGCGCTGTCTAGACAGAAAAGTTGATTTGATTCCCGCCCAAAGCGAATTTTCAGGAAATTTTCATGGGCGCGGTAAGATTTCCTATACAGCGATAACTATCGATGAGCAGTTGACTCGTTTTTTACCGAGCGCGAAAAAAGGCTTGGTGCTAGCTCCGCTGTTTACTCTCAATGAGCCGAACATCAGATGGCTTTGCGAACGCTTTTTAAGCGTAGATGATGTGCTGCATCAAGATTCCATTGCTATTTTATTGCTGGTCGAGTTGTCTAAGGTTGAGGTGAAAGAATACCGGTCCGCCTTGTCTGTCACCCAGCTGAAATATTTAAAGGAGTATGTTCTGTTAAATCTTCATCTTCAGATGACGTTGGGCGAGTTGGCGAGTTGCGTTGGTATGAGCCCATTTTATTTTTCCAGAGAGTTCAAGAAAGCGGTTGGCGTTTCCCCTTATCAGTATGTAATTGAGTGCAGGTTGCAGCTGGCGAATAAACTTATTGCTGACGTCAATCGCTCCATGCTGGATATTGCCATGGCTTGTGGGTTCAGTTCTGGGAGCCAATTCAGCAAAGTGTTTATGGAGAGATTTGGTATGACCCCATCCGCGGCCAGAAAACGATTAGTGGGAGTATGAATAACGAGAGATTTTAATCTGAAGGGGGAGCCACCGGTACCATCCTCCCTCTATCCAACCCCTTGAGAACGGCACACGGATCTGGTTGCGGGCTGGACAGTACGGGTGGCTTTTATTATCCGTGACTGCCGTCAGGCGATCGTAACTCCGTAGCTGGATAAGCTGTTCAGACCCACACCAACAAGCGTCACCGAGTTTGCGCCGAAGTTGAGAACCGTATCGTTGCCCACTTCAGAGGCTACAGAGTGATAATCTGAACCATCGACTATTGTATCGACGCCAATAAACTTCAAAGTGTCTGAAGCATGAAAGCCGAATACCTGATCCTGACCAAAGTTGCCATGGAACAAGAATGTATTGTTACCGCCGCCTTGTGAGTTCAACACGTCGTTGCCATTCCCACCAACAAAGGTAACGCTGGCTTTGTCACTGCTGAGGATGTCATCACCGTTCTTGCCGAATAACCAATCTCCGTCGATTGTTGCGCTGAGCTGATTGTTATTGGCATTGCCATTGACCGAGTGCAGGTAGTCTGTCATGTGGTCGTCGGTGCGTAATCCGTCGATCGTCACGCTGTGGGTGACGGTGTCCTTTCGTCCGAATAGACTGTAGAGCCAATTGGAACTGCTCTCTTGGCTGGTCAGGGTACCAATGTCACTGAGTACGCTGATGCCACCAAGACCATCTTGTATATAGAGAGTGTCAGGGCCGTCGTTCAAACCATCCTTGGCACTATCGTAGGCAAGTTGAAACTGATTAAGGGCGCCCTGTAGGTCCAGTGTATTATTACCCTGTCCACCCAAGACCAGGTTGTCGCCGCCTCCGGTCTGGAACGTATCGTTCCCGCCCCCACCTTCAAGGTAGTCATTACCCGCACCGCCACGCAACAGGTCATCAGTGTCTGTGCCTAGGATGAATGTCGGTCCGTTGTGGGATGAGCCATAGCGCCCAAGGTCCTCGACCCAGGTATTGCTCCGAGCGTCTGAGCCCAGGCTTGAAACGATAATGGTCGAATCTTCATGCGTCAGGTCATAAAGTTCGGAGTCTGCGACTCGCTTTAAATAGGCAGCAATTTCAGCAGGATCATGTACTAGCCAGGAAAGCGGATTGAACACCGAATGGGGGAGGAGGTTTTGCCAGAAACTGGCATAGTGGTTATTGAAGCTTATGATGTTATCGGTAGTCATATCATTGGTGGAGTCATGGGCGCCTAGGCTGGCCCATGTCAGTTCACCATTTCCCATCAGTCGATAGACAGGATCATTTTCAGCCCCGAGGTTTAGAACTTTATGCGTTTCACTGATACTTGGGGAGACGACGCCCACATAGTTGGAATCTTTATAGAAACCGTCCCAGCGCCTTTCGCTTAAATCGGCCATGCTATTGACGGCCATTCCCCCAAGGCTTGCTCCTGCGATAGTGATATCCTCCCCAGTCAAGCCATGTTGCGAGGCATAGCTGGCAACAGAGGAAAGTAAATTGCCGAATGCCAGGTAAGTGTAGTCCGTGCCAAATCCCTTGGGATCGAATGCCGCCTGAAAGTTATTCTTAAAATCATTCAGATAGTCTTGGATTCCCGCCTCTGAGGGGCCACCTGTTCCACGGAACCCAATGCCGATTTTGATCAGGTTGCCTGCGTCATCGTACTGTCCTAGCACTTCTGCCTGGGCCGTTGCCACCGATGACTGCTCGCCGTAATAAGTACCACGCTGATCTGTTGGCCCTTGGTGATTGAGCGTTTGTGCCGAAAGCTGCTTCCAACCTGCTTCAGGCGCGTCAATAAGGTATTGCGTGTACCTTACGACTCCGTAAGAGTCGTTGAACAACTGCTTGACGGCTTCAGCATTCATGTCTTTGTAATCATAAATAGCCATGGCTTGCCTCTGTTGTTGTATTTTTTATGGATGTTTATCTGAAGTACGCATGCTTCAGAGGGGTGGGCGATAAAAATTCGTTAACTATCGGAATTTTTTGCCAGAAGCGCGCTAGCCAGTGCTACGTCGCTGACGTTCAATTCTGGATGAGCAATTCGGATCTTCTGCATGGCGGCTTCGAGGTATGGGCCGCGTATGGCACCGTTGCTGGCGACAAAAATACTGGCATCATCCTGAATGGCCATAACCATTTTCTTGTCGGATGAGGAGGTGAGATAGGTTGAGCCTGTTGTAGCGCCGGACGAGAGGATTTTGCTCCAGAAGCCATTGATGGCCATCGCAGGTGTTGCTGCCAAGCAGAGCACTGTAAAAAATGCCATAGTGGTTGTAGTTCGCATTGTAATAAGTCTCCAGGTTGAAAAAATTGTGTGGGGCGGAATTATTGTGAGGCGTCGTCCTTGCCCATAGTGAGTGGGCAACGACTTAGGCTCACAACGAAGAACTGCCTGTGATATTTGGCGGAGCTTACAGGTTGTTTTCTATGCTTATCTTGCTTGCTGTTGTCATTTATTGCTTTTTTATTATTTCCTTGCATTTACTTCGATAGAGGCATTGGATAAGCTTGTTTTTCAACATGAATGGCAGGATCTATGGAATGAGTAATAAGACAGCGCTTGTTTTTGCATTTTCTGTGCTCGGTTTAACGGGCTGCAAAACACTCGAGAATGCTAGTGCCTTAATGGCATCTGCATCCAATCCCGTTGTGACAGCTGCTTCTAAGGCCGGTGCGACAAAACAATCGGTTCTTGCAACAGGCGTGAAGCCCACGCGAGAGCAGCCAACTAAAAAAATAAATGGAACGTGCCTTGATTTCTCTTTAAATGAAAGCAAAGGTGGTACCGATTACTACGTAGCTGTAAACAGTGAGGGGCGAGTGGTTGCGACCGGTTTCGCTACCTGTGCTCATGCTGAAAACGAGGGCATTATCCACAGCAATCAGCCGCCCGAGATGAAGAGCAAAAGCAACAAGGAGCTTTTGAGGACGATCCTGGAGTCGGATTGAAAATACTTACCAAGTCGGATGATCTGAGAAGTGTTGGCAGGGATGCCATTTGTCAAAGACTTTTACTCGGTCGGTTAAGACACTGAGATCCCCTCGCACGCGCCTGTCGCCGAACGTAGGAACTTCAGAGCTCAGCAAGGCGATGGTTTCTTCGATCATGTCTCTCCTCCCGTACCGCATTGGGACACTCATTCAGGCAGTTCGGCCCTCAGTACTGCCGGCGAAATTGAATACGAATCCCAAAAACCCATTGGCCTGGGCTTCCGAGTCCCCATCCTGGCAATTTCTCCTTGGTCACGAGGAGGAAAAGTCAGCGCCGAGGTTTTCGATCACACCTCGGTCCTGCAATTTCTCGAAAAACGCTTCGGCGTCATTGAAGAAAATATTTCTCCATGGCGTCGCGCGGTTTGCGGTGACCTGACGTCTCTGTTTGATTTCAGCAGGGAAAACTCAAAAACCGACGTCCCGGCGGATCTGACCAACCTGACCCTCAGCAAAGTCACGGTAGACCACTGATCCACCCTGGCCATAAGGGGGAGGTATAATAATGAGAAGGTTCCCCCTACTAACTATAGACGACATCTGCACGCTCAAGCTCACCACCAACTCTTACATAAAGGCACAAGCAATGCTATCAGCACTAAGAAGTAACGCCCCACTTAGAACCTCAAATCACCCCATAGACAATGCTGGGGCCACCCACACCTCCAATATCCACCAAAAAATAATAAAAATTCGAAACATCGACATCGACTGTATAAGAACCCCACACAAAGAAAAGTCTTACGACCCTATACCTCATAGCAATGGCAGAAAACTTAAAAGCATAAAAACCGCTTTTAATAACAACATAAAATCGTTAAGAAAGTACAATATAAGTATCAACACTCAGCTAGGTCCATCCGGACAGAAAGAAATGAAGAACGCTATAGATGAACGATACCTTACTTTTATTGATGGCCCATGGATTGGAAAAAACCATGATAACGCCTTGCAATTCAGCCTTCCACCGGACAAAGGTAATTTCAGAGTAGAGCCTGCGCATAAAAACAACTTAAAGATGAATACAGACTCCATGTATGAGTTCCAGATGAGAGCAGATTATGCTGCGCGCGATGTGATTTTCTTTCAGGTAAAAGAGACCGGCGGCGACATGAAGACACGTGGTAGAGGCAGGCCCCCATTATCTCTCCACCTAAAGAACGAACAGGACATCCTTATTGCAATCAACTCGGAAAACGGCAATATATCAATTCAACAAATAGCAACTCTTAGCTGCCCTCAAGAATGGTATAAATTCAAAATCAGAATCATCTGGAGTAGAATGTACCCGTGCATACAGGTGGCGATTAATGGAAAAAATGTCTTTCAGACAAATGCACCTTTCGGCGCGCACAACTCCAAAAATCACTATAGCAAACTTGGCCTATATATTCCTCAACAAAAAAACGAAGATGGGTTACGCCCCACATCCTTTATTTTTGACAATGTTAAAGAAAACCATCGGTTTTTCAACCCGAAGATTCACCACAACAAGGTAAGCACCCACCCTCAACCCTATCAACACCGCGAGTCATGGGCACGACAAATAAATCAGCACAACTTATGACGCATGGTCAAGATAAGCATTTCATTTAGTCGCAGTGTTTGTGTGCGCGACAGGATTCATCGCCCAAACGGCCATAAACGTGCAAAACTCCATACCCCGCACATAGACCAACTACTCAGCCCCCATCTGAATGACTAATCATGGCGCGCCTACAAGAACCGTCAGAGAAAAAGGAGACAACCGATCCATCACCTACACATTCAAAGCTGCCCATTGAAGCCCGATGCTGCGCTCCCGATCTCTTTCTGGAGCCAGCACCTCATGATGCGTCCCGACGCCAAAGTCGAAAAAGTTTACCTTTACCCCAAGTCCGTGGCCTTGCGAAAATTCATCGAGGGCCTGGCCGCCCAGGTCGAGTTGGATATCAAGGTGGCCATCTTCGACCCGGTACTTTTCGTTTTTCTGAATCGCTACCGCAACCGGGTGTGAGCGCAACGGCTTCTGTCGTTGGCTCAAGCGCCTGGAATCCGAGCGTTTCAAAACATCTCTCGATGCAACCGACGAAGCCATCGTTTTGAGCATCCAGGATGCTGAACTGGTTGCTCGACGGTTTTGACCTGTGGCGCAACTGCCCTCATCAGGTTTTGACCCCACGCTACGTAGCCTGACCCGGTATAATTCGGGCCATGATTTCCTGCCGACGACCGTCCTGTCGAGACCGCCAAGGTCAACGGCCAGGAGTCTTATACGTGACTGCGCCACGTACTGGAGCGGTTGCCATATGCCTCGACGGTAGAGGACTACGAAGCCTTGCTGCCGTGGAACTGCTCACCGGAGATGTCACGGTAAACCGTTGACCCACCTTGGGATAGGTGGGGTTTATGGACCCCTTACGACCATGCCCCCCAGGTCTTCCTAGCTGTTCATAGCAGACCTCTAATGCCTTGTCTGACTGATTCAGGTACAACCCCGTTACACGATCGCTTTTTGATAGCCTACACCAGCAACAACCTCAAACATGCTCAAAAAATCAAAGGATAAATGGAGGTTATTTTGCTTATCTATCACCCACCCCTTCAAACCGTAACTCAACCCCATGCACCATCTACTACAGTGGTAGGCCAGTTGGGCAATAGTACGGTCTCTCCGACCAGCACCGACCCTACCGCAAAGCAGCTCGCCGAGCGAAATGAAGCACCCCAGGGAGGGGGCGGCCTGCTCTCCCGAATCCTGACCGTTATCAGTCGACCGTTTGAGGCGGTGCGGCAGTGGATCGCCAACTTATTGGGGCACACGACACCCCAGACGCAGTCAGCCTCTCCGGCGGACCCTATAATGTCGCAGGTTGCGCTCGAAGCTACCCTTCGCAGCCTGAACAAGGCTGCTCATCTGGCCGACATCAATGCCGAAAACCTGCAGAACAAACACGCCGAGCTCGCCAACAACGATGGTACCTTACGCTCCTTGACTACCGCGCTGCATGCCGTCAAGAAGCACTCGCAGAACGCTAGCATTAGCTCAGCAGCCGCCGCACTGCTGGATACGAAAGTGGAAGGCATTGCCTTCCAGCAATGGGGCACGACCGGCATGGATGCCACCAAATGGCTTCGAGACGCGACGCCGGAGCAATTGACGGAGGCCGCGAAGCAACTCAATCAATTGCAAAGCGGCATCAGCCAGTTGGCGCAGGCCGTGAGCCAGGAGTTAAAGGGAGAGCCCGCCGAGCAGTACCTGAATAAACCCAAGGTCGACGGGCCAAGTTCCGTCTTTGGCAAAGTCGACGCTAACAAGGCAGTCGTAGACACTTTACTGAAGCCCTTTCAGACACAACCTGCTTCTACGGAGCAAACCCCATTGACGCAGCGGGAGACGGCGCCCAAAGAATCAGTTATCGCCCTTGCCAAGGCTGATGATCAGTTGGCCGACATCAATGCGACGAACCTGCACGAGTTCGCCAGCGCCAGCGGCCCCTTGCGCTCCTTGGTTACCGCGCTAAACGACGTCAAGCGTTACTCGCTAAGTAATGATTGCCGCTTGCTGGCGGCCGAGCTGCTGGATAAAAAGATAGAAGGCATTGCCTTCCAGCAATGGGGCACAATCGACGGGGAGGTCAGTGATTGGCTGTCAAAGGCCACGCCGCGGCAGTTGATAGAAGCCTCGCAGCAGCTCTATCAATTGGCCCCCCCTATCAGCCTGTTGTATATGGCTATCGAGCGGTACCCGGATAGACCGAGCAATGGCCAGACGCCAGCCTTTAGCGATAGCGAGACGCTAGCCATCCGGATTTACACAGCTCATGCATCTTATGCGCTGAACAACTCTTTGCGGACTGGCAAAGATTGAATGCAGGCCTGTCGGTTATTGTCAATGGGCTAAGTTCCTCCTTTGGCAAAATCAACGCTAACGAGCCAGTCGTCAAAACTTCCGAGGCACTCGAAGTGGCGATGCGTTCAGCAAAACCGCAGAAGGCCAGGAGCCGGGTTACCTGTCGATATCCAGGGGGCCGCAGATCGCCAAGGAGTTTGCGACGAGCGGCCCCCCATCGACTGAACTCGGCGAGCCCGGACTGGATGTCAGTGCCATTTCGCACGTGCCAGACGAGCAAGAAGTTCTTTACAACAAGGGTACCAAGATGAGGGTGTTGTTCAGTGCAACGGACAGCATGTGGGTGACCAAGCGCGTGCTGAAGGATGCCACGCTACCCAAAGACAGCAGAAAAGTGAAGCGTTCGCTCGATGCGCCAACTTTATCCTAAACGACATGATTCGGGGATCGCTTGATCGCCACTCGGCGACTTTTGTACTACTAGCCCCAAGACTGCCATTTATAGAACCCTGCAAAGCGGAAGCTGTTTAGGCTTCCGCCCCCTCATTATTTGTAAAAGCCTCGACTTAGACCCCCCTTGAAAAAGGTAACCGTCCGGGCAACACACCCTCCTGAAACCGTCGCTTGAGGCGATGGTGTCCACCTGAATTTGAACTGACACCATTTTTAGCCTTTTAAGCGGACGCCTATGCCACAAGAACGCCGTTCCTACTCCACGTCCTTCAAGGCCCAAGTCATCGCCGAATGCGCTCAGCCTGACACCTCGATCGCCAATGTCGCGTTGACCCACAATCTCAACGCCGACCTCGTCCATAAATGGATACGCGTGCATGCGCAGAAAAACCTGACACTTCAAACGCCTTCATCCCGGTCAAGACATCGCCGCCGATGCCGATGCCGATGCATCAGGCCCTTCCTCCAACGATCCGAATCGAAGTGCCGCATTCAAAAGGTGTAGTCGTGGTGGGTTGGCCGGCAGAAAATGCAGCCGCGTGTTTCTGCTTTCCTGCGAGACCTGCTGCGATGATCCGCATCGACTCCATCCGGCTCGCCACCGAGCCCATGGATGAACATGAGAAATATGCATTCTACAAAGGCGCGGCATATAATGCTATGAAGATGTTTAGCTCAGCAATCCAGGAACTAGCCAACAACAAGGGTATCGAATTCGACAACCGCCTTCGGAGGTATGAAATCATTAATCTCGACGACATGAAATCAAGACCAATCTATTTATTCAGTCTAATAAAATTAGAAATAGGTTAAAAATTAAAAAGCAACACGAGCACCATATATTATGATTGCGAAAGCACTCAAAAAACAACAACTGCAGTGGCGTCACAACAATTAACGCCACGACCCGCAAAATATCACTAACGGACATTTTCTTGCAGATTGCATTGTCTATGCAGACGAATTTACTTATTCGTGAAGTGAGCCATTTCCACGGCAGATATGACTTATTTTCCATTTCACGAACGTCTTCCTGTTTAGACCAGACAAAAAATTAGAGACAGCAGCTCATGCTCAATTAGACGAACTATCTGACTCCTACACTCGCACAACGAACAGACTCGAAGAAAGCAACACCGACATCAACAATATTCATTATATCTCACAGACATATAATTTAGACCTGATAGACTTCATTGAAACCTTCAACAAGAAAAGAATCTTTAGAGATGAGCGACTTTTATAAATTCTGACTCTATAAGTCACTTGGCTATTTCCCCGGAGAATTACGCCTTCAAACGAAACAATACCATGCCGCTACTTGACACCTCAGCATTCAAAACAGGAGAGCCTGTAGGTTATGGCATACAGACAACGATGATAAGTAACAAGGGATGCTCCGACCAACTTGCAACACGGCGATGACAAATCGAAATTTCCCCGGCACGTACCGTTATCTACTTATAAAGCGACCGATGTATCGTGTGGCAAGGGCGTTTTTGACCAGCCTTCCTGTTGCCGCTTACGGAAAACCGCCCCTGCGGGGGATGCAACAGACTTTTCCAAGATGTCCATTTGCACGCTACGCCGACGATTCGGTGGCTCCACTGCCGAAGCGAAAAGCAGGCGTGCGAGGTAATGGCGGCAATCAAGGTACCGCTGGAAGCATATCTGCTGACCATGCGCCCGGGAGAAGTCGAAGATTGTGTATTGCAAAGACAACAACCGCAAAGCACCTAACTGTCGCTCCGGCGGGAAGCACTTTGGCGCAGCCCAGGAGACAACGAAGGAGCTGAGGTATCTGAAGGAAAGGCTTTTTTAGGAGGTCAGTGACTGTGCAGGCCGCACCACTCCCTAAGGGTTCGAGCGTCATGAGCCTAGTCAGGCATCGACTTTTGGTCGCCGGGAATGGCGAGCGGCGGCGGAAAAATATGCCGTGGTAACTCGGCGTCAGTCAGCACGTACGGCCAAGCCATGCCGCTGACAGCAAAGCGATTGGGTGCTCATCGACACTTTGCTGCCTGCCTTATTGGTGGCCGGATGGCCGTGGAATCCGCAAGCGTGGTTTCTGGCTAGGGCACCACTAGGTTGCGCCTACGGTGCGACGGGTAAATCCAGCGCATCGAACAAGCCCTTCTGACGCCCGCTATCTGCGGACAACGCGGACTCCTCCAGCACGCGCATGGTCATCCCCTGACTGTCCTTTGCACTGAATAGCACCGTCATCTCGGTATCCCTGTTGTAGAGGATTTC
This sequence comes from Pseudomonas sp. NCIMB 10586, assembly GCF_023127895.1. Taxonomy (NCBI): domain Bacteria; kingdom Pseudomonadati; phylum Pseudomonadota; class Gammaproteobacteria; order Pseudomonadales; family Pseudomonadaceae; genus Pseudomonas; species Pseudomonas sp. NCIMB 10586. The sequence continues at coordinate 124,412 of NZ_SPKQ01000031.1, forward strand.
CTGCTCGTCTACCTCGATCGAAATGGTGCTGACATCCAACCCGGACTTGCCGAATACGGTCGAGTGGGTGCTATCTCGGCTAAAGTTCTTGGCGGTCTGGGTATTCATGGACGTCGACAGGTAACCCGCATCCCGGCCTTTCTGGCCCTCTGCGACATCGCTGAACGCGTCGCCGCCGTAGGTGCCCCGAAAGGTCTTGACGACGAGCTTGTCAGCGTCGGCTCTGCCAAAGGCCGAACTTAGACCCTCGACAACTGCCGATTGGCCTTGATTCAACTTCTTGCCAGCCCGCAAAGCGTTGTTCAGCGACTGAGCTCCGCCATTGGTGTAGAGTCCGATGGCCATCACCTCCCCATCGCTGAAGACGGGCGCCTGACCATTCTTGGGTTTAGCCAGGTATTGCCCGGCCAGCGGCCCGAAACGCTCACGCAACACATCGACCAACGGGTCAACCTTGGCCAGATCATCAGGAGCCTCTTTGAGCGCAAACTGCTGCACCTTCTTGAATTCCGTTGCAGAAACGGGCAGCGCCTGGGGGGAGGGCGCCGTCTGCGAGGCACGAGGGGCGCCGTGACCCAGCAAGTTGCCGATCCACTGCCCCACCGCCGCAAACGGTCGGCTGATCATGACCAGGATTCGTGAGAGCAAGCCGCCCCCCTAGAGTGATTCATTTCGCCCTGCGAGAAGTTTAGCGGCCGCGTCGGTGTCGACTGGACGAGCACTGAAATTGCCCAATCGACCTTCCTGTATGTCTGGAGCTTGGGGTGGGCGTGGGAGCGTGTGGTGGCTATGAATCAGAAAACTGCTCAGCAAGGTGACCTTCCGTCTATATTACCTATGATTTGCCGAGTACTATAAAAAGAATATACAGGGGCGATCTATTAAAAAAGTGATCGTGGGAAGCTCCGATCAACTTACTGCAACCGTGCGGAAAGTTGAAAAACCCGCTGAATTTGGCGCTATTGACCGCGAAATATCCCGTACGCGCCGCCTTGGCG
>NZ_SPKQ01000032.1:0-5520 GCF_023127895.1 Pseudomonas sp. NCIMB 10586
GCGGCACATACACGCCACCGGCTTTCATCACCGCCAGGAACGCCACCATGATTTCGGCACTGCGCGGCATGGCAATGGCCACGCGCACTTCCGGGCCGACGCCACGGGCAATCAGGGCATGAGCCAGACGGTTGGCCTGGCGATCCAGTTCGCCGTAGCTCAGGGTTTGTGCGTCGAACTTCACCGCCACCGCCGTCGGGTTTTCCCGGGCGCGATCGGCAAACAATTCGTGCACCCAGCGCTCGGCCGAGAAGCCAGAATCCGTGCGGTTCCAGAGTTGCAGGATCTGTTGTTGTTCGGCCGCGTCCAGCAAGCTCAACTGACTGAGCTGCTGCCGCGGGTTGGCAACCATCCCCTGCAGCAGGTTCTGCCAGTGGCGCGCCATGCGTTGCACAGTGCCAGCTTCGAACAGGTCCTGGGCATAACCCAGGGTGGCCCATATGCCTTCGGTGGACTCCTGGATATCCAGGTCCAGGTCGAAATGAGCGGTCTTGCTTTCCCACTCCAGCCCTTCCACCTGCAACGCTGGCAATTGGCGCTGAACCTGGACCTGGCCGACATCGGTCTGGTGGTTGAACATGACCTGAAACAACGGGTTGTGACTCAGGCTACGCTCGGGTTGCAGAGCTTCCACCAGTTGTTCGAACGGCAAGTCCTGGTGGGCCTGGGCCTCGACCGCGCGTTGCCGAACGTGCTGCAACAACTGCTCGACACTCATCTGCCCATGCACATCCGCCTTGAGCACCTGAGTGTTGACGAAAAAGCCGATCAGCCGCTCGGTCTCGCTGCGATTGCGGTTGGCAACCGGCACACCGACGCGTATTTCTTCCTGGCCGCTGTAGCGGTGCAACAAAGTCTGGAACGATGCCAGCAGCAACATGAACAGGGTCACGCCCTGCTCTTGCGCCAACACCTTGAGGCCCTGAGTGAGTTCGGGCGCCAGCTCGAAGGCCAGGCGCGCGCCACGGTGGCTCTGCACCGCCGGGCGCTGGTGGTCGAACGGCAACTCCAGCACGCTCTGCTCACCGCCCAACAGCTCACGCCAGTAGGCCAGTTGACGTTGCTTCTCGCCGGCGTCCATCCAGTTACGCTGCCATACGGCATAATCGGCGTACTGGATCGGCAACACCGGTAGCGGCACATCCTGGCCTTGGCTGTAACCGGCATACAACTGCACCAACTCCTCGACCACCAACTGCATTGACCAACCATCGGAGACGATATGATGCTGCACCAGCACCAACACATGCTCGTCGGCGGCCAGGCGCAGCAACGTCACGCGTAGCAACGGGCCCTGCTGCAGGTCGAACGGCTGGGCAATCAACGCTTCTACCCGGGCCTGAAGCTGGGCCTCATCGACATCAGTCTGGGTGATCGGCAAGGCCACCTGCGGTTCAATCACTTGCACCGCGCCGTCGTGATCCTGGCGAATATGGGTGCGCAAGCTTTCATGGCGCGCCAGCAAGCTATCGAAACTGTGCTGAAGCGCGCCTGGATCCAACTGCCCTTTCAAGCGTAATGCACTGGGGATGTGATACGCCGCACTCTGGGGCTCCAGTTGCCACAGAAACCATTGACGCTCCTGGGCATAAGACAACGGCAACGGCTGCTCGCGGCCCGCCGGCAGCAGAGGTGGCGCCGTCGGCATCGGGCTGTCCTGGGCCTGCAAGGCGGTGACAAATGCCTCCAGGCGTGGGTGTTCGAACACGGCCTTGAGCGGCACTTCCAGGCTCAGGGTCTGGCGAATCCGTGATACCACCTGCATCGCCAACAGCGAATGCCCGCCCAGTTCGAAAAAGTGCTGGTTCAGGCCCACATGCTCGGCGCCGAGGATATCCGCCCAGATCGCTGCCACCTGTTGCTGCAACGGCGTGACCGGCGCCAGCCAGTCCTGTTGCAAGGCGGCGGCTTCGGGTTTGGGCAGCGCCTGGCGGTCCAGCTTGCCGTTGGGGTTCAAAGGCATGTGGTCGAGGAAGATCAGGTGCGCTGGCACCATGTAGTCCGGCAGGTGTTCACGCAAGGTCAGCATCAGTTGTTCGCCAGCCTCCGCGCGCTCGGTTTCAGACAGCGTCTGCGCCGGCACCAGGTAGGCCACCAGTTGGTTGTCAGCCGCCAGCAACAAGGCTTCACGCACACTGTCCTGAGCCAGCAGTACGCTTTCAATCTCACCCAGTTCAATGCGGAAACCACGGATCTTGACCTGGTGGTCGACCCGCCCGACATACTCCACCACGCCGTCGGCGCGATAACGCGCCAGGTCGCCCGTGCGGTACAGGCGCTCGCCTGCGGCGCCGAACGGGTCCGCGACGAAACGTTCGGCAGTCAGGCCCGGCCGTTGTAAATAAGCGCGGGCCAAGCCACTGGCGCTGGCGATATAGAGTTCACCGACTGCGCCCAGCGCCAGCAAGTTCAGGTCGCGGTCCAGCACATACAGACCACGCCCTGGCAGCGCCCGGCCAATCGGGCTGGCACCGGCGGCGCTGACGGCGCTCGCGTCGGTGCAGTCCAGCACACTGGAGACCACAGTGGCCTCGGTAGGCCCGTAGGTGTTGAGCAAGCGCACATGGCCGAGCCCGGCGCGCTGCCACAGGAGTGGGCCATCCAACGGCATGGCTTCGCCGCCGATATGGATCTGGCGCAAGGCACCATAAGACCTCGGGCCCGCTGCCAGGCAGTCTTGCAGGAACAGCTTCCAGTAGGCCGTGGGCAAGTCGGCCAAGGTGATGCCCTGGGCGATGATCTGCCGATACAGCTCGGCACCGTCCCACAGTTGCGGGCCGCGCAGTACTACGGTGGCACCGAGGGTCAGGGCCGGGTACAACTGCTCGACAAAACCGTCGAAGTTCAGGGTGGCAAACTGCAACACCCGGTCTTGGGCAACCAGTTGCGAGTAATCCGCCGCGATGCCAACGAACTCACTCAGGGCAGCATGGCTGATGGCAACCCCCTTGGGCTTGCCGGTGGAGCCGGAGGTGTAGATCACGTACGCCAGGCTCTGGGGCTCGACATCAGTCGGTAGATTGTCCTCGGAGCACTGCGCCAATGGGGCCAGATCAATATCCACGGACGACACATGAGCCGGCAACGGCAGGCGCCCGCGCAGGTGGGATTGAGTCAACACCAGGCCGACGCCGCTGTCCTCAAGCATATGCACCAGGCGTTCGCGCGGGTACTCAGGGTCCAACGGCACATAGGCTGCGCCCGTCTTGAGCACCGCCAGCAAGCTGACCACCATGGCAAAGGAGCGCTCGATGCAGATCCCCACCGGCCCATGAGGGCCGATGCCCTGGGTCAGCAGGTAATGCGCCAGACGGTTGGCCTGGCGGTTCAGTTCGCCATAGCTGAGGGCCTGGTCATCCAGGGCCAGGGCCTGGCGGCCTGGCTGCCGGTCGGCCTGGGCTTCAAACAGCCGGTGCACCGCGTGCAGGGTGGTGGCACACGCCGGAGCATTCCAATCCTGGAGCATCACCTGTTGCTCCACGGCACTCAGCATCGGCAGCTCGCAGAGACGGCTGCGCGGTGCGTTCACCACCGCCTGCAACACGTGCTGCCAGTGCTGCGCCAAGCGCTCGACGGTAGCGGCGTCGAACAAGTCAGTGGCATAGGTCAGCGCAGCCCAGAGGCCCTCGGCGGATTCATGGGTATCCAGGCTCAGATCGAAATGGGTGGTCGGGCTGTCCCACTCCAGTTCCACCACACGCAGGCCCGGTAACTGCTGGCCTTCGCGGCCGCCCTGGGCATCGGTCTGGTGGTTGAACATCACCTGGAACAATGGGTTGTGGCTCAAGCTGCGTTCGGGCTGCAACGCCACCACCAGTTGTTCGAACGGCAGATCCTGATGGGCCTGGGCCTCCAGGGCGCGACGCTTGGTTTGTTGCAGCAGTTCGGCAAAGCTCATCTGCCCGTCGAGGTCAGCCTTGAGCACCTGTGTATTGACGAAGAAGCCGATCAACCGCTCGGTTTCGACACGGTTTCGGTTGGCATTCGGCACGCCAATACGAATGTCCGACTGCCCGCTGTAGCGATACAACAGGGCTTGGAACGACGCCAGCAACAGCATGAACGCCGTCACACCCTCCTGCTGCGCCAGGCGCTTGAGACCGGCCACCAGAGCCGGTGGCAGATGCACCTGCACGCTTGCACCGCGATGGCTTTGCTGCGCCGGACGCGAGCGGTCCAGCGGCAGCTCAAGCACCGGCTGCTCGCCGCCCAGCAGGGCCTGCCAATAGGCCAGCTGGCGCGCCTGCTCTCCGGCCTCCATCCAGCCTCGTTGCCACAGGGCGTAGTCGGCGTACTGGATCGGCAGCTCAGGCAGTTGCAAATCATGGCCCTGACTGTGAGCAGCGTAGAACTGCACCAGCTCTTCGACCATCACTTGCATCGACCAACCATCGGACACGATGTGGTGCTGCACCATCACCAGCACATGTTCATCTTCGGCCAGTTGCAGCAGCGTCACGCGCAACAACGGCGCCTGGCGCAAATCGAACGGCCGTGCGACTTCGGCTTCCACCCGCGCCATCAACTGTGCCTCGTCGATACGCGCCTGGTGGATCTGCACCCGCGCCTGGGGCATCACCGCTTGCCAGAGGCGTTCGCCGTCCTCGACCAGTTGTGTGCGCAAGCTCTCATGCCGGGCCAGCAGGCTGTCGAAACTGCGCTGCAATGCCGCCAGGTCCAAGTGCCCGTGCAGACGCAGGGCGCCGGGGATGTGATAGGCGGTGCTGTCCGGATCCAGTTGCCAAAGAAACCACTGGCGCTCTTGAGCGTAGGACAGCGGCAGATGTTGGCCGTCCTCGCGGATCGAGGCAATCGGCAGTTGAGCGAAACTCATGCCCCGGCTTTGCAGGCGCTGGTAAAACTGCTGGCGCTGCTCCAGAGGCAAGCGAAGAAAGCGCGACACCAAGTCGATATTAGGGTTGGAAAGCATGGTTCAAATCGCCTCTAGTTCGCTCAAAAAGTCACGCAGGTCATCAAAATCCTCCACGCTGCCGGCGCGGAAAGTGGCTGCCGCCTGCACGTAGGCACGCAGCGAATCGGTCTGGAACAGTTCCATCAGCGGCACGTCAAGGCCCAATTCGGCTTGCACCCGGGAGGTGATCTGGATCGCCAGCAAGGAATGGCCGCCGACTTCAAAGAAGTTGTCGTTCAGGCCCACTTGCGGCAGGTGCAGGATGTCGGCCCAGATCGCAGCGATCTGTTGTTCAAGCTCGGTTTGCGGGGCCACGTACTGTTGCTGCATCTGGCTCGCATCCGGCAATGGCAACCCCTTGCGGTCGAGCTTGCCGTTGGGGGTCAGCGGCATTTGCGCCAGGAATACGAAGTGGCTGGGCACCATGTAGTCCGGCAGGTCGGCTTTCAAGGCTCGCCGCAGGGCATCGCGAAACTCGGCGGGGTCTGCCAGGCTGGCATCTGCCGGTACTACATAGGCCACCAACTGCTTGCCGGTCGGGCCCTCCTGGGCGACCACCACGGTTTCACCGACGCTGACCTGCTCGCGCAAACGCGCTTCGATTTCAC
>NZ_SPKQ01000033.1:0-2261 GCF_023127895.1 Pseudomonas sp. NCIMB 10586
AGCAGTTCGGCAACCTGAGTGACATCGGCTACATTCGCCGCGGCGCCGTGGAAGTGATGAACCAATCCCGACTCTGCATCGGCGCCAATATGGGCCTTCATTTCGAAGAAATATTGATTGCCTTTCGCACGGTTGCAGCAAGTTGATCGGAACTTCCATAGATAACAATTATAACAACTAGCTAAAAAGCGACGTTAAACACGCACCTTGCCAGAGTAAATATCCTTTACAACGGCTGACCCAGGCGCACTTACCTGCTCCAGCCAGACATAAGTTGAGTTGTGCTCAACAGAATTATCGATAGCTCGGACTCTAAATACTGTACCCGGCGAGTAATCGACCTCCCCAAATTTTGGGCCATCGGGCATCGGGGAGCCATAACCATCCACTCGATAGTAGATATAATGTTGGTCGGCCTCCTTATTAAGAAAACCTTCATTATTCTGAGTGCCGACAGATGTAAAGAGATAACCTTTGTCCGATACCAAATCCCCCACACTTATGGCTCTAGCGTAATTAGCATTATCGTAGGGTATCGCTCGAAAAGAAGAAAGTTGTATATTGCTTTTTCTGTTCTCGAACAAATCATTGAATATATTATTTAATTTGTTAAAATCCAGCCCGCCTGAGCCACGCACTCCATTTCGCAAGTAGTCATTTAGTGAAGATCCCACCAGATTTTCATAATGATATTTGAGTACCTGCTGTTGCTCGGCCGATGGCGCCGGTAGACTTTCATTAAGTTTTCGCAACTGTAATTTACGGGCTCTATCATCACTAGCTATCTCACTGTATGACCTTTTATTGGTTATGACTCTATTCTTCAGATCGTCGATAACTGCTTCGGAAAGGCTTTTGGCTAGTGTATCAAATTGTGTCAAGCAAGAAGGTTTAGGTTGTCTGGACTGCAACTTTTTAACAACCCCTTCCTGGGCCTGTGAAATACTTATGTGCTTCAAGTCAACTTGCAACTTAGTATACTTTTCGGAATTTGTTATTTCGCCCCCATTGGTCGCTTTTTGCGGCATGAGTTCAGACACGCCCTGCTTGGCTTGAAGCAATCTCTCGGCAAAGTTTATATTTTTTTGTGAACTGTCTTTTTTTGCTAGCGCCACTGCCGAAGCAGCACTATTAAACACATGCGATTTTACATACAAAGACAAATTAAACACTATAATTCCTTAGGCGTAATAACGATAAAAGCTCATCTTCACAAAAGATAAAGCTGATGTGATTTCTCAAGGGGCGCGTTAACCCTATACTATAAGGCTGTCGCCTAAAAACCATACATTCATTTGAGTGGTTATTGATGACCCATGCACCGCACTCCCCAAAACATACTCGCAAAGACCACTCAAGCCTGACAAATAAAAAATAACAACCAGGCACCTTGCTATCTATCACAAATCGCTCATCTCATTAAAGGCTCAGAAAATACTTTAAAAACACCACCTGACTCAAGAAGCACCATCCTTCGAAAAATAAATTTTCCGTCGACTTTACGCCCTCTAATAAATACAAGCTCAATAGTTCCCGATTCTCTAGGGAAACTCCGAACAAGACTCCAGGTCTGCTGCAATATAGCCTCACCACCTGACCTGAGTGCTTCATGAGCCAGATGAGCTTTTCCGATTTCGAATACGCGGGCAAGCGCAAGCAAACACGCCGCGAACGCTTCCTTGCCGAGATGGATCGGGTTGTGCCTTGGAACGGTTTGCTGGCGTTGATCGAGCCGTATTATCCGAAGGCTAGCGGTGGCCGCAAACCGTATCCGCTGGAAACTATGCTGCGCATTCATTTGCTGCAAAATTGGTTCTCGCTGAGCGATCCTGCCATGGAAGAAGCGCTATATGAAATCACACCCATGCGCCAGTTTGCGCACTTGACCCTGAGCGCGCCGATCCCGGAAGACACCGCGATCATGAGCTTCCGGCACCTGCTGGAGAAGCATAAGTTGGCGCCGGCGATCCTGGCGGTCATCAACGGTTATTTGCAGGAGAAAGGCCTCTCGCTGCGCCAGGGCAACATCGTCGATGCGACGATTATCCACGCGCCCAGTTCGACTAAAAACGAGGATGGTAAACGCGATACAGAGATGCATCAGACCAAGAAAGGCAATCAATATTTCTTCGGAGTGAAGGCCCTTATTGGTGCCGATGCAGGGTCGGGATTGGTTCATCACTTCCACGGCGCCGCGGCGAATGTAGCTGATGTCACTCAGGTTGCCGAACTGCTGCACGGCGAGGAAAACGCGGTCTACG
>NZ_SPKQ01000034.1:0-1246 GCF_023127895.1 Pseudomonas sp. NCIMB 10586
TGAACTGGTCCAGTGATTTCGGACATTCTTTTCGGTTTTCACGCCGCTAGCTTTTCCGCCGCTATCGGTGAGTGGTAACCGTTGTAACTGTGGCGCCTTACGCTGTTGTAGCGCGCCACATATCGGTTGATATCTGCCCGAGCTTCGTACTCCGAGCTGTAACCTTTCTCGGGCACCCATTCGGACTTCAAACTGCCAAAAAAACGCTCCATCGGGGCGTTATCCCAGCACTGGCCTTTTCGACTCATGCTCTGCTTCAGCTCATGTGCCTGCAGTTCAGCCCTGAATTTATGGCTGGTGTACTGGCAGCCCTGATCGGAATGAAACAGCACACCTTTAGGCCGCCCTCTCAATTCAACAGCCATGCGCAGTGACTCACTTGCCAGCGTCGCATCAGCGACCAGTGAATACGACCATCCCACCACTCTGCGGGCAAACAGATCCAAAACGACCGAGAAGTAGAGCCAGCGCTTACCGAGCTGGATATAGGTAATGTCCGCGCACCAGACCTTGTTGATGTCAGCTACGTAGAACTCGCGCTCCAACTCATGCTCAGCCACCAAAGACTCCACGCCTGACGATTTGTATTTGTGGGGCCTGCGTTGGCGGCTGGCAATCCCGGCTTCCTTCATCAAGCTGCGAGCCATGTAACGCCCCACCTGATGGCCTGCACCTCGCAGGTCTTCAGAGAGGGTTCGTGCTCCAGCCGATCCTCTTGAGGCCTTGTGGTACTTAACTAGAACAACCTTGAGCGCTTCGCGCTTCAGGTTGATTTCCCCCTGGCGCTGACGCCAGGCGTAATAGCTGCTGCGGTTGACTTCAAAAACGCGGCAGCAATCTGTAATGCCGTACTGTTCGCCTAGCTCGCTGATCAGAGGGAATGATCTTTGGAGTCCAAAAGCAGGAGAACACTGGCCTTTTTTAGAATTTCGATATCCCGATCTTTCTGCCTGAGCAGGGCCTGGAGTTCCTGAATTTTCTTCTGGTCGGCAGTAATCGCCTTGGTGCCAGCCATCGTGGATCCGGTGCGCTCTTTGCGCACCTGCTCGACCCAACGACGCAAAGCCGTAGGGCCGATATCCAAACTGGTGCAAATTTCGGGAACAGACAGGTTTTGATCAAGCACCATGCTGACGGCGTTGAGTTTGAACTCGCTGGAATAGGACTTTCGCATCATCTGCACACCTTAGGTTTGGGCGCCATCATAGCGCCCTATTGATGTGTCCAAATTCATTAGGCCAGTTCA
>NZ_SPKQ01000035.1:0-3489 GCF_023127895.1 Pseudomonas sp. NCIMB 10586
TCAGGTCCATGCGTTCGCGCATGGCCTTTTCATCCGGCTTGTCGAGGTGCTTGTTGGCGTTTTGCGTATCGCGATTGAGGCCCACCAGGTCGTTGGCACCCTCAGGATCACGCACGATAATCGTGCCCTCGCTGACCGCTGCCCGGGTTTTGCTGCTGTCGGATTCACTCAGCACCGCGCCCATTGGCGGGCCCATTGTGATACCGCTGGAGCCACCAGAAATACCTGCGCTTGCCGACGTGCTGTTGATCTTGCTGGTGTTCTTGATATCGCTGGTCAGCAAGCGATCGGTAATCAGCAAGTTCTTGTCGGCGCTGGCTTCGCTGACACTTGAACGCCAGCATTTTGATGCCTTGCATGTCTTTACACAGAGGGCTTATAGTCCGCCGGTCGTCCCCATGGCGACTCAGGTTTGGCGACCTGACGGTAGAGAATGCGCAAGCTAATGGCTTTTTTGCAGTCACTTGCGCGCCTGCAAAGCTGTCTTATGACGGCTGTGCGCGGGAGACCTTCGGGTCTGCCGGTTTTCTCTACTGCCGGTTCGCCAACCTGCGTACAGCTGTCACCCATTCGTTTGGCGACGTTTGAGTGATGGTATTAATCACTTAAGTAGAGAGTTTGAAAATGACCCGATACATTCCCCTGACAGGCCACGATTCAACCATCCCCGCGCTGGTAATCGACACCCAAGCGCCCCTTGATGTTCTCTATGATGCCGCCGCGTACCGTATCCGTGCGGTGACTCAGTTTTTGGAAAACCTGGCGTTTCGGGAGGAAATCAGTAGTGATGCAATTGTGCTTCACGATTTTGCGTTGTTACTGGCCATTCCGTTGCGCGATGGGTGCGACTTGTTGGACGTGATTGGTCGAAAAATGAATTTACAAACTTCATAAAAACCGTGGGCGGCTTGGTGCCGCCCAACTTGACTTAGTACATCCCCGTCAAGTACAGAAAAAAGTTAAATTATTAAAGAGCGAAGTTTCACAAACTACAAAAAGCGTCCAACCCCAAGTATCCACCTAGAATAATCGTAGGCCGCCCCCTGCCCCCACAAAAAAGGCGACAAAAGGGGGAGATAGGCTGCACCAGTTGCTTTTGCACCTGCTTTAGGTTCGCCTGGCTGTTGCGCCTATACCGGAGCGTTGTAAGAAACATCTCCCGAGTCGCGCCAAACTCCATTCGCAAAGCTCACTGGCCGCTGTGGATAACAAACCAACAGCCCCTCGACGAACTGACAAAAGGATAAGTCAAGTCGCGTTATCCAACGCATATTGTCTATTTCCAACAAACGCCAGTTGTCTCCGCTGTCGAAACCGAAAGCAGTCCCGGCGCTATCCCAGCCGAACAGCCACACCTCGCCCTTCGCGCCCGCTTCATAAGGCCCGTCTTTATAAATTCCATCATCACCGAAGTAGTCAACCGCAGCAGAAAGCAGCATCGGTTGAATCGTCAAAAGCGGCAGTGCGCAGTCGTCGTCCTTGATCTCACCGTGCCCCCGTTCCTCCATAAAAGCAAAGTACTCGGTGGGAGCCGTCGGCCACTGCTGCCGCATCATACTTACTTCACTTGAAGAAACAGGCGTCAGCCGCTCCAATAGCGCACATCCCATCGTATTAAAGGCTTCTAAATTTTCGTACATGTTCATGGTAGCCTCGGAGGGTGCTGCGGAAACGCTGTTGTAGTTGGACTTGCTGGGGCATGGACGCCACCTTGGTGAGCACTTCCACCCGGAACCGGATGCAAATTCCACCATTGGTTAGGTCCACCGTACTGCTGTGGTATCACATGGTGCGCCTGAAAATCCACACCACTCGCAGTTTTTGGCCATGCCAAACCAGTATTCAACTCCCACTCACGTTTAAGATTATTCCGCTGGCTATTGTATTGACGCTGCAGGGCCTGATAGTCACTTCTCGGCGCAACATAAGTATGATCAACCTGACGTAATTGGGAGCAAATAAGTAGCAGCCCGATAGCCGCCGGTGAGCAGAAAAGAAGCAACAGTTTGACGGGTAACACAATGCCGGCGAAAGGCTGGTGTCGAGAGTGTCATATCAAGTCGAAACCTTTACAGCTGGCTTATTTAATTATCATACTTAAACTCAATATTTATCTTTATATTTTCCACATCCAAAGTAACTACACATCCAGACCAGGCTTTTTCGCCTGCGCACAAGCCATTCATAACAAAATAGCTCCTCAACTGCACTAGCAATTCGGTGAAATCACCAACTGCGCGACCGTCGGGATCAAACCAGTTTAAATCACCAGCTTTATTGAAGTAATCAAACTCATAGCTACCGCCGTCGCCTTCAGCAAAAAGCTCCGCTCTGGCTATTATTTTTTTAGCGTCTGAGGGACCAGCATCAATTAGAAGCTGCCCAATTTTTTCGTAAAACAGCTGTTCATCCATCAACCCCCACCTCCAGGCGCATTTTTAAAGTCAACATTCACAGGACGGCCACCGTCGATTGAATACTTAACATTGAATCTGTCAGGCCGCACACTAGAGCCCGAGTAGATAGGCTCAATTTTGACATTTACAGGCTTCCCATCCTTAAGTGCATTTGCCCAAGTATTTTCCATCGACTTCCAGGCTCCCTTGTTTAAGTTCCCATTCATGGGGAGCAAGTTCAACTTCTCACCTGGCCCGTTAAAAACACTTGCAATTAAATGCCCGCCCTCGTCACCAGATACTCCACACTTTCCTGCCACACATTGCTGATAGGTATTTCGGTCATTTTTTGCGTAAGAAAGGTTGGATTCAACTCTTTCAACACGACCCATACTGTCTGTTTGATAGGTCTTGTTTCCATCCACTTTATAAATTGTGTTTGGCTCAGGCTTATTGAGATCTTTGGACCATGCTCCCTTGCCACCAGAGCTTACTTCGACCTCCCGTAAAGTCTGGCCTGTGCCTTTTATACCACTATATGATCCAACATCAAGTGCCTTAACAGTCTGAATTTCATTGCTGGCCTGATTAATCAGTTTCGACGCTGTTTCGAGATCACCAGCGTCTAGGGCCTTTTGTGCACCTTTTATGGTTTTTCCGGCAACATCACCAACACCGGGTATTACGCCAATCGCTGCTGCTAGGTAATCCAGAGCGCTATCAGCCTCGGAAAAACTCTTGATATCCCCGATTACCGGCACAAAGTCCACACCGGTCAGCAGGGTGTTTTTCAGCTCCTCCCGGCGCGCACTGTACATCTTTACTGAACAAGCATCCGCGCTCATCCCTGCACAGTTTTGCTCCTTGTAGTGTTCATTTTCTGCTTTGACGCGCTCTTCAGCCTTTTGCTCAAGTGTCTTCCCCTCAGCTAATGCTTCAGCGATATCACTTAGGGAGTTGTTCTCAACCGCATTCTTCCCAACCTGAGCCGCCGCCACCGCACTCAGAGCATCCTTGCCCACCGCAGAACCCGAAATCCCAGCCGCCAACGTCGACAACGCAGAGATCGTTTGCTTCTGCTCTGCAGTCAGAT
>NZ_SPKQ01000036.1:0-4046 GCF_023127895.1 Pseudomonas sp. NCIMB 10586
GGGCCACGGCCGCGACCAATGCCCTGGAGCATGACGCCGATATCGCCAAGGTCCAGGTTTGGCTGGGTCACGCCAATATCAGCACGACACGCCTGTATGACCGACGTGGCCAACGCCCGGAGGATTCGCCAACGTACAAAGTAAAATACTGAAGGAGGTTCGGCCGGAGAGGCAACCACAAGGGGGTCAAACCCTCATTTGTCCTGAGAATCAGACTACCAACGAAAGGTTATATCATTACGTTTAAAATTCAGTTAACCTGCCATTCGTCGCCTTTATGCACTGACGCATAAATGAACTTGACGGCTTATTATGTATATTTATACAGTATTTCGTGCAGCTTTTTCCCTATTGGGAGAAAGGTGAACGCACGGAAGCCAGCCCTATCAAGCACTGGCGAGCGTAAATCGGCCCAATAATTGTTTTGGATTCGACACTAAATAAGGAGATACGCACATGGCAGGACCAATGGGACCAATTGGACGGATGGAAATTACAACACCCATAACAATTACAGGGGTAGGAACGCCAAACTACTCCCCAATGGGTGGCGTGGGTGGTAATGGTGGCTATAGCAACGGCGGCCCTATGATGGGCCATAGTGCTGGTTTCGACCATACAGGCATGAGAAATTTCTTGTCCAAGACTTATCCGCCTATTTTACGCAGTGCAATTCAAAACGAGGAGCAAAACTATCTGATCAAAAAAACAACCTAGAAAAAAAGGTGACAGACGAACTAATAGCTGCGAAAGCATCATCCCCCGCCACAGGTAACTCTTTAGAAGAAAGAAATCGTAACTCGTTTACCCTGGCGGAAACGCTAATTTTAGCTAAAGAGTCAGAACAAAAGGCGCTAGATTCGGTAGCAGATAGTTTTTATGGCGCGGTCTTCTTTACGAAAACCATTGACGATTATTTGGCTGAAACATTCAATCGGGCACTTCGTTCATTGGCGCCCAGGGACACGATTAATGTTTGGAATAAAGCCAACCAATCGGCGTACGCGGCAAAAATTCTCAAGGACGAAATTGCACTTCTAAAAAGTAAAAAGGATGAGATCCAGAAACGAATGCTGAGTGATGCCAGAAGGAAGGTCCGCAGGGGCCAATTGCCGAGTGCTCCACCAGGTGTATCCTTAGAAAATAATATGCAGGAGACGCTAAAAAATGATCAGTTTTACCCGTCTCGCGGCTCTGCTCATTTTTATACCTGGTTTTATGGCAAGGTCCGAAATGGCGGCCCCTGGGACTACAAAAAAGGTCAACCACAGTACGAGAATTTTGGTAATTTCCATTATGGTGCAGTGGGCACGGCGGGCGGGATTTCGGAGCAAGTGCTGTTGCGAGCCGCAGGTGCAGCTCAAATGAGGGCTGGTACGTCAGAAAATACTTTCGGGACCTTTTGGGGAGATACACCTTATGGCGATGATCCAGTTGACCAAGTATGGATCAAGGCTGGTATAGATTATGCCAAATCAAGGGGTTACTAAGTGGGGAATTTGGGCGCTTTTGATCATTTGTCTAGGGCAGGGGTTGTATATTTATATAAGCTCGCCTTCCAGACCAGATCCTAGCAAAGTCGTTTCAGTCACGAAAGTTGGTGAAGGCGGGGCTATCTATGAAGTCTTATACGATACCGGAGGGGCTACTGTGGCAGATGTCTATCGGTACTTTCTCATGGACATTCAGCCTAGCGACGAAGCGGCTCTTTTAAAGTCAAAAAATAGCTACCCATTTCTTGTGACAAAAAGCTCTAATGCTGTTCGTGAGGTCGTAGAGGATAAGGTAAAATTAAAGACCAATAACACAGTGTATGAATTTCATAGTATCTCGATCTTTAAAACTAATGGAGAAGTTCAGATGGTGAGCTTCGACCTTGACGCTACAACTCCCTAGCTATATGCAACACAAACACCGGCCAAGTGCCGGTGTTTTTTGTTTTCTTAATCGTAGATGTATTAGTAAAGCGTTCAAGGACTCACCCCACACAACGTTAATGGGCAATGAACGCTTTCCAATGCTCCCACATTACAGCAAAGCAATCTTCCCCTGAAACAATCATTGCTCCAGCATCTGGCGCCGGGCTGTGAAAGGTTCGTCCACGCCTAGGATAAAGCCCTCGGCGCCGCTCTTGCGCCAGGTTGAGCTGGTCTAGGCCCCGGGAGAGCTCTCGTAGGAAATTTCCTCTTTGACTTCGATATTCAATGTTCCAGGGTAGTGGACTGCTATCAACACCCGCCCCCATGGATCAGGATCATACAAATGAACGGCTCGTTGCCCCTAGCGTATACCAACCAAGTTTCACCAGAATATCTTCGTAATCTGGACAAATCTCCCTTCACGGAACGGCAGCTTGCCAGTTTTGACGAACAGGCTTTGGCTATTGTTAACCAACAGCGTTCTTACGCTAAAGCATCCCCAGATCGCTATTTACCGAGTGGCAACTGCGGGCAGCCAAACCCGTAATGGCGCGGTGATTCAACATGCGACAGCGCCGATGGAATTCACGCTGGATAACGGTGAACAGGTACGCGCAGCGCAGAAGGGCGATTACGTCGTCTATAGCGATGGCAGTAAGGCGAAAATAATAACTGCCTCAGGAGAAGGTAATAGCCATGTTGCACTGGTGGGAAGCCATCTCAGCAATGGCGACGAGATTATCAATACTCCTCAAAGTGGCCTCCTATTCATATCCCGTCAAGGCGTGGCATTGGCAGATGACTTTTTGCCAGTAATCGAGGACTGAAGAGTGAGGCATGACGCTATTTAACGGTTTCGCCATGCCACCTACTCAAAGTTGGGAGTCGCAACCTGCGGTCAAGAAAATCTTAGGTTCGAACGGAAGAAATGGAGAGCATATCTATGAGTGACGGATACTTCATTGGCTTGGGTGACTTAACCACCTGCGGTGGGAAAGTTCTGGATGGTGATAACAGAATCAACATTTTTGGTGTCCTACATGCCTGCGCAGGTGATCGGGTTACTTGTGGTAAGGACGGGAAAACTTATCGGATCGTCGGTGGCATTTCGCACATGGTGAGCCATGGCAGGCTTATGGCTGGTACGCTGGATAGCTTCAGTGATTGCCCCTGCAGAGCCCGTCTGATCCCCTCGGTTTTTACGGCCACCTATCGCAACAAAAGTGCGGCACCGCTTGCGACCAAGCAAGTCGCTCAATCTGCCTCATCAACGCTAACCAGCGGTTCGCCAGCGCCTCGTCAGTCTGCATTTTCACCATCGAGCACTCCAGCTCCAGCCGTATTCGACCGTTCAGAGCCACAGCAGCCAGGCTTCTATGTTGTGCCCAAAACCATGACCCACGAAGCACTGGAGAACACGCTGTTCCCTACGCCCAACCCGACGGTGATGAACAAGTTTCGGGCGCTCAACCCTAATCGGGGTGACGTCAAAGCTGGCTCAATGATCGTACTCAGTGACCCGAACAACTTTCAGTGTACCCGTGAAGAAGCGGTGCTGATGGAAGCTGCTGCCAAGACTAACGAGGCACTCAAGCCACTGAGCGCTAGCGAAGCCGATTTCATGACACGCCATCACGCGGAGATTGAGGGATTCCTATCGCAGGGTTCTACCGCGATCGGTGCGGGGGAAGCCATGTTTGCCAGGAATCTGGAGGCAGTGAAAGGCACACTGCGTGACATCGAGGCGCTGCATCAAAGCGCCTTTCTCAAGGACGGGCACCTGCGCTCACCGGAATTCTTCGCCGAGCGCAAGCGCCTACTCGCGCAGCTCAACACTGGTTTGACCGGGCTGATTCGCAAAGGTATTGGTTTTCCAGATCACCCGAATTTGAAGAGCGCGCTCGGGATCTCCAGTCGCAGCTTGGTGCACGGGTGGACGAAAGCCGGTGCGCCTGGGCAGATCCCCGGCTACGCAACGCACCTAGACGGGGTGGCCAAGGCCGCCACAGTCGTCAAATATGGCGGCTGGTTCGGCACGGCCGTCGGCGGTGGTGCCTCTTACATGAAGGTTCAGGATGAATCGCCCCGGGTTTCGTAGACACCTCTTTGCCTTAAACTGAGGCCAAT
>NZ_SPKQ01000037.1:0-303731 GCF_023127895.1 Pseudomonas sp. NCIMB 10586
CCACAAGGCTGGCGGTGTAAACGATATTGCCGCCTTCACCGACGGTGGTGGTAGCGGTCAGGACCACATCAACTTTGTCGATGGTGTCGTTGATCGTGGTGGTCGCACCATTGCCTGCAACTTCCAACTTCTCGAAGTTGCCGCCCGTGGTTTCGGTGATCTGGACCGTCTGGGTACTCTTATCGATGAACACGTCATCGGTAGGCGCCGGCACAGTCACAGTGCCGACAGTGTCCCCAGCCTTGATGGTGATCGAAGAACCGTTATCCAACTTCAACGTGACGTCAGTACCGGCCTTGTTGCTCAAGGTGGCGGTATAAGTGATCTGGCCACCTTCGTTAACGGCACTCGGCGCAGTCAACGTAACAGTCGTGGGGTTATCGGTACCTGGGGTATCGGTGACGGTGGTGTTCACCGCCGTAGTGCCCGGCACCAGGTTTTCAAAGTGCTCGCCGCCCGTAACGCCGCTGATGGCGGTGGTAACGGTCTGATCGCCTTTGTAGACATCATCCGGCGCTACGGTAGTAACAGTACCGCTGGATTGATTCACACCAATGGTGATGGTCTGACCGTTATCCAGGGTGACAGTCAACGGATTAGTGATGTTAGTCACCGGCGCGCCGTTTTTATCCACAAGGCTTGCGGTGTAAACGATATTGCCGCCTTCACCGACGGTGGTGGTAGCGGTCAGCACTACATCGACTTTATCGATGGTGTCATTGATCGTGGTGGTCGCACCATTGCCCGCAACTTCCAACTTCTCGAAGTTGCCACCCGTGGTCTCGGTGATTTGAACGGTCTGCGTGCTCTTGTCGATGAACACGTCATCAGTCGGCGCCGGGACGGTCACAGTGCCGACAGTGTCCCCAGCCTTGATGGTGATCGACGAGCCGTTATCCAACTTCAACGTAACGTCAGTGCCCGCCTTGTTGGAAAGCGTAGCGGTGTACGTAATCTGCCCGCCCTCATTCGCTTCGGTCGGCGCAGTCAGCGTAACGGTAGTTGTGTCGATCGAATCGGTGATCGTGGTGACTGCCGCAGTTGTGCTCGGTACCAGGCTTTCAAAGTTGCCGCCAGTCGCGCCGGTAATGGTGGTGCTGACCGTGCTGCCGTTGACGTAGACATCATTGGGCGCGGTGTCCACGACCACGCTGCCGACAGACTCGCCAGCCTTGATGGTGATTACCGAGCCATTGCTCAAGGTAACGTTTACCGGGGTTTGCGCCGGGTTGGTCAAGGTGGCGGTGTAGGTGATCTGGCCACCTTCGGTCACGGTCGAGCTTGCGGTCAGGGTGACGGTGGTGGTGTCGACCGAATCGGTAATGGTGGTGACCGCAGGCGTAGTGCTCGGTACCAGGTTTTCGAAGTTGCCGCCGGTTGCACCGGTAATGGTGGTGCTGACGGTAGAGCCGTTGTTGTAGACGTCGTTGGCCGCAGTATCGACCACGACAGTGCCGGTCGACTCACCCGCCTTGATGGTGATCACCGAGCCATTGCTCAAGGTGACATTCACCGGGGTCTGCGCCGGGTTGGTCAGGGTCGCGGTGTAGGTGATCTGGCCGCCTTCGGTCACGTTGCCGTCGGCTGTCAGGGTAACGGTGGTGGCATCGATCGAATCAGTAATGGTGGTGACCGCAGGCGTAATGCTCGGTACCAGGTTTTCGAAGTTGCCGCCGGTTGCACCGGTAATGGTGGTGCTGACGGTAGAGCCGTTGTTGTAGACGTCGTTAGCCGGAGTATCGACCACAACGGTGCCGGTTGACTCGCCAGCCTTGATGGTGATCACCGAGCCATTGCTCAAGGTGACATTCACCGGGGTCTGCGCCGGGTTGGTCAAGGTGGCGGTGTAGGTGATCTGGCCGCCTTCGGTCACGTTGTTGTTGGCTGTGAGGGTAACGGTGGTGGTGTCGACCGAATCGGTAATGGTGGTGACCGCAGGCGTAGTGCTCGGTACCAGGTTTTCGAAGTTGCCGCCGGTTGCACCGGTAATGGTGGTGCTGACGTTCGAACCGTTGTTATAGACGTCGTTAGCCGGAGTATCGACCACAACGGTGCCTGTCGACTCGCCGGCCTTGATGGTGATCACCGAGCCATTGCTCAAGGTAACGTTTACCGGGGTTTGCGCCGGGTTGGTCAAGGTGGCGGTGTAGGTGATCTGGCCGCCTTCGGTCACGGTATTGCTCGCCGTCAGCGTGACGGTGGTGGTGTCGATTGTGTCGGTGATCTGCGTTACGGCCGGGTTAGGGTCGATGGTCAATACCAGGTTGCCGCCGCCAGTGGTACCGGTAACGCCGACGCTGATCTGGCCCGGGTCGATGTACGGGCTGTCGTTAGGGGCCAGAGGTACATTGACGGTGCCGGTCAACTGGCCCGACGGGATGGTAATCACCGCGCCATTGGTCAAGGTGACGGTCAGGTCGCTGGTGGAGGGCCGCGTCACGGTAGCGGTGTAGGTCAGCACGCCGCCCGCTTCGGTGATGGTCGGCGTCGCGCTCAGGGTCAGGGTCGAAGGCTGCAGCACCTGGTTGCCCGAGTCCGCCGAGCCTGGCGCTCCGCTCAGGGCGTTGAGTGCCGAAGTGCCTTGGCCGATAGGTGCAGTCGGGAAGCCAATGGTCGGGTCGACACGGCCGGCGGTCGCGTCCAGCACCACGAAGCTGTGGCCACCCCCGGCGGCACCATTACCGGCAGCGTTTGCGCCTGCGGCGGTGGCTTCCAGGTCGGTGGTCGGGTCGGCGCCGGCGGCGATGGCTTGTTGCAGCTCGGCAACCGATGGTGCGGCTTGCTCGGCAGCGGCGGCCAAGTCGGCGCTGGAGTCCGGCAGATCGGCGCTCCACTGGGTTTCCCGGCCCAGGTCCAGAATGCGGCCGTCGGCCAACTCCAGGCTCACCGCGCCCGACATGCCCGTATCGATCTGGTCGCCCGCAAACAGGCGATCACCTTCTACAAGGACGCGACGTATTCCTTCCGGAGAAACAACGAAAACTTGACCAACAATGCTTTTGACGATGGCAACAACACTGCTCATTAAAATTTTCTCCGGTGATCCGTTTCGACAAATTCCATTTCGCAGCGCGGTATTAGCGCTGCCAATTGGGAGGGCGTAGTCTATATATGTATTGACGTCAAATATTTGGCTAGATTTTTTAGTGATCTAGTTTGTGCCAAAGTATTGACCTTATGGTCGCCATCCTAAACAATCGCCTCTGTAATGTCACATTGATATTTATGCGGCGAACCGTCCTACATGTGTGAAGCAGTTCCGCTTTTTGAACTTTCCGACGTACGGTCATTACGGTAGCCATTATCCGACGCAGCGGTACTCATCGCTGTGATTTGAGACAAGAAGTCCTGGGGAATTTTTTAATGCGTCTGCACCTGTTCAAGGCAATACCGTTCGTTCTCGCCGCCAGTTTCGTACAAGCCCAGACACTGCCCCAAGCCATGCAGCAGGCATTGGATGTACACCCGGAAATCCAGGCGGGTGTAAACAGCCGTATCGCCGCCGATTACCAATTGCGCGCCGCCCAAGGTGGTTACCTGCCGCGTGTCGACCTGAACGCCGGTTACGGTCGTCAAGGGACTGACAACGCCACCACCCGCGCCAACAACCCCAGCGGCAACCACTGGGACACGCTCAACCGCGGTGAATCCAGCCTGCGTCTGCAGCAAATGATTTTTGACGGTTTCGCTACCTCCAGCGAAGTCGGGCGTCAACAAGCCAACGTTAATTCCCGTGCCTACTCCTTGCTGGGTACTTCCGAGCGCACAGCGCTGACCGTTGCTCAGGTTTACCTGGAAGTGCTGACCCGTCGTGAGTTTGTGCGCCTGGCCGAAGACAACCTGCGCAACCACGAGCGCATCTACGATCAGATCAAGTTGCGCACGGAGCGCGGCGTCGGCAACGGTGCCGACCAGGACCAGGCCGAAGCGCGTCTGGCCCAGGCCCGCAACAACTTGATCACCGAGCAAACCAACCTGGCCGACGCGCAGGTCAACTACCTCAGCGCCGTAGGCCAGATGCCGGACCAACTCGAGCGCCCGGCCCCGTTCATGGCCATGCTGCCGGCAGACCTGAATGAAGCCCGTCGCCAGATGCTCGACAACAGCCCGGTCCTGCGCTCGGCCGAGTCGGATATCTCCGCCGCCGAGAAGCAGTACGAAGCCGCCAAGTCCACCTTCTACCCGCGCTTTGATGCCGAGCTTGGCACCAACGCCGACAACAACGTCTCCGGTGATCCCAACCACAGCAACGGCTGGGAAGCCATGGTGCGCATGCGCTTCAACCTGTTTGCCGGTGGCAGCAACAAGGCTGACCTGCAATCGAAGTCCTACCAGGCCAACCAGGCCCTGGATATTCGCAACAACGCCTTGCGCCAACTCAACGAAGAGCTAGGCTTGGCCTGGAACGCCTTGAGTAACGCCAACGCGCAATTGCCGGTCGCCCAGCAGTATGTGGATCACAGCACCCGCGTACGCACGTCCTACCAGCAGCAGTTCAGCCTTGGCCAACGTACCCTGTTGGATTTGCTCGACAGCGAGAATGAATTGTTCACCGCTTCCCGCCGCCTGGAAGAAATCAAGAACATTCAGTTATTTACTCAGTACCGAATCAAGGCGACCATGGGCGAATTGCTCAAGAGCCAGGGAGTGGTCGCACCGATGGCCTCCGTCGTGCAGAATGACGTGAAACCTAAAGTCCAACTGCCTGGGATGAATTGAGCCACCCCCAATAGCCCCATCTGTTAGTCGAGAGTGCACCGCGTGGAATCTGAAATCGGTCGAGTTCATCTCAGTCATGATCCACGCGCTTTGCACGACGACCCGTTGCTCGACGGGTTGCTGGCGCTCTGCGCACTGCACCAGAAGCCTGCCAGCGCGGCCATGCTCACCACTGGCCTGCCGCTGCCCTCGCAACGCTTGAGTGCTGAACTGCTGCCGCGTGCTGCTGCGCGGGCCGGGCTGCAAGGCCGGCTGCTGCAACGCAAGCTGGAACAGATCCCGACGATTGCATTGCCGGCCCTGCTGTTGCTCAAGGACGGGCGCAGCACCGTGCTGGTGGGTTGGCAGGGCGACGATGAGGCGCGGGTGCTGCTCAGCGAAAGCGACGGCGGCGAAGTGCTGATCAAGCGCGAAGCATTGGCCGACGATTACATCGGCAAGGTCTTCTTCGCCCAGCCGCAACACAAATTCGACGTCAACCACGGCAGCCTGATTCCACGGGCGCGTTCGTGGTTCCGTGACACCCTCATGCGTTCGCGCTGGCTCTACACCGACGCCATCGCCGCCAGCTTCCTGATCAACATCATCGCCATGGCCGCGCCGCTGTTCGTGATGAACGTGTACGACCGCGTCGTACCGAACCAGGCCACCGCCACCCTGTGGGTGTTGGCCGTGGGCATCTGTGGTGCATACCTGTTCGACCTGATCCTCAAAAGCCTGCGCAGCCTGTGCCTGGACCTGGCCGGTAAAAAAACCGACCTGATCATCTCGGCCACGCTGTTCGAACGCATCGTCGGCATGTCCATGAAGTACCGCCCGGCGCGGGTCGGCAGCTTCGCCCAGAACATCCATGAGTTTCAAAGCCTGCGCGATTTTCTCGCGTCGCTGACCCTCACCAGCCTGATCGACCTGCCGTTCACGCTGCTGATCTTTATGGTGATCGCCATCCTCGGCGGGCACCTGGTGTGGATCCCGGTGCTGGCGTTTCCGCTTGCCCTGGGCATCGGCTACGCCCTGCAAAAGCCCTTGGTGGCTACCATGGAACGCACCATGGCCCTGGCCGCTGAACGCCAGTCGAGCCTGATCGAAACCCTCGCCGGGCTCGATGCGGTCAAGGTCAACAATGCCGAGAGCGAGCGCCAGTATGGCTGGGAACAGACCATCGGCACCCTGAGCCGGCTTGAGCTGCGGGTAAAGTTGCTGTCGGGCCTGTCGATGAACATGACCCTGCTGATCCAGCAATTGGCCGGTGTGATCATGATCGTGTTCGGCGTGTACCAGATCATCGACGGCAACCTGAGCATGGGCGGCCTGATTGCCTGCTACATGCTCAGTGGCCGCGCCTTGAGCCCGCTGGCTTCGCTGTCGGGCCTGCTCACGCGCTACCAGCAAGCCAAGGTCACCATGACCTCGGTGGACCAAATGATGGAGCTGCCTCAAGAGCGCAATTTCGAAGAGCGCCCCATGAGCCGCCGTACTCTGCAAGGCGCCATCGAATGCCGGGGCCTGAATTTCACCTATCCCAACCAGCAGAACCTGGCGCTGAAGAACATCAACCTGGTGATCAAGCCCGGGGAAAAAATCGGCATCATTGGTCGTAGCGGCTCGGGCAAAAGCTCCCTGGCCAAACTGATCGTTGGCCTGTACCAGCCCGACTCCGGCGCCCTGCTGGTGGACGGCGTGGACGTGCGCCAGATCGACGTCAGCGAGCTGCGCCACAACATTGGCTACGTCGCCCAGGACATCCAGTTGCTCGCCGGCACCCTGCGCGACAATCTGGTCAGCGGTGCGCGCTACGTCGAAGACGAAATGGTCCTGCAAGCCGCCGAGCTGGCCGGTGTACACGAATTCGCCCGTCTGCACCCCCAGGGCTACGAGCTGCAAGTGGGCGAGCGTGGTCAGAACCTCTCCGGCGGCCAGCGTCAGAACGTCGCCCTGGCCCGCGCGTTGTTGCTCAACCCGCCCATCCTGCTGCTGGACGAACCCACCAGCGCCATGGACAACACCGGTGAAGAACGCTTGAAACAACGCCTGCAAGCCGTGGTGCAAAACAAGACCGTGGTGCTGGTCACGCACCGAGCCTCACTGCTCTCGCTGGTGGACCGCCTGCTGGTGGTCGACCGTGGGCAGATTCTCGCGGACGGCCCGAAAGCCGTGGTCATGGAAGCGTTGAAAAAGGGGCAGATCAGTGTTGCTTAAGTCCATCAAGAGTGCGGTCGGCCGCTATTTCAAAGGCACCGACTCGCTGCAGGGCCAGCCCCTGCCCGAGGTCAACAAAGCGCTGATCGAAGATGCCCCGCGCGTCATTCGCCTGACCATCTGGGCGATCATCGGGTTTTTCGTGTTCCTGGTGGTTTGGGCGGGTTTCTCCGAGATCGACGAAGTGACCCGTGGCGACGGCAAGGCGATTCCGTCGTCCAAATTGCAGAAAATCCAGAACCTGGAAGGCGGTATCGTCGCCGAGCTGTACGTCAAGGAAGGCCAGATCGTAGAGGCCGGTGCGCCGTTGATTCGCCTCGACGACACCCGGTTCGTTTCCAACGCCGGGGAAACCGAAGCCTTGCGCCTGGCCATGCAACTGCGCGTCGAGCGCCTGAGTGCGCAGGTGGATGATCGCCCGCTGAACATCCCCGACGACGTACTCAAGGCCGCGCCGAGCCAGGCTGCCAACGAGCGCTCATTGTATGAGAGCCGACGCCAGCAACTGAAAGACGAAGTCGGCGGCCTGCAAGAGCAACTGGTACAGCGCCAGCAGGAACTGCGTGAATTCACCTCCAAGCAAGGCCAGTACCGCAGCCAGTTGTCCCTGCAACGCCAGGAAATCAACATGTCCGAGCCGCTGGTGGCTCAGGGCGCGGTATCGCCGGTGGAAGTGCTGCGCCTCAAGCGTGCCGAAATGGAAACCCGTGGCCAACTGGATGCCACCACCCTGGCAATCCCCCGTGCCGAATCGGCGATCAAGGAAGTGCAGCGCAAGATCGACGAAACCCGTGGCAAATTCCGCAGCGAAGCCCTGACCCAGCTCAACGAGGCTCGTACTGAGTTGAACAAGGCCGAGTCCACCGGCCGTGCGTTGGAAGACCGCGTCAGCCGTACCCTGGTCACCTCGCCGGTGCGCGGGGTCGTCAAGCAATTGTTGGTCAACACGGTCGGCGGCGTGATCCAGCCGGGCAGCGACATGGTCGAAATCGTGCCGCTGGACGACACCCTGCTGGTGGAAGCCAAGATCCGCCCGCAAGACATCGCTTTCCTGCACCCAGGGCAAGAAGCCGTGGTCAAATTCACCGCCTACGACTACACCGTCTACGGTGGGCTGAAGGCCAAGCTCGAACGCATCGGTGCCGACACCATCACCGATGAAGACAAGAAAACCACTTACTACATGATCACCCTGCGTACCGACCGCAGCCACTTGGGCACCGATGAGAAGCCGTTGCTGATCATCCCGGGCATGGTTGCCTCGGTGGACATCATCACCGGCAAGAAAAGCATCCTCAGCTACCTGCTCAAACCGATCATCAAGGCGCGGGCCGAGGCGTTGCACGAGCGTTGATCTTCAGCGCCTGTACCGACCTCATCGCAGGCAAGCCCACTCCCACATTTGAATGTGTTCACAAATCAAAATGTGGGAGTGGGCTTGCCCCCGATGAGGCCCTCAGCATCCCCCAGCACCTCAAACCAAACGCCATATCGATATGCCCTAACAGTATTTAAACTTCCATTCTTATACCTATAAATTCACTTCCCTGTCCGCCGGGAGTGAATCCAATGTCCGCCACCGCTGCTGCCCCCACCACTGCCCAAACCTTCGATGTCCGGCCCTTCCCCGGCAGTGTAGGCGCCGAGATCATCGGCCTGGACTTATCCCGCCCGGTCAATGACCAGGACTTTGCCCGTATCCACCGCGCACATCTGGACCACCACGTCGTGGTGTTCCGCGACCAACGCATCACCCCCGAACAACAGATCGCTTTCAGCCGCCGTTTCGGTGTGCTGCAGATCCACGTGCTCAAACAATTCCTGCTGGCCAATCACCCGGAAATCCTGATCGTCTCCAACATCATCGAGAACGGCCAATCCATCGGCCTGGGGGACGCGGGCAAGTTCTGGCACTCGGACCTGTCGTACAAGGAACTGCCCAGCCTCGGCTCGATGCTGCACGCTCAGGAACTGCCTGCCGAAGGCGGTGACACCCTGTTCGCCGATATGCACAAAGCCTGGGAGCAACTGCCCGAGCACCTGCGCAAAGCCGTAGAAGGCCGCAGTGCCGCGCACTCCTACACGGCGCGCTACAGCGAAACCAAATTCGAAGGTAACTGGCGCCCGACCCTCACCCCCGAACAACTCGCCCAGGTCGCCGAAGTAGTGCATCCCATCGTACGAACCCACCCTGAAAACGGCCGCCAGGCGTTGTTCGTCAGCGAAGGCTTCACCACCCGTATCGTCGGCCTGCCCGATGACGAAAGCCGTGACTTGCTGGCCCAGCTCTATGCCCACAGTGTGCTGCCGGAAAACATCTACCGCCACCAGTGGCAGCCCCACGACCTGGTGTTCTGGGACAACCGTTCGCTGATCCACCTGGCCGCCGGTTGCCCAAGCCACCTGCGCCGCAAGTTGTACCGCACCACCATCCAGGGCGATGCGCCTTTCTGAACCGGTAAAGCCTGCTACGATTGCGCCCAGTTCACTCCCCACAGATCACGAGTGCTTGGCATGCAATTACCAGACATGAACCTGCTGGTCGCCCTCGACGCGTTGCTCGATGAGGGCAGTGTGGTCGGCGCCGCACGGCGGATGAACCTCAGCCCGGCGGCCATGAGCCGTACCCTCACGCGTATCCGTGAAGCTGTCGGTGACCCGATCCTGGTACGTGCCGGTCGCGGCCTGGTGCCGACGCCCAAGGCGCTTGAGCTGCAAGGCCAGGTACGCAACGTGGTGGAGCAGGCGGCGTTGCTGTTTCGCTCGGCGGATCAAGTCGATTTGAGTACCTTGCGCCGCCGTTTCAGCGTACGCGCCAATGACTTTTTTATTGGCGTATATGGCGGTCGCTTGTTCGACACCATGGAGCGTGTGGCCCCGCTGTGCGAGCTGCGCTTTGTGCCTGAAGGCGACACCGACGACGAAGCTCTGCGCGAAGGGCGCCTGGATCTGCGTGTGAGCAACACCATGCCGGTCAGCCCCGAAGTGAAGGTGCAGAACCTGTTCTCCACCACCTTCGTCGGCCTGGCGCGACAAGATCACCCACTGTTCGACGAAGAGATCACCGCCGCACGCTTTGCCAGCTATTCCCATATCAGCATCTCGCGCCGCGGCATCGCCCGCGGGCCGATCGACACCGCGCTGAACGAGCAGGGCCTGGAGCGCCGCGTGGCGATGATCGCGCCGGGCTTCCACGGTGCCATGTTCATGTTGCCGGAATCCGACCTGATCATGCCGGTGCCCAAGGAAGCGCTCCTGAGCGCCAAACGCCTGAACTTGCCATTGCGTGCATTCCCGCTGCCGATCTCCTTGCCGACCCTGGTATTGGCCCAATCCTGGCACCCGCGCTTCGACAAAGACCCCGCGCACAAATGGCTGCGTGAAACCATGCGCGAGAGTTGCCACGCCACCTGGCTGGAAGCCCAACCCAACTAAAAACCTCAAGCCATGCACAATCAAATGTGGGAGGGGGCTTGCTCCCGATAGAGGTGTATCAGCTTCACATCAGGTGGCTGTCATACCGCCATCGGGAGCAAGCCCCCTCCCACCTATGGATTGCGCCTGGCGCACTTATAAACTTCCGATAAGTAACTTTTTGTCATGCTATAGCCTGATTAAACTGCTCAGGTATTTCTCATTCCGAGTTACCTGTTCATGACATCCCTCGCTGCCCCCGCTTTTCAGGCCGCAGCCAAACCTGTTGCCCCGGCCCCGCCCGTGTTCGGCCCGCGCATCATCATCGGCTTGGTCGGCGTGTTGTTGGCGGTGCTGGTGTCCGGTCTCAACGAGATGGTCACCAAGGTGGCGCTTGCCGATATCCGCGGTGCGCTGTACATCGGCTTTGATGAAGGCACCTGGCTGGTCGCCGCCTACACGGCCACTTCCGTGGCGGCCATGGCCTTTGCGCCGTGGTGTTCGGTGACGTTTTCCCTGCGCCGTTTCACGCTGTGCGCCATCGGCTTGTTCACCGTGTTGGGCATTCTCTGCCCGTTCGCACCCAACTACGAAAGCCTGCTGCTGCTGCGTACCGTGCAAGGCCTGGCCGGTGGCGCGCTGCCCCCGATGCTGATGACCGTGGCACTGCGTTTCCTGCCCGCCAACGTCAAGCTGTATGGCCTGGCCGGCTACGCCCTGACCGCCACCTTCGGCCCGAGCCTGGGTACTCCGCTGGCGGCGTTGTGGACCGAATACGTCGGCTGGCAGTGGGCGTTCTGGCAAATCGTCGCGCCGTGCCTGCTGGCGATGGTCGCCGTGGCCTATGGCATACCGCAGGACCCGCTGCGCCTGGAGCGTTTCAAACAGTTCAACTGGCGCGGCCTGCTGCTGGGCTTTCCGGCGATCTGCATGTTGGTGATCGGGCTGTTGCAGGGCAATCGCCTGGATTGGTTCGAGTCGGGCCTGATCACCTTCCTGTTGTGTGGTGGCACGCTCTTGCTGGTGTTGTTCATGCTCAACGAATGGTCGCAGCCAATACCCTTCTTCAAATTGCAGATGCTCGGCCTGCGCAACCTGGCCTTCGCCCTGATCGTGCTGGCAGGCGTGCTGATGGTGCTGACCTCGGTGATCATCATCCCCTCCAGTTTCCTTGCCCAGGTCCAGGGGTACCGGCCGTTGCAAACTGCGCCGGTGATGCTGCTGATGGCGTTGCCGCAATTGATCGCGTTGCCGTTGGTGGCGGCGCTGTGCAACCTGCGCTGGGTCGATTGCCGCTGGGTGCTGGGGATTGGCCTTGGCATGTTGGTGCTGTGCTGCATCGGCAGTTCGCACCTGACTTCGGCGTGGATCCGCGACGATTTTTATGGCTGGTACCTGTTGCAGATTTTCGGCCAGCCGATGGCCGTGTTGCCACTGCTGATGTTGTCCACCGGCAGTATTCAACCCATCGAAGGGCCGTTCGCTTCGGCCTGGTTCAATACCGTCAAGGGCCTGGCCGCTGTGATCGCCACTGCGGTGCTGGATACATTGACCACCCAGCGCGGGCATTTCCATTCAACCATGTTGGTGGACCGCCTGGGCAATTCGCCCCTGGCCGACACTGAGGCTCCGGGCCTCGCCCACCGCTTGCACGAGCAGACCGTGGTGCTGACCTCTTCGGATCTTTACGTCGTCATGGCCGGTGTCGCGGTGGCGTTGATCCTGCTGATTTTCTGGATGCCCACGCGGATCTATCCGCCTCGCGCTCCGGCCTGACCACAAGGACTTTCCATGAAACGCAAAGACAAAATTGCCGTCTCCGTTATTGCTGTATTTGCCGTTGGCGTACTGGTTTATCTGGTTGCGCCGGGCGTACTGGGCAGCAAACACCAGACCACCAACGACGCCTTCGTCGCCGCCGACTTCACCCTGGTGGCGCCGCGGGTGGCGGGCTTCATCAAGGAAGTGCTGGTAGAAGACAACCAGCGCGTCAAGGCCGGCCAACTGTTGGCGTTGATCGACGACCGCGACTTTCGCGCCGCCGCCCAGGCCGCCGATGCCGACACCTTGGTCGCCCAGGCCCAGTTGAAAAACGCCAGCGCGACCCTGGAGCGCCAGAGCTCGGTGATCGCCCAGGCCCAAGCCACCGTCGCGGCGGATCGCGCCGAAGTCGCCTTCGCCGAACACGAACTGAACCGCTATAACCACCTCGCTGGCGTCGGCGCAGGTACCGTGCAGAACGCCCAACAAGCCAAGACCCGTATCGACCAGGCCACCGCACGCCTGGCCAAATCCACCGCAGTGCTGGCCGCCGAACGCAAGCAGGTGGAAATCCTCACCGCCCAGCGTGACGCCGCCGAAGGTGGGCTCAAGCGCGCCCAGGCGGCGTTGGAAATGGCTAGTTATCAGTTGTCCTACACGCGCATTGTCGCGCCGGTCGATGGCATGGTCGGCGAGCGAGCGGTGCGGGTCGGCGCCTATGTGACCCCGGGCAGCAAGATCCTCGCGGTCGTGCCGCTGGCCGAGGCCTATGTGGTAGCCAACTTCCAGGAGACGCAACTGTCGCATATGCACGCGGGGCAAGCGGTGCAGGTCAGCGTCGACAGCCTTGACGGCGAACTGCTCAAAGGCCATCTGGAAAGCCTGGCGCCGGCCACGGGGGTGACCTTTGCCTCGGTCAAACCGGACAACGCCACCGGCAACTTCACCAAGGTGGTGCAGCGTATTCCGGTGAAGATCGTGCTTGAGCCGAACCAGCCATTGACCGAGCGCCTGCGCGTCGGCATGTCGGTGGAAGCCAGCGTCGATACGCGGCCGGTCGCGCAACAGCGTGAGGTGGCCCAGCAATGAAACACGTCGCCTGGCTCACCTTAAGCCTGATCAGCCTGAGTGCCTGCACGGTCGGTCCCGACTTCCAGCGGCCCGAGAGCCCGCAGATCAATCAGTGGAGCGAACCCCAGGGCCGACAAGCTGCCAGCCGTGCCGTTAGCGATCCCTTGCAGGAGCGCTGGTGGGACGTGTTCCACGACGCGCAGCTTTCCGCCCTGACACGCCGGGCCCTCAGCGATAACCTCGACTTGAAACTGGCCAGCAGCCGCCTGCAACAGAGCCGCGCCGTACGCCAGGTGACCACCGCCGAGCGTTACCCCAATGTCGATGCGGGTGGCGGCTACCAGCGCAAACGTAACAGTGGCAAAGGCTTGAACGACCCTTCCGGCGAGAACGGCCGTTCGGCCTTCAACCAATGGGACATGGGCTTCTCGGCCTCTTGGGAGCTGGATTTCTGGGGCCGGGTCAAGCGTGAAACCGAAGCAGCCGACGCCACGCTGGAAGTCGCCGAAAACGACCGTCGTGCCGTGCTGTTGTCGGTGTTGGCCGAGACCGCCCAGGACTATATCCAACTGCGCGGCGTACAAAATACCCGCGCCGTCACCGAGCAAAACCTCGACGTCGCCCGCCACAGCCTCAAGCTCTCGCAACTGCGTCTGGCTGATGGCGTAGCGACCGACCTCGACGTGGCCGAAGCCGCCGCCCAGGTCGCGGCCATCGAAGCGCGTCTGCCGGATTTGCAGCAACGCCAGGACCAACTGATCAACGCCCTGAGCCTGCTGATGGGCGAACCGCCCCAGGCCTTGCACGCGCAGCTGTCCAAGGACGCCGCCGTGCCGCAAACCCAGCGTCAGGTCGCCATTGGCCTGCCCTCGGAGCTGGCCGAACGCCGTCCCGACATCCGCCAGGCAGAAGCGCGCTTGCACGCCGCCACTGCCAGCATCGGCGTGGCCAAGGGCGACTTTTACCCGCGCATCACCCTGTCCGGCAGCCTCGGCTCTCAAGCCATGCAACTGTCGGACTTCGGCTCCTGGGGCTCCCGCGCATTTGCCCTCGGCCCGCAATTAAGCCTGCCACTGTTCAACGGTGGGCGCCTGCAAGGCATGGTGGATTTGCGCGAAGCCCAGCAACAGGAAGCGGCCCTTGCCTACCAGCAAACCGTGCTGCGCGCCTGGCATGAAATCGACGACCAACTGACCCGCTACAACGCCAGCCAATTGCGTCGCGACAGCCTGGCCGAAGCGGTGCGCCAGAACCAGATCGCGCTGACCACCGCGCAACACCAGTACGTCGAAGGTGTGGCGGATTTCGTCAATGTACTCACCGTGCAAAGCGCATTGCTGGCAACTCAAGAGCAGTGGGTTGAAAGCTCCACCGGCGTGTCATTGGCCATGGTCGGGTTGTACAAGGCGCTGGGAGGAGGGTGGGAGTCGGTGTATCCGTTGCCAGTCGCTCAGTAATGAGGGTGCGCTTTGTTGCAGCCCGAGATCCTTGATCCTAAGCGAGGTCTGCTGCAAACCGGGTACACACATTGGAAAGCATGCGCACATCGGCACCGCTACAGCCTGCCGCTTCGAAAAAGCCGGAGGCTTCTCGCACGACGGCATACATATCCGTGACGATGGACCTTGCTTCATCCGCCCCCAACCCAAAGCGTTCAGGCGTACTCAGCAAATTGCTGACAGACGATACCCTGCCCTCATTCCCGATGATCAACGCCTGCAAGCCTAGTTGCGTGGGGTGGGGCAACACGTCAAATACTGGCGCAAGGGAATAGCCCGAGGCGCTGGTCAGCAGAAGCCCGGTTTGTTTCAGGTGGTCGTCGCTATTGCCGATCAGCACATTGAAGGCCATACGCTTGTAAAGCTCACGCATGTCAAAGGTGGCATCGTCGCAGACCTTCTTCAACACGTCGGCGATCCTGGAATAGGAAACGGCACTCTCAACCGCGTCAACTCGCATTCGCGGCTGCAGCTGACATAGTGCTCGCGTCCAGCCCCCTCATGCCGGTCAAAACGTTCGACCATCAAAACCGGTTTGCCGGCGACCTCTACCAACTTGTGCCCGGCTGCGGGTAGACCTGCCGCATCCGCCATTTGAAGGCTGGCGAATTCAGCACGTGGTTGATCGAAAACATCGTCGCTACGGCCGAATTTAGCAATCCATTCCTTACCTTCGTGAGTCACGGTGACCTTCGGCCTGGCGCCGCCCATGGAACTGCCGAATTCGAATAGTCGTGCGATTTCCGCAGGCAGGTCGACATTACCTTTTTCGACCTGATCAAGGCCCACCATGATTTTCTCAAGGTCTTCAAATCGCGGAGGTTGGTGCAGAGTCGGCAACAGGTTTCTTGACGCACTGAACAGCAGGCAGCCCACTCCCGCACCCCGCGAAGCAAGGAGCCATTCAACTTCGTTTTGTGGATGCTGTTTGTGGGTCGCCAGTAGAACACGCCGACCCCAATTGTCGGGCGTTGCGTCGTCGAGCACACCAAACATGCGTGTCGAGGAATACTGGTTAGGGGTCAGTGGCAGGCTAAGCGGGTCAATCGCAAATGCGTTGGGGCGCGCAAGCCAGCTGTTGGCGTAGCGAAAAACGAATCCGCTTGCGTGCATGGCCACCTCACCAACAGGGACCGGATCACCGACTGAGTGAGCTGAAAAAACGAATGCGTTACCAATCGGCTTCCAAGACATCAGGTTCCCCTTCTGTGCGAATTCGGTCGGGCTCACGGGCGAGGCTCATGGTAATCCCAACCTGGTCAAGTTCTGGTGACGCAATGCTCGCCATACCTTCTTCCAGGTCCATCGCGCTAAGCACATTCATCAGCACGCCGAGGGATACGCCTGCTTCTCCCTGTCTCAGCCGCTGATACGTCTGTCGTGTAATGCCCGCCCGGCTGCATATGGTCGAGATTTTCAAACGGCGACGAATACGGGCTATTTCGATACCGTTCCCGATACCTCTCATCAGTTCAGCGCTTCTCTCTGAGATATACCCTTTGTGGGGGTATGGCTTGCCTGTTTCATGCATGATATATCACCCCTTAAGGCAGTAAGGGCAACTTATATCATTCAAGTTGCTAAGGCCACACGCAAAAAAACCGGTTTGATAGACGGTTTTTTTCCATGTTTGGAAGATTCAAGGGTTCTGCAAAAACACCACATACCCCCGAAACCACTCATTCCCTTGCAAATACCCTGGCGCCTTCCACTCGCCGCCTTGAATCAAACCGATCTTGAACGGAACTCCCATTCGGTTCATCCGTGGCAGGTACGCCGCGTAATCCGGGATGCTGTGCCGCCCTTGATACGTCTGCACCACCACTTCATCCACCACGCCTTTGAGCTGGGCGATGGCGGCCGGGTCGGCGTTGCTGCTCCAGTCCATCAGGCCGGTGATGCTTAACCGCAGGTCGGCAGGCAGACGCCGGCGCAGGTCGCGCAGAAAATCAGCGTATTCGTGCAGGTACTGGGTGCGGGCGTCGAAGTCGATCTGGATGCCGATCACAGGGTTACCCGCGTCGCGCCAGCGTTGCACCTGGCCGAGCAGTTGGGTGTAGACCTGTTCCGGCCAGTGCAAGGTGTGGGCGCGATAGACCACCCAGATTTCGCCTTGGCTAATGCGTGGCACGCTGATGCCTTGGGCGATCAATTGCACGCCGCGCTGGGGCGCGCGGCGGGTGGAGTTGATTTGGCCTTGCAGGATGTACAGGGTTTTTGCCTGCTTGATCACCGGCTGCGGCGTGACACCACTCCACAGCCAGAAAGCGTCATAGTCGCGGGCGTCGACGGCGCCGAAAGCCGGGCTTGCCAGCAACAACAAGCCCAGCCACAGCGACTTCACCAGTAGTACTGCAGCGACTTGCCCCACTGGGTATCGGCAAAACCGGTTTTGAGTTGGCGGAACCAGGCTTTGCGCACCGCTGGCGCAACGTCTTCACCCCCGCAGCTGTTGTAACCGGCCGGCGCGTAGCAGTTGATGGCGCGGAACAACGCGTACGCCTTGTCGGTTTTCGGTGCTTTGGCGTTGGCGATCACCTGTTTGTAGCCGTCCAGCCGCGAGAAGGTTTCACCCTTGAACTGCGATTCGGTGCTGCCCAGGCTGCCGGCGGCGCGGGGTTGTTCCAGGGGCATGCCGTCCAGGCCGTTGCGCAGGATGAACTCACCGAAGCAGTTCAAGGCGTGGGGGTTTTTGGCCTCATCCTGCAAGGTCGCGGCGGTTTGCGCGATGCTTGGGCAGGCGTAGCCGGATTCGGCCTTGTCACCATTCCACTGGAACAGCTTCAAGGTCTGGCCGCTGGTGTAGGTGTAGCCCAGGCTGGTGCCGAGCTTGTCATCAGAGAGCGAGGCCTGCTTGAGGTCATCGGCAAAGGTCGCGAACTGGCGGTGCAGCAGGTCTTTGTAGAGCAGCACGAATTGCGCGCTCTGGCGTTCGGTCGGGTCGCTGGCGTTGGCGATCTGCTGGCGCAGCAGGTCGGGCCCGGCGACGTTGCGCAGCAGGATGTAACGCACTTGCTTGGCGCTGATCGGCGAATCGGTTGCGAACACCTTGGCCAGTTGGCCGCTGCGCTCATAGTTCATCGCCAAGGCTAACTCCAGTTGGTCGCGTTGCAGCGGTTGCTTGGCCAGCGGTAGCATTTGCAGCCACAGGCTCTCGGCGCCCTTCCAATCTTGCTTGGCCTCCAGTGCCAAGGCGCGCAAGGTCTGCTGGCTGAAGGCAAAGTAGTCGAGGTTCGACGGCATATCCGCAGGCAGATGCTTGAGGGCAGCATCAGGTTGATGCTCGACGTACAGGGCATACGCCGCTTGCAGGTAGTCGAACAACGCCGGTTCGTTGGCGAATGTGCTCTTTTGCTTGTCGAGGTCTTCGCGGCTCAACAGGGGCGGCGTATGGGCGCGCATCGCCATCAGGTCGCTGACCACTTGCAGCATCGGGCTGTTCGCCGAGTTGTTGCCGACCATGAGCAACTTGAGGTCGGCTTCTTCGACCAACTCGTCGACGCTCACGTTACGCTGGGCGTCAGTGGCCTCGGTGAATTGCCAGGTGAAGTCTTCGGCGAGCTTGGCGTCGTCGTTCGCCAGCCAATGCACGCGGCGCAACAGGCCACGGGCGGACGCAACGTAATCGCCTTGTGGATAATGTTTCAGGTAACCGAGAAAGCCTTCTTCAGCGTCGCTCAAGGCAGACTTATCCACATGCTCGCGTTGCGGCATACCGTACTCATCGAAGGCCTCGGCCTGGGCCCGGTTCAACGAGGTACGTGCGGTCATGTACAGCGCGGTCTCTTTCAGCCAAGGCAGATCGCTGGTCGCGGCGGCGGCGAAACCGCGCTCGGCGTAAACGAAGCGACCGCCGTAGAAATCGGCGGCGGCCTGCAGGTAGGTGCGAAACAGCTGGGCATTGGCCGAGGGCGTCAACTGCGCGTCCACCACCTGGCCTGTGAAGTCACAGGTGGTCAGCAACTGCAACCGCGCTTTCACCAGCACGTCGCGCTCGGCTGGCGGCATATCGGCTTTGATCACCTGACTGATAAACGCCGTGGCGCTGTCATCGCTGTTGCTGCGGCAGCGGCTGCCTTCGCCATTCAGGAACGCTTCACCGGCAGTCTTGTATTCCTCGCGCTTGATGCCCAGCGGTTGGAGCAGGGTGTCGAGTTCGACCGTGCGTGAATCGTCCGCTTTGTTATCGGGCTCATCATTCGCGGCCGGCACCGGCACCAGGCGATACACCGGAAACGGCACCGGTCCGAAACCCTGGGCCAAATCGTCTTCGCCCAAGGCATTGGGCGTCAGCGGCGCGGCTTTTTTGTCGGCCAGCAACAGGCGCAGGTTGACCCGGCTGTCGTTGCCCGGGCTGAGAAAGGGCTGGTTGCTGCAAGGTTCGAGGCTGTCACGCGAGACACGCCAGTCGGGGTAGCATGAATCGTCGGAGCTGGCCTGAGCCTGTAGGGAAATACCGGCCAGGAGAGCCAGTGCCAGAGGTGACAAAAAAACGATGCGCATGACGTGTCCTTGATCCTGAGTCCTTGGAGGGCCCCAATAATAGCCTGTTCTGAGCTGTGCTTCGGTGAGGTCCTACGCAAAATACCGATTTGTCCGATTCCAGCGGCGAAGCCTGGGCTTTTGTCCTAGAGTGGCGGTGTTTGCGCTCAGGCAAGCGAGCTAATGCCAGGGGTATTGAAGTGCGTCGGTCTGTGGTTGAGCAAAACGAAAAAGCCGGAGCGCTGCCAGCCTTGCAGCGCCTGACCTGGCAAGGTGCTGGTCGACTCAGCCGTCTCTGGTGGGTACCGATCCTGGCGCTGGCCATGGCCCTGCGGTTTTACCACCTCACCTCGGCGGCGATCTGGGGCGATGAAGGGTCGAGCCTGTTGCTCAGTGAATACGCCGTGGCCGACCTGTGGTTTCACGCGGCCCATGATGTGCATCCGCCGCTGTATTTCTTCCTGCTGCGCGGCTGGATCGAAGTGTTCGGCGACAGCATCGGGTCCATTCGCAGCATGAGCGCGCTGCCGGGCGTAGCCGTGGTTGGCTTGGGCATCTGGCTGACGCGGCAACTGTCTACTCGGCGCGCGGCGGTGCTGGCGGGCATCCTGCTGGCGCTGTTGCCGACGGCGGTGCGCTACAGCCAGGAAGTGCGCATGTATTCGCTGCTGGGCGTGTGGCTGCTGGGCGCCACGCTGGCGCTGGTGTACTGGATGCGTCAGCCCGAACGCACGCGCTATTTGGCCGCGTATGTGCTGTTGATGAGTGCCGGTTTCTACACGCATTACTTCACCGCGCTGTGCGTGCTGGTGCATTGGGCTTATCTGGGGATGCAGGCGCCAGGCCAACGTTTGATAACGCGGCCTGCATGGTGGGCGGCCAACGTGGTGATCGTGTTGTTGTACCTGCCTTGGCTGCCGAACCTGTTGGACCTGGTGCAGCATGTCGACCAGCTGAAGGTGGGCGGCGACATCGGCTGGGAAGAGCCGGTCAACCTGCTATCTGTGCCCTCGATGATCTGGCAGTTCGTGTTGCAGGATGAAGGCGATGATTTGTGGACGCCGCTGTTCTGGATATTTCCGCTGCTGCTGATTACGGTGGTGTGGATGACGGCCTGGCGCCACCCGGGAGCGCGTTTGCCGGCGTTGTTTTTCTTGTTGCCGTTGCTGTTGGTGTATGGCGTGTCGTTTATCTCGCCGGTCTTTATCGAGCGCTACCTCACGGTGTATGCCCTGGGTTTGCCGATCGTCCTGGCGCTTGCCATCGACCGCTTGCCGTCACGCTTGTCATGGCTGGGCGCAGCGCTGTGGGTGCTGTTTGTGGGCATGGAACTGCTGGGCCTGAAGAACAACTTCGAGGTGGATGAGCACGACCAATTCAACGTGCCGGTGGAGTTCGTCAATCGCAATTACCAGGAAGACGACCGCATCGTCCTCAGCGATATGATGTGGTATCTGAGCTACGTGTACTACGACCAGACCGACGCGCAACTTCAGCTCTACACACCGCCCAAACCCGACGGCACCTCGACACGACCGAATGCCTATGGCTTCGGCACGCTGGTGGATCAGGATGGCGGGCGAATCTATCTCGACCGTCTATCGGCGTTGCCGGCCACCACCCGGCGCGTATGGCTGATCAGCAGCAATGAAGCACCGGACGACTTCGCCCCGCTCCCCGAAGGTTGGCGCGAGCTCAGTCGCCAGGACGGCGGTGGCGCACGGGCGCGTCTGTTCGTGCTGTGCAAGGTGCCGGCGCCGCAACCTGAGGGTTGCCGCTAGACTCGATTAACCCTTCTCTATCAGGAGCTCATCATGGAATCGCCAGTGCATAGCTTGCCGTCGTTGTTCAAACAGCTTGGGCTGGACGATGACCCGGCCAGTATTGAAAAATTTGTAGCCACTCATTCGCCGCTCAAGCCCGAATTGGAACTGGCGGATGCGTTTTTCTGGACGGCCAGCCAAAAAGCGTTTTTGCGTGAGGAGATTCTCGAAGATGCGGATTGGGCGGAGGTGGTGGATGAACTGAACTTGATGTTGCGCGGTAGGCGAGGGGTGTAAAAAACTTAGCCGTTACGCTGAAACTTGAAAAAATCTAGGCTTTAATCGCTTCAGTGAGCTTTTTCTGAGGTTGCGCGATGTTTTTGGGCGCCAAATCCTTCATGGCCACCCCCCCCATCCGAAATGATGGACCGCGCCATTCAGTGGGCGTATCTGCACGAAACCGAAGAACAAGCCTGCCTGAAGGCGCACAGGACCTTCTCCCAGCCCACGCGGTAACTCTGGAACGTCACCTGGCTGGACGGCGACCACATGGCGTTCGACTTCATCGGCCACCCCTCGATCTACCGCTACTGGGACGCCACCCGCTGTGTCGAATTCACCCTTCAGATGGCCCGCCGCGCACTGGAAGTCGAACTGCGCGAAGAAACCGAATTCCTCGACCGCTACGACCGTGTGATCAAGGCCGTAAACCAACGCTACGACGTGCGTGGCAGTGATTTGTCGAGGCTGGTGATGATGTGCCTGGATTACGAGGGCAAGCTTTCCAAGCATCGGCGCAAGCAGTTTCAGTACAGCTTGGCGGAGGAGGTGTTTGGGTTTATTGAGGAGGAGGTGGGGCATGCTCTGCGCGAAATCGGGAAATTTCCTATCGACTAAACGGAAGTGGACGATAGTGGTCGGCGTGAAGGGCTCGGTATTAATAGGCGCTGGCTCCCTGCTCTGGACACAACATGAAACACCTGATTTCCCTCGACGAAGTTGAAAAATACGACCACTCGTTCCAACGATAGTGAACTGCCATTCCGGTGGTTGTGAGTCACCCGTGCTGGAGATTTTTCCAGAAGCGATCCAACTTACATGTGCTGATGCTGCTCGGCAATCAGGCACTTTCGAAAGAGTATTTGAGGGAAATTTCCTACTTACTTTCGACAACCACCGTTCCAGGGTGCTGCCTGTGGGTTACATCCTCCACTTCTTATTGTCATCGGCCGAGATGCACCAGGCATATCGCTCTCGCTCAGGTGACAAGAGGACAGCAGCCCAAAACCCTCACGGACTAGGATCATACAAATGAATGCAGCATTGCCCCCGCTGTATACCAACGAACTCTCCGCTGAAGTTCTCCGCACTCTGGACAAAGCCCCCTTCACGGAGCAGCAGCTTGCCGGTTTCAACGAACAAGCCTTGGCGATTGTCAATCAACAGCAGGCTTACACTAAATCCCATCCCCCTATCGCTATTTACCGAGCGGCAACCGGGGGTAGCCAAACCCGTAGCGGCGGTGTAATCCAACAGGCGACGATAGAGTGTGAGATCACTCTGGATAACGGACAGCAGGTTCGGGTAGCCCAGATCGGTGATATCGCGGTGTATGCAGATGGCAGTACCGCACAAATTGTAACGGACGCGGGACAAGGCGATAGCCATTGGGCGCTGGTCGGTAGCCGACTCAGTAATGGCGATGAAATTATTGATACTCCGCAAGGTCTGGGCTTATTCGTGGCACGTGAGGGGGTACCGATGCCCGATGATTTTCTGCCATCGATTGAGGGTTGAGTCATGCGGCGAGGAAGTGTTAACGGTATAGGACAAGGTCTGCACGGTGATCTCACCACCACCGGCGCGGTGTGCATCAGTAGCTTGCCAAATGCTACACAAGGAGGCGGACGGGCCGTCTTACGGCTCGGGGGTAAAACTACACCTTGCCCGCAATGTGGAAAAGTCGGGGTAATCGTCGACAGCCTACCTGCCATGAGATGGATGGGGATTGCGACGGTACTGGACGGCGCAGGAATCCACTGCGGCTGTCCTGCGGGGCGCAACCGCCTGATCGCACCCATGAGCCACAGAGTTATACCGCAATCAGCCGGGCGAGCTGCTCAGCCAGCCTCTTCAACGGTAACCAGCCCCTCGGTAGCAGCGCCTCAGTCCGCTTTCTCCCCGTCGAGCAATCCAGCTCCGGCAGTATTCAACAGTGTAGGAGCCCAGGAACCGGGCTTCTATGTAGTGCCCAAAAGCATGACTCGCGAGGCGCTGGAGGCCACGCTTTTCCCCATGCGCGATCCGGCGGTGATGAGCAAGTTCCAAGTGCTCAACCCTAATCTGGGCGACGTTAAAGCCGGCTCAATGGTTGTCCTTAGTGACCCAAACAACTTTCAGTGTACCCGTGAAGAAGCGCTGTTGATGGAAGCCGCAGCCAAGACCAATGAGGCCCTCAAACCGCTTAGCCCGGAAGAGGCGGATTTCATGGTTCGCCACCGTGACGAAATCGAAACCTTTCTGGCTCAGGGCTCGACCGCGATTGGTATCGGTGAGGCCACTTTTTCCCGAAATCTGGCGAACGTGAAAGATGTTTTGAGTGAGATCGAAGCGCTGCACAAACGCACGTTCGAAGCCAATGGGCACCTGCGCTCACCGGAGTTTTTTGCTGAACGTAGACGGCTGCTCTCGCAGCTCAACACCAACCTGACTGCCATGACTCGCAAGGGCATTGGTTTTCCTGATCATCCGAATTTGAAAAGTGCGCTGGGTATTTCCAGTCGCAGCTTGGTTCACCAGTGGACCAAGGCCGGTGCAGCTGGACAAATTCCAGGCTACGCCACACACATCGAAGGTGTGTCCAGGGCGGCCAAAGTCGTTAAGTATGGTGGTTGGATTGGGACGGCCCTAGGGGGTGGTGCCTCGTATTTTAAGGTTCAAGACGTTTGCACAGCCGGCAATGCTGAGGCCTGCGAGAAAATTAAATTCACCGAGACGGGTAGCTTTTTCGGTGGGGTTGGTGGTGGAGCCGCAACCGGCGCATTTCTGACGGGTTCTACCGTTGGGGCTCTCTGTGTCGGTTTGGGCGTTCCGACTGGCGGTATGGCCACGCTAGCTTGTGGCATCGTGGTAGTCGGAGTTGGATCTTTTACCGGTGGTGCTCTTGGTGGTGTAATCGGCGAACTAGGCGGTGAAGTCATTTACGAGGTTGTTAAATGACTACCGCCCAGTTCGCTCTCGGTTGGTTGTGCGTCGTGGTGATTGTCGGCATGTTTGTTTGGATCGGGATCGCGCTGCACATGGCCTATACCAAAATGGACCTGATGTTGACACACCTGAAAAACTGCTCTGCCATCATGATTAGAGCGCCACTCCGACATGGGGGGCCTTGGGGCAAATTGCTGTTGGTCGGTGGCATTTCGGGGATTGTTACATTCCCCGGTTTTTACCTCAAAAGA
Organism: Pseudomonas sp. NCIMB 10586; assembly: GCF_023127895.1. Lineage (NCBI taxonomy): Bacteria > Pseudomonadati > Pseudomonadota > Gammaproteobacteria > Pseudomonadales > Pseudomonadaceae > Pseudomonas > Pseudomonas sp. NCIMB 10586. Next base: position 24,367 of record NZ_SPKQ01000037.1, read on the forward strand.
GGCGGTATGAGCGTCGAAGATTTAAGCAATTTCCCCGTCGCGCTTAAGCGAAAATTGGCAGTGTTACAGTGGTCCGTCATTGCGCTTCTATTGGTAATGCTTAGTCTTGCAGCGGTAATTAAGCTTGGCCTTGTGTAGCATTCTTGTACACCTCGACCTGCCCGGATGCTGCGTGAGCATAGTGTTGTGCAGTTGTACATGTTCGGTTTTGCCATGCTGCTGCAAGTTTCCATCGTTCTCTCGTGTCTGCTGTTCTTTCTTGGTCGTGAACAGGTGAGGTGGGTTACTTACTTTCAAACACCCTTGCGATTGGCTTTTATTGTGCCTTCTGTTTCGCTGTTGCTGGTAGGTGCTCAGCTTGTTCCTGACGACAATGTGGTGTTGATGGCTGTGCTAGTGGCTGGCTCTGAAGGCGTTAAGGTCTGGAGCGTATTCAAATTCCGTGCTTTCCCCCGTGGGTGAAGGCACGCAGTTTTATGGCGGCTGTGCGCGGGAGATCTTCGGATCTGCCGGGTTTCGTAGATTACCGGTTCGCCAACCTGCGTACAGCTGCCACCCTTTCTCGTTTGGCGACGAGCAATGGTGATTTTGAACTCAATCTTCGAGATTTAACTCATGGAACAATTTTCTGCTTTCAAGTCCAACCCCACCAGCGTTCCCGTCCTCGCCTTCAACACCTTTGCCCCCTCGCATTTGCTCCACGAAACAGCTCGCAGTCGCGTGCGTATCGGCACTGAGCTGTTGGAGACCCTCGCCTCATCAAGCGACAACCCAAACCTCCATCACTTGGTCACTGCCGCATTGGTTTCACTGCGCGATGGCCTGGACATGCTGGGCGAGATCCAGCGTCGCCTCGATGGTCAGGCTGAAAAATAGCCCGGGCATCCGACGCTGATCCAAATGTGGGAGGGGGCTTGCTCCCGATGAGGGCGTGTCAGTAAATGCATCAGTGGCTGACCCCTCGCCATCGGGAGCAAGCCCCCTCCCACATTCGCCCGGCGGTGTGGCCGCTGAATCGCTCCATCCATCGAGAAATTGTTTCAAAACTTGACGGCTCTTCCTCCCTCCATCATATTAATAGTTAGCAAACTAACTGTATGCGAACTATCCAGTGTCCCAATCCCTCGAACAACTTCAGATGAACCTGAGCAGCAGCATGGTGGTGGGCGCCCGTAACTGGCGCAAAATCTGCCAGACCACGCTGGTCAGCTATGGCATCTCCGAAGCCTGCGCCGTGCCGTTGTTGATGATCGGTCGCTTGGGTGACGGTGTGCACCAGGTCAAAGTAGCCCAGGCCTCCGGCATGGAAAGCCCGTCATTGGTGCGCCTGCTCGATCGTCTGTGCGGCGACGGCTATGTGTGCCGCACCGAAGACATCCACGACCGCCGCGCCAAGGCCCTGAGCCTCACCGAGCGCGGCCGTGAACTGGTGCAGGCGGTAGAAGCCCAACTGGTTCGCCTGCGCAAGGAAGTCCTTGTGGATATCGCGCCCACCGACCTGGAAGCCGCACTGCGCGTGCTGCGCGCCTTCGAAGCGGCCGAGGCTGTGGCGCCTTGAACGGATTTTTTACCGGCTTCCCGCCCGCCCGCGACTGGTTCTACGGGGTCCGCACGTTCGCCGCGTCGATGATTGCGCTGTACATCGCCATGCTGATGCAAATGCCGCGTCCGTACTGGGCGATGGCTACCGTGTATATCGTCTCCAGCCCGTTTGTCGGGCCCACCAGTTCCAAGGCTTTGTACCGCGCCATTGGCACCTTTATGGGGGCAGCGGCGGCGGTGCTGTTTGTGCCGATGTTCGTGCAGTCGCCTTACCTGTTGGTGGTGGTGATCGCGTTATGGACGGGCACCTTGCTGTTCCTCTCCATGCACCTGCGCACGGCCAATAATTACGCCCTGATGCTGGCCGGCTATACCTTGCCGCTGATCGCCCTGCCAGTGGTGGATAACCCCCTGGCGGTGTGGGACGTGGCTGAAGCGCGTACCGAAGAAATCTTCCTTGGCATCGCGGTCGCAGCGGTGGTGGGCGCAATGTTCTGGCCACGGCGCCTGATGCCGGTGTTCGATGGCTCGGTGGCCAAGTGGTTCAGCGATGCTCAGGTCTATAGCCAACGCTTCCTCACCCGCCAGATTGACCCTGAAGCGGTCAGCAACCTGCGCGGCGGCATGGTTGCCACCTTCAACACCCTTGAGTTGATGATCGGCCAGTTGCCCCACGAAGGCGCGCGGCCGCAAACGGTGCGCAACACCAAAGAACTGCGCGGGCGCATGATTCATCTGCTGCCGGTAATCGACGCGCTGGATGACGCGGTGTACGCCATCGAGCATCGCGCACCGGAGTTTCTCGACCGGCTCAAACCGTTGCTGGAGGAAGCCAACGCCTGGCTGCAAAGCACCACTGAACAAGCGCCCCTGGAACGCTGGCGTGTGCTGCGTGACCAGATCGACGCCGCCCAACCCCAGGGCGAAGCGCTGGATGACCGCCACACGTTGCTGTTCTCCAACGCCCTGTACCGCCTGGGCGAATGGGTCGACCTGTGGCAAGACTGTCGCAGCCTGCAAGCCGCCATTCAGTGCGAAAGCCAGGACACCTGGCGCGCCGTCTACCGCCACTGGCGCCTGGGCCGGCTCACGCCATTTCTCGACCGTGGGCTGATGTTCTACTCGGCGTTTTCCACCGTGACCGCGATCATCGTCGCCTCGGTGCTGTGGATCCTGCTGGGCTGGACCGATGGCGGCAGCGCCGTGATCCTGGCCGCCGTCGCCTGCAGCTTCTTCGCTTCGATGGACGACCCGGCGCCGCAGATCTACCGGTTCTTTTTCTGGACCGCCATGTCGGTGCTGTTCGCCAGCCTGTATCTGTTTCTGGTGCTGCCCAATCTGCACGATTTCCCCATGCTGGTGCTGGCTTTTGCCGTGCCGTTTATCTGCATCGGCACCCTCACGGTACAGCCACGATTCTACCTGGGCATGTTGCTGACGCTGGTCAACACCTCGTCGTTCATCAGCATCCAGGGCGCCTATGACGCGGATTTTCTCAACTTCGCCAACGTCAACCTGGCTGGGCCCGTGGGCCTGCTGTTCGCATTTGTGTGGACCTTGATCGCCCGGCCCTTCGGCGCCGAACTGGCGGCCAAGCGCCTGACCCGTTTCAGCTGGCGTGACATCGTTGGCCTGACCGAGCCCGCAACCCTGAACGAACACCGGCACATGGCCGCACAAATGCTCGACCGCCTGATGCAACACCTGCCGCGCCTGGCCCTTACCGGCCAAGACACCGGCAGCGCCTTGCGCGACCTGCGCGTAGCGCTGAACCTGCTCGACCTGCTGGCCTACTCGCCGCGCATCCTCGGTGTGCCACGGGTGTTGCTCAACCAGGTGGTGGAAGGGGTGGGCGGTTACTTCAAGGCGTGCCTGAAAGCCGGTGAACGCTTGCCTGCGCCCAGCGGTCTGCTGATGACCCTGGACCGCACGCGCCGCGCCCTCAACGGCCAGGGCCTGCAAGACGAAGACGACACCCGTCTGCACCTGCTGCACGCCTTGGCCGGCCTGCGCCTGGCGCTTTTGCCCGGGGTGGAGTTCATTGGCGGTACAGAGATGGAAGCGCCGTTACCTGATGGAGCGCCTTTATGATCGGTGACCTGGATATCAGCGGGGTGTTCCTGCCCACGCTGCTGGTGCTGATGGGCATTACTTATGTGTTGTTTCTGGTGGTGCACGGGCTGTTGACGCGCATGCACTTCTATCGCCTGGTCTGGCACCGGGCATTGTTCAATGTGGGGCTTTACGCGCTGTTGCTGGGCGCGGTGGACTCACTCAGTCGATATTTGATGACATGAAAAAACCTTTTTTGACTATCGGCCGTGTCGTCCTGACGTTGTTGATCGTGAGTTTCGCGGTCGTCGTTGTGTGGCGCATGGTCATGTACTACATGTTTGCCCCCTGGACTCGTGACGGCCACATCCGCGCCGACATCGTGCAGATCGCCCCGGACGTGTCCGGGCTGATCCAACGCGTCGACGTGCGCGACAACCAATTGGTGACCAAGGGCCAGGTGCTCTTTGCCGTCGACCAGGACCGCTTCAAGCTGGCCCTGCGCCAAGCCCAGGCCGCCGTGGCCGACCGCCAGGAAACCCTGGCCCAGGCCCAGCGCGAGTACAAGCGTAACCGTGGCCTCGGCAACCTGGTGCCCAGCGAGCAGTTGGAAGAAAGCCAGTCCCGCGTGGCCCGCGCCCAATCGGCCCTGGCCGAAGCCCAGGTGACGGTGGACTCTGCCCAACTCAACCTCGACCGCTCGGTGATCCGCAGCCCCGTGGACGGCTACGTCAACGACCGCGCACCGCGCACCCAGGAGTTCGTCACTGCCGGGCGCCCGGTGCTGTCGGTGGTGGACAGCAATTCCTTCCACATCGACGGCTACTTCGAAGAAACCAAGCTCGACGGCATCCACGTCGGTATGGGCGTGGACATCCGCGTGATCGGCGACAACGCTCGACTGCACGGGCATGTGCAGAGCATCGTCGCCGGTATCGAAGACCGCGACCGCAGCAGCGGCTCGAACCTGCTGCCCAACGTCAACCCGGCGTTCAGCTGGGTGCGCCTGGCCCAGCGGATCCCCGTGCGCATTGCCTTTGACGATGTGCCGGCGGACTTTCGCATGATCGCCGGGCGCACGGCGACGGTGTCGATCATCGACGACAAGGTTAAAGACGGGGACAAACCATGAAGCGGCTTCTGGCAACCGCTTCCCTGGGATTGTTGCTGTCGGCCTGCCAAGTAGTGGGCCCGGATTACAAACTGCCGGAGCAGGCCGCAGTCAACCGTGGCGACCTGCAAGGACCGATCATGGGCGAGGGCAGCAACGTGGTCTCGGCGCCGGTTCCGGCCGATTGGTGGAAGCTGTATAACGACCCGCGCCTGGACCAGCTGGTGCAGCAGGCCATGGCCTCCAACACCGATCTGCGCGTGGCCGCCGCCAACTTGCAGCGTTCGCGTTACCAGGTGCAGCAGGCTGAATCCGCCGGCGGCTGGAGTGCCGGCGCCAAGGCCGAGGCCCAGCGCTTGCAGGAATCTGGCGAAGCATTTTTGCTGCCGGACAAAGTCCCGGTCGGCAACATCGGCAGCGTCGGCATCACCACGTCCTATCAGTTCGACCTGTTCGGCACCTTGCAGCGCGGCATCGAAAGCGCCAAGGCCAGCGCCGATGCAACCCAGGCGGCGGCGGATATCGCTCGCATCACCCTGGTGGCCGATGTGGTGCGTTCCTACACCCAAGTGTGCGCGGCCAACGAAGAGTTGGCGATTGCCAACGAATCCCTCGACCTGCAAGCGCAGAGCACCAAGCTGACCCAGCGCCTGCGGGATGCCGGGCGCGGCGACGAAACCCAGGTGACCCGCTCGCAAACCCAATACAAATCCCTGCGCGCCGACATTCCGCGCTATGAAGCCTCGCGCCAGGCCGCACTGTTCCGCCTGTCGATGCTGCTGGCCAAGCCCGTAGACCAACTGCCGGCCGGCACTGGCACCTGCGCCGAGCTGCCACACATCGCCCAGTTGCTGCCGGTGGGCGACGGTGCCACGCTGCTCAAACGTCGCCCTGATGTGCGCCAGGCTGAGCGCCAGTTGGCTGCCGCGACCGCACGAATCGGCGTGGCCACCGGCGCGCTGTATCCGGATATCAGCATCGGCGCCACGGTAGGCACCGTGGGCCTGCTGGAAAACCTCGGCACACCGGCCACCAACCGCTGGGGCTTTGGCCCGATGATCAGCTGGACCGTGCCGACCAACGGCGCCCGTGCGCGTATCCATGAAGCCGAAGCCGCGACCCAGGGCGCTTTGGCACACTTCGACGGCGTGGTGCTCAATGCCATCCGCGAAACCCAGACCGGCCTGGCGCAATACACTGCGGTGTTGCAGCGCCGCGACGCCCTGGCCGAAGCCGAACAGTCGGCGCGAGAAGCCGCAGGCCAGACCCATCGCTTCTTCCAGGCCGGCCGCGAATCGTTCCTGGCCGACCTGCAAGCCACGCGCACCTACACCGATATGCGCGCGCAATTGGCGACGGCCAACACCCAGGTTGCCATGAGCCAGATCGATCTGTTCCTGGCCCTGGGCGGCGGCTGGGAAAGCGGACGAACGCAAGGGGTAAAACCCGGCAAACCGTGAGGTGATTGCTATGCTTTGTCAGGTGAGGCGCCGTGACGTCTCACCCGACAAAGCTCGCGTTTGCTCATGGGGATTCCAATAATGAAAAACCCTTATGCTCCCGCTTTCTGGTGCGTGCTCTTCGCACTGGTATTGTTATCGGCCGCGTATTTCTACGGTGTCATGCTCGCCCATCAACTCGACAAGGCCATGGTGTTCCTGGACAGCGCCTGCCTGGTGATCGGCACCCTGTCCATCGGCGTGGTGGCCTGGGCGTCTTATCAAAACCAGCGAGTGAAGAAAAAGCTCCTCGAGCAAGGCAAGACCCGCGTGGCGATCTGGGACACCAAGGTTGCCCTGCGCCGCGTCGAAACCGTATTCGACCGCTATTTCTGGGGCAGCTACTGGCAGCCCGGGCGCACCTTCCAGGAAGTGATGGGCGACCTCACCGGCACGCCGCTGGAAAAAAGCCTCGAAGTCCTGAAAAAACAATGCGTGCTGCTGGATCGACAGGTCGCAGACGGTAGGCACTGGCTCGATAACGCGCGGGAATTGTCCGATGTCGCCACGCAAATGGCCCGCGAGCGCTACCAACTGGATTTTTGCGACCCCAAGACCGACACCCCCGGCAATGCCGTGATCCACCGCGAGTTCGAGGTGCTGGTGTACACCTGGACCGCCCGCTTGAAGAGTTTTGATCACCAGTTGGATGAAGTCGAACAGGAGTACTCCTGAACTCCTGCTGAACTGATCCCTCTGAAAGGCTGGGCCGTTTGCGCTCGCCAGTGCTAATCTTCCCCCGTTTTCGGCGGGCTTGAGCCAACCCCTTCGGGGTTCAAGGAAGACAGCCCACTTCTCACAGGATTTGATCAGGTCACTTCATGAATAAGCCAGCAGTTGTTTTCTTGGGTTTTGTTGTCGCCATCGGCGCCGTCAGTGCGGGCGGCGCCTGGTACACCGGTAAACAACTGGAGCCGGTCCTGCAAACCGCCATCCAGAACGCCAACAAAGAGTTGCAGACCTCCATGGCCGGCGTCGACGGCAGCGTGGCTCTGGAGCTGGTGTCTCTGGACCGTGGCGTGTTCAGCAGCACGGCGCACTATCGCCTCAAGGGCCAGGGCAGCGTGTTCGGTGAAGACAACCCGAACCCTGAGTTGCTGTTCGTCGACCATATCGAGCACGGCCCGCTGCCGTTCTCGCGCCTGGTGACCCTCAAGTGGTTGCCGGTCATGGCCACCAGTCACTACGAACTGGAAAAGAACCCCACCACTGAAAAATGGTTCGCCGCCAGCAAAGACGTGTCGCCGCTCAAAGGCGTGGCGAACATCGGCTACAGCCGTTCGGTCAGCGGCAACATCGAATTGCTGCCGCTTGAGTTCAAGGACGACACCTCCTCGGTGAGCTTCTCCGGCGCCAACCTGGAATTCGACAGCAGCGCCGAAGGCCAGAAGGTCAAGGCTGATGGCTTCATGAACAGCCTCAAGGTCGCGGCGATCGATGCCAATGGCGCACCGTTCGAAGCGGAACTGGCTGGCCTGACTGTTGCCAGCAACCTGGAGAAATCCACCTTTGGCTTCTACACCGGCCAGAACACCGTGGAACTGACCGATACCAAGGTCACCTTCGGCCCGCAGAAAGCCGTGCTGACCCTCAAGGGCTTCGAGCAGAAAGACTCTACCCAAGCCAAGGACAACAACCTGGCCGGCCGCGTCGACTACAAGATCGACGAGATCGGTTATCAGGGCAAACCAGTCGGCTCGGCTGCCATGGCCGTGAGCATGAAGAACGTCGATATCCCGGCGATGCTGGTGCTGACCAAGCTCTACCAGGACAAGATGCAACCGGTGCAAGCCGCGGCCGCCGCTGGCCAACCCGTGCCGGAACTGCAATTGACCGAAGCCGAGCAGGCCCTGGCCGAAGCCAACGTCAACCAGGTACTGGCTGCCAAGCCGCAACTGGCGGTGGAAAACCTGTCGCTTAAAACCACCCACGGCGAAAGCAAGTTCAACCTGGTTGTGGACCTGGCCAAGCCGACGTCCATGGAGCTGCCGCCGGTTGAACTGGGCAAGCAGATGATTGCGCTGCTGGATGCCAACCTGACCCTGTCCAAGCCAATGATCAGCGACGTAGCCGCCCTGCAAGCCCAGGTCGGTGGAGTGACTGACCCCAAAGCCATCGAGCAGCAATCGCAGATGGCGGCCGAGATGGTCAGCGGCATGGCAGTCGGCACGCAACTGGCAACCCTGGTGGGCACCGATGTGGTTTCCAAGCTGCACTACGCCAACAACGAAGTGACCTTCAACGGCCAGAAGATGACCGTTGAGCAGTTCATTGGCTTTGTGATGTCGAAAGTCGGTGCGGTGAGCGGCGCCCAGTAAGCGCTGAAAATGCAGTAAAAAAATGTGGGAGCAGGCTTGTGTGGGAGCTGGCTTGCCTGCGATAGCATCGCCCCGGTCTGGCTGAACGACCGCGGTGCCTGCATCGCGGGCAAGCCCGGCTCCCACACAAACCCGGCTCCCACATTCGTTTTGTGTGAGGGCAAAAAATCGCGACCGCACAATTCTGAACAATTGTTCTGAATTGTACTTCCCCCTACTTTGCTAAGAGATAGTTCTTACAGGAAAGCTAGGTCGGGTCCCGAGACGCCGACACCCTGATGCGTTTTGCTCAGGACCATCTATCGTTAGGGCTTTCCGTGTGTAAGGAAGCTCACGATATGCTGCGAAACCTCCCCTACAGTGCTTCAGGCCGGTTGCGTCTGCTTATCGGGGCCGCCCTGTGCAGCCAATTGCTGGTTCCTGGCCTCGCATTTGCCGATCCCGCCTACGATGCCCTGATCATCCAGGCCCGCAACGGTCACTTCACGCCGGCGTTGACGCAACTGCGCCAACTGTCTGCCGAACGCCAAACCCCAGGCCAGGTCAGTGACCACCTGGTGATTGCCGGTTGGGCCGGGCAAGACGACGAAGTGCTCAAGGTGTACGAAGCACAAGGCAAGCACCGCAACCTCACCACCCAGGCACTTGCCACGGTGGCGCGCACCTATCGCAATCAAAAACAATGGGCTCAGGCCGAAGCGGTCTATCGCCAGGCTCTGCTGCGTGAACCGAATAACGTCGACTTGCAACTGGGCCAGGCCCTGACCCAGGCCGATGGCGGCAAGGCCAACGAAGCGGTGCAACGCTTGCGCACGATGGTGGCGGCGCAACCCAATGACCCGAACCGCCGCATGGCCCTGGGTTATGCGCTGACACGCGCCGGCTTGAATTACGACGCCTTGTTCGAGTTCGACCAAGCCTTTATCCGTGCCGGCGACAAACCGGAAGTGGCCCGTGAATACATCGTCGCCCTGCAAAAGGCTCGCTTGCCCGAAGCCGCCCTGCGTCTGTCGGCCAAGCGCCCGGGCCTGGTGGACGCGGTCACCCAGCGCCGCCTGGAAGGCGACCTTGCCGCCGAGCGCGTGCGCATGGCCGAGTTCGCTACGCGTACCGAAAAAGAACGCTACGTCATCGCCGATCGCGCCCTGCAGGATTACGACAAGCTGATCAGCCGCTGGGCTCCGGACGCCACTGCCCACGACGACGTCGTGCGCTGGCGTATCGACCGGCTTGGGGCACTCAAGGCCCGTGCACGCACCGCTGAGGTGATTCGCGAATACGAAGTGCTCACCGCCCAAGGCGTGCAGTTGCCGACCTACGCCGTGCGCTGGGTCGCCGCATCCTACCTCGACCAGCGCCTGCCGGAAAAAGCCGCGCCGCTGTATCGCCAGGCGCTGACTGCAGCGGATGCCGACGTCGGTGATCATGTCAAAGACAGCACCGCCCTGTTCTACGCCTTGTTGGAAAACGATCAGGTGGATGAGGCGCGTGCGGTCGCCACGCAGCTGGCCAGCACCGAGAAACCTCGGGTTGAACTCAAGGGTTTGCCTATCGGCAACCCTAACGACGAATGGATGGACGCCCAGCAATTGGCGGCCCAGGCCGGTACCTATGGCGCCGACCTGAATGCCAGCGAACAAGCGCTGGAAGACCTGGGGAGCAAAGCTCCCGGCAGCATCGGTGTACGTTTGGCCCAGGCAGAAATGTACCGTGCCCGTGATTGGCCAAGACGCGCTGAAGACTCCCTCAAGGAGACCGAAAACCAGAGCCCCCGTGACATCGGGGTGGAAATGTCCCAAGGCTTCACGGCCTTGGACTTGCAGGAATGGCGGCAACTCGACCTGCTCACCGATGACGTCGTCGCCCGTAACCCGGACAACCGCCAGGTACAGCGCCTCAAACGCCTGCGCGACGTGCACGACATGGCCGAAGTGCGGGTGGAAGCCTACACCGGTAAAAGCTTCGGAGGCGGCAACAACCAAGAGGCCGGCGCCGTGTCGGGTAGCCGTGACTGGGGCATAGAAAGCGTGATCTACACCCCACCCATCGACGAGGACTGGCGCCTGTTCGCCGGTGTCGGTTATGGCACTGCCGATTTCGCCGAAGGTACCGGCCATCACCGTTGGCAGCGTGTGGGCGTGGAGCGGCGCACCCGCGACATGACCATCGAAGCCGAAGTGTCCAACCATTCCTATGGCGATGGCGCCAAACAAGGCGCGAGCGTGTCGATCGCCCGCGACATCAACGACCACTGGCAGTACGGCGGCAGCCTTGGCTACCTGCTTAATACCACACCGTTGCGGGCGTTGAATGAAGGTGTCACGGCCAACGGCGGCAGCGGTTTTATCCGCTGGCGCGCCAACGAAAGCCGCGAGTGGAAACTGGCCGTCAGCCCGTCGCATTTCAGCGATGGCAACGACCGCGTCGAAGCCTTGCTCACCGGTCGCGAAGGCATCTACAGCTCGCCAAAAGTGCAAGTAGAGCTGGGCCTGGAAGTCGGTGCCAGCCGCAACAGCAAGGAAGACACGATCTACTTCAACCCCAAGTCCGACTTCAGTGTGTTGCCCACCGTCAACGTCAACCATGTGCTTTATCACCGCTACGAAACCCAGTGGAGTCAGCAGTTCCAGCTCGGTGCGGGTACCTATAGCCAAAAGGATTACTCCACCGGCGGCGTCGGCTTGATCGGGTACGGCCAACGCTTTCGCTGGAATGACGTGCTGGAAGCCGGCGCCAACCTGAGCCTGGTCAGCCGACCTTACGACGGCGAGCGCGAACGCGATTTGCGCCTGCTCCTGGACCTCACTTACCGTTTCTAGAAGAGCCTGACCATGACCCTCCTCAGTCGTTTTTTTCTGGTCCTGGGTGTAATGCTGGCCGCCGCATGCGCCCAGCAACCCGCGCCATTCGTTCCACCTGCCGAGCGCCCGACACTGGCCAGCGAAGCACCATGGCCGAAGAACCATTTCCTGGGCATTGCCTACCACGACGTCTCGGACAACGACCCTGACCAGGCCGTGGTGGCGGTGCGTACCGAGCGCTTGATCGAGCAATTGGCCTGGCTGCGCGAGAACGGTTACCAGGCGGTCAGCGTCGACCAGGTGCTCGCTGCACGCCGTGGCGGGCCGACGCTGCCACCCAAAGCGGTGACGCTCAGCTTCGATGACGGCTATTCCAGCTTCTACACCCGCGTGATGCCGATCCTGCGGGCCTACAATTGGCCGGCCGTGCTGGCGCCGGTGGGCAGTTGGATCGACACGCCGCTGAACCAGCCGGTGGACTTCGCCGGTACGCCACGGGCACGGGGCGACTTCCTGACCTGGCAGCAGATTCGTGAAGTGTCCCGATCGGGCCTGGTGGAAATCGCCGCCCATACCGACGCCAATCACAAAGGCATACTCGCCAATCCCCAGGGCAACCTTGAACCCGCGGCCACCACGCGCCGCTATGATCCGGCGACCGGTCGCTATGAAACCGAAGCGCAGTTCCAGGCGCGGATGCGTACTGACGTAGCAGCCATCTCCAATAAAATCCGTACCGTCACTGGCAAGGCTCCACGGGTATGGGTGTGGCCGTATGGCGCGGCCGATGGCACCACCCTGGCCGTGGTCGGTGAACACGGCTATGAGATGGCGCTTACGCTGGATGACGGTTTGGATGATTCCAACAAGCTGATGAACAGCCCGCGCTTTTTGGTGGCCTCCGACCCGGATGGGGAACACTTCGCCAGCAGCATGGTTTCGGTTCAGGCCAAGGCACCGTTGCGCGTCTTGCATGTAGACCTGGATCACGTCTATGACCCCGACCCGGTTCAACAGGCGCACAACCTTGATGTGCTGGTGCAGCGCGTGGTGGACATGGGGGCCGTCACGGTGTTCCTGCAAGCCTACGCCGACCCCAAGGGTGATGGCCTGGTGCATTCGGTGTACTTCCCCAACCGCCACCTGCCGATGCGCGCCGACCTGTTCAACCGCGTTTCCTGGCAGTTGCATACCCGTGCCCACGCCAGCGTGTTTGCGTGGATGCCGGTGCTCAGCTTTGCCCTCGACGCCAAGCTGCCACGCGTGACCCGCTGGGACCCGCAGACCGGCAAGGTTGCTACCGATCCGGATCAATACAAGCGCCTGTCGCCCTTTGATCCGAAAGTACGGCAGCTCATCGGTGAGATCTACGAAGACCTGGCGCGTACCAGCAACAGTGCCATCGACGGCGTGCTGTATCACGACGATGCGCTGCTAAGCGACTTTGAAGACGCCAGCCCCGCCGCACTCAAGGCCTATGCTGCCCAGGGCTTGCCGGACAATATCGCTGCGCTGCGTGCCGACCCTGCAGTGATGCAGCGTTGGACTCGCTTCAAGAGCCGCTACCTGACCGATTTCACCAACGAGCTGACCGTGAAGGTGCGCGCCATTCGCGGCCCGCAGATCCTCACCGCTCGCAATATCTTCGCCGAGCCGATGCTCAACCCCGGCAGCGAAGCCTGGTTTGCGCAGAACCTTGATGACTTCCTCAAGACCTACGACTGGACGGCGCCCATGGCCATGCCGCTGATGGAAGGCCAGTCGCTGAAAGACTCCAATGCCTGGCTGGAAAAGCTGGTGGCCACGGTCAAGGCACGCCCCGGCGCACTGGAAAAGACCGTCTTCGAACTGCAAGCCAAAGACTGGCGCACCCAAGCCGCGCCGGATATCAGCGCTGAGCAATTGGCAGAGTGGATGGGTGTACTCAAACGCCAGGGCGTCACCAGTTTCGGCTACTACCCGGACAACTTCCTGGAAAACTCCCCGGACTTGAAGACGATACGTCCGGCCCTCTCCAACCAATGGAATCCTTGATCATGTTCGACAGAATCCTGGCTCTATTCGTGTTGGCGCTGGTATTGGGCCTGCCTCTGGGCCTGATCTTCCTGATCACCGGGCAGTTCCTGATGGACTTCGTGTTCTTCTACCCGCTGTTCATGTCGGCGCTGTGGATCGCCGGCGGCCTGTACTTCTGGCTGCACTGGGAGCGCCATTGGCCGTGGGAGGAAGACACCCCGGCGCCGACCCTGGCCGGTAACCCGCTGATTTCGATCATCATCCCTTGCTACAACGAAGGCGATAACGTCGCTGACACCATGGCGGCCGCGTTGGCCCAGGTGTACACAAACATCGAAGTGATCGCGGTCAACGACGGCTCCAGCGACAACACCGCAGCGGTACTCGATGCCCTGGCACTGCAACACCCACGTCTGCGCGTGCTGCACCTGGCGCAGAACCAGGGCAAGGCCGTGGCCCTGCGCATGGGGGCGGTGGCCGCCCGCAGCGAATACCTGGTGTGCATAGACGGCGATGCGTTGCTCGACAAGAACGCGGCGGCCTACATGGTCGCGCCGATGCTCGACAACCCGCGCCTGGGCGCCGTCACCGGCAACCCGCGCATCCGTACCCGCTCCACCCTGATCGGGCGGGTTCAGGTCGGCGAGTTCTCCTCGATCATCGGCTTGATCAAGCGCACCCAGCGGGTGTTCGGACGGATCTTCACGGTCTCGGGTGTGGTGGTGGCGTTTCGCAAGAAGGCGCTGGACCGCATCGACTACTGGAGCACCGACATGATCACCGAAGACATCGATGTCAGTTGGAAGCTGCAACTGGATCACTGGTCGATCTTCTACGAGCCGCGTGCGCTGTGCTGGATCCTCATGCCCGAGACCGTCGGCGGCCTGTGGAAACAGCGCCTGCGCTGGGCCCAGGGCGGCGCCGAAGTGCTGTTCAAGAATATTCGCGGCATCTGGCAATGGCGCCATCGCTACCTGTGGCCGCTGCTGTTCGAATACTGCCTGTCCACCGGTTGGGCCTTCACCTTCCTGCTGTCGGTGATCTTCTGGGCCGTGGGTAAATTCGTCACGCTGCCGGCGGCGATTACCGTGGACTCGTTGGTGCCACCCGCGTTTACCGGCCTGGTGCTGGCGATGGTGTGCCTGCTGCAGTTTGCGGTCAGCATCCTGATCGACCGGCGCTACGAAAAAGACCTGTGGAAAACCCTGTTCTGGACCGTGTGGTACCCGATGGTGTTCTGGCTGGTGAGCCTGTTTACCACCCTGGTCAGCTTTCCCAAGGTGTTGTTCAACCAGCATCAAAAACGCGCACGCTGGGTCAGCCCGGACCGTGGTATCAAACCTGCCCAAGAGGAGGCGTGACTATGAAACTGGTCAGAACTCGCCAAAGCCCTGTGATGTGGATCATCGATGTGTTGCTGACCCTGCTGGCCTGGGGCGGGCTGGTCTGGCTGCTGGCACGTGGCATCGGCGCCATGCTCGAAACCCATGGCGGCCCACGCATCGAGGCGCCGATCTTTGCCGCGCTCAACACCTTGCAGATCTACCTGTGGATCGCCTTGTTCAACGCGTTGATCCTGATCGGCTGGGCGCGCTATCAACAGCGCCGCGGCCGCCAGTTTGCCCAGCGCCGCGCAGAGGCCAATGCCCTGAGCGACAAGCACCTGAGTGAAAGCTTCAACCTGGGCGATGGCCACCTGGAGCAGTTTCGCAAACCCGGCGTGCTGGTGATCCACAACGACGAGGAGGGCGGAGTGGAAGACGTGAAGTCCCATGTCTCCCGCGACGTCGAGCGCCCCGGTCTGACCCTGGTGCCCGGGGCCGACAAAGACAAGGGCATTGGCTGACATCCTCAATGCTGCGAGTACACAATGTGGGAGGGGGCTTGCTCCCGATAGCAGAGTGTCAGTCACCAGATATATGACTGACACACCGCTATCGGGAGCAAGCCCCCTCCCACATTGGTTATTTCCCACCGTTTAGATTGCAGTGGTCCAACCCTCTCCTTGGAATTCCGATAAATGGGATCCAATTCACAAAACCCCCGCGAACTTTTCTCCTTTCCTCGGTACTAACCTAACTCGACGAAACTTGA
Organism: Pseudomonas sp. NCIMB 10586; assembly: GCF_023127895.1. Classification (NCBI taxonomy): domain Bacteria; kingdom Pseudomonadati; phylum Pseudomonadota; class Gammaproteobacteria; order Pseudomonadales; family Pseudomonadaceae; genus Pseudomonas; species Pseudomonas sp. NCIMB 10586. Next base: position 39,800 of record NZ_SPKQ01000037.1, read on the forward strand.
TGGCTAAATAATGGCAATCAAAAAACCCTTCGTCGAATTGCCATCAAAATCGCTGCCACTTGTCGGAATAATCACTTCCGGTGAAAAGGCTTGGCCCTTTTGATGAAAATTTATATTTATTAATCAATAGCTTGAAGACTATTTCAGCGAACGGCCCAACTTCGCCCGTTTCTAGGCTAGCTGGAAGTTCAATGTTAGTTTCGCGGCCCTTGATTTTCGATGGATCGAACATGTCTTCGTTATTGCCACGGACTCGGTTTCTTCTCTGCACGTTCCTGCTCACCTGCCTGAGCCTGAACAGTGCATCCGCCGCCCCCACGCCTGGCGATCAGGACTTGATCCGCGACCGGCAGAATCGCCTGCTCGAAGAGCAGCAGCGGCGTCTGCAGGAACTCCAGGACCTGCCCGGCAAAGCGGAAAAGCCCCAAGCCCCGGCAAGCCCTGCCGACACTCGGTGCTTCCCGATCAAAACCATCGAACTCAAAGGTGCCGACAGCCTGCCGGCGCCCGAGCGCGAGCGCCTGCTCAAGCCCTACATCGGCCAATGCCTGGGCGTGTCGCAGCTTAACGATTTGCTCAAAACCATCACCGACTACTACCTCGGCAAAGGCCGCGTTACCAGCCGTGCCTACCTGCCGCAACAGGACCTTTCCACCGGCCACCTGCAAGTGCTGGTGGTGGAAGGCAAACTCGAAGCCTTGCGCAGCGCCGAAGGCAGCACAGTGACCGACCGCGAACTGGCCATGGCCTTTCCCGGCAAGGTCGGTGAAGCGCTGAACCTGCGTGAAATCGAGCAATTGGTGGACCAGCTCAATCGCCTGCCGTCCAAACAAGCACAGATGGAGCTCACCCCCGGCAAGCAGATCGGCGGTAGCGACGTGGTGGTCAAGAACACCGCGCAAAAGCCCTGGCGCGCCAGCCTGTCGCGCAACAACGACGGGCAGAAAAGCACCGGCGAACAGCAATGGGGCGCTGGCCTGGAGTGGGACAGCCCACTCGGCCTGGGCGACCAACTGATGCTGCGCGGCGGCCACGACGCCATCAGTGACCACCAGAAAACCTCGAAAAACACCATGCTCTACTACAACGTGCCCTGGGGCTGGTGGAACTTCAGCTACACCTACAGCGAGAGCGACTACCGCACCTACGGCATCGCCGACGGCTTCAAATACAAGCAGGACGGCGACAACCAGAACCACCAACTGCGCGCCGAGCGTGTGATCCACCGCGATGACGTCAGCAAGACCTCGGTCAACGTCGGCCTGGCGCACCTGCGCACCAACAACTACATCCTCGACGTGCGCACCGCACCCAGCAGCAACCGCCTCAGCGAACTGCAACTGGGCGTCAACCACGGGCGGCGCATCGGCAGTGCCTTCGTCAACCTGGACCTGGGCATGCAAAGCGGCATCGGCCTGCTCGACGCCCAGGCGCAAGACGAGCGTGACCCTGCGGGCCGTCGCCAACCGAACTCGCGCTACCGCAAATACACCGCCACGGTCAGCTACCTGCAACCGTTCAGCCTGTGGGGCGAGTCGTTCAGCTTCAGCAGCCTGGCCACCGGGCAGCGCAGTGAAGACCCGCTGTTTTCGCCGCAGCGCATGAGCCTCGGCGGCTCGGCCTCGGTGCGCGGTTTCAAGGACCAATTGCTGACCGGCGACAGCGGCGGCTACTGGCGCAACGAAGTGCGCTGGGCACGCCCGGTGACCCTCGACTGGATGCGCCCGGCCTTCTTCGAATACGGCGCCAGCGTCGGTTACGACCAGGGCGTGATCCGCAACGACCGCTATAACGACAACGTTCATGGCCGGGTGTCCAGCAACTCCCTGGAGCTGTTCGCCCGTGGCAAACACGTCAGCACCAGCGTGACCTTTGCTCATTCGTTAGAAAGACCCGGTGTAGTCACCGAGCGCGAAGCGCCGATCTACTTCCGCATGGATTTTTTCCTGTAATTCAACGCCCCGCTGCATGAGAGCCTGACAATGGATGTTCGCCAATTCGCCTTCCTGGCCCGCCAACCTTCTGCCGCCCTGAAGCGCCGGGACGCGTTCTTCGGCCTGCCCAAGCGCGGGCTGGCGTTGATCCTTGCCAACGCATTGTTCTGGCAGCCGCTGCTGGCCCAGGCCGAGGGCATTGTGGTCAGTGCGCCGGGCACCACCGTAGGCGCGGCGGGCAATGGCGTGCCGGTGGTGAACATCGCCACCCCCAATGGCGCGGGCTTGTCTCATAACCAGTTCAAGGACTACAACGTCGGGCCCAACGGCGTGATCCTCAACAACGGCAACGGCGCCATGGTCAACACCCAACTGGGCGGGATCATTGTCGGCAACCCCAACCTCAAGGGCGGCGCGGCGAACGTCATCCTCAACGAAGTCAACGGCGGCAGCCCCAGCCAGTTGCGCGGCTACACCGAAGTGGCGGGGCAGTCGGCCAAGGTCATCGTGGCCAACCCGTACGGCGTGACGTGCAGCGGTTGCGGCTTTATCAACACCCCCAACGTCACCCTCACCACCGGCAAACCAGTGCTCGACGCAAGCGGCCAGTTGCAGCGCTATGAAGTGGACGGCGGCGCCGTGACCATCGACGGCCAGGGCTTGAACGCCAGCAACGTCGAACGCTTCGACATCATCACCCGCTCGGCCAAGATCAACGCACAAATCAACGCCCGCGAACTCAACGTGATTGCCGGGCGCAACGACGTCGATGCGCAAAGTCTGAAAACCACCGCCCGTGCCGACGACGGCAGCGCCAAGCCCGAGCTGGCGATCGACTCCTCGGCCCTGGGCGGCATGTATGCCGGCGCGATCAAACTGGTAGGTACCGAGGCCGGTGTGGGCGTGAAGCTCGACGGCACCCTGGCCGCCAGTGGTGGCGATATTCAGCTCGACGCCAACGGGCGCCTGAGCATGGCGCAGGCGGCGGCCACCGGTAACGTCAAAGTCACCGCGCAAAACGTCGACCTCACCGACAAGGTCTACGCCAACGGCAATGTGCAGGTCACCAGCGCCCAGGCCCTGGTCAACCGCAAGAGCATCGCCGCCGGCCAGCGCATCGAGATCAACGCGGCCAGCGTGAACAACCCCGGCATCATCGAAGCCGGCGTCGCCGCCGATAACAGCCGTAACACCACGGGCGATCTGGTGGTGAACGCGCAAACCGTCACCACCAGCGGCAACCTGCTGGCCAGCCGTGCACTGGCGATCACCGCCGCGCAGGCGCTGACCAACCAGGGCGCGATCATCCAGGCCAAGACCGTCGAGGTCAGCAGCGCCAAACTCACCAACCAGGGCGCCAGCGCCCGCCTGTTCGGCGAGCAGAGCCTGGCGATCAACTCTCCGGCCATCGTCAACCTCGGCGGCTTGATCCGCTTCGGCGAAGGCCAGGCCGCCACGCTCAACAGCGCCTCGCTGGACAACCGCCAGGGCCGTATCGAAATGGCCGGCGGCAGCCTGGTGCTCGCCAGTGCCGATCTGAACAACAGCGGCGGGCAAGTCATTGCCAACGACCTGACGGTCAACGCTGGCAAGCTCAATAACCAGAACGGCGTGCTGGTGGCCAAAACCGCGACCGTCACTGCCAGCAACCTCGACAACAGCCTCAAGGGCTTGATCCAGGCCGACGGTGGCGCACTCAACCTAGCCATTTCCAACACCTTCAACAACAACCAGGGTTTCGCCCAGGCCAGCACCGATCTGAACGTTACTGCCGGTACCCTCAGCAGCAACGCAGGCGGCGTACTGAGCGCCGACACCGGCAAGCTCACCCTCACCGCCGCGCAACAGCTCAACAACGCCCAGGGCCGCTTGCAGGCCGGGCAGGGCGATATCGAACTGCACGCCGCCCACCTGGATAACCAGAGCGGTACGATCGTCGGCAAACAACTGCTGCTCGACGTGGCTGGCGGCGATATCGACAACCGCGCCGGGCGCGTGTTGGGCGACCACCTCGACGTGCGCGCTTCCGGCCTCGACAACCGCAACGCCGGCCTGCTGGCCGGTGGCGCCCAGGGCGTAAGCCTGCTGCTCAAGGGCCCGGGTCAGTTGCTCAACGCCCAGGGCCGCATTCAGAGCGAGGGCCTGCTGCAGCTGCAAGGCGAGCGCTTCGACAACAGCGCCGGCATCCTGCTGGGGCAGACCGTCGACGTGACCGCGCAGACCTTCAACAACAGCAACAAAGGCGCGCTGGTCAGCGATGGCGGCGACGTGGTGCTCAAGGTCAGCGGCCTGCTGACCAACGTCGGCGGCCAGATCGACGCGGGCGAACGCAGCGTGCTGGTCAAGCAGCTCACCACCCTCAACAACGACGGTGGCACCCTGCGCGGCAAGCGCCTGGACATCGCCGCCCAGCACCTGAACAACGACAACGGCCAACTGTTGGCCGGCGCCGAAGGCCTGAGCTACAGCGGCCAGGATGTGAGCAACCGCAAGGGCCTGATCCTCAGCGGCGGCGCCCTCACCGAACTGAACACCACCCGCCTGGATAACCAGGGCGGCACCGTGCAGGGCGACAGCCTGACCGTCACCGCCAACAACGTCGACAACGCCAGCGGCGGCCTGATGGCAAGCCTGGTCGGCAACCTGCAACTCACCGTCGAAGCCCTGGCCAACCGTGGCGGCAAACTGTTCGGCAAAGAACAAGTGACCGTCAGCGGCGCCACCCTCGACAACAGCGCGGGCGGCCAGGTCAGCGGCAATCAGATCAACCTGACCTCACGCGACACCCTCACCAACCAGGGCGGTTTGGTCGAAGCCAACCAGGGCCTGGCCCTCACTGGCGGCAACCTCGATAACAGCGCCAACGGCCAACTGCGTGCCCTGGGCGGCGCCAGCAGCCGCGTCAACCTCAGCGGTGCGTTGAACAACCAGAACGGCACCCTCGAATTCGGCAGCCAGGCCTTCAGCCTTGACGCCGCCAGCGTCAACAACCAGAACGGGATGCTGCAACACGCCGGCACCGGCCTGTTCCACCTCAACACCGCCAGCATCGAAGGCAGCCAGGGCAATATCCAGGGCATGGGCAGCGCCGACTGGGCCTTCGGCAACGTCGACGGCCTGGGCCGCGTGCAACTCAACGACGTGCTCACCTACAAGAGCGACCAGGGGCTGGCCCTCAAGGCCGGCGACCGCATGGCCAGCGCCAAGGGCTTGATCCTCAACGTGGCCAGCCTGGACAACGGCGGTGAACTGCTCAGCGACGGTGACATCAGCATCACCACCGGCGATATCACCAACAGCGGCCGCGTCTCGGCCCTGCAAACACTCACCGTCGCCGCCAACAACCTCAGCCAGAACGGCGGCCGCCTGGCCGCAACCAATGCCCGCCTGACCCTGGGCGGCACCCTGGACAACCTCGGCTTCCTCACCGCCCGCCAGCAACTGGACATCGCCGCCGCGCAAATCAACAACCGTGGCACCCTCGGCGCCCAGGGCGCAGTGAACCTCACCGCCGTCAACGGCATCACCAATGCTGCCGATACGCTGCTGTTCAGCGGCGGCGACATGACCTTGCGCAGCAATGGCTTCAGCAACCTCTATGGCGATGTCTACAGCAAAGGCAACCTGAGTTTCGCCGCACGGGATGGCGGGCGTGCCGTGCTGTTCAGCAACCGCTCCGGCACCGTGGAAAGCGAAGGTTCGATCGGCATCAATGCGGGCTTTATCGAAAACGCCAAAGACGAATTCGAACTCGGGCAGACACTGACCACCGGCAGCTTGAGTTGGATCTGTGGCCAGCACTGCGGCGAGAGCGACAACTGGGAACGTGGCGAGATCACCATCTACGAAACGTACCTTGAGGCGGCGACCAAGGACTCGGTAGCGGCGCGCCTGGTGGCGGGCAAAAACATGCTGCTGCAAGGCGACAATGTGCAGAACCGCTACAGCCTGATGGCCGCCAATGGCGACCTGAGCATCACTGCCGGTGACCTGCTCAATCAGGGCGCCGCCACGCGCACGGGCCAGCGCAAGCTTGTCATCGGCACGCCAGGCCACGTCTCCGACGATTTGTTTGAACGCATGCAATATGTCGACGTGCCCGCGTTCAATGCGGCCACGGCGGCCGGGAATTTCGATAAGGCGCGCTTCGAAGAACTCAAAAGCCGCTCACCCAATAGCCTGCCGTTCGCCTACGCGAGTGACGTCACCACCTGGACCAACAACAGCGGCCCCGGCTACGACGCCACCCTGCAAGCCGGCGGCACGGTCAACCTCAACGTCGCCCGCACCCTGCAAAACGGCACGCTGCACAACAACACCCTGGCGCAGTTGACCGGCACCCTCGGCGACGACCAGACCGGCATCCCCGTCGGTGGCATCAACATCAACCTGAGCAAACACGCCAACGACCCGAGCGCCCAGGCGCCCGGCAGCGTATTACCCGTGGTGGGCGTGGCCCCTGGTGGCGGCTTCGTACCGGTGGACTACACCGGCACCGCCTTCGCGCCGGTCGACCCCACCAGCTCGCCGACCTTCCAACTGCCCAAGGGCGAGTACGGCCTGTTCGTCAAAAACGCCGACCCCACCAGCCACTACCTGATCGAGACCAACCCCGAATTCACCTCGGCGTCGGGCTTCTTCAGCTCCGACTACATGCTCGGCAAACTCGGTTTCAATGCCGACAATGCCTGGCGCCGCCTCGGTGACGGCCAGTACGAAACCCGCCTGATCCGCGACGCCGTCCTCGCGCAAACCGGCCAACGCTTCCTCGCCGGCGGCCTGTACAGCGACGCCGACCAGTTCCGCTACCTGATGGACAACGGCCTTGCCAGCAAAGACGCCCTGCGCCTTAGCCTGGGCGTGGCGCTCACCGACCAGCAAGTCGGCGCCCTGACCCACGACATCGTGTGGATGGAAAACCGCGTCATCGACGGCCAGACCGTGCTCGTACCGGTGCTGTACCTGGCCCAGGCCGACTCGCGCAACGTGCGCGGCAACAGCCTCATCCAAGGCCGCGACCTCAACCTGGTCACCGGCGGCGACCTGATCAACGTCGGCACCCTGCGCGCCAGCAACAACCTCTCCGCCATCAGCAGCGGCAGTATCTACACCGGTGGCCTGGTCGAAGCCGGCAACAACCTCAGCCTGCTGGCCCAGGACAGCATCCGCAACGCCATGGCCGGCGAAATCCGCGGCAAGCAAGTCAGCCTCACGGCGCTCAAAGGTGATATCACCAACGAAACCACCGCCATCCAGGTGCGTGACGGCGCCGGTATGCGCACCCTCACCGACACCAGCGCCGGCACCATCGTCGCCCGCGAAAACCTCGCCATCGACGCCGGCCGCGACCTCACCAACCGCGGTGCCCTGGTAGCGGGCAACGACGCGAACTTAACCGCCGGCCGCGACCTCAACCTCATCGCCGCCAGCGACACCAGCGTCAAACACGAGAGCCGCGACGGCGGCGAGAAATCCAGCATCACCACCGACGTCAAAAACCTCGCCGCCAGCGTCACGGCGGGCGGCAACCTCAACATGCAGGCCGGGCAAGACGTCAACATCATCGGCAGCAATGCCACCGCCGGCAAAGACCTCAACATCGCCGCCGGCCGCGACCTCAACGTCGCCTCGGTCAGCGACATGCACAACGTCGAGGGCAAGGAAAAGGACGGCAAAAAACGCATCAAGACCTCGGACGACCAGACCACTCAAGTGGCGAGCGTGCTGACGGCGGGGGGGGATTTTGTCAGCCAGGCTGGGCGTGACACCACGATTGTGGCGAGCAGGATCAGTGCGGGGAATGAGGCTTATCTGTATAGCGGGGATAAGTTGAGTTTGTTGGCGGCTGAGAACAGTACGCATACGTTGTATGACATGAAGGAGAAGGGAAGCTGGGGCGCTAAAAAGGCGCAGATGGATGAAGTGACCCGCACCACCCAGGTAGGGACCGAGATCAAGACAGGTGGCAACCTAGTCCTTAAAAGCGACGGCGACCAGCTGTATCAAGTTGCGAAGCTTAATAGCGGCAAGGACATCATCCTTGATAGCGGTGGTGCAATTGTCTTTGAAGGCGTCAAGGACCTGCACGATGAGAGCCACACTAAGAGCAAAAGCGACCTCTCGTGGTTCAGCGCTAAGGGCAAAGGTAATACAGACGAAACCTTGCGTCAGAGCGAGTTGGTTGCCCAAGGACAGCTTGTCATCAAGGCCGCCGAAGGCATTCGTATCGACGTCAAACAGGTCGATCAGCAGACTGTAAGCCAGACCGTTGATGCGATGGTCAAGGCTGATCCTAATTTGGCCTGGCTCAAGCAAGCTGAGGCACGTGGCGACATTGATTGGCGCCAGGTGAAAGAGATTCACGAGAGCTTCAAGTACGACAACTCGGGGCTGGGTGCCGGTGCCAAGATTGCGATTGCGATCATGATGGCGGCGATTATGGGGCCGGTAGGATTCGGGTTGCAGGGAGCCACCCTTGCGGTGAGCACCAGCCTGAGTACGACGGCAGTCACCAGCACCATCAACAACAAAGGCAATTTGGGTGCAGCGCTTAAGGAAACGGTCAGCGCCAATAGCCTGAAAAGCGCAGCAGTCGCCGGGTTCACGGCGGGGGCTCTTGAGTATGCCGACACCAATTGGTTCGCTGGTGCTGACGGCGCAGGTGCAGGCACAAGTACAAGCACAGTCCAAGGTGTTACCCCGAGTACGGGTTCAACCTTGGCGGTTACGAACTCCTCCAAAGATATTTTCACCTGGACGTCAGCGGGCGATATCGCGCTGCGTACCGGTGGCCGGGCGGTGATCTCTAGCGGAATATCGACGGCCATTCAAGGGGGAAGCTTTGGCGACAACTTCAATGCGGCCTTGTTGGGAGAGGCTGGCAACGTTGCAATGGCTACCGGTTTTAATTGGGTGGGTGATTACGTCACGTTCCCCAATGGCAGCCCTCAAAAGATTATTGCGCACGCTTTGATGGGGGGATTGCTGGCTGAAGCCACAGGTAGCGATTTCAAAACCGGTGCTGCCGCTGCCGGGCTGAATGAGGCACTCATCAATCAGTTGGTGTGGGCTGCTCAAGGCAATGACGACATCACGCTGATGCTTTCACAACTAACAGGCTTGCTAGCGGCAGCGGCTGTCGACGGAGATTTGGACAAGGGCTCTCAGATTGCTCAGAAGGCAACGACGTTTAACTATCTTTACCACGAAGAAGTCGAGGAAATGCTTCGGGAGGTAGATAGCAAGACTACCGAGCAAGAGAAGCGTGAGGTCAGGCAGCGTTATGCGGAACTTGATCAGCGGAGAAATGACGAGTTGGATGCGCTTTGCGCACGCGATCCGCAACGCTGCCGAGGTATTGCTACTTCCTTGGCGAACGATGACCAGAAACTTGTCGATCTGGTAGGTAGGCTTCGATCCGAAAAGCAGGGTGGCGCTGCCTCCGCTGTAGGTTTTGTGATAGGGAACAACCTCGACGCTTCTAGCAAAATTGCAGCAGATATCAGCTCTGCAGGTGGCGGAGCATTGGTTAAACTGGGTGCAGAGGCTATAAAGGCTGGAGTCGGAGTAGCATTGCCGTCTCGCTCTGGGAAAGGGAAAGCTACTCAGGGTGAAACTGCGTCTCCTGACGTACCGTTAGTGTCAAAGGAAATATTAATATCCCGTGGGAAATATGGGGAAGCGGCAGAGCATATTTCAGATGCGCAAAATGCCGGTCATCCTGATGTATTAACAATTGATAGGCCTGGTGCTCCCGGAAACAGAAAGGACTCTATTGGTGGTCTTCCTAAGGTCCCTGGGAAACAGTTAGATGAGTATCCACCGGCAATGTTTAAAGAGGGTGGGACTGGAGCGAGTGTTAGACCCATAAGCCCGAAAGATAATATGGGGGCTGGCGCATGTATAGGTAATGCATGTCGCGGACTGCCCGATGGCGAGAAAGTCAGAATTAAGGTGGTGGACTAATGGCTAGGTTTAGAGAAAGTATATATTTGTCTTATTCGCAATTTTGCGTGTTTTTGAGTTCGCTTGATCAGCCGTATAATGATTGGAGTGATCGTAGTTATGCGCAAGGATTTGCGTGGAGGTTAGGGAGTGTCTCTTTTAGAGCTTTGATTGACGAAGGGGATCATATAATTAGCTTTTTCATTAACGAACAAGTGCCCGCTATAAGCGCAGACGTGGTTCGGGCCTTTAAAGTTCCCTTCTCGGTAATAGATAGAAATATTGAGGTTGGTAGTATTTCGAGTACGGTTCCTCTAGAACTGCCTGAAGGAGATTATTCTCTTCAGGTCGAATTTATAAGACCCTCCTCAAGTGCAGTGTATGAAATAAATGTCCATTTGAATTTAGGGGGCTGCGATTTTGAGGTGTTGAGAGCGGACGTCGAAATTGACGAGCAAGGTGAGTTTGATATCGATGCGGTTCCTGCGGGATAAAATTTCGGAGAAATGGGGGCGGATTTATTTTAATTCGAGATAGCGGTAATAAAGCCTATTAAATAAATCTGTCCCCTTTATTCTTGGATTTTCCCATTTTGTTGTGGTCGACGGCATTACGACCAGAAATGGCATTTCTGTCGTAGCAATTCGTGATCCTCATGGTAAGCAGTATTTTAGCCCCGCGACTACTTTTGAAAAGAATTTTTCAGGTTATGTTGTTGTTCCAAAGGATGCTCTGAAATGAAATTAAGCATTAAGTTTCCCGAGAATTTGTTAACCCACAGCCTGCTCGAGCAAAGGCTGATTCCTTGCATTTGCAAAATTGCAACGGAGTTTGAAATTGAATTTTTGGACCCTTTGCCAGAAGCTGCAGGAACCGTTCTGGAGTGGGATCGTGCAGAACTTGAAAAAAGAGCGATAGGTGGGGTAGGTGGGCAATACTCTCACTATGCACACGGTCGGGTGTCGTTAAAAAAAGTTGATATTGATATCTACCAAATATTGGATCTTGAAATGTTTTATAGGCTTTTTGGATGGTGCAGCATCTTGGAAGATGGCAACTATGCGCCGCCGGGGCAGTTTTGGGATGATGAATAAGTTTAAGAAAAGGGGACTGAAGAAAAGGGACAAGAAAAGAGGGCAGATTTATCTAGACTAGAGTTTAAAGGCTGTTTAGTCCTGAAGCAGGTGTAAACCTATTTCAGGACTAGACAGTCCCCTTTTTTCGTTGATTCGTGACAAAAATATTGGAAGGGATTAAGTCAGAAGCAGTAATCGTGGGTAGTGAAGTTGATAAATGGCTTACGAGGGACTGAAATGAGATATTACTTAATGCGACAAGATGTAACTGTCTGCGATAGGTGGGTGCTCGGAGATGTACATCATGTAGATAACTGGCATTTCAGTGATCCTGCAGTTAATTTTACGGAGCCAGGCACATATACCCTCGATGTAAGGTTCGACGGTAAAGAAGTTGATTATTCCCTCGCTGGATACGCCAGTGTTCCTGTTTTAAGCGAGAGGGCAAAAAATTCGCTCGCCGGTTTGCCAGAGATAGACGAACTTTATCAGCATGTCGTTTTTGAGCCGGTTAAGATAAACCATAAAGTGGTTTGCCAGAGCTATTTTTTGATGATTATAGAAACGCAAATCGATTGCGTGGATGAAAAGCGCTCTCGCTATAAAAAGTTTGAGGTAGATGATCCTGTTAGGCCAGATATGGCCGGCAACTATCGTGCTTTCTACAATTTGGTAGTTGACCCGGGCAGGGTCGGATCAAGTCATATATTTAGACTTAAAAAATATTTGGGTGCGGTCATAGTAAGTGAAGAAGTGAAACGGCGATTTATGGCGGCTGGTGTTGTCGGCGTACTGTTTGATTCTGTTAATGGTGATCAAGAAACCGTTACCTAGTTGTTCAGGTAGTTTGGGGAAGGCGGCGAATTTGTTTAATTCGTGGTGGTAGTGCAAAGACCATTGATTAAATCTGCCCCCCTTTTGTTGTATTTAATTACATAGGGGCGATTTGTGTCGGACAAACAAGTATATGAGCTAACGATTGATGATCTTGATAGCTATAGCGTTTGGTTTTTTCCGATGGACGACACCGTGGAGGATGAATCAACTGTACGCCCCCTCGCCGAACAGGAAACGTGCTCAGATTTTCAGATTATCGTTCGAAATGATTTTCTTGGTGAAAGTGGCGCTGTGTATCGCGGTTATTTATATTGGGACTCCAATGCCGTAATTGAATACGTAAAGCCTTTTATATTGTCTGATAAGGGGGGCACAGTAAATTTTTGGAGCGGTATAGTAACTCCCGCGTGGGAAAGTTCGGAGTTCGCCGGTTTGATTAGATCCGAGTTGCCTATTTCTTATGCCTCAGAACCGGTTTTCGGTCTTCCTTCCATTTGCGGAAAGCTGGAGGGACTTTATTATCTTTCTGATGATCAGGTGTGCTGTGTTAAATGACGCGAGAAAAGGGGGTGCTGATTTATTTAAATTTGCGCTGGGAGCTATTAAATAAATCTGTCCCCTTTTGTTAGAATCGTCAAGACACACCAACGGCTGAAACAATCAAAGTCGACAGCAGTAAGCCAGTCAAAGGATCGCCTGAGTACGAAATGCTCAACAATCCAGAAGCACGTATGCCCAACCAGCGTTATGAGCTGGACAACGGCACTACTTTTGTAACCGACAGTAGAGGTCTAGTCGAAGAGCTCACGTTCACCCCGGTTGATATCAAGGTTCCACGGGACGCGAGGCAAACTGCTGCTGGGAAGACCGGTAGAGAAACTGATGTAGGCGGACACGCACAAGCGTGTAGTCAGGGTGGGACATGCGATGGTTACAACTTGTTCGCCCAAGATCAGAATTTCAATAGCTCAGCGTATAAGGTATTTTACGAACACAAAATCAAGAGCGCTTTGAACGATCCAAATAAAGTAGTAGGACCGACAACTATAAAATTTAATCGCGAAGATCCTCGATCGTTGCGCCCAGATACGTTGGATGTTACTTATATAATCGATGGAAAGCGTCAAACTGTTCGATTTGAAAATGAAGCTCGCAGAATACCGGAGCATAAAGAATGATTACCAAAGATATAGAAATTGTTAAAAGTATATTTGAATTGCTTCAGTCAGGAATTGTTGAAGATTATGATGCCTTCAGGTATGAGACTGAGGTGTGCGATGGATACATGGTTGAAGAAATCTCCATTGAGAAAAATGGCGTGGTAAATGAGCAGCCGCAAACTGATTTCAATGGTGCTGTTTTGTATCGATTAATTAAGGAGTTGAAGGCTAGCGCAGCATCGCGGGGTGAGAACTGGAGTTCTTTTGTGATGAGTTACGATGTTGGTGGGCAAGTAAAGACGAATTTCGTTTATCCGTGAGTAAAAGTGTGAAATTAATTTTTGAGTGTGATTGATTGTCCATTTGATTTGTGTCAAGGAGGGTTATATAAAAGGGGTGGGTTTATTTGAATTTGTAAAGATAGTAGAAAAAAGCAAATTTAATAAGTTCGCCCTGAATGGCACTTCCTTAACAGCTAACCAGCTGATATGAATAAAGAAAAATGAAAAAAGGCCGTCCTTGGTCTACGGTGATAGTTGCGAACACACACCACTCGAACAAGGACAGCCCGCGTGAATCGTAGACGTCAAATCGTCAGGTATCAACAGCAGCGCATTCAGCAGCACGCCAAAAACAGCAACGCCCATGCATTCTTTAAGCTGCTAGCCGATCCGGCGCTGCTACAGCGTGTCGAGTCAGTGATTCCCAAGCATCGTCAACGCTTGTTCCCGCCGACTGAAACGCTGTCGATGTTTCTGGCCCAGGCCATGAATGCCGACCGTTCTTGTCAGAAGGCCGTGAATGATTTTTAGCAGAAAAGGGGACAGGTTTATTTAAATTAGGAGGAAGCAGATAAGGGGACCGGTTTATTTGGTGGATTGCTCACGCACAAAGCGGGCGACACAAAGGCCGCCCGATTTTCACTCAGGACGGATCGGCATTCAGCCTGCGACTGATGACATCCAGCAAGTCACACCCATCGCGCAGCGGAATGGCCAGCAAATGGGCGAAGTCTGAAAGTACTACGGCATCGCTGCTGAGTTGTTCGCGAAAGGCCAGGTTTTCCAGCAGTTGGGTGACGGCCCGAATGCGGTGCACGGCGGCGTCGTGAAGGACGTCGAGAGGTGCCTGGGTGTCGATGATCAGGGCTGGGACGGTGCAGTCGTGGCCGGTGAGGGGGATGTATCGATTCATCATTAAGCTCTCTATTGATTATTGAGGGCTCGTTCTTCGGGTCGCCAAACCCGGTCGCTTTTTGAGCGACGGCCGGACTATAAGCCGCACCACCAAGCCCGCGCAAGGCATCAAAATGCCGCTGCTTCGGAGCGTGCCCGCAGCCGCTAACGTCTTGCCACCTATTGCCTACATACTGCCCACGAACAAACGCACTACGACCACGCAAATCCGAAAGCCTCACCCCAAACATTAAAGGACCAATGTGAAAAACCTCCTCCTCATTCTCTTCGCCACCCTCATCCTCGCCGGTTGCGTCAGCCACCCCCTCACCCCCGAAAACCGCGCGCAGATCAACACCGTCAAAGTCCTGCCCGTGAAGTGGGAAAAGAACATGGTGTACTTCGGCCGTGAACAAGCCTGGGGCGCGGCCCTGGGTGCCGGGGTTGGCGCCGGTGTTGGCATGGCCAGCGGGGCGTCCAAGCTGGGTACTGCGGCGTTGAGTGGCGCCGGGTTTGCCGCGGGCATGAAGCTCGGGCAGTTGGCCGAGATGCCGACGCCGGTGGCTATTCTGACGGTGATGGAGGCGGAAAAACTCGATGTAGGCGTGTTGCTCAAGCAGGGCTTTGTCGATGAGTTGGGTAAGACTTCGACGCTCAAGGTGGTCGGCGACGATGAGCCCGCCGATGCGCAGATTCAGCTGACCGTGTCCGAGTGGGGCTTTCGCCTGACCCAGGGTTTCAGCAGTGTGATTTATCCGACCCTTAACGTGTTAGCGCAGATGGATCGCGGCGATGAGATGATCTGGCGCACCTTTGAAGCGGTTACGCCGTTTAATGGTCAGAACGTTTATGGCTATACGCCGTTAACCTACCGCACGGACCCTGAAGCTTTGCGCCGGGCGTTGACCGGGATTACGCAGATTTCTGCGCAGTACCTGGTGAAGGAGCTCAAGTAGGGCTGTGCGAAGGCTGGCGGCTGTTGGTGGGCGGGCTTGGGCTAATGCCAGTCAGGGTTAAGCGCAGTTCCCCTGTGGGAGCGGGCTTGCCCGCGAAGGCTGTGTGTCAGTCGCTGCATCTGTTGCTGCACTATCGCTTTCGCAGGCAAGCCAGCTCCCACATTGGATCTTCGTTGCTTTGAGTATTGCGGTCGGCAGTCATACGGCCGAAACAACTTGAGAACCGCTCTCAACCCCGTAAAATGCCGCAGCCGTTGCATCACCGTCTTTCAGGGAAGAATTCAGGCCAGCGCGTTTTCAGGCTGCCTAACTCCTTGGAAAACCCGGCAACGCTGATTTCCTCACCCAAGGAGCACCCTGTGAAGACACTGTCCAAAATCCTGCTGTCGGGCCTCACCGCCGCGGCGCTGTTGACCGTGGCCGGTTGCGCCACCGAGAGCAACCGCGCGATGCCGGTGGAGCAAGTCGCCAGCGCCCACGTCGCCTATTCCGGCGTGCGTGTGCCGATTGCCGTGGGCAAGTTCGACAACCGCTCCAGCTACATGCGCGGCATCTTCTCCGATGGCGTCGACCGTCTCGGCGGCCAGGCCAAGACCATCCTCATCACCCACTTGCAGCAGACCAACCGCTTCAGCGTGCTGGACCGCGACAACATGGGCGAAATCTCCCAGGAAGCCAAAATCAAAGGCACCGTGCAGAAGCTCAAGGGCGCTGACTATGTGGTGACTGGCGATGTGACCGAATTCGGCCGCAAGGAAACCGGCGACCGCCAGCTGTTCGGCATCCTCGGCCGTGGCAAGACCCAAGTGGCCTACGCCAAAGTCGCGTTGAATATCGTCAACATCAACACCTCCGAAGTGGTGTATTCCACCCAGGGCGCCGGTGAGTACGCGCTGTCCAACCGTGAAGTGATCGGCTTCGGCGGCACCGCCAGCTATGACTCCACCCTCAATGGCAAGGTGCTGGACCTGGCCATGCGCGAAGCGATCAACCGCCTGGTCGACGGCATCAACGCCGGCGCCTGGAACCCGCGTAACTGATCAGCCACACCACAAGGAGCAGTACACGGATGAGCAAGGCAGTGAAGTTGGCGCTGACGCTGGCAGCAATCGCAACGGTAGCCGGGTGCCAGACGGCGCCCCAGCCCCTGTATCAATGGGAGAGCTACCAGCCGCAGGTTTACGAGTACTTCAAGGGTGAGCCCAAGGAAGCGCAGGTGGAAGCACTGGAGCGCGATCTGCAGAAGATCAATGCCAGTGGCCGCAAGGCCCCGCCGGGTTACCACGCGCACCTGGGCATGCTGTACATGAACATGGGCAAGGATGACCAGATGGTGCAGGAGTTTCGCACCGAGAAGGCGCTGTTCCCTGAGTCCGCTGCGTACATGGACTTTCTGTTGAAAAACGCCAAAGCCGGAGTCGCCACCAAATGAGCCTGTTAAAACTCACCGGCGCCTTGCTGGCCCTGGCGTTGCTCGGCGGTTGCGCCGCGCCCAAGACAGTTGATTATTCGGCGTACAAACAGGCGCGGCCCAAGTCGATCCTGGTACTGCCGCCAATCAATGAATCGCCGGAAGTGCAGGCGTCTTACAGCCTGGTGTCGCAAGTCACCTACCCACTGGCCGAAGCCGGCTACTACGTGTTGCCGATTGCCCTGGTGGACGAAACCTTCCGCCAGAACGGCCTGACCACCGCCAACGATATCCAGGCCGTACAACCGGCCAAGCTGCATGACATCTTTGGTGCGGACGCGGCGCTGTACATCACCATCAGCGAGTACGGCACCCAGTACATGCTGATCTCCAGCGACACCTCGGTGACGGCCTCGGCCAAACTGGTGGACCTGCGCACCGGCACCACCTTGTGGACCGGTTCGGCGCGGGCGTCGAGCGAGGAGGGCAATAACAACGGTGGCGGCCTGGTGGGCATGTTGATCACGGCCGCGGTCAAGCAGGTGATCAACAGCTCTACCGATGCGGCGCATCCGATTGCCGGTATCACCAGTGCGCGCCTGCTGTCGGCGGGGCAACGCACCGGGCTTCTGTACGGGCCGCGTAATCCCAAGTACGGCACGGACTGAACCGCGTCACCTTTGACGACGGTGCTGTTGGATCAAGTCGATGCGGGTGGCCGTGCCCATGGAGTCGCGCTGCCCGTTTACGCTGGCGCCGATGGAACCGTTGTGTAAGGCAACGATCTCGCCGGTGTCGACGCTGATCAGCGGTGAACCGGAAGTGCCGGGCTTCTTGAAGGCATCATGGTAGACCGTGCCCTGATAAGGGCTGTGCTGGTCGTATCCTTTGAGTGTGGTGGGTTGGCCCTTGGTATTTAGAAATGAAATGCCGAGGGCCTCTTGCCCATGGTTGGGCATAAAGACTTTCTGCCCAGGCGATACCTGGGGGCCGGAGGCCAACTTGAGCGGCCGGAACTGCTCGGCCAAGGCTTTTTTCTCGCCGACGGGCAAGTCGACACGCAGCTCGGCATAGTCCAACCGGGCGTCGCCACTGAGTGGCGTGGGGTCCAGCGGCACTTTGCGCTCTACCTTCATTCGGCCGGTGCTGTCTTGTTCATACCCCAGCCACAGTTCGAGCTTGCTGCCTTTGGCCAGCGCGTCGCGCACATGTTGGTTGGTCAGTACGCTGTTGCCATCGTTGATCAGCGAGCCGGTACCCAACGAACGGGTATGCACCCGTTCATAGCCCCATGAGTCCCGTGTGACCGTCACTTCGCGGATACTGCCCACGGCCCTGGCCGCGGTATGCATCGGCGTGCCCTTAAGGGATGCGTTGGCGTAGTTCTGCAAGGAGAACGGCGCTTGTTGTGGGGCGAGCATTGGCTCGGGGCGGGGCTTGTACGGTGCTGTCTGCGCTGGCGTCGGCGGTTGCGGAGTTGTTGGTGGTTGCGGCGTAACTCGGGCGGGTGGGGTTGGCACACGGTTCGGCTGGGAAGCTCGGCTGATCACGTCGTTTGGCTTGATTGGCCCTTGGCTCTTGATATACAGGTCGGCTTGGCCCGAGCCATCCAGGTCAATCGCCAGGCTGTGCTGGCGCGTGTTCGGCTCATAACCAAGCAACGCCTCGCCCGGCCGGCCGCTGAAGCGGCGCACAAACTGCAGGTCCTTGATACCCGCGGCCTGCAGCGCGGCAGCCACATCGATCTTGTCCTGCCCGCTGGTGAAATCGGTGATCAGGTCGGGGCGTTGCGCGGTCGACTCGCTGGCGTTGTTATACACAAAGGTATCGCTGCCCTGTCCACCGGTAAGGGTGTCCTGGCCCAGGCCACCGGTCAGGCGGTTATCGGCGTGGTTGCCGATGAGTCGATCAGCACCCGTGCCGCCGATGGCATTTTCCAGCGTCACGCCTTTGGCAATGGAGACGTTGCCTTTCATGCCGCCGACATCGGAGAAGTGTTCAGCCTTCAGGTTGATGGTCTGGTCCTGATGAAACCGCGAGAAATCCAGCGTGTCGTTGCCGCCCCCATCCCACACGCTGAACACGGGCGCGTCGTCCGCGGAGTTGAGGCTGAGGAAGTCACGCCCGGTATTGGAGTTGAAGCCGTACACCGTGTCGGTGTCGCGGGTTTTGTAATTGGCACCGTAGAGCTTTTGGATGGCGGTGATGTCGTCCATCAGCGGCGCGCTGGCATAGTGAGTTTGGCGGTTTTTGTTGTGATCATGGCCCAGATGACCTGCCCACCAGTAACTCATCAGGCTGTAGGCGCGATTGTCCTCGGCGTAGCGGGCGTTTTCAGCGTAACTGCCGCCATTGTTGTATTTGCCGGGATGCATGAGGCCCAGGGTGTGGCCGATCTCATGGGCCAGCAGGTACCGGCTGAAACTACCGTGAGTGAAGGGGCGATTTATGCCGTCTGACGCGAACCAGGCTTGGGTGCCATCGCTGTAGATGCCCGGATAAGACGCATGGCCCGACAGGCCGGTCTGGTTCGGGTCATTACCCAGTAACAGCTGCCCATTGGCCTCGGGTGCATTCTCAGTGAAGGAGATATTGGCGACATCCGCCCAAGACTGCATGGCGCGCCTGGCCTGCTCTTTTTGCGACGGTGAGAACTCGTTAGCGCCGGTGGGTGTGCTGTAGGTGGCTTGTGAAGGTGTGAAAAAACGATAGCCGATAGGTGTGGTGCCGTCTGGGTTCTGCACTTTCCAACGATAGCCCGTTCGAGTGATTTGCTCTGCCGCTTGCTCGGTGGCGTAGGACAGCTTGTCTGAAGAGGCCCCGGCATAGCTGGGCCGTTCGGTGAATGAAGGCGGCTCATAGCGGTGTGTGAGGGTATTGTTTACGGAGCTCATCGCGATTTCTCTGATGTAAAAAGCCTCCCAAGGCATCAATAAATAGACTGTTCTGACAGGGAGGCGAACTCTCGATATGTGGTTTGTGGTGATGGCCGGTTCAGTTGCTTGTGTCTCGAAGTGTGACGCAGCAATTGGGCGAAGAAATATCCGTGGTTAACCCGTACCGGTGCTGCGTTACGTCTGAGCTGTTGAACGGATCATTCATTCACGAGGTTCAGCCCATGTCCCGCTCTGTGCTCTTGCTGCGTCCTGCTGCCCAAAGCTTTGCCGTCACCCTGCTGGTGGCGCTGGCCGGGTGTGGGCTGTCATCGTCCCCCGACGTCGCCAAGCCGATTGAACCCGCGCCTCTCGCCGAACTTCACAGCGCGCCGATCCAGAATGCAGTGATCAAGCGTATGGCGATGCCGGCACCGATGGCGGTGCGAGAAATGGCGACGATGGACTACCGCAGCGAACCCCGCGAGCAATACGCCAACCTGCCGGATAACCCGGTGCATCGCGTCGCCGAAACCCCGGTCTCCACCTTCAGCGCCGACGTCGACACTGGCAGCTATGCCAACGTCAGGCGCTTCCTCAATCAAGGTCGCCTGCCGCCCGAAGACGCCGTGCGATTGGAGGAAATGGTCAACTACTTCCCGTACAACTACGCACTGCCCACCGATGGCTCCCCATTTGGCGTCACCACCGAGCTCGCCGCCACGCCCTGGAACCCGCGTACAAAACTGCTGCGCATCGGTATCAAGGCCTCCGATAAAGCCGTGGCAGAATTGGCGCCCGCCAACCTGGTCTTCCTGGTGGACGTGTCCGGCTCCATGGACCGCCGCGAAGGCTTACCGTTGGTCAAAAGCACGCTGAAATTACTGGTGGACCAACTGCGCGATCAGGACCGCGTGTCACTGGTGGTGTACGCCGGTGAATCCCGCGTGGTGCTCAAGCCCACCTCGGGCGTTGAAAAAGCCAAGATCCGCAACGCCATCGACCAACTCACCGCCGGTGGCTCCACCGCAGGCGCGTCCGGCATCGAACTGGCCTACCAGATGGCCCGCGAAGGTTTTATCGACAAGGGTATCAACCGCATCCTGCTGGCCACCGATGGCGACTTCAACGTGGGCATCAGCGACTTTGACAGCCTCAAGCAAATGGCGGTGACCCAGCGCAAAAGCGGCGTATCCCTGACCACCCTCGGCTTCGGTGTGGATAACTACAACGAACACCTGATGGAACAACTGGCCGACGCGGGCGACGGTAATTACGCCTACATCGACAACCTGCGTGAAGCGCGCAAGGTGCTGGTGGAGCAACTCAGCTCGACCCTGGCCGTGATCGCACGGGATGTGAAATTGCAGATGGAATTCAACCCCGCCCAGGTCAGCGAATACCGACTGCTGGGCTATGAAAACCGCGCCTTGAAGCGTGAGGATTTCAATAACGACAAAGTCGATGCCGGCGAAATCGGCGCAGGCCATACAGTGACCGCGCTGTACGAAATCGTGCCCAAGGGCGAGAAGGGTTGGCTGGAGCCGTTGCGATATGCCAATGCACCAACGGCCGAAGGCAAATCCGCCGAGCTGGCGATGCTACGGGTGCGCTACAAGCCCGCTGCGGGCGGCAACAGCCAATTGATCGAGCGCCCTATCGCCAACCAGGCCACCCCGGCCAGCGACGACCTGCGCTTCTCCTCTGCCGTTGCCGCGTTCGCCCAACAGCTCAAGGGGGATGGCCGCTACACTGGCAACATGAGTTTGCAAGACACCGCCAAACTTGCCCGCTCGGCCCGCGGCGATGACCCGTTCGGCCTGCGCAACGAATTCGTGCAACTGGTGGAACTGGCCCAAAGCCTCAAACCCTGATCTGGCCTACAACGATGTTCAAATGTGGGAGGGGGCTTGCTCCCGATGGCGGTGTGTCAGTATCCGATGTGCTGTATGACCCACTGCTATCGGGAGCAAGCCCCCTCCCACAGTAATCCTGCTTCGGCTGACAAAAAGGAGTTCGCCCATTACATGGCCGTCCCAGACGATCCACCCAGCGACGAATCGCTGCTGGCCCGCTACCGAACCGGCGACGCTGGCGCATTTGAAGCCCTCTACACGCGCCACCGTCAGGGCCTGTACCGCTTCCTCGTGTCCCTGTGCAACAAAGCCGACCTGGCTGAAGAAATCTATCAAGACACCTGGCTCAGCCTGATCCGCAGCACCACCCAGCCACAAGGCCGGGCGAGTTTTCGTACCTGGCTGTTCCAGATCGCCCGCAACCGCCTGATCGACCACTG
The DNA here is from genome assembly GCF_023127895.1 of Pseudomonas sp. NCIMB 10586. NCBI lineage: Bacteria > Pseudomonadati > Pseudomonadota > Gammaproteobacteria > Pseudomonadales > Pseudomonadaceae > Pseudomonas > Pseudomonas sp. NCIMB 10586. The sequence continues at coordinate 61,462 of NZ_SPKQ01000037.1, forward strand.
GCGCAGGCACGGCATCCACAACCCCCTGCACGACAGCTACGACGAACAACTGCACGCCCTACCCGACGACAGCGTCGGCCCCGAGCAACAACTGAGCCTGAGCCGCGACCAGGCGCGCCTCGACGCCGCCCTGCAAGAACTGCCCGAAGACCAGCGCGAGGTGTTTTTGTTACGCCTGCATGGCGACCTCGAAGTGCCGCAAATCGCCACCCTCACCGGCGCCCCGCTGGAAACCGTAAAAAGCCGCTTGCGCTACGCCCTACAAAAATTGCGGCGCCTGCTGGCCGAGGAGGTACCTGTATGAATGACCCCCGACACACCCCGGACGACGCGCTGCTCCAGCACTACCGTCAACACAGCACCGGCGAACCGCCCGCGTCCCTCGACGCCTTCATCCTCAACGCCGCCCGCCGCGAAACCCCGCAGCCGCAACCCAGCTTGTGGCAACGCTGGCTGCAAGCCTGCCAACGCCCGCGCTGGCAAATGGCATTCGCCACCGTCGCCGGGTTGGCGCTGATGATCGGCGTGTTCATGCGCTCCCCCGTGCCGCAACCCGAAATCTCTACGGCGACATTCTCCGCCCTGCGCCACGAAGAAGCCGCCCACCCAGCGCCGCAAGCGTTTTCCGCCCCCGCGCCAATGGCCCGCATGGCGATGGCGCCACGGGTTGAAAGTGCGCCTGCACAGGCTGAAATCGCTGACGTAATGGCGGCCCCGCCAGCGGAAAGACTCAGCAAGACGGCGCCGAGTGCGTTGCCATCGTTGGAGCAGGAGTTGCAGGCCATCGTGAGGCTGCGTGAGGCAGGGGAGAGCAAGGCGGCTGATGAAAAGCTGCTGGCGCTGCATAAGCGCTTTCCGAAGGAGGATCTGCCGGCGCGGTTGGAGGTGTTGCGCAAGCGCTGAGTCGAAACGCACAAAAAAGCCCCAGATCTCACGATCTTGGGGCTTTCTCATTCATATCTGGTGCCCCGGCGTCGTTTGAACTGGATGGTTTTATGCCCGGTTTATATGGGCTTTGTCGGGCGTTGATCGGTTAGGCATACAAGCTGGCATACACGGTGCTGGCTGCTGAGGGTTGCAAAGCTGTGTAGATTGAAGCTCAGCGCTATGCAGGAAGGTTATTACCGTGCCTCTTGAAAATGATTTCGAACCCTTGGTATTTGCAACCGAAGCTCAAGAGCAAATGTTCAACGACATCCGTAGGGAGCTGCCAAATTTTCCGGAAAGCCTGATCTATCACTGGCTACTTCCCTTCGCGGAGGACATAGGGTGGCCGCCGGTATTCAACGCCGATCCGACGATGAAGATTGCACGTTGGCAATCAATCCTAAAAAAGCCACTTCACTACTGGCGCACTGTGGTCTGGAAATTGGAGTATTTGAGACCAGACCAACTGACCTTTACTGAGAAGGAGCTTCGAGATCTGCATGACATGATCTTGGGTCATGCCTATGGTCAGCAAACGCTGTTGACCATATTTCTCGGGGAGAGCAGCAAAGGGCGTTTCTTTCGGCAAGTGGGTGACCTTCTGAAATTAGGAGGATTCACCGAGCCACCTGTGATCGTGAATACAGCTGCTCAAATTCACCTGGTTGATGGTAGTCACCGAATGGCCGCGCTGATTTTTGTGATGAACGACTCAAGAGTTCGTGACGCTCATGAGCTCCGTGGTTTGCCGTACGAGTCATTGTCCGAAACTCATGCATTCTGGGTTGGTTACCCGCCCGGAGAATAGCCGCTGTCTGATCTACGCTGAGGAAATTGGCGGGGCCCCTGGGGGATTCTTAAACACACGGGGCATGAAACCCGCGGGATCGTGGTAGCGGCAGCCGCACCAGCTTACTGAAATTTCAACATTGAAATTGAAAGGATCTTGAAGAGAAAAGGGCATCCTTACCGGATCTGTAACGGTCATGGGTTTCGTTCAGGATAGTGAACGATTGGCCCGGTCAACTCGGTCAACCAGTCAACTCACTTTGGAACCCAGCCACTAACGAGATCCGGCGGGTTCTATTCCCCGTACCTAGAAGAATGCTTCAGGGGCCCCTCCATCGAACCAAGGTTAAGAGTATGACCCACCGCGCTTCGCTGAAGGAGCAATGCTAACGGGGCTAGGGGGATACGCTAATAAAACAGTGTTACGGGTGTTACGCGTGTTACACAATTATATAACTACATGATTTAAAAGGGTTTATATGGCGTTACGCAGATGTGGCCGGTTTGTCGATATGCGTGTTACATGGCAAATAGGTGTTACATCAATGAATGCCTTGGGAGGAGCAGTTGTGATGATTACGTCGGGTGCCATCGAACTGTGGGCTTTCGCCTAGAAGGGCCGCTACTGGCCGAGGCTGTGTAAAAACGGACTGGAAATCGCGTTTCTACGCGAAATCTACATCTGCAGACGTGGCGATAAATTTCAGATTTAACGTAGACACGGACACTTCAGTCTTGGCGAAGAGTTTTTACACACTTGGTCCAAGAGCGGACGGTGGACCGACAGGGGCGCATGTGTATCCCCTGAGTCTCAGCAAAGGGGTATGCATAGCCTCTCGTAAACTGATCAATACGCGCTCTCGCCGTTTCTCTTCGGGGTACAGACTCGACGGGGAGGGGAAACATGAGAACAGGCTTCAGTGGCACGGAGAGTACGGCCCTTACCGGTACCTAACCGATGAGCTCTTGCTCATCGTCATAGTTTCTAATAACTCATAAGGAGTTACGGGTATCAAAGTTCGTTGCATCGAGGTATCAAGAAAGGTTGCGATCGGCTCGCCGTTTTGGCGAGAGATGAGCGGTTAAAATTCTCTACTGCTAGCGACTGTCATCGGCTATAGCCGCCTTCATTGGTCAATTACCATCCCTGCCCGTAATCGCTCAAGCCGATGGAATAATATTCTGCCTCGAGAGCCATGGACATGCGTTACTGACGTTGGTACCGTCATGCAAAGAGTGCTGGTCCACCGACAGGCTACGGGGCGGATTCCATGTATAACGCAACCATCGCAATGCTTTCCGTTGTAAGTCGACGCAACAATCATGTTTTTTTAGCACAATGATGATATTTGTGGCGGGCGTATATGGTGTTGGAAAAACAACTATTTGCAACTTTTTGGCAAGTAGTCTTGGCTATGTTTCAGTTAGCGCTAGCGCACTAATTAAAAGGCGTCGGGGTGAGTGGAATTGGGACCGTTTAAAAAGAACGAGCGACATCCCAACAAATCAGAATCATTTAATCCAAGCAGTACATGATTTTCAAAATACCAATAAAAAGAGTATATTGGATGGTCATTTCGCGCTTTTAGATAATGCGGGAGAAATTCTGAAGATCGATGTTAATGTTTTTTTAGCATTAAATATTGATGCAGTGCTGTTGATTGAAGATCAACCCGCAGAAATACTAGCACGCTTAAATCTAAGGGATTCTGTTAGTTGGGAGTTACATGTCTTAGAAAGCTTAATAACAGCTGAGCGAGAAGGCGCGCTCAGATTTCATCGCGAAAGTGGTATCCCCATTGCGATTTTTCAAAGAAATGAATTGCAAAAAATTGTGAGATTTATATTAGATATCGAAAATAGCAATAAAAAATGATCTACGGATCAAGGAGCGGCAAGTGAACGGCCTGCAATATAATAAATTCTCCGAGATTAACATCAATGACATTTTTTTTGACTCATTAAAAGCTGACTATAGTGAGTTCACAGATTGGTTTTTGAAGAAGTCAGTCGCGGGAGAGGAAGCCTACGTCTTCTATAATTCCCGCCGCAGGATGGACGGCTTCCTATATTTAAAAAAGGAAGCCGCCGCTGACATTACTATCGATCCACCTCTCCCAGCGGGAACGGCTCTTAAAGTGGGCACATTGAAAATCAACGCCCATGGCACAAAGCTTGGAGAACGATTCGTAAAAAAAGTTTTTGATCATGCAATCAGTCTAGGCGTTGATTATATTTACGTAACAGTGTTTGAGAAGCATGACGGGCTCATTGCATTACTAGAACGTTATGGATTTGAAAAGCGGGGAGAGAAAATTAGTCATAATGGAGCCGAACACGTCTTGGTCCGAACTTTAAATGAGATATCCGGAGATGTAGTCAAAGATTTTCCTCATTTCGATGTCTCCAATAAACAATATTATCTATTGGCTATCTATCCCCAATACCATTCCTCATTTTTGCCTGACTCAATACTAAATGGAGAGAACCATGATATATTGGAAGATGTATCTCACACGAACAGCATTCACAAGATTTATATCTCAGGTATAAATCGCACAAAGTGCCTGAGGCCCGGAGACATTATTGCTATTTACCGAACCAACGACGGGAAGGGAAAAGCATATTACCGTTCAGTGGTTTCATCATTAGGCGTGGTAGAAGAGGTTCGTCAAATAAGATCATTCAAAAACGAATCTCAGTTTATTAAATATGCAAAGCCTTATAGCATATTTACTATTGAGCAGCTAAAAGAATATTTTACCAACAAGCAAAAATCATATATAATAAAATTTACTTACAATGCGGCTCTGAAGAAAAGAATTATCCGAAAGCGATTAATTGAAGAATGTTTAATTAGCACTCGTACTCGATGGGATTTCACCCGGATTAAAGAAGCTCAGCTAAGATGGATCGCGGATAAAGGTGAAATAAATGAAAGTATTATTGTCAATTAAGCCCGAATATGCCAGCAAAATCCTTAGCGGTGAAAAGAAATTTGAATTTCGAAAAGTATCTTTTACTAATAGCGAAATCAAAACTGTGGTGATTTATGCAACGAAACCAGTTGGCAAAGTCGTTGGTGAGTTTGAGGTTTTGAAGATTTATAGTGATTCACCTACAAATATCTGGAGGCGGACGAAGCGCTATGCGGGTATTGATAAAAAATATTTCGACAGCTACTACGAAGGTAAAAGTTTAGCGGTAGCGATTGCAGTTGGTGCTGTCCACGAATACGAAAAGCCTAAAAGCTTATCGGATATCGGGATGGGAATCTCTCCTCCTCAATCTTTCTGCTATATTAAAGCTGTCGACTGTGACCGACAGCGAGAGCTTGAGCTTGTATAGGGGCTTTCAGTGGTGACAAGACTAGTGTTAGGGGGGGGTATGGCGTGGGATTCGGGCTTATTGAAAGTTGTTGATCGTAAGTTTCTTATTGCGAATCCGTGGGCGTACGATGAGTTAATGCCTCTTATTATGGGGCACCTTTGTGAATTATCTGGTTATTATCCAGAGTTTAATCAATGGGTGAATCATAAGATTATTCCTGGTCTAGTATCGGGTGAGAGATCAATTCTCTTGGAGCACAGCCGTGGTCAACTCGCTGGCATAGCAATCGTCAAGGATGATTCAGCAGAACAGAAACTGTGCTGTTTACGTGTTCTGCCGAAGTTCCAAGGAACTGGAGTAGGTCTGAAGCTGTTTGAAAGGTCTTTCGAGGCGCTGAATAATAGCGCACCATTACTTTCAATCGCCGAAGAGCAAAAACATGTATTTGAGAAACTTTTTAAATACTATGGCTTCGAGCTCGCAAAAAAATACTATAGCTATTACCGTCCGCAAAAAGACGAGTTGAGCTTCAATGGCTTGATTGAGCCTGAGCCAAGTTTTAAACGTGTTTCGAGCGCCCAAAGTAAGTTAGTTTTTACTACGTAAATACCGTAGCATTCTTTTCTTTGCGCTTTCAAATAATGGCTTCGCCCCGATTATTAGAAAGCCAATACCTAGGTACATAAAAAGCCAGCTAGTTTTTACACCGCAACCATTTGGGAATTTTTGTATTATGCAGTCATTGGTGATGTCCCACAAAGCACTACCGGCAACTCCGAATATTAGTACTAGTGCTATAAATCTAATAATCGATAGATAATCCGATTTCACCTTGGAAAATCGACCGAGCACTATTAAGTCCTTTACTCTTGTGCTGTCCTCTCTACTTGCCGTCCATTGGTATCCCAGGTAGTTTCTAACACTGTTCTCCTCCGAAACCCCTACGCTATTATCCAAGCGAATATATTCATTCCAGACTTCTTCGTCCATTAAGGAACGATAACCTTTATAGTCTTTAGTGTCAGAAACGCAGACTTCGTCACGAATCGTTGTCAGAAAACAATGAATGCGCTTGAATTTTGGAAATTCTAGTTTTTCGTTACCGCTTAATAGCTCTTCCGGAACTCCGCGTAAAACATTAATTCTAAAGTCAATAATGCGGGTTTCTGTATTGGAACTAATGAGCGCCCGGTCTTTCTGTAAGAAATTCATGCTATATACAGTTGATGGTATATTCCTGATTCGAAATCGTATATAAGCTGATTGTCGCTTATCTTCTGGCTTAACAAAGCCGGGGCGGCCAGGTAGTGCAATGGTTAATCGAGTGCAAAGGTTCTCATCGCTTAAGAATATAGGTTCGATTTTAAAAAGTTGCGTATTTAGTCTAAGGAGTGAGAACGGCTTTTCATCTATGCCATCTTTTCGAAAGCTAATATTGGCGAAGTTTCCTTCCGCAAAACCATCATAGTGTACAACTTCGTTAAATATTGCAGCTACGCTTTTTTCGCCATTTAATCTTGCCCCTAAATCACTAACATCCTTCAGCTCGACTTTCCAAGGTAGGTCAACTACGACCGCGCAGTACTTGTCCCGCTGACCTATCATTACTCCAACATCCATAAATGGAGAAATACGATCTCGTCCTGTCTCCCAAAGATTTACATGGAGCTCGTCTTCTAGTTCCCTTTCCCATAGATCACCCGTGGCTTTACGCCTTTCAGCCTCTTTCTCAGCAATACGTTCTGCAGTTGCTTTTTTTGTAAAGGCTTTCCAGCTACGAGTTGAAAAATTAGCATTATTGTCTACGTGGCTATCGGACTCGCTTTCAGATGCAGTGGAGGGCACTGGAGCTGTCTGCTTCGGCTGATCGCCTAGAGAGACCGCTTTTCTCTGATCGCAGTCACATTGAACGGGTATCTCTGTGTCAGATAAATACCTGACGATTATCCCTGAAAAAGAATGGCGCATTGAAAGCGTCCTTGAATGCGGCTGGTGTGCCAAGCATATTTGGCTGGCTATTATAAGGCATGTCAATATTGTAGCAGCAGAATCAAGATTCTCAGCAGTTTCGTTCGGCCTCAGATCTCGCCCTGCAATCAAGTGAAAAATGCCTTCTGGTGCGTAGCCCGTTGAAGAACATCTTTAGCCTGATAGCTGTGGTGCGAGTTGGCCGGTGGCCGCTGTCCAACGACGTCCTCTCTTGGCCGTATTCACCAACGGTCGCTCTCGGTCAGCGCAGACGTTCAGGTTCTACGGAATCAGAAACGACTCACTTGCACCTGTCGTGTCGGTTATACACTGGCTCCTCGCCTTTCCCAACTGTCCAGCGTCAATTGCGTGGCCCCCACGATAAATCGGTGTCATCTTCGATCTCATAATCATAATCGTAATCAATCAAGCTTGCCGACACTTCACCAAGCTCAAATTTGCCTAAAGCTCTGGTACCGAAAAGCACCGTACTTTTAATTTCGACAGTGAATTTAATATCGCGACCAGGGACCTCAGAGTCGTTTCTATGAGAGCCGCCTGCTGAACCGCTAAAAATAGCACTCAAACCACCATTAAATGAAAAAGAGTCCAACTCTCCGATTTCAACCTCTTCAATGATCGTATCAGACTCTGCGATGGATCCTGAAAATTCTTCCCTATTTAGTAAGTCATACTTAAAGCCCTCGCAGGCATCTCTACAAACCTCTTCTACTTGATCCTCTGTGAGAAATTTGTAATCTAGATTTTCCAGAACTAATATCACATGATCAAATAGGTTGCCAGATTCTAAGTTTATATTGGGTTCTTCGTCTTGCACGATTGTTTCGAGCCTTGACGCAAACTCTTTAGGGTCGTAGTAGATCCATAAAACTTGTGATAGTTTATCATTATTAAAGTTTTCATCATGAACCAGAGAGTAAAAGCCTGCGTAACCAAAAACCATAGCAACTATCTCCCCAAGCCCACTTAGAGATAAGTTTATTCCATCCGCCTTCAAGCTCTCTTCGATTTCCAACATGAAGTTGTAAGATGATGGAAATCGGTTAGAGGCCTGTGTTGACTTTAATTGAGCGCTTTCCACATCGAAACGTTGTCGTTCCAGTGCAGCGTTTTTCTGTTTTTTCTCTTCTTCAAGCTCGGTTTGAATCGCTCGGCTTTTAGCTTCCGCAGCTGCGGCTACAGCCGCTTCCAAAGCTGCTGTCGCTGCTTCGGCTTTTTGTTTAAATCTTGAAGTTCTGAGTTTTAATTGTTCGATTATCTCTTGTCGGTGATCAATATCTAACTGGACGTTCTGTTCTAAAAACTTCTTATCGGGATCTGCCAGTAGCTTTTGCTTATTTAATGCTTCCTGTTGCTTGACCTTGCCAACTTCAATTGATATGGCTTGTTGGTGCAAACGCTCATTTGCAAACTTCTGTAAGGACTTTAACAAGAGCGACGCCCAAGGAAAAGCAAACAAAAATAGCAATGTCATGAGAAAAGGGATTATAAGGATTGTATTTAATTCAAGTATGCGAGCGTCTTTAAAGTAGCCGCTGAGAGTACTAATTCGTTCTGCAGCAGTCCCCTCACCCCATATTAATATCGCCAGGTGATTCCAATTACAAACTATCCATGACCCTATGAATGCGCCAATAAATGGATCTTCGACCTTTGTTTTTGTATTTCCAGAGATTGACTGCATTATATCGTCGAGAAATTTCATTCCGTATGACCTACTTTCCTATATTCAAAGTGACGTATGAAGCCGCCCCTCAAGGCACCAAGTAGTATGCCGCTTTGGGATGATGATCGATACTGACAAATTCCTGGGAAGGTATGACTTGATTCTTTACCGTACAGGACATACTGAAGCGCACTTTTTTCGTTGACACCCGACGACCGCTTTTGGCCCCGAGGGTGTCAAAACGTTTCGCCAAAATTGAAGTGTGTGCGCCTACGTTAAATCTGAAATTTATCGGCACGTCAGCAGATGTGGATTTCGCGTAGACGCGCGATTTCCAGTCCGGTTTTGAGTACCTGTCGCACTCAAAAACGTTTTTACACAGCCTCGGCCGACCGCGGTCATAAGACCACAGCCGCCACAGATCAGAAGTCAGAAAAATCTGGAGCCTTGTTTGTAATGGGAGGATCTAGCGAAGAGGAGTTGCCTAGGCTTTCGCTTCTGTATCACCCTCCCTTTCTTTTGAGTTGGATGTCAATGAAATCAAGCTCTGCCTTGATCGCATCAATCGTGAGCCTCTCAACTTTAGTTTCAGTGTTTGCTTTCGCGTTGAGCTTTTTCGCGCCTGCCATGCCGACCATTATCCCGTTCAAATGGAGCTTTCGGGTCTTTAGATAATCAGGCATCTGTGCACTGTTCTGTGGTGGTTTATTCATGGTTAGACCGATGGTTGGCCCGAAGCAGCCGACCCTTGCCGGTTGCTTCGGGGAAGGTTTGAGTTAGGCCGCCAACAGGTCAAGCAGGCTGTGTTGGTGTGAGCGAGCCGCGAGTTCTCGCCAGGTCCAGCTTCCAAAGTGCTCGCCCAGTTCAGGGATATCCAGCTTCATCAGTGCAACCGGGTCACGACTAATCAGGTTGCGTGCGGCCCACAGCTTGCCGCCGGTCTCCAGCAGTGTTTTGGCGGCCTCATTCCACTGTTCTTCCAGCACAGTGTTTGCCAGGTGAGCCGCTTTATTCTCGATCTCGGTGCGTTCCTTTTGTGCCTCTGTGATATGCAGATCAATCGTCACCAGCTCCTGCTCCAGTGCGGTGATGAGCAGTTGTTGGCGGCGGTGATGCTCAGCCGCAGCCGTGAGGTTTTTTGCTGCCTTTTGAGCTTCTGCGTTAGCCGCTTTTTCGCCCTCTACGTCGCCCCAGGCGACAGCCTGTGCATAAGCGGTAGCCGCGTCCGTTTCAGCTTGTCGAGCTTTTGCCATGTCTTCCTGATCGCTCTGGCGGACCTGCTGCAACCGGGTCTCGATACTGCTGCGCTTTTCGTTGAGTTCCATCTCGTCGGCTTTCCAGTTCGCCATATCGCTGAGATATCCCGCAGCCAAGCTCTCACGGTTTGCCAATCTCTCATGGCGAAGAATCTTTTGATTCAGGTTGCTGATCTCCAGATTTCGCGAGTCGATACGTCTTTTGTGATCGTTGATTTCATCCTGCACGGCTCGTTGACGGCCCTGCTGGATAACCTCCGGGCTTTCCAGCGCCTCTTCGAAGGGAGCCAGGTCACCCTGAATGCTCTCCATTTCGAGGGTCAGTGTGTCGCGGCGGTCTTTCAGTTCTTGGATAGTGTTCATCTGAATTGTCTCTGGGTACTGCGGTTGATAGGGATGGTTGTCGAACGGCTGGCGAGGCCGGTAATCAGCCGGCGCTACCTCGATCAGCAGGCATGCCGTCAGGCGGCCTTAGCCTCGCCTTCGTCCGTTCCTGGTACGGTCTTCACCACGTAGCAGCGTTGAGGCCCTAACCCGGGCAGGCGAATCAGGCTGTACGCTTTTCCGTCGCTTCCCGGCTCAAGTACGCCCCGTTGCAGCAGCTCCTTGTTCACCGCGCTGATGTTCATTCCCTTGAAGATTTCGGCCCTCCAGGCTTCAGGCAGCACGTAGTAGGTGTTGGTGGTGTGCAGGGCGTCGCCCATCCCATGTTCCATCGTCTTGCGAAAGCCCAACCGATCAATCGTGCGTGGGCCGTGTTCATCGATCTTGGCGGCGGCAGATTCCCAGCGGGTAAAGCGGCTTTCTCCAAAGCGTTCGATGACCTGGCGCAACCGAGCCAAGATCGCATCTCCCTCGAAGTTACCGGCGCCGCCGCGTTCGGCCAGCCACGCATGCAGACACACCCGAGCGGCGGTCGTGGCTGTACCGTCCGGCCAGCCGGTGACGCCGAAGGCGGTGGCCAACTCTCCGGCCGCTGCTGCGAGCCCGAAGCGAAGAGCGGCACGCTGGGCCTGACCACTGGCCGAGGCGGGCAGGTTTTGGGTGATGAACTGTTCAACCGTGCGGCGAATGATCACCGTCCATCTGAGCATTTCGCCAGGCGCACACAGTGCATGCAGGAAAGTGGTGAGGGGCGTGCCGTAGTATTTGGCAACGCGGGCCTTGAGCGCATCGGAGAGGGTGGCAGCGTCCTCAAAACCGTTCAGCACATCGAACATGCCGAGGCCTTTGCTCGCATCGGCAGGGAGAGCGAGCATGCGTACCTCCATACCGGCTTTCAGCTCCTTGTTGGCATCCGCCATGTGCTGCGCCAACGTCTTCTCTCCCGTAGAGAGAAACAGCAAGCGCCACTCCTGCACCTGTCGGCCCGCTTGTCCTCGATCATTCGCCCGGGCCTTACCGGTGCCGTTACCGAGCATGTAGACCGTCTCGCCAATAATGCGCGGGTCGCACATGCCGATTTCATCCAGCACCAGGAGACCGTCTGAGTGCGCAGCGGCGATGGACTCCAGGGCGTTGTCTGTCGAGCGCCACGAACGCACCAGACGCGGCCCGCCATAAACCGAGGCAGCGACCTGCAAGTGGGTAGTCTTGCCCCCGGAACTGTCGCCATACAGGTGGAAGCCGCCCGATTCATGCCCGAGCAGGTTCAACAGAGGCCCTGCAAAGGCCACAGAGACGACAAAAGCCAAGCGGTGATTACCAATGCACAGTGCGCCGATTTGCTGCTGCCATTGCTCCAGAGAGCCCGCTTCGCTGATTGGTGGAAGCTGCGCACCGGCTTCATAAAAATGCAGGTGTTCGGCATGCGAGCCGATTTGCTGTTCGGGCAAAAGGAAGGCGTTGTCGTGCCAGCCCAGGCGCGTCACCAATCGTGCGCGCTGGGCGCTATCGAAGCCGCCGAGATAGCTCTGCAGGTCATTACGGGCATTGCGCCCCGACCGACTCCCAGCGAGGCGTAGGCCCATATCTACCAGTGGCCCAAGTACGTCCTTGCCGAAGTCGCCGGTCATGGTTCGGGCTGGAATGTTCCAGCGCTTTTTGGCGCCGTCCGGGTCATCGAACTCGACCAATAAACCCCAGTTGTGGCCCTTGTCGTCGCGAGTGCGGGCGATGATTTCCAAAGGCGAACACACGGGGCGCGCCTCGCCATCATCGCCGGAATAAAACACCCCTTCAGGCGTCAGGCGAAAGCCGCCCGGCAACAGATCATTTTTCGATTTCGCGGGGCGTTTGGCGGGCGCCTTGGCCGTCTGTTCTTGGGGTTCAGTTGGCTCAACGGCACCGCCGAAAAACTCACCGTTGCGCACCAGCTCGGCGACGTGACCAGCGGTCCAGCCTTTGGCTAACGCATCCGCTGCGTCATCGCCGTCTGCCCATTTTCCACCCTTGATCAGCGTAGGCTTGCCGCCTTTGCTGCTGGGCTTGAGCTTGAACACGTCGAGCGAGATTCGTTGTACTGAGGCTGCGCCCAGCTCATTCAGCTTGAGCTCGATGGCGTCCATGCAGGTCTTGCCGCTGGCATCGTTATCCGGCCATAGCACCACCGTGAGCCCTTTGAGTGGCGTCAGGTCGGCCTTGTGCCAAGAGTTGGAGCCGTTCGGCCAGCACGTGGCTACATGGTCGGGCATCAGTTCAGCGGCGGCATCAGCAGCCTTTTCGCCTTCACACAACACTACAGGCGCATCGGCGCGCTGTGCCAGCTCATCCAAGCGCAGCAGGGGCCGAGGTTCCGGCAAACCTTGCCAGCGCCATTGTGTGGTTTGTCCATCGGAGCGCTTGCACCAGGTCAATGGTGCGAAAACCTTTCGCGGCTTGCCGTCTTCATCGGGACCCAGGTCGAAGCGATACAGCGCCATGACCGGCTGGCCCTGAGCATCGCGATAGATCCACACTTTGGACGGAACACCGTGTTGCCGGTGTTTGGTTGGACACTTGTTCATGGCCTCGGCCGGGATCGGTTGAATCGTGATCCACTCCGGCGTTGCGCTTTTGGCCGGTGCGCTTTTGGTGGTCGCGGAACCAGTGGAGACGTTGAGCAGATCCGCCAGTTTTTTGCAGGCTTCAACGTCCGTGCCGCCGTCGATGTAGCGCACCAGGTCAATCAGGTCGCCGCCTTTATCGCCGGTGGCAAAATCCGCCCAGGTGCCTTTGCTCAAATTGACCTTGAGTGAGCCTGCGCGTTTGTCCGTGCGCGTCGGGTTTGGTGCGGTGTATTCCTTGCCACCATCGACGCGTTTGCCGTTCGGCAGCCAGTGCGCAAGCACACGGTCGATGTGCTTCAGGGCAACGCTTTTTACGTCGGCAAAGCTGGGGCGTTTTGAGGTGTTGCCGGTGCGTTGAGTCATGGTGCGGTCCTCGACTCAAGCAACGCCTCGTTCACGTCGTCGATCAGTGCCTTGGCCATCTCGCCGAGGTAGAACGCAGGCCAACTAAAACGCTCGCCCGCATCGCTGATGGCGGCGTCGAGGATCAGTTGATTGGCGTGGTGCAGAATCTGGGAGACGGCTTCAAGTGCGTCCTCCAGCGGGATACCGGCATTCACCCGAAACAGGTTTTGGCCGTTACCGTTGGCAGGGGAAAACTCGGACCGTCCACACGTGCTGGAGTGGGTCACAGCGCACCGCCTTTCTGGCCCATCGGCACAGAGGAGGCGTCACCGTACATGGTGAGTGTTTTGATCAAGCCCAAGGTGCCGCGCACGTCCCAAATAACAGACGACAGCACGCGGTTGGAAAGCAGGGGTTTATCGCCGTCTAAGTGATCTTCCAACAGCATGAGCACTGAATCGGCACGGTCGAGCGCACAGGTGATCGCGTCGATAGGCAGGCCGGCTTCGGCGTCTTGGCTGACGCAGAGTAGATCTTCGGGCAGTGCAAAGCCTGGGAGCATGCTCATTGTGCACCCCCTGCGGCTTCCAGGGCGCGAGCCTTGGACATATGGGCGTTGTAACGGGAAAGGCGTGTGGCGAGGCTGGAGTTGGCGTGTAAAGCGGCGAGAGCCATTGCTCGATGAGCGGCGGCGCGAATTTTGGACGGATTGATGGCGTGCATCTGGTGAAGCTCCTGTATGTGAGGAGCTGCCACGGTTCGCCGCTAAACGAATTAGGGTGGCAGCTGTGCGCGGGTTAGCGGACCGGGCATACAGGATCCCGGCAGACCCGAAGGTCTCCCACGCACAGCCACCATAAACGAGAGTCGCAGGCACAAAAAAAGCGCATGCAATCGAGTCGGAAGCGCTTGTGCGCCTGTATGTGCTCGGGCCGCTAAACCCGGTCGTTGAATTTGCAACGACGGCCAGAGAGTAACGTCGGTTTTTTGAAAGTGCAACCGTGCAGATCGCTTGCGGATTTTTTCGGTGGGGAATAAATTGCTCAGGCATGTAGATTTACCTCAACGCCTCCGGTTGCCGCCGGGGGCGTTTTCGTTTCAGGCATTGGCTTCCCAGCGCAGGGATAGCAGTGGGAGGAAGTCGCCGTCGAGGCAAGATCGTGCATCTTCGTAAGCTTCGATTTGTTGCCCTTCATCCACGATCACGGCACGCGGGGCTTCGCTGGGTACTGAAAGTGCACACCAAGTGCCGTCTGCCCATTGCATGACTACAACTACTCGATTCAGGCGTTTTTGTTGCGTTCTGTGAAGCTCAAAACGTCGCATCCACCGCGACGAGAAACCGACTTTTTTGAGTACAGAGAAGGGCTGCAAAATGGCCTTGTTAGCGACACGATTCGTCATGCCGCCACCCGGTCGCGGGCCGCGATACGCGCCCTTGTCCAATTCAAAATTTCGGCTAATACCCAAGCGACCGGAGCCCCACGCGCATTGCTGTCGGTGAGCTTTACCGCTTGCGGAAAGCCGCTCTCTGGCTGGCTCATAAGTTTGTAAACCGTTGCGCGGCCGATACCCGTCAGGGCTATGACTTGATTGATGCGTATCAGCGTGGCGGCCGGATCGAACTGTCCAATTTCCGTATGAGGCGCGCTGATCGGCAAGCATGCGGATCCGCTAGGGGCCTTTTGGTGACTTTCTCGTGGAGTGGAGGGCGCAAGCCCCACAACTTTTGCAGATTGCTTTGGGGCGCCCATCAGGTCCTGTCTCCAGCGGTTTTTGCAGGTGAGCGCAGTTGGGTTTCAAGCCACGCGACCACGTCTTGGTAGCGATAGCGAACCCGAGACCCGGTTTTGATATAGGGAAGTGAGTTGCTGCGAGAACTTCGCCAGGCGGCAAGCGTTCGGCTGGACAGACCTAGTGCATTAGCGACTTGATCGGTAGTGAGCAGACAAGCAGGGGTGAGAGAGGTAGTGGAGTGGTCTGAAGTGTCGTGAGGCTGCATAGCGCGTTTCCTGTCGTAGTTCGTACAGGCCCCAGCTATGTAAACGATTTTCTATTTTTTAAAAGTTTTATTTTTATAGTTTTCGACGCTGGTTTTATGGATAAGGCAATTTAAGTCAGCAAGATCGCAGCAAAGTTTCAGTTTTTTTCGGGGCTGTCCTACCTTGACCTACTGGTTTTCTATACAGTTAAAAATTGGAGCGTGAGAAATAAAATCCAGTGAAGTTCCGACGAACGGTAATCCCCTGAGCCCCTTCTGGTAGTCCGATAACAGCGCCTCTCCTAAGCGTGCGGCGACCAATAAGAGATGGCCGCCAGAGGTTTTGGGCGCCTTAGGCGTAACACGCTTTTGACGCGTAACACATGGTGTACGGATCTCTTTTAATACGTGTTACGCAAGAAATATTCAATAAAATCAATTGGTTGATCGGGTGCGTAACGTGCGTAACACCAGTAACACCGATTTTTGATGGGTGTGGGGTTGGCGTATTCAACCCGCCTTGCCAAACTGTCCCTGAATAATGTTGCCATCTACTAGCTCATCCAGATGATCTGCGTACCACTGCATCATCACTCTGCGCTGAGGCAGGTAAACCGCCTTGTTGTACACCCCTGCTATTCCTTCCTTTGCGTGAGAGAGCTGGGCCTCAATGTGATTCTCATCGAAACCCTGCTCATTGAGTATGGTGCTCGCGATGTGACGAAAGCCGTGACCTGTTTGCCGACCGGCATATCCCAGTCTGTGGAGCGCCATTAGAAAGACTGTATTGCTACGGGGGATTGTCCTGTCTTTCCTGCCTGGAAATAGGAGAGGGTACGCACCTGTCAGTGTTCGTAACTCAGTGAGCGCTTCAATTGCCTGTCGAGAGAGAGGCACCACATGTTCGCGACGACGTTTCATTCGCTCGGCTGGGATCGTCCATAGCTTTTTGGAAAGATCGATTTCTGACCAGCGTGCTTCTCGGATCTCGCTCGGGCGCGATGCTAATAAGGAAAGCAAGCGAAGCCCTATACGAACGTCCTTTGCGTGAGGGTAGGAGTTGATCGCTCGAAGTAGCGCAGGCAGTTCTTCAATCGAAACGTGTGCATAGTTTTCAGCGCTACGTGATTGCAGGAATTTGCTGAGACCTTCAAGGGGGTTGTGGACGGCTCGTCCTGTTACACGGGCCAGGTCATAGATCTCTTTGCAAAAGGCACGAACTCGGCCCATTTGTTCAATGATCCCCTTCTGCTCCATGCCACGTAGAAACTCCATCCATTCTAGGGGCAATATTTCTGTGTACACGCGTTTGCCGAAGACGGGGAACACGTGAAGCTCAAGTGCGCCAAGTACTCGTCGAGACGTACCTGATTCCCAGCTTGTGCGTCTGGCCTCAAACCACTCGCGGCCTAGCGCTTCAAAGGTGTTGTTGGCAGCAACCTGGTCTGCAACCTTGCGAGCTTGCTTGCTCACCAAAGGATTTTTGCCAGTCGATGCATCATCCCGAAGTTGAGCTGCTTTCTGTCTCGCTAATGAGCCACTGATTTCCGGGTAGCCGCCGAGGCCCAGCCAAGACCATTTGCCGTCTGGCTTTTTGTATCGCAGCTCCCACGATTTTTGTCCGTTAGGTTTTACCCGAAAGTACAGACCATTCCCGTCCTGCTCCCGATACGTAGCGTGCTCGGGCTCCAGGCCTGCGAGCGTGGTGTCTGCTAAGGGGCGGCGTTTGATTTCAGAGCGCTTCACTTCCTGTATGCCTCCAGTTATAGGAATCTCAAAGCATACACGTGGGCATACACGGCGGGAAGTTATAGGGGTGGACAGGGACGGATAGCCAGAAACAAGAAAGCCCGCACGGGGCGGGCTTCTTGGGGTGTTTCGTAGACTGTCTGAGACAGCCCGAGACTGCTATATGGTGCACCCGGCGGGATTCGAACCCACGACCCCTGCCTTCGGAGGGCAGTACTCTATCCAGCTGAGCTACGGATGCTTGTGCGGGCGACATCATACCCATGTCGACCTGATGCGTCCATTCCGGCATTTCCCCCGCCCCCTGTCGTCCATTTCCGATAAAAAATGGCTAATCGCCACCCTCATTCACAACTCCCCGCGCCGCGCGTCCCTTTGTTTGCTTTGCTCTTGTGGCTTTAACCCGCTTCCACGCCGCAATTCCTCAGGTGAACGCATGCATTCCAAAGGAACCGTGATGCTCGATCTCCCGCTCAGACAAACCCTGCTGGCTCGCTCCGATTTGTTTCGAGGTATGCCGGAGCACCTCTTGCGCTACGTTGCCACCCATATGGTGGAGCGCACGCTGGATGATCGTGAGCTGTTGTATTTCAAGGACGACACCCTCGAATTCATTGCACTGGTGGTGGAGGGCCGGATTTATTCGGTGGTGCATGGGCCGGATGGGCGCGAGCAGATCATCGGAAGCACCGGGGCCGGGCAGGTGGTGGGGGAGACGGCGTTGATCAAGGATCATGGGCGCGAGTCTTCCACCTTTGCCAGTGGCCCTACGCGCTTGTTGCAGTTGGGTAGCCGGCATTTTGCTGTGCTGTTTGAGGAACCGGCGTTTCTGCGGCGTTTGTTGATGTTGATGATGCTGCGTTTGCTGCACGCCATCGAGTTGCTGGAGTTGGTGTGCCTGCATCGGCTGGAGTCGCGGTTGGCGCGGTTTCTGTTGGCCAACCTGGGCGAGATCGACCTGGCGCTGGCCTTGCCCAGTGTGTCGCTGCCCGCCAGCCAGGGGGTGTTGGCGTCGATGCTGAATACCAGCCGTCCCAAGCTTAATGTGCAGCTGCAGTTGTGGCGCCGCAGTGGCGTGATCAGCGGCAATCTGGAGCGCATGGTGATCAACGATCTTGAGCATTTGCGGCGCAAGGCGTTTGCCTTGAATTAGTTGCCGCAGTGTTCCCCAGGTAACAGCGTACCCCCGTCGAGCCCTCGCAGACTGGCCCTTCATCAAGGATGCACAGGAGTGCTGGCGATGGGGATGACTGTTGAGTTCAAGGATCAATGGGCCGCCGATGACCGTTTGTTCGAAGCGAGTTGGCGCGCCGTGCAGGGCGAGCTAAAGCGCCGGGCGTTGCGGCGGGCCAAGGGCAATCTGGATCAGGGCCAGGAGTGGTTGTCGGCCACGGCGATCAAGGCCCTGCTGTTTTTTCGGCGTTCGCCGGAGCGCATTCGTGACCCTGAGGGGTTTCTGTTTCTGGTACTCGATCATGTGTTTCTCGACAGCTTGCGGCGCAGCAAGCGCGAGGGGCGGCTGTTCGATGATTCGGTGGATCTTGAACACGATCACTTGGCCGCGCTCGCCGCGCCCTGCGCTTCGGTGCTGGAGCGGGTGGAATGTTATGAGCGCCTGGAGCAGATCGAGGCGCACGTCGCACGGTTACCGCTGTTGCAGCAGCGTTTGTTCGAGATGCGTTTTGTCGACGACCTGCCTTACCCGCAAATCGCCGCCGAGTTGCACGTGAAGCTGCCGCTGGTGCGCAAGCGCGTGCAACTGCTGCGCAGTGCTTTGCGCTGAAGGTGATTCACAGACGTTGGCGTGGGGCGTTCTAGTGATATGAGCGCAGCACGCCGCCGCTATCCACACCCAAACCTGGGTGAATGCCATCAAGGAGAGATGTATGACAGAGGTCAACAGCCAGATCACCGACGCGGTCACTCAAACCAACGTCAAGGTGGTGGCCGAGGCGCCGGCCCAGGCCATCGCGTCGCTGTACCAGGTGGCCAGCAGCGCGGCGGGCCTGTCGTTGCAGAACGCGGTCAACAGCCAGCAGGCGATGAATCAGATTTCCAACGCGGTGATCTCCAAGGCCGTGGCGCTGATCATGCAGATTGGCGAGAAGGGCTGAGGCCTCGGGAGATTGATTATGTCGTGGTTCAGCAGAAAGAAACCCGCCGCCTCCCAAGCAACGCCCGCCGCCGACCCGCCGCCGCCAGCGCCCGCTGCACCGGCCTCGCGCTCGATCATGGCGCGCATGAACGAGCACCTGCTCAACCAGGTAAGCACGCCGTCGCCCGATAGCACGGCGGCGCTCAATAGCCAGATCGTGCAGGCGGTGCAGTTCACCAACGCGCAGAACTTTGCCTATGCCCCGGCGCAGATCGCGGTGCCGGCCGACATGATGATCAGCCAGGCGGCCGGGCTGGTGGCGCAGGCGGCGGCGGGGTACTTCGACGGGGTCAGCAAGATCGCCCTGGCGGCCCAGGCCGTGCTGCTCCAGCAAATGACCGAGAACATCGTCAACGACAACCTGCCAGGCGCTGCCGAAGACGCCTTGGGCGCCTTGGCCACCGACCTGCTGGTGGGCGCCGCTGCCGCCGTGGCCGCCGCCGCCGGAGCCATGGAAGCCGAAGCCGCCAGCGTGGCCATCGACAAGATCGACCAGAGCATCGCCAAGTACGCGAGCACCCTGGCCAACCGGGCCGCGCCAGCGGCCTGAACCCAGCACAGCGCTCCAGCGTTCGGCTGGAGCGGTGCAACAGCAACTTGAAAGCAACTTTTCTTGAGTGAGGAGCGACATCATGCAGCCTGGAGATATTATTTTTTCTGTCAAACAAGATGACGACAGCGCTACGCGGGCGTTTATCAAAGCAGGTCAACTGGTCAAGGCCAAGGTGTTCTCGCAGGACACGACCTACCTGAATGTGGTTCACCCGGCGATTGCGGTAAGCGACACGATGGTGATCGAAAGTGTGGGCAGTGGCCTGGCCCTGACCGACCTGAGCCTGGAAAAACCGCCGCGCTCGGCGATGGTGTTTTCCTGCGTGGATACCGAACTGGGCGAGGCGGCGACGGTAGCTGCCAAGCAGTTCTACTTCGACAAGATCGGCGGTGATATTCGGGGCCGCTACAGCGTGTGGAACGCGATGATTTCAGCGTTCCGGCGCTGGACTTCCGATACCAGCCTGGTGACGCGGATCAACGAGTCCATCGACATCGGCAGCGGGTCCTTTTGTTCGCAGTTCGCGGCCAACTGCTATGAAGTCGGCAACCTCTACAACGAGGCCAATCTGCTGCCGCCTCCGCCTGCCATTTTCCCCAACCAGCCTAGCGCCATAACGCCTGCGGAGTTGGCGACCTTCTGTGATTCCTCGCCGCACTTTTACTTTGCAGGGTTCTGGCAGGACAACGTTGAGGTGCGGCTTTAGCGGCGCTGTTGCCGCCCAGCCAGTGCCGCAGGAGGTTCACATGCAGCCACCGGTTCTATCCAGCGCTGATCGCCAGCGGCTTGAGGCGATGCTGCGCAGCCCGCAGATGTTCGAGGGTGCGCCGCGAGCCATCGTTGACGAAAGCCTCAAGCGCGCGGTGCAGGTGCTTGAACAATCGAAGACCAACGAGCAGGCCATTCGCCAGGCCGCCCAGCAGAGCGAGGCGGCGGTACGCCAAGCGCTGAATGGCGCGCCCGATCAAAGCGTCGAGCAGTTGGATCTCAAGCGTGAAGTGAACAAGGAGATCCAGCAGTTGATCGCACGGATCGAGGCCGCCCTGGCCGGACCTGCGAAATCCTGAAGCCACAGGTTTCACAGCCCTTGTTTGGCAACGTTCATTGATGAACACGGAATGCACCGTGTACTAAATAAGGAAATTGATCATGGCATTTGTTAACGAGCAAATTACCGACGCGGTCACCCAGACCAACGTCAAAGTGGTGGCCGAATCGCCAGCGATGGCGATGAGCACCATCTATCAATCCATGGCGCAGGCCACGGCGATTCTGTTCCAGAACGCCGTGTCGGCCCAACAGCAGCAAAACACCCTGGCCCAGGCGGCCACCAACCAGGGCGTGATGCAGATCTACAGCGTCGATACCACCGCAGGTGCGGCGGCCACCGAGAAAGTCGCCCAGGGCGGCGTGTCGGATAACCTCACCAGCCTGTTGACCGTGCTCAAGTCTTTCCAGCCTTAAGCACTGAGCGATAACGGATGTTGTTCTTTCTCAACCCAGGAGTTTCAACCATGAGTACAGTCAGCCCGCAAATCACCGATGCCGTCACCCAGACCAACGTCAAGGTGGTTGCCGAATCACCCGCGATGGCCATGAGCACCATCTACCAATCCATGGGCCAGGCCACGGCGATCCTGTTCCAGAACTCGGTCTCGGCCCAACAGCAACAAAACACCCTGGCTCAGGCGGCCACCAACCAGGGCGTGATGCAGATCTACAGTGTCGACACCACCGCTGGCGCCGCGGCCACCGAAAAAGTCGCCCAGGGCGGCGTGGCCGACAACTTGACCAGCCTGCTGGCCGTGCTCAAGTCGTTCCAACCTTAAGCTGCGAGGTCCCCAACGGCCCCGGCGCCCACAAGGCTCCGGGGCTGTTGTCGTGTGTGCGCTTGATCTGAAAGATGAGCCGGATGCGCCATATTCGTTCTTTTTTTCGAACATCCTATTGCCCTGTACCCCCATTGATCCTAGGATTCGTTTGAGATTTCAAACGCTCTGTCTCCCGTGCGCACTTTCATTTCTTCTGCGCGCTGGGGCTGATTTCCCTGACGGCAGCCCACAAGGCGCCTTTCAACAACTCTAATTCGCTCCGCGTGCGCGCGGTGCTGTTAAGGAAAGCCGACATGCAGCTCAAAGATACCCAATTGTTCCGCCAGCAAGCCTTTATCGATGGCGCTTGGGTCGATGCGGACAACGGTCAGACCATCAAGGTCAACAACCCCGCCACGGGCGAGATTCTCGGCACCGTGCCGAAGATGGGCGCCGCGGAAACCCGCCGCGCCATCGAAGCCGCCGACAAGGCGCTGCCGGCCTGGCGTGCACTCACCGCCAAGGAGCGCGCCAACAAGCTGCGCCGCTGGTTTGAACTGTTGATCGAAAACCAGGACGACCTCGGCCGCCTGATGACCCTCGAACAAGGCAAGCCACTGGCCGAAGCCAAGGGCGAAATCGTCTACGCCGCCTCCTTTATCGAGTGGTTCGCCGAAGAAGCCAAGCGCATCTACGGTGACGTGATCCCCGGCCACCAGCCCGACAAGCGCCTGATCGTGATCAAGCAGCCTATCGGCGTGACCGCAGCCATCACCCCGTGGAACTTCCCTGCGGCGATGATCACCCGCAAAGCCGGCCCGGCCCTGGCCGCCGGTTGCACCATGGTGATCAAGCCGGCCTCGCAAACGCCGTTCTCGGCCCTGGCCCTGGTTGAGCTGGCGCACCGCGCCGGTATCCCCAAAGGCGTGCTCAGCGTAGTCACCGGCAGCGCCGGCGATATCGGCGGCGAGCTGACCAGCAACCCGATCGTGCGTAAATTGTCCTTCACCGGCTCGACCGAAATTGGTCGCCAGTTGATGGCCGAATGCGCCAAGGACATCAAGAAAGTCTCCCTGGAGCTGGGCGGTAACGCGCCGTTCATCGTGTTCGACGACGCTGACCTGGATAAGGCCGTCGAAGGCGCGATCATCTCCAAGTACCGCAACAACGGCCAGACCTGCGTGTGCGCCAACCGTCTGTACATTCAGGATTCGGTGTACGACGCCTTCGCTGAAAAGCTCAAGGTGGCGGTGACCAAATTGAAGATCGGTAACGGTCTGGAAGAAGGCACCACCACGGGCCCGCTGATCGACGAAAAAGCCGTGGCCAAGGTTCAGGAACATATCGCGGATGCCCTGAGCAAAGGCGCCACGCTGCTGGCCGGTGGCAAGGCGATGGAAGGCAACTTCTTTGAGCCGACCATCCTCACCAACGTCTCCAAAGACGCCGCCGTGGCCAAGGAAGAAACCTTCGGCCCGCTGGCGCCGCTGTTCCGCTTCAAAGATGAAGCCGACGTTATCGCGATGGCCAACGACACCGAGTTCGGCCTGGCCTCTTACTTCTACGCCCGTGACCTGGGCCGTGTGTTCCGTGTGGCCGAGGCCCTGGAGTACGGCATGGTCGGCGTCAACACCGGGTTGATCTCCAACGAAGTGGCACCGTTCGGCGGCATCAAGGCGTCGGGCCTGGGCCGTGAAGGCTCCAAGTACGGGATCGAGGATTACCTGGAAATCAAATACCTCTGCCTGGGTATCTAAGGCGCGGGATTGCAGTAAACGCAGAGGGCACGAGAGCGCTGTCCCTTTGCGTGTTTCACATCGTAATTCGTAGTGGCCGGGAAAGCTGGGGCAGTCGATCATCGAATGCTGCCGTAGTTGCCTCCCCGCCACGTATGCCTTGGACCACGCCACCCGATGAGTGGCGAATGAGGACTTTATGAGCAAGACCAACGCTTCCCTGATGAAACGCCGCGAAGCCGCTGTACCGCGCGGTGTTGGCCAGATTCACCCGATCTTCGCCGACTCTGCGAAGAACGCCACCGTGACCGACGTTGAAGGTCGCGAGTTCATCGACTTCGCCGGCGGTATCGCCGTGCTGAACACCGGCCACGTGCACCCCAAAATCATCGCGGCCGTGACCGAGCAGTTGAACAAGCTGACCCACACCTGCTTCCAGGTATTGGCCTACGAGCCCTACGTCGAAGTGTGCGAAAAAGTCGCCGCCAAGGTGCCGGGTAATTTCGCCAAGAAAACCCTGCTGGTCACCACCGGTTCCGAAGCGGTGGAAAACGCGGTGAAGATCGCCCGCGCCGCCACGGGCCGTGCTGGTGTGATCGCCTTCACTGGCGCTTACCACGGCCGCACCATGATGACCCTGGGCCTGACCGGTAAGGTCGTGCCGTACTCGGCGGGCATGGGCCTGATGCCAGGTGGCGTGTTCCGGGCGCTGTACCCGAACGAACTGCACGGTGTGAGCGTCGATGACTCGATCGCCAGCATCGAACGCATCTTCAAGAACGATGCCGAGCCACGTGATATCGCTGCAATCATCATCGAACCGGTACAGGGCGAAGGCGGTTTCTACGTCGCGCCGAAAGCCTTCATGCAGCGCCTGCGCGAACTGTGCGACAAGCACGGCATCCTGCTGATCGCCGACGAAGTGCAAACTGGTGCCGGCCGTACCGGTACCTTCTTCGCCATGGAACAGATGGGCGTTGCCGCCGACCTGACCACCTTCGCCAAATCCATCGCTGGCGGCTTCCCACTGGCCGGTGTGTGCGGCAAGGCCGAATACATGGACGCCATTGCCCCAGGCGGCCTGGGCGGTACCTATGCCGGTAGCCCGATTGCCTGTGCGGCAGCCCTTGCGGTGATGGAAGTGTTCGAAGAAGAGCACCTGCTGGACCGCTGCAAGGCTGTCGGCGAGCGCCTGGTGACCGGCCTCAAGGCCATCCAGGCCAAGTACCCGGTGATCGGCGAAGTGCGTGCCCTGGGCGCGATGATCGCGGTCGAGCTGTTCGAAGACGGCGACACCCACAAGCCAAACGCTGCCGCCGTTGCCTCCGTGGTGGCCAAGGCGCGTGACAAGGGCTTGATCCTGCTGTCCTGTGGTACTTACGGCAACGTGTTGCGCGTACTGGTGCCGCTGACCTCGCCGGACGAGCAGTTGGACAAGGGTCTGGCGATTATCGAAGAGTGTTTCTCCGAACTCTGACACGCCCCGCTTCTACGAAAAGCAAAAAAACCGCTTCGGCGGTTTTTTTGTGCCTGCTTCATTGTACGCACGCGGCGGCATTGTCTAAGGTGCAAGCATTGCCGATGGAGCGTGCTGGATGACTGCTGTTGATTTACCTGCTGTACCCCGAGTGTTGATTGCCGAGGCGGACCCCTGGTCGCGGGACCTGCTCAAGCAAGTGTTGTTGAATGTGCGTTGTGACGCGCGGCTGGATGTGTGCGCAGATGGTGACCACGCTGCTGCGCTGTTGCGTGAGAAAAGCTATGACCTGATCCTGGCGGATTGGGAGCTTGCAGGCGTCGATGGTCTGAGCCTGCTGCGCAGTGTGCGCCAGCAGCGCCGCTCCCCCGCATTGCCATTTATTCTGCTGAGCAGTCGCAACGACAGCGCCAGCGTACGCGAAGCCTTGCCCCTGGCGCCCACGGCCTACCTGACCCGCCCGCTGAACATGGAGAGCCTGACCCAGCGCCTGCAAGACCTGCTGCTTAACGAAGGCGAAAGCGTGTATTGCGAGATCCCGGCGCTGGCACCGGGAATGACCTTGCCAGCATTCCTGGAGCAGCGCCGAGAGGTCTGCGATGGCGCACCGTTGCGTGTGGACGTGAAAGCGGCGGTGCATCGCAGCCTGGGCCCCGAGGGCGTGGACCTGCAGCAGCTTGAAGATCAGGTGCGCATGGACCCGCAAATCACCGCTGTGCTGATCGCTGCCGCCAACAGTGCCGGGTATCACGGCACGCCGGTGCAGACCCTGCACGCAGCCCTGAACAAGCTGGTCCCCGGGCAAAGCATGAACCTCATCCTGGGCCTTGCGCTCAAGCACAACGTGGTGCTGGGTGACCCTGGGCTGGTGGCCTACGCCGAGCGGCACTGGCAGTTGTCCGAGGACAGCGCCGAGTACGCCCGGCGCCTGGCACGCATGTTGGAACTGGATCACCAGCGCTGCTACAGCGCCTGCATCCTGCATCGGTTGGGCGACCTGGCCTTGTTGCGCTGCCTGGAGGACTGGCGCCAGGGCGGCGGCGCCCTGGATGACGAAGCCATAGGCGAATCCCTCGACGCCTTTGGCGCCGCCTACGGTTCGGCGTTGCGCACGCGTTGGCGCTTGCCGTTGGAATTGCGCCAATTGATCGCGGCCACCTATTCACTGGAAGGCGGTGTGTATTCACGCGAAGCCTTGGTGGTGAACCTGGCGACGCAGATGGCGCGGTTGACCGAGCACGAAGGGCTGCAAGAGCTGGCCGGCAGCAAGACCGCACGGCTGCTAAAGGTGGGCTTGTCCGAACTGACGCGAGTACGCAAAACCTGAAACACACACCGATCAATTGTGGGAGCTGGCTTGCCTGCGATAGCGGTGGGTCAGCCAAGACGCCATCGCAGGCAAGCCAGCTCCCACAGTTGATCGGTATTAACCGGCTATAACGCGGTTCTTGCCTTGGCGTTTTGCCTCATACATCGCTGCATCCGCCCGGGCGAACAGGCTGTCGAGGGTGGAGTCATCTTCACGCAAGCTGGCCAGGCCCTGGCTGACGGTCACGCTGAACTCGCGCCCTTCATAGCTGAACAACAAGGCCTGGATCTCCTTGCCCAGCCGTTCGGCTACTTGCAGGGCCATTTCTGGCGCGCAACCGGGCAGCACAGCGGCGAATTCTTCGCCGCCAATGCGCCCGAACAGGTCGCCACGGCGCAATACCCCCCGACCACTCTCAGCGATGCGCCGCAGCACCTGATCGCCCTCCAGGTGGCCGTAGGTGTCGTTGACGTCCTTGAAGTCATCGATGTCCAGCAACAGGAACGCCAGCGGTGTGCCCTGAACGCAGGCGTTGTCGAACGCCTGGTTGGCGCATTCGAAAAAATACCGGCGGTTGCTGCTTTGGGTCAGCACGTCGGTGGTGGCCAGACGTTGCAGTTCCAGCTCCAGCAGCTTCTTTTCGGTGATGTCTTCGGCCATGCCAACCACAATCAGCGGTTCACCGGGCACCACCTGCTGGTTGATGTAGCACTTGTCACTCAGCCAGCGGATTTGCCCGTCGGCGGTGATGATGCGGTACTCGCGGTCTTCCACGGCGCCTTGTTCCAGCACGCGGGCCAGGCTGTGTTCGGCGTAATCGAGGTCTTCGGGGTGAACGCTGTTGCGCCATTCGCGGTGGTCGGCCAACAGCAAACCGGCCGAACGACCGAATATGCGCTCGTAGGCTGGGCTCACATACAGCACGCGACGGGTTGCCCAATCGATGGCCCAGAGCACGGCGTTCACGCTGACCAACAGCGAACTGAGCAACTGCTCGCGCTCACTCAGCCGCTCCACTTCGCCCTGGGCATGCATCAGCGCCAACAGGGTCGCCGCCGCAGCCGGACGCGGCGGCTCGGCAGTGGGCACATCGGGCAGGCAGGGCTTTTCGTGAACCATCGGTACAACTCTCTCTGGGCGCGCCGCAGGATGGAGCAGCGGTCACTACAAGGGGTCACCATGATGGCGAAGTGTTCTTTGAGAGAGGGGATTTGCAGTGAAGTTCCGTGATCGGCGTGGATTGACGGTGCCCGGAAAATGGCGCCAAAAAGCCAGTGTGTGGGAGGGCAAGCCCTCCCACAGTACCGTCAGACCGCCGCAGGGCGCAGCGAGTAGGTCTTCAACTGGTGGGCAAAGTCGCGCAGGGATTGAATGCCACTGGCCTCGGCTTCGTGCACCCATTCCTTGATCGCGGCCAGCATATCGTGGCCATTGGTGCTGGTCTTGAGCCAGATCTGCTGGAGCGCCAGACGCTTTTCATAGATCACGGTCAGCGCATGGCTGTGCTCCAACATGCTTTGGATGCGCAAGTGGTGACGGTCATCCAGCAAGCTGGTTTCCCGTGACAACAGGCGCTTGGCACGGTGGAACTGGTGACGTACCGAGTGATCGACCTTCTCCAACTCCTGCTTGACCAGCGGGCCGATCACCAACTTGCGGTATTGGGCCATGATCTGGAAGCGGTTGTTGAGGATCGCCATGGCGGTGTCCATGTCCAGGCTGCCCTTGCCTTCGACGCGGTGGGCGATGGGGGCAACACGCTGCACCTTGGCCAGGCGCAGGAAGCTGAACACCTTGATCCAGGCCCAGCCCAGGTCGAACTCCCACTTCTTCACCGACAGCTTGGCCGAGTTGGGGTAGGTGTGGTGGTTGTTATGCAGCTCTTCGCCGCCGACGATGATGCCCCACGGCACCAGGTTGGTGGCGGCGTCACGGCATTCGAAGTTGCGATAGCCCACGGCATGGCCCAGGCCATTGATCACGCCGGCGGCCCAGAACGGAATCCACATCATCTGGATCGCCCAGATGGTGATACCGATGGTGCCGAACAGCAGCAGGTCGATCACGCCCATGAGCGCCACGCCCAACAGCGGGTAGCGCGTGTAGAGCTTGCGTTCGATCCAGTCGTCCGGGCAGTTCTTGCCGTAGATGCGCAGGGTCTCGGGGTTTTCCGCCTCGGCACGGTACAGCTCGGCGCCTTTGCGCAGCACGGTGGACAGGCCCTTGATCACCGGGCTGTGCGGGTCATCGACGGTTTCGCATTTGGCGTGGTGCTTGCGGTGGATGGCGGTCCACTCGCGGGTGTTCTGCGCCGTGGTCAGCCACAGCCAGAAGCGGAAGAAGTGTTTCAGGCCGGCATTGAGCTCAAGGGAGCGATGGGCCGAATAACGGTGCAGATAGACAGTGACCCCAATAATGGTCACGTGGGTCATCAACAGCGTGACTGCCACCAGTTGCCAGGCTGACAGGTCAAGAAAACCGTTGTACCACATAGGCTGTATGGCCCTCAGATAAAGAAAAGAACAGCTCACGCATTATCACTAAGCCTACAGAGAAAACCAGCCGCTCTTTCAGATAGGAGTGACTGGATGTTTCTTATTCTA
Organism: Pseudomonas sp. NCIMB 10586; assembly: GCF_023127895.1. Classification (NCBI taxonomy): domain Bacteria; kingdom Pseudomonadati; phylum Pseudomonadota; class Gammaproteobacteria; order Pseudomonadales; family Pseudomonadaceae; genus Pseudomonas; species Pseudomonas sp. NCIMB 10586. The sequence continues at coordinate 90,125 of NZ_SPKQ01000037.1, forward strand.
TAATCCCCAGCCTTCGTAGGGCGATTCTGTTTTTTTGGTAAGGATTACTGACCATATGCTGTTTTCATACCGAGGAGCCCTACGTGCGGGGCTGGTATACCTGCTGATTTCCGTTGTATGGCTCAGACTCAGCCACCAATTATTGATCAACTTTATTGATGAACCGGGGGCGCTGGCGCATTGGCTGCAACTTCGCGGCTACGTCTGGGTAGCCCTGAGTGCGCTGGCTATATACCTGATGGGCGTACGTTTCGCCCGCGCCCACCAACTGCAGCTGCCCCTGCAAGAAAACCGCGTACGCCTGCAACAGGCGGCAGCCGTGTTCGATTGCACCCGCGAAGGTGTATTGGTCACCGATGCCCAGGGCCTGATCGTGCACGTCAACCGGGCATTCATGGAGATTACCGGCTACCGCCGGGACGACGTCATGGGCCAGCCGCCCAGCCTGTTCAAGTCCGGGCGCCATTCGTCGGCTTTCTATCAACAGATGTTTCAGACCCTGGAACGCGAAGGCGAATGGAGCGGCGAAATCTGGAACCGCCGCAAAAGCGGCGAGGTGTATCCACAGTGGCAAACCATCCGTGTGATTCGCGATGAGCGGGGCCATATCAGCCATTACGTCGCGGTGTTCTCGGACATCAGCGCCATCAAGGACTCCGAACACGAACTGGCGCACCTGGCCCATCACGACCCGCTCACCGACCTGCCCAACCGCCTTTTATTCACCGATCGTACCGAGCAGGCCCTGGCCTCGGCGCAAGTGCACAAGCGTGGCTGTGCCCTGCTGTTGATGGACCTGGACCACTTCAAGATCATCAATGACAGCCTGGGCCACAATGTTGGAGACCAGTTGCTCAAGCTGGTGGCTGACCGTCTCAAGGGCCTGTTCGGGCCTGGGGTCACACTCGCGCGGCTGGGCGGCGACGAGTTCGCTGTGCTGGCGGAAAGTTGTCCACAGGTGATCCAGGCCGCTGCCTTGGCGCAGCGCATGCTCAATGCCATGAAAGACCCGTTTGTTTTTGACGGTAATCAATTGTTTATCAGCGCCAGTATCGGCATCAGCCTGTTCCCCAGCGATGCCTTGAGCGCCGAGCAATTGCTGCGCAACGCCGACTCCGCGTTGTTCAAGGCCAAGAGCGCCGGCCGCGAGGGCTATGCCCTGTACACCGAAGAGCTGACCGCTCACGCGCAAAATCGCGTGGAGATCGCCAGCGAACTGCGCCGTGCCCTCGACCAGCAGGAACTGCGCGTCTACTACCAGCCGGTGCATAACCTGCCCGACAGCCGTTTGGTGGGCGTTGAAGCGCTGGTGCGCTGGCAGCATCCGGAGCGCGGCCTGGTGCCCCCTGGCGAATTCATCCCCATCGCCGAACGCACCGGGTTGATTGCCGATATCGACGCGTGGGTGATGGACCAGGCGTGCCGGCAGATGTGCCAATGGCTGGCGGACGGCGCGCCGTTGGGCTTTATCGCCGTCAACGTCTCCAGCCGCCTGTTTGCCCGGCGTGAACTCTATGAACAAGTGGCTCAGGTGCTGCACGACACGGGCCTGGACCCGGCGTTTCTTGAGCTGGAAGTCACCGAAAGCGCAGTGATGGACGACCCCGAAGTGGCTCTGGAGCAACTGCACCGTCTGCGCGAACTGGGCTTGCGCCTGGCCATCGACGATTTCGGCACCGGCTACTCTTCGCTGTTGCGCCTCAAGCGCCTGCCGGTGCAGAAGCTGAAGATCGACCAAGGCTTCGTCGCCGGTCTGCCGTGGGACGAAGACGACGCTGCGATCGTGCGCGTGGTCATCGCCCTGGCCAAAAGCATGGGGATGCAGGTACATGCCGAAGGAATCGAGCAGGTGGAACAGGCGCGGTTCCTGTTGGGTCAGGAGTGCGATATGGGCCAGGGGTATTGGTTTGGACGACCGATGCCGGCCCAGGAGATTGATTGGTCACGAGCCCCCGCCATCCGACCTTGAAACACGGTCAAACTGTGGGAGGGGCGGTGCGACCGCCCCGACCCTCCCACATTTGGATCACATCAGGCCTTAACTTCAGCATCTGAGCAGAAAATCCACACGCAACCCCGCGCCCTATCAGAAAATTCTTTCTGGTTATATAAACATTCTTAAATAGTATTTTTAAGAATATCCACGCTTATCTACTATCGCCCTCACGCCGCAAGCAGTGTCGTCACTGCCAGGCACTATTCATTTCAGGAGCGAGACCATGAGCGCATCTCTACGTAGCGTCGACGGCCAGGACGAAGCAGCCATTTTGCGTGAGATCCAGAGCGCCTTGCGCGATCTGCGCTTTGGCGCGGTGGAAATCACTGTGCACAACGCCCAAGTGGTACAGATCGAGCGCAAGGAAAAATTCCGTCTGCAGAACCCGGGTAACAAACCGAGCTGAGCAAGAACGGCGATAGACCCGCAACTATAAGAAAAGCCAACACTCAAGAATTTCAGGAGCTTCTATGTCGTCGATTCGCCGTTATGCCTTGGCCGCGCTGGCCAGTGCCGTGTTTGCCGGTTCCGCTGTTGCCAAGGACTACGAGTTGCTCAATGTCTCGTACGATCCGACCCGTGAGCTGTACCAGGACTACAACGCAGAGTTCACCAACTTCTGGAAGCAGTCTCACCCCGGCGACAACGTCAAGATCCAGCAGTCCCACGGCGGCTCGGGCAAGCAGGCACGAGCAGTGATCGACGGCCTGCGCGCCGACGTGGTGACCCTGGCCCTGGCCGGTGACATCGATGAAGTCGCCAAGCTGGGCAAGACCCTGCCGGAAAACTGGCAGACGCGTCTGCCGGACGCCAGCACCCCGTACACCTCGACCATCGTGTTCCTGGTGCGCAAGGGCAACCCTAAAGGCATCAAGGATTGGGGCGACCTGATCAAGAAAGACGTGTCGGTGATCACGCCCAACCCGAAAACCTCCGGCGGGGCGCGCTGGAACTTCCTTGCTGCCTGGGCCTATGGCCTCAAGGCCGGAGGCAGCGAAGCCAAGGCTCAGGAGTACGTGAAAGAGCTGTTCAAGCACGTCCCGGTACTGGACACCGGCGCCCGGGGTTCTACCATTACCTTCGTCAACAACGGTCAGGGTGACGTATTGCTGGCCTGGGAAAACGAGGCGTTCCTGGCCTTGAAAGAAGACGGCGGCGCCGACAAGTTCGACATTGTCGTGCCGTCCCTGTCGATCCTGGCGGAGCCGCCGGTGGCTGTGGTCGACAAGAACGCCGAGAAAAAAGGCAATGCCGAGATCGCCACCGAATACCTCAAACACCTGTACAGCCCGGCCGGCCAGGAGATTGCGGCGAAAAACTTCTACCGCCCACGCGATGCGAAAGTAGCCGCCAAATACGCCCAGCAGTTCCCGAAACTGGACCTGGTGACTATCGACAAAGATTTCGGCGGCTGGAAAACTGCCCAACCGAAATTCTTTAACGACGGTGGCGTGTTCGACCAGATCTACACGGCGCAGTAAGCCAAAGTAACTGTAGGGGCCTGACTTTCTGTAGGAACTGGGCTTGTGTGGGAGCTGGCTTGCCTGCGATAGCATCACCGTGGTGTGGCTGATACACCGAGGTGCCTGCATCGCGGGCAAGCCCGGCTCCCACAGAAAAGCCAGCTGCCACAAAAAGCGCGCTCCTACAGTGGTGTCTACCCTTTAACCAAGGACTCTTATGTCGCGTCGTATTTCCCCCGTCATACCCGGCTTCGGGCTGACGCTGGGCTACACCGTCGTGTACCTCAGCCTGATCGTGCTCATCCCGCTGGCGGCGATGTTTGTACACGCCGCCCAACTCACCTGGGATCAGTTCTGGAACATCATCTCCGCACCTCGCGTGCTGGCGGCGTTAAAGCTGAGCTTCAGCACCGCGCTGTACGCCGCGCTGATCAACGGCGTGATCGGCACGCTGCTGGCCTGGGTGTTGGTGCGTTACACCTTCCCCGGCCGCAAGATCATCGATGCGATGATCGACCTGCCGTTCGCCTTGCCCACCGCCGTCGCCGGTATTGCCTTGACCGCGCTGTATGCGCCTAACGGCCTGGTCGGCCAGTTCGCAACCGACCTGGGCTTCAAGATCGCCTATACCCCCTTGGGCATCACCCTGGCGCTGACCTTCGTGACCTTGCCCTTCGTGGTGCGCACGGTGCAGCCGGTACTGGCCGATATCCCCCGGGAAGTCGAAGAGGCCGCCGCTTGCCTGGGCGCCAAGCCACTGCAGGTGTTCCGCCATATCCTCGTGCCGGCATTGTTGCCTGCCTGGCTGACCGGGTTCGCGTTGGCCTTCGCCCGTGGCGTGGGTGAGTACGGTTCGGTGATCTTCATCGCCGGCAACATGCCGATGAAAACCGAAATCCTGCCGTTGCTGATCATGGTCAAGCTGGACCAATACGACTACCGCGGCGCCACCTCCATTGGTGTGCTGATGCTGGTGGTTTCCTTTGTCTTGCTGCTGCTGATCAACTTGTTGCAGCGGCGCATCGAACGTCCATAAGGAGGCGCGGAACATGTCCCAATCGTCTATTTCCGCCGCGTCCTCGGCCAACGCTGCCCGCCGTGGCAGCGCGACGTCGCGACGTATCCTGATCGGCCTTGGCTGGCTGGTGTTCGCCCTGTTCCTGCTGTTGCCGCTGGTGATCGTGGTGTCCCAGGGCCTGAAGAATGGCCTGGGTTCGTTCTTCACCGCGATCCTTGAGCCGGACGCGCTGTCGGCGCTGAAACTCACGGTGATCGCCGTGTTGATTTCGGTGCCGCTCAACCTGGTGTTCGGGGTCAGCGCGGCCTGGTGCGTAAGCAAGTATTCGTTCCGTGGCAAAAGCATCCTGGTCACGTTGATCGACCTGCCGTTCTCGGTTTCACCGGTGATTGCGGGCCTGGTCTACGTGCTGATGTTCGGCGCCCAGGGCTTCTTCGGCCCATGGTTGCAGGACCATGACATCCAGATCGTGTTCGCCTTGCCCGGCATCGTGCTGGCGACCATCTTCGTTACTGTGCCGTTCGTGGCCCGTGAGCTGATCCCGCTGATGCAGGAGCAAGGCACTCAGGAAGAAGAGGCCGCGCGCCTGCTGGGCGCCAATGGCTGGCAGATGTTCTGGCATGTCACCGTGCCGAACATCAAATGGGGCCTGATCTACGGCGTGGTGCTGTGCACGGCGCGGGCCATGGGCGAGTTCGGCGCGGTGTCGGTGGTGTCCGGGCACATTCGCGGCGTCACCAACACCCTGCCGCTGCACGTCGAGATCCTCTACAACGAATACAACCATGTTGCCGCGTTTGCGGTGGCCAGCCTGTTGCTGATCCTGGCGCTCTTCATCCTGCTGCTCAAGCAGTGGAGCGAGAACCGAATCAACCGCCTGCGCAACAGCGCCGGTGAGGAATAAGTCATGTCGATCGAAGTCCGTAATGTCAGCAAGAACTTCAACGCCTTCAAGGCCCTGGACAGCATCAACCTGGATATCCAGAGTGGCGAGCTGGTGGCGTTGCTGGGCCCGTCCGGCTGCGGCAAGACCACCTTGCTGCGCATCATCGCCGGCCTGGAAACCCCGGATGCCGGCAGCATCGTGTTCCACGGCGAAGACGTGTCCGGCCACGATGTGCGGGATCGCAATGTTGGCTTTGTGTTCCAGCACTACGCCTTGTTCCGCCACATGACCGTGTTCGACAACGTCGCCTTCGGCCTGCGCATGAAGCCGAAAAACCAGCGCCCGAATGAAAGCCAGATCGCGGCCAAGGTCCATGAGCTGCTCAACATGGTGCAACTCGATTGGTTGTCCGACCGCTACCCGGAACAACTCTCCGGTGGCCAGCGCCAGCGTATCGCCCTGGCCCGCGCGCTGGCGGTGGAGCCTAAAGTGCTGCTGCTGGACGAGCCCTTCGGCGCCCTTGATGCCAAGGTGCGTAAAGAGCTGCGCCGCTGGCTGGCGCGCCTGCACGAAGACATCAACCTGACCTCGGTGTTTGTGACCCACGACCAGGAAGAGGCCATGGAAGTCGCCGACCGCATCGTGGTGATGAACAAGGGCGTGATCGAGCAGATCGGCTCACCGGGGGATGTCTACGAAAACCCGGCAAGCGATTTTGTTTATCACTTCCTGGGTGATTCGAACCGCCTGCATTTGGGCGAAGACAAGCACCTGCTGTTCCGCCCCCACGAAGTGTCGTTGTCGCGGCATGAACTGGAAGATCACCATGCGGCCGAGGTACGCGATATTCGTCCGCTGGGCGCAACGACTCGCGTGACCTTGAAGGTGGAAGGGCAAAGCGAGCTGATCGAGGCTGAGGTGGTGAAAGACCACGACAGCCTCACCGGGCTGGCCCGTGGCGAGACCCTGTTCTTCAAACCCAAGGTCTGGCAAAAAGCTTAAGCTCAATACAGAACCCAATGTGGGAGGGGGCAAGTCGAATCGTCGCACCGCCCCTCCCACATTTAGACTTCACTTGGCTTGAGATCGCGGCGTCCCACCGGGCCTGAACGTTGTTCAATCTGCTTTTGCAGGTCCTGCCGCAACCCCAGCAAAAACGCCAACTCCGCCACCACAAACAACGGCCCCACGATCAGCCCCGACACATCGTCCACAAACGCGGGTTTCTTGCCTTCGTAGTAGTGCCCGACAAACTGAATCACCCAGCCCACCACAAACATACCCACGCCACTGCTCAGCCATACCATCGTGCTCTGTGCCGCCAATACATGCCCAGCCCATACCGACAGACCCATCAACACCGTCATCAGCGCGCCCAGGGCCAGTTCCAGGCGCAGGTAGAACCACGCCGAGAACAACGCCAGGAGCACCGCTGGCGAGACCCAAAGGCCACCCACCGTCCACTCGGGGCGTGACAGCAGCACAGCCACGGCAACCACTATCAATGGGATACCGATAAAGTGACTGACAATATTGCGCGGGTCGCGGTGGTAGGCGGCGTATTGACTGAGGTGGTCGACGAGGCTTTTCATTGTTGTTCCTCCTGTAGGATGTTTGATCATGCCCTGTCAGTCGGTGCCTAACTGTCAATTGGGCGACAATCTTCGGAGTTCCCATGGACACAGGCAAATGGCACGCGCAATTGGTTCGCGGTCAGTGGTTCAGCCACTTGCCGCCAGACTTTCAGCGTAGCCTGCTGGGGGCGGCGCGGTTGCGCGTACTGGCAACGGGGCAGTTCCTGTTCAAACGCGGCGACCCGCCGTGTGGCCTGTATGCGGTGCTGGAAGGGGCGGTGCGCATCAGTGCCGTCAGCGCCCAAGGCAAGGAAGCGGTATTGAGCCTGGTGGAAACCCCTCACTGGTTCGGCGAGATCTGCCTGTTCGACAACCTGCCACGCACCCACGATGCCCTCGCCACGGGAGCCTGCACGCTGTTGCAGGTACCGCAGGCGGCCATCCTCGCCATTCTCGAACAGCATCCGGTGTTCTGGCGCGATATGGCGCTGTTGATGAGCCATAAACTGCGCCTGTCTTTGATCAACATTGAGCAGATAAGCCTGATGCCCGCCTCAAAGCGTCTGGCCCATCGGTTGCTGATGATCGCCCAGGGTTACGGCGAAATAGAGCAGGCGCGCCGCATGTTGCAACTGCCTCAGGAGGATCTGGCGGCGATGCTGGGCCTGTCGCGCCAGACCATCAACAGTCTGCTCAAGGCGCTGGAGCAACAGGGCATCATTGGTTTGAGCTACGGCGCCATCGAGATACTGGACCTCGCCGGGCTGCGCCTTGCCGCGGGCCTATGAACCACGATAGGTGGAGAAGCCGTAAGGGCTGAGCAACAGCGGGATGTGGTAGTGCTGGTCGACCTGCTTGACCTGGAAAATCACCGGCACCTCGGGGAAGAACGTCTCGCGGTTGGCCTTCTTGTAGTAATCGCCGGTCTTGAACACCACACGGTACTCGCCCGGCTTCATGCTCTGGTCGGCGGGGAACAGTTCGGCGATGCGTCCCTGTTGATTGGTCACGCCCTGGGACAGTGATTGCCACTGATCGCCCACATGCTGTTCCAGGGTGACGCTGACACCGGCCGATGGCAGGCCGTTTTCCAGGTTGAGCACGTGTACGCTCAGCGGGTTGCCGGCGGCCAGGGCCAGGTTGCACAGGCCGCTCAGGCTGAGGGCGGCAAGGGTCGTGCTTAGGGTTTTCATGGGGAAGTCCTTTTGGAAGGGGTCAAGTCAGGGGGTGATTTTCAAGCCCAGTTGCTCGGCAGCCTGTACGGCGCAGGCTTCGTCCTGCGCAGCGCCGCCGGCACCGGCGATGCCCAGCGCGCCGACCAGCTCAGCCTCGGCAAACAGCGGCACGCCGCCGCCGAGCAACAGCAACTCGGGCAAGCTGTTAAGGTTGGCGGCTTCAGGGTTGTTACGCGCACGCTCGGCAAACAGCCGGGTTGGGGTTTTGGTCGACAGCGCCGTGTATGCCTTGCGTTGGCTGGCGAAGCTGTTGTGCGGGCCGACACCGTCCGCCCGCAGGGCCACCAGCAAATTGCCACCGCGGTCCAATACCGTCAGCGCGGCCGTGCAGTGGGCCAGGCTGGCGTCGGCCAGTTGGCGCGCAGTGTGCAAATCCAGCTCGGCATGGCGTGGCAGTGGTGGCGTTGCCTGTGCAGCGGTGGTCACAGCGAGGCTCAAGAACAAAGCGGTGCGATACATGTTTGTGGCTCCAGGAGGCAGGTGCTCACGGTAGCCAGTGGACGCGGACAAAAGCCGCACAATTGGATGACAGGTTTGTAATCAAACCCAGAGGTAAGACATGCAGGTGTTGTTAGTGGAAGACCAGCCGCAACTGGCGCAGCTTATGGCCCAGGGCCTGAGCGAGGCCGGCTTCTCTGTGGAAGTTGCGGCCAACGGCATGGCGGCGCAGCGGTTTGTGGAAAGCACTGTGTACGAGCTGGTGATTCTGGATGTGATGCTGCCGGGCTTGAACGCCTGGAAATTGCAGCAGGCGATTCGCCAACGCGGCAAAACGCCGATTTTGTTTTTGACCACGCCTGGCGGGATTGAAGACCGGTTGCGGGGGTTGGAGCTGCACGAGGATGATTACCTGCTAAAGCCGTTTGACGCCAAGGTGTTGGTGGCGCGGGTGAGGAAAGTATTGCGCCGGGATCGTGGGCGCTGATTGCCTGGCGACCGCTATCGGGAGCAAGCCCCCTCCCACATTTGACCGCGTTCACAGTTCAGTGTGGGAGGGGGCTTGCCCCCGATGAGGCCATCACAGCCACTGAAAATCCTCCTACCGCAATCCCTCCCGAAATTGCCCGGGCGTCATCCCCGTCCAGCGCTTGAACGCCCGGTTGAAACTGCTGGTATCGGCAAACCCGAGCAAATGGCTGATCTCGGCCAACGAACACTGCGGATCCCTCAGGTGCAGCAACGCCAGGTTCTGCCTGCACTCATTGAGTAGCGCATCAAACCGACAGCCTTCATCCGCCAAGTGGCGCTGCAAGCTGCGCAAGCTCAGGTGCAAGGCCTGGGCAACGCGTTCGGCACTCGGCTCGCCATCGGGCAATTGCGCCTCGATCACGGCGCGCACCTTGCGCTCCCAGGTCAGCGGTTGCAGGTGGGCGAGGGTGCGCTTGAGCACGGTTTCATTGTGTTCGGCCAATTCCGGATTGGCGTCGTCAAGATGGCTGTCGAAGTCGTGGGCAGCGAACTCCAGGCGATCTTCCTCGGCGGCAAAAAACACCGGCGAGCGGAAGACCGTATGCCACGGCGTGGGGTCGGCGGGTTCCGGGCGCATTAGATAAACGGCCAACGGCGCGTAGTCACGCCCCAGGCGGTTGCGGCAAGTGCGCACATAGATCGCCACGAAGGCGTCGATGGCCTCCGGCGCCGGCGCGGGGCTGCCTTGGGGTTGGAGCAGGCGAAAGTGATACGCGTCGCCATGGCGGGTCAGCTCCAGGCTCAGGGCGTCACTGACCACCTGGTGATAGCGCACGATGCGCTCGAACACCTCGCGCAAGCTGCCGCTGGCCACCAGGGCATAACCGAGGGCGTGAAAGGTGGTGGGGCTGACGAACCGCGACACCCGCAAGCCAATCGCCGGATCACCGCTGGCCTGCACCGCCAGTTGCCAGAGGCGCGTGGTGGCCGACAACGGATAGCGTGCGTTGGGGTCGTCCATCTGCTGCGGGTCGAGTCCGGCCTCGGCGCACAGCGTGGCGCTGTTCAGGCCCAGGGCGTCGAGCTGCTTGCGCAGGGCGCGGGTCCAACTGGCGAGGGAAGTGGGTTCGGTCATGGCGATTGGCGCTTGCGGTCAACAGGTTGGCGTCCGGGGCTAGCGTCCTGCCCGATCGCTTAGGGCAGGATGGACACATCAATGTACAAGAGGATGGAAGCATGGACGGTACTTCTGCAAGTCCCCAACAGATGAACGCACAACAACGTTCAGCGCATATCCGTGAGGTGGTGCTGGCCGAGGGCGCCCGATTGCGCCAGCGCCATCCCTGGCTGCTGCATCAGGACGCCCTGGGCGCGGGCATCCTGGCGTTTGCCTTGTTGGGCATGCTCGGCTCGGCGGCGCTCTATATCAGCGGTCACCTGGCCTGGTGGGCGTGCCTGCTGCTCAATGCGTTCTTTGCTTCACTGACCCACGAGTTAGAGCACGACCTGATCCACAGCATGTACTTTCGCAAGCAGCGCCTGCCCCACAACCTGATGATGGGCCTGGTATGGCTGGCACGGCCAAGCACGATCAACCCGTGGATACGCCGGCATTTGCACCTCAACCATCACAAGGTCTCCGGCACGGAGACCGATATGGAAGAGCGCGCCATTACCAACGGCGAGCCCTGGGGGGTTGCGCGCTTGCTGATGGTGGGCGACAACATGATGTCGGCCTTGATCCGAATGCTGCGGGCCAAGACCTGGGCACACAAGCTCAGCATCCTCAAGCGCGTGGTGCTGGTGTATGCCCCGCTGGCACTGCTGCATTGGGGCGCCTGGTACGTCTTCCTGGGCTTTCATGCCGCCAACGGCATCGCCAGCCTGTTGGGCGCGCCGATCATGTGGTCGGCCGGCACCTTGCAGATGATGCAGGTGATCGACATCGCTGCAGTGGTGATCATCGGCCCCAACGTATTGCGTACGTTCTGCCTGCACTTTGTCAGCTCCAACATGCACTACTACGGCGATGTGGAACTGGGCAACGTGATCCAGCAGACCCAGGTATTGAACCCCTGGTGGCTGTGGCCGTTGCAGGCGTTCTGCTTCAACTTCGGCAGCACCCATGGCATCCATCACTTTGTGGTGAAGGAGCCGTTCTACATTCGCCAGATGACCGTCAAGGTGGCGCATAAGGTCATGGCCCAGATGGGCGTGCGCTTCAATGATTTCGGCACCTTCGCCCGGGCCAATCGGTTTGAGCGCCAGGAGCAGCCGGACGTCAAACTCGCTTTCAGCAAGCGATGAACGCCAGGGGCAGGTCGCGGATGTGTTCGCGCACCGGCGGCTGGTAGTGGTCATCACTGATCAATTCATGCAGCAGTTCTTCGCGCAGTTGGTGGAATTCAAAGCTGCTGCGCTGGCGCGGATGGGGCAGGGCGATGTCCACCATCTGCTTGATGCGCCCGGGCCGGGGCTCCATCACCACTACGCGATCGGCGAGGAAAATCGCCTCTTCCACGTCGTGGGTGACCAGTACCGTGGTGATCCTGGCGCGGGCGCGAATTGCCAGGAGTTCGTCCTGCATCTGCTGGCGAGTGAGTGCATCCAGGGCGCCGAACGGTTCGTCCAGCAACAGGATGCGCGGGCTGGCCACCAGGCCACGAGCGATCGCCACCCGTTGCGCCATGCCGCCGGAAAGTTGATGCGGGTAGGCGCGAGTGAAGTCAGTGAGGCCCACCAGCTCGATAAAGTCACGGATGCGCCGGTTGCGCTCGGCCTCGTTCAGCGGCTCGTTGACCAGGCCCAGGCCGATGTTCTGCGCCACGGTCAGCCAGGGAAACAGGCGGTGCTCCTGGAACACGATGCCGCGCTCGCCACTGATACCGCTGACGGCCTTGCCATCAACCTGGATCTCGCCGCGATATTGCGTGTCGAGCCCCACCAGCAGACGCAGCAGGGTGGACTTGCCGCAACCGCTGGCGCCGACAATCGCGACAAATTCCCCTTCGGCAATCTGCAGGTTGAATTCGCGGATGGCTTCCAGTTCGAAGCCGTCGACGTCGAAGCTTTTGCCCACATGGTTGAAGCTGACAATTGGTGCGTTCATGCGTGTCTCCAGCGGGTGGCACGGGTTTCGATGCGTTGGCCGATCAGGTTGAGGGCGCCGCCGGTGAGGCCGACCAGGAGCATTCCGCTCATGATCAGGTCCATGCGCAGCAACTGTTGGGCGCCGATCATCAGGCTGCCGATGCCGCCGTCCGAAGGCATGAAATATTCCGCGCCGATGGTGCCCATCCAGGCGTAGATCAGGCTCAGGCGCAGGCCGGCGAAAATACCCGCCGCTGCGCCCGGCAGTACCAGGCGACGCAGACGTTGCCACAGGCTCAGGCGCAGCACTTGCGCGGCTTCGCGCAGTTGCGGCGACAGGTTGAGCACGCTGCGCTGAGTGGCGATGAATAACGGGAAGAACGCGGCGAGGGCAATAAACACCCACTTGGCCAGTTCACCCAGGCCGAACCAGGCGGTGAGCAGCGGCACCCAGGCGAAAATCGCGATCTGGCGCAGCGCGGCCAGGGTCGGGCCGAGTACCCGCTCACTGCGCCGCGACAGCCCCAGCCACAAGCCCACGGCAAAGCCCAGGCTGCCGCCGAGCAGCAAGCCACCCACGGCCCGGCCGAGGCTTTTGCCTAAAGCCGCGCTCAGGCTGCCATCCAGCACACCGGCCATGGTGGTTTGCAGCACCGCCCAGGGGCTGACCAGAATATTCGGGTCGACCCAGCCCTGTTGCGTCGCCAGCTGCCACAGCGCCAGCAACAGCAGCGGCAGCAGCCACGGTTGCAAGCGTTGCCAGCCTTCATAGCGTGGCCCGCGGCGGATCTGCGCTGTAGCCGGATGGGGCCAGTACACCCACTTGCGATCCAGCCAACCGATGCCGCGGTCCATCACTACGCCCAGCACACCGATGACCACGATGCACACAAAGACAATATCGAGCATGAACAACTGGCGCGCCCACACCATCAGGTAGCCGATGCCTTCGCTGGAGGCCAGCAACTCCACGGCCAGCAACGATGTCCAGCCCGCCGCCAGGGCCAGGCGTACCCCGGCCATGAACGCTGGTAGCGCAGCGGGCAGGATCAGGCGGCGGATCAGCAAGTGGGTGGGCAGGCGCAACACGCGGGCGGCTTCGCGCAGGTTGGGTTGGGCGTCGCGCACGCCCACCAAGGTGTGCAGGGTTACGGGCACCACAATGGCCTTGACCAGCACCACCAGTTTCAAGGTTTCGCCAATGCCGAAAAACACCATGAACAGCGGAATCCACGCCAAGGTCGGGACCTGCGACAGCGCGCTGAACGTGGGGAATACCAAACGCTCGGCGCGGGCGCTGAAACCCAGGACTGCGCCGAGTATCGCGCCCACGCCGATACCGGCCAGCAGGCCCCAGAACAGGCGCTGCAAGCTGATCGCAAGATGGCTCCATAACTCGCCACCGGCCAACTCCACTGCGCTGCTCCACACCAGGGTGGGGGCGGGCAGAATCTGTTCGCTCATCCAGTGATTGCGACTGGCCAACCACCATAGGGCAAACAACGTGAACGGCAGCAGCCACGGCAACAGGCGCTGACTCAGCTGCGGCCAACGCGGCACTCTGCCGTTGGACGGGGCCGGCAGAGGTAGGCTCAAAAGTGAAATCCGGGCCATGGAAGACCTCCGTGTCGCCAAATGCATTATGTGATTTCGATCTTATAAAAACGTAATCAAGATGATTGCGAGATAAGAGAAATCATTTAAAGCCTCAGCTCCCCACGCATCCAATGCATTCGAAGAATATTTTCGATGCTGTTCATGCATACCGCTCTGGAGCCTGTGTATTCGCTCGCATAGTCCAAAAAGCTATTAAATTGTGCATTTATAGTATTTAAAGTTTTGTTCGTGCTGTGCCTATTTTTTGCTCCCCAGGCGACCGTCGCCCACCAGGAGCTGCGCTTATGAAACTGCCCTTCAAACGTCTGATCAGTCTGTTCGCCGGTACCGCCCTGGCCGGGCTGGTACATGCCGCGGACCTCAAGGAAATTCGCATCGCCGTGCCCGACCTCAGTGCCGGCAGCCAGCACAGTGGCGGCGGCATCACCGACGTTTTGCGTGAACAGCAAATCTATGAAAAAGCCTTTGCCGACCAAGGCATCAAGATCCAGTGGAATTACTTCAAGGGCGCGGGCCCTGTGATCAATGAAGCCTTCGCCAATGGCCAGGTGGACCTTGCCTATCTGGGTGACCTGGCGGCAATCATCGGCCGCTCCAATGGCCTGGATACTCGCCTGCTCAGCGCCACCGCGCGTGGTGTGAAGCACTACCTCGGCGTGGTGCCGGGCTCTGGCATCAAGACGCTGCAAGACCTCAAGGGCAAGCGCGTGGCGGTGTTCCGCGGCACGGCCAGCCAGTTGTCGTTCGACAGCGCATTGGCCAGCCAGGGCTTGAGTGAGAAGGACCTGAAGGTCATCAACCTGGACTTCAATGCCGCCAGCGCTGCGTTGGCCGCCAAGCAGATTGACGCAACCTGGGGCGGCTCCACTCTCACGGCGTTGCAGGCCAAAGGTTTGGCAGAAATACCGCTGACCACCAAGGACCTGGGCGATGCCGGCAGCATCCAGGCCGTGCTGGTGGGCAGCGCCAAGTTTGTCGACGAACACCCAGATGCTGTGGCCAAGCTGCTCAAGGCCCAGCAGCAAGCAGTGCAGTGGTTGACCGATGACAACAACAAGCAGGCCTATATCGCGCTGGTGTCGGGGTTGGCCAGTTACCCGCCGGTGATCCTGACCAATGATTTGAAAGACCAGAAACTCAGTGAGATTTTCCCCTCGACCCTGGACCCGGTGTTCCTGGGCAAATTGCAGGATGCGGTGGATTTGGCCTCGAAGGAGAAGCTGATTCGCAAGTCGTTTCAGGTGAGCGATTGGGTGGCGCCGGGTTTGGTGGCGGCGGGGCTCTGAGCTTGTCGGTGCCTGGGCTATCGCTATCGCAGGCAAGCCAGCTCCCACACTTGAATGTGTTCACCGCTCAATGTGGGAGCTGGCTTGCCTGCGATGAGGCCCTTCAAACCGCCACACTTACCTGCTGACTATCCACCTCCACCAACGTCTCGATCATCGCCTTCGCCGCTGGCGACAACCGCGACCCCGTGCGGCTGACGATCCCGCAGCGTGCGCTCAGGGTATCCATGTGCTGCGGCAGGTTGCGCCAATGCAGCAGCACCAGCGAACCGCTGGCCACATCCTCGGCGAACGCTTCCTCGGTGCCGACGCCGATGGCGTTGGATTGCAGCACAATCTTCACCAGCGCCGGGAAGTGCTCGGTCTGGATGCTCGGGGAAAAATCCATGCGCCCACTCAGGTTCGCCAGCAGTTTGCGAATACCCTGGGAGATCAGCGGCGCGGCCAGCGGATAGTCGAACATGTCGTTGGTCGACAGGCTGTCCTTGGCCAGCAACGGGTGCCCAGGGCGGCAGAAAAAGACGCCGCGCTTGGGTGTCAGTGCGCGGGTCTGGAAATTCGGGTCGGCCTCGAACTGACGGATGTCGGCGATAAAGAATTCGATCTCTTCACGGCTCAGGCTGCGGCTGAGGGTTTCCCAGTTGTCCACCTGGAAACTCGTGCGGATTTTCGGGTGGGCGTTGATAAATCGCGCCACCGCATCCGGCACCAACTTCACCGCTGGCGCGGGGCCGCAGCCGAAGCGCAGGTCGCCGGCGTCGAGCTTGGTCATACGCGTCACTTCACTGCTCAGCAGCGCTGCGCCATGCACCAGGCTCAGGGCATGTTGCAGCACCACCTGACCTTCCGGTGTGGGGCGCAGGTCCTTGTGGCCGCGGTCTACCAGCAGGCAACCAAACTCCTGTTCCAGCCCCTGGATGCTGCGGCTGAACGCCGGTTGGGTGATGCCCATGGCGTCCGCCGCACGCACGAAACTGCGGTGTTCGTTAAGGGCGATGAAGTAGCGCAGTTGGCGAAGATCCATATGCTTTCCCGGCATTTTAAAAATAGGTCGAAGGCATTTGCGACCGAGCAAGCTGAGGTTTTAAATGCAAGCTCTTATTCCGTCAACGAAGCATTGATTCATTTGCTAGATCTAAAATGCATATGGATAGAGCGTTGCTGGAAAGCATCTCCACCATCAGCAGGCACATGAGGGTCATCACAATGAGCAACGCCGCATTAGCTGTTCAACCCATCGCCCACGCGCTCGACATCCACCCGGTGGCCGGTCGTATCGGCGCCGAGATCCGTGGCATCAAACTGTCTGGTGACCTGGATGCCGCCACCGTTGAGGCCATCCAGCAGGCACTGGTGCAGTACAAAGTGATCTTCTTCCGCGAGCAAACCCACCTTGATGACCAGAGCCAGGAAGCCTTCGCCCACCTGCTTGGTGAGCCGATTGCACACCCTACGGTGCCGGTGCGCGACGGTACGCGCTTTCTGATGGAGTTGGATGGCACCCGTGGACAGCGCGCCAACTCCTGGCACACCGACGTGACTTTCGTCGATGCCTACCCGAAAGCTTCGATCCTGCGTTCGGTGCTGGCGCCAGCGTCCGGCGGCGACACCGTCTGGGCCAATACCGCCGCCGCTTACAACGACCTCAGCGTCGAGCTGCGTGCGTTGGCTGACCACCTATGGGCGGTGCACAGCAACGAATACGACTACGCCGCACGCAAGCCGGATGTGGCGGTGGAGAAGCTGGAGGAATACCGCAAGGTCTTCACTTCGACAGTGTACGAAACCGAACACCCGGTGGTGCGTGTGCACCCGGTCAGCGGTGAGAAAACCCTGCTGCTGGGGCACTTCGTCAAGCGCCTGAAAGGCTATTCCCAGGCGGAGTCGACCCAGCTGTTCAACCTGCTGCAAGGCCACGTCACCCGCCTGGAAAACACCGTGCGCTGGCGCTGGAATACCGGTGACGTGGCGATCTGGGATAACCGCGCCACCCAGCATTACGCGGTAGACGACTATGGCACCCAAGAGCGCGTCGTACGCCGGGTCACGCTCAAGGGTGATGTGCCGGTGGGTGTGCAGGGGCAATCAAGCAAAACCACTAAAGGTCTTTAAGCCGGTTGGAGATTAAAATGTGGGAGGGGGCTTGCTCCCGATAGCAGTGGGCCAGTCAAAGATGTTGTGACTGACACTCCGCTATCGGGAGCAAGCCCCCTCCCACATTGGATTTGTGGCGTTTACCAGACCCCAATTTGCACCACTTTTTCCGCCTCCGGCTCCCCATAGCGAAACCATTGCCCGCGCACTTCGATCTCGGTGTGGCTGATGGTGGTACGCCGCTTCAACCCACGCAGCCATTCGAACAGATAACCCAAGTGAGTCTCGCGCACCTGGGCATAGGCGGGATCGCTGCCCAGGTCGTGGATTTCCTGCGGGTCGTTTTCCAGGTCGAACAGCTGCGGGCGAAAGCCGTCATAGGCCAGGTACTTCCAGCGTTCGCTGCGCACCATGGTCATGCGGCAACGGTCGATGGGCTGCGCCAGGCGTTCCCGAGCCGGGGCCTGGAAGGCGTAGTCGTATTCGGCAATGGCGTAGTGGCGCCAGGTGGGTTGCTCGCCGTGCAACAGCGGGATCAGCGAGCGGCCTTCGAGGCGATGGTCGGCTGCGGGCAGGCCCAGAGCGTCGAGGAAAGTGGGCAGGGCGTCGATGGTTTCTACCAGGCGTGCGTCCACGGTGCCACGGCTGATATCGGCACTGGCTCGCGGGTCGCGCACGATCAATGGCACGCCCACGGCGGGCTCCAGCAAAAACTCTTTTTCGCCGAGGTAATGATCGCCGAGGAAGTCACCATGGTCGCTGGTAAACACGATCAGCGTGTCGTCCCAGCGGTCGTTGCTTTGCAGAAAATCAAACAGCCGCCCGAGTTGATCGTCGATCTGTTTGATCAGGCCCATGTACGTGGGAATCACCGTCAGGCGCACTTCATCCCTGGAAAAATTCAGGCTCTCCTGGTGTTGGCGAAACGCCTGGTACACCGGGTGATCGCTGGTGTGTTCAGGTTGAATCGGCGCCTGGATATGCTCGGCGCCATACAGCGCGTGGTACGGCGCCGGGGCGATGTAGGGCCAGTGCGGCTTGATGTACGACAGGTGCAGGCACCATGGCTGCTGCCCCTGCTCGCAGATAAAGTCGATGGCGCGGTCGGTGGTGTAGACGGTCTCCGAATGTTGTTCGGCCACCCGCGCAGGTTTGCCGGCATTGCGCATGTGCCAGCCGCTGAGCACTTCACCGTCTTCACCTTGGGCCGCATTGGCCCAGTCATGCCAGGGGTTGCGACCACCGTAGCCCTGCTCGCGCAGGTACTGGGTGTAGGGCGCCGACTCGCGTTTGTCGTCGAACAGCGGGCTGTCAGGATAGATGCCGTCGTGGCGCAGGTACGCATCAAAGCCCACCTCATTGAGCTGTTCGGCCTGGGCGCTGTCGGGGTCGATATGCAGGCGGTGCAACGCCTCCAGGTTCGGCGTGGCGTGGGTCTTGCCCACCAGTGCGGTGCGGATGCCGTGGGGGCGCAGGTAGTCGCCAATCGTCAGCTCTTCCAGCGGCAGCGGTACGGCGTTCCATGCCACCTGATGGCTGCTGACGTAACGCCCGGTATAGGCCGACATGCGCGACGGGCCGCAGATCGTGCCCTGGGTGTAGGCACGGCTGAAACGCACACCGGCAGCGGCCAGGCGGTCGATATTCGGCGTGTGCAGATGGGCATGGCCGTAGCACGACAGGTAATCGCGACGCAGTTGGTCGCACATGATGTAGAGCACATTGCGCACGGGTTTGGGATCAGACATGGGAATTTACCGAACGGAGGACAGGTGGTTTTTTTCGCCGTTCGAGGGGTGCTCTGGCAAGTGCATTTGGGGACTGGGTTCCATGCAATGAATGCATGGGTGTTGCCACCGGCGCTTTCGCGAGCAAGCTCGCTCCCACATTTGGAACGCATTTGAAGTGTGGGAGCGAGCTTGCTCGCGAAAGGCCAGTTCAGACGGCGACATTCTCCAGTGCACACACCTCTTCATCCAAGGTATCAATCTCCTTGATCTGCTCAATCATCGCCTCCGCCAACGGCGACAATCGATACCCCGCACGGCTGACAATCCCGTAGCGGGTGTAACGCTCCTCCAGGTTTTCATCCAGGTCATCGATCTTCAAACACACCAGTTCGCCCCGCGCCATGTGCAGCACATCGCTGTTGGCGCTGACGATGCCGATGGCATCCGAGCGCAGCACCACGCCCATCAGGCTATAGCCGTTTTCGCACTCCACATTGGGTTGGTAATCGGGCCGGCCGCTGAGGTCGGCGATGACCTTGCGCAGGTTCGGCGGGCGAATGGTGACCGCCAGCGGATAACTCATCAGTTCATCGGCGCGGATGCTTTCGCGGCCGGCCAGGGGGTGGCCGGCGCGGCAGCAGAAATACCAGCGACGGGCGCGCAGGCGGTGGGTGTGGTAGTCGGGGTTGGCTTCGAAGTGGCGAGTGTCGGCGACGAAGAATTCGAACTCTTCGCTGAGCAGGCGTTTGCCCAGGCTTTGCCAGTCATCCACCTGGAACTGCACGCGGGCCTTGGGGTAGCGCCCGATAAAACTGCCGATGGCGCGCGGGATCAACCCACCTGCCGGGGCCGGGCCGCAGCCGAAGCGCAGCTCGCCGGCTTCCAGGCCGTTGAACTGGCTGATCTCGTTGGCCAATTGCTGGGCGCCGCTGACCAGGCGCCGGGCATGTTCGAGCAGTACCTGACCTTGCTTGGTGGGCGCCAGGTCCTTGCGGCCACGGTCTACCAGCTGGCAGCCGGCGCTGTGTTCAAGGGCCTGGATGCTGCGACTGAACGCCGACTGCGACAGGTTCACGGCCAAGGCTGCCGCGACAAAACTGCGTTGCTCGGCGAGGGCGATGAAGTGGCGAAGCTGGCGCAAATCGATATGCATTTTTCACATCAAAAATATCCGGGAAATGCATTGGCTATGCATTAGGTCGACTCCTTATAAAGGCTATCTCTTATGCAGTAAATGTTCGTAAAAACATAAATAAATAACCTTTAGGAATATCTGGCGACGGATATCTCCGGGTTCTGGAGCCGCTTATGAGTCTGTTCAAGTCCTTGCCGCTGGCGATGCTGGTGGCCGGTAGCAGCAGTTGGTCGCCTTCCCAGGCCGCTGAAACACCCGCGCCTGCCGGCAAGGGCGAAAGCGCCAGTGGCCAACTGGAAACCGTCACCGTGACGGCCCGGCGGCGTACCGAAAGTGCCCAGGCCGTGCCAACGCCCATGAGCGTGGTCGGCGGCCAGGCGCTGGAAACCCAGCGGGTGTACCGCATCCAGGATTTGCAGCAACTGGTGCCCAGCGTCAACGTCGCCTACATGCACGCGCGCCAGTCCAGCGTGTCGATTCGCGGCCTGGGCAACAACCCGGCCAGCGATGGCCTGGAAGGCAGCGTGGGGTTGTACATCGACAACGTCTATCTCGGGCGCCCGGGCATGGCGGTGTTCGACCTGATGGACATCGAGCAGCTTGAAGTACTGCGTGGCCCGCAAGGGACGTTGTTCGGCAAGAACACCACCGCCGGGGTCATCAACATCAGCACCCGCGCACCGAGCTTTACCCCGGAGCGCAGCATCGAAACCTCTCTGGGCGAGGACGGTTATTTCCAGACCAAGGGCACGATCTCCGGCCCACTCACCGAGGACCTGGCGGGGCGTTTCTCGGCCTATCGCACCCGCAGCGACGGCGACATCAAGAACGAGCACGACGGCCATGAGCTTAACGGCGGTTCGCGCCAGGGCTTTCGCGGGCAACTGTTGTACAAGCCCAACGAGGCGTTCAACCTGCGCTGGATCGGTGATTACAACGAAGAAGATTCCAGCGCCGGCACCCGCGTGTTGTACAGCACCGGGCCGACCATCAATGGCACCAACCTGTATCAATCCCGGGCCAACGCAGCGGGGGCGACCCTGGTGGATGGCACCCATCGCAAGGTCAACCTGGACAACGACCAGCATGTCACCGTGTTCCAGGGTGGTACCTCGCTGGAGGCCAACTGGGCGCTGCCAAGCGACTTCACCCTGACGTCGGTGAGTGCCTATCGCTGGTGGAATTTCACCCCACGCAATGATGACGGCCTCAACGTACCGGCGTCGTATAACGCCGGGGTTTCGGTGGAAGATAAGCAGTGGTCCCAGGAGTTTCGCCTGGCATCGCCTACCGGCGGCTTCTTCGATTACGTGCTCGGCGCCTATTACTTCGGCTCCGACCTGGACAACAAATCCTTCGCTTATTACGGCCCCAAGGCCGATATCTGGAACGGCACGCCGAACGGCGCTTTGAGCAATGTGAGCAGCGTCGGCAACGGGCATATCCGCACCGACAGTTTTGCCCTGTTCGCCCAAGGCACCTGGCACCTCACCGAGCGCCTGGATTTTACCGCCGGCCTGCGCGGCACCTACGAAGAAAAAAGCGCCTGGGTCACGCGCAATGCGCCGCTGGGCGGTGCTGCGGTGAGCGGTGCGGGGGCCACTGCACGGCGGGGGCGCACCGGGGCGTATGACTCGGGCGACCTGACGCAGTACAGCGCCACCCCTTCGGGGCTGCTCAACCTCAGTTATCACTTCAATGACAACCTGCTGGGCTACGCGACGCTGTCCCATGGCGAGAAGTCTGGTGGGGTCAACCTGGCGGTAGGGTCTGCGCCCACGGCCGGGGCCGACTCGTTACTGATCGGCACCGAGCGCGCCAACAACGCCGAGTTGGGTTTCAAGAGCACGTTGTGGGACCGCCGCCTGCAACTCAACGCCAACCTGTTCTGGACCCAGGTCAACGGCTACCAGACCAACGCCTACGACCAGGACAACCGCGTGCAGTACCTGACCAACGCCGGTTCCGTGCGTTCGCGGGGCGTGGAAGTGGAAAGCACACTGGTGCCGATCAAGGGCCTGACCCTGAATATCAACGGCTCGTTCAACGACGTGAGCTACCTGTCGTACAAGGATGCACCGTGCCCACCCGAAACCAGCTTGCGCCCCGGTGCACCGGCGTCGTGCGACTTGACCGGCCACCAGGTGGTGGGCGCCTCGAAGTGGATCGCCAACGCCAACGGCGAATACAAATGGAACCTGGCTAACGGTTTGGAACCCTACGTCACCGCCAGCTACGCGTTCCGTTCCAAGGCGGTGGGCACGGTGGAAGATTCCGACTACGGGCAGATCCCGGCGTATGCGGTGGTCAACCTGTCCACCGGCCTGCGCGGTAACTATGAGCAGGGGCAGTGGGACGTGTCGCTGTGGCTGAAAAACGCCTTCGACAAAACCTACTACACCACCCTGTGGACCGGCGGTAACGGCGGTTACGAGGGCCTGTTGGGCACGCCGCGCACCCTAGGCGTGACTGGGCGCTACGACTTCTAGGTCGGTGCGATAGGTGGCCGGACTGAACACCCGAGTCACCAGCAGCATCGCCACCACCGTCACGGTCAGCACCACCCAGGCGCTGACAAAAGTGCCGGTGAGTTCGCGCAGCCAACCGGTCAGCCACGGCGAAATCGCATTGATCAAAAAGCCTACGCCTTGCACGAATGCCGCCAGCTGCCCGGCTTGGCGTGGGTCGCGGTGGTGGTCGAGGGTCAGCAGCAGGCTCAGGGCGAAACACGCGCCCAGGCCGAAGCCGATCAGCGCCACCCACAGGTGCGGGAATTGCTGTGGCGCCATCAGCAGGCCGAGGTAGCCGATGGTTTGCGCCAGCAGGCTGATGCTCAGCAACGGGCGCCGATCAATCCCACGTTGTGCCAGCACTGGCATCAGCAATGCGGCGATCACCTGGAAGATGGTCATGAACGCCAGCAACGAGCCGCTGGGCAGCACGCCCCAACCCAGTTGCTGATAGTAGGCGGGCAGCCACGCGACCATGCTCATGTAGCCACAATTGACCAGGCCGAAATACAGCGCCAGCAGCCAAGCACGCCGGTTGCGCAACCCTTTGAACGCAGGTGCCTGTTGTGGGTTTCGCGCGGCACCCAGCGGCAGCCAGGCCCATAGCAGCAATGCCCCCAGCGCCGGCAATAACCACACCCCCAGGCCTGCCTGCCATTGCTGGAAATGCAGGGCCACCACAGGGCTAAGCAGCGCCGCCAGCCCACCCCCGGCCATCAGCGAGGCCGAATACACGCCCATCGCCACCGGCACGCGGTGATGAAATTCGCGCTTGATCATCGCGGGCACCAGCGCCTGGATCAGCGCCACGCCCGCGCCGCCGAGCAGTGCGGTAACCAACAGCGCCGAAGCCTGGCCCATCAACCAGCGCGCCAGGCACGCCAGCAAAATCATCAACAAGCCCAGGGCGATGCCGCGACGTTCGCCCAAGCGAGCCTCCACGCGCACGCCGACCAGTGCCACCAACCCCATGCAGATCACCGGCAGGCTGGTGAGCAAGGCGCTGCTCTGGAAGCTCAGCCCGGTGGCCTGGCGAATCTCGCCGAGCAACGGGCTGATGGAGCTGAGGATGGGGCGCAGGTTCAGGCCGAGCACCAGCAGCAGGCCCCAGCCGGCAAGGGATTTATTCAGGGTCATGCAGGGTTTTCCACTGGTGATACAGCGCAGTCATTGCTGGGTCGGGCAGGTGCTGGATGGGCAGGCGTTGCGCACCGATGGGCAAGCCGACCTGTTGGCTAATGGCTGCGGTCGACAGGCCGAACGGCTCGGCCATTTCGTTGCTGGCGGCAAACACCACACGTTCTACACCGCACAGGTACATGGCGCTCAGGCACATCGGGCAAGGCTGGCCGCTGGCGTAGATCACGCAGCCGTCCAGGCGTGCACCCAGTTGGCGGCTCGCTGCACGGATCGCCAGCAGCTCGGCGTGGGCGGTGGGGTCCTGGGTCAGGTGGATCTCATTCACGGCTTCCACCAGCACTTCACCGTTGCGCGTCAGCACCGCGCCGAAGGGTCGGCCACCTTGGGCGACGTTGGTGCGGGCCAAGCCGATAGCGCGTTGCAGGTGTGGTTGATCGTTGGTCATACAAGCCCCCCCGGGCGCGATGAAAGGTGAAGTATGGTCAGCCACCGGGGTATGCTGAAATTAAATATAAACATGCCAATCAGTGGCAAACGCAATGGTGATGACGTTGTTCGATCCCGTGTTGTTGCGCAGTTTTGTCGCCGTGGTGGACTGCGGCAATTTCACCCGCGCTGCCGAGCGCCTGCATTTGACCCAGTCCACTGTCAGCCAGCAGATCCGCCGGCTGGAAGACGCCGTGGCTTGTCAGTTACTGGACCGCGACCAGCGCCGCGTGGTGGCTACCGCCGAGGGTGAGCGTCTGCTCGCGTATGCGCGCCGCATTCTCGCACTGCACGAAGAAGCCGCTGACGTGCTGATCAACCAGCAGAGCGACGGTGTGTTACGCCTTGGCGTGCCGGAGGACTTTGCCGCCGAGCGCCTGATGCCGCTGCTTTCAGCGTTTGTCGTGGCCTATCCACGGGTGCGGCTGGAAGTCACCAGCGGTCTGGGCCCTGAATTGCAGCGCCAGTACCGGAGCGGTGAGTTCGATGTGTTGCTGGTCAAGCAGATGGGCGACAGCGACGACTGTGTGGCGTCGTGGCCGGAGCCCTTGTATTGGGTCGACAGCCTGAGCACCCCGGCGCTGGGTCGCGACCCGCTGCCGCTGGTGGCTTTCCCGGTGGGCGGCTTGTACCGCAACGACATGCTTCACCATCTTGAGCGGGCCGGCTGGCGTTGGCGCATCGGCTACTCCAGCGCCAGCCTGGCCAGCGTGTGTTCAGCGGTGGCGGCAGGCTTGGGCATCAGCCTGTTGCCGGAGCGGGTGTTGCAACCGGGCCATTGCATACTCGGCCCAGAGAGTGGCCTGCCGCCTGTTCATGGTGTGCGATTGGCCCTGTATGGCCGCAGTGGTTTGGGCGCAGCGGGCCAGAGTTTGTTGGGAGAATTGCTGGCGTTGTGCAGTGGAAACCCGCACTGAGCCATACCTTTGCTGAATATTTTGTATGCCTTTAAAGCATTGAAAAACAAGGGTCTGGCGCCAGGCCCCGAGTCACGTGGCTTTGACGTCAGCGGTTGTCTCATTTATGCGTTTTTGTTCTATATATAACTTTAAAGATTACTTTAAGAGATAAGTGTCTGGCCCCGATGATTCAGCCCTCGACGGGCTGCACGCTGGCCCGTCGGTTTTTCAAAACCGTAGGGAGTGAATCAATGGGCAATGTCCAGACCGCCGCCAGTGCACCCGAGGCGCAATGGCGCCAGGCACCGAGTGGTGAGTTGGTCGACCTTGGCCGGCCGCATCGCGCGCCGTTGGGGCAATTGCGCCTGCAGAAGACCCCGAAGCGTTTTTCCAGCCGCCGCGAAGGGATTTTGCTCGGGTTGCTGGTGTTGGCGCTGCATGGCGCAGTGATCTATTGGGTGAGCCAGAAACCCACGCCGGTGCTGCCGATTGTGCCGCCGGAAATTCCGCCGATGACCATCGAATTTTCCCAGCCGGCGCCGCCGGTGGTTGAACCGCCACCGCCTGTACCGCCACCACCGCCGTCGCCTGTGGTCGAGCCACCGCCGGTGGTGGATGAGTTGGCGGCCAAGCCGGCGCCGCCCAAACCTGTTGTGAAACCCAAGCCCGCGCCGAAACCTGAGCCCAAGCCGGCCCCCAAAGCCGTCGAGCAGCCGCCTGCGCCACCGACGCCAGCCCCACCTGCTCCGCCCGCACCCGCGCCGGTGACGCCGGCTTCGGCCAACGCCGCGTACCTGAAAAACCCGGCACCGGAGTACCCGTCACTGGCTCAGCGACGCGGTTGGGAAGGCACGGTGTTGTTAAGGGTGCATGTGCTGGCCAGCGGTAAACCGGGTGAGATTCAGGTGCAGAAAAGCAGCGGGCGCCAGCAGCTCGATGACGCCGCACTGGCCGCCGTAAAGCGCTGGAGCTTCGTACCGGCCAAGCAGGGGGATGTGGCCCAGGACGGCTGGGTCAGCGTACCGATCGACTTCAAGATTCATTAATTATTCGGCCGCGGTGTGCACACGCCGCGACCTGCACAAGAGGGAAAACATCATGGCATTAGCGTCTCCACTTGAATCCATCGAAAGCGCGGTGATCTGGCTGCTGGTGATCTTTTCGGTCGCCACCTGGGGCCTGGCCTTGCTCAAGGGCGTGCAGTTCGGTCGCCTCAAGGCCCAGGATCGCAAGTTTCACAAACAGTTCTGGGCGGCATCGAGCCTCGATTCAGCCGCCGAACTCGCCGAAACCCAGCCCGGCGCCGCCGCGCGTGTGGCCCAGGCCGGCTATGCCGCAATCCAGGTGGGCGATACCCCTCACGCTGCGGATCTAAGCCAGGCGATCAATCATCAGGACCGCCTCGAACGCGCCCTGCGCCAGCAAATCGTGCGCGAGCGCCGCTCCCTGGAGACCGGCCTGGCTGTGGTCGCCAGTATCGGCAGCACCTCGCCGTTCATCGGCCTGTTTGGCACCGTGTGGGGCATCATGGAAGCCCTGAAGGGGATCAGCGCCGCCGGGTCCGCCAGCCTGGAAACCGTGGCGGGGCCGATTGGTGCGGCGCTGGTGGCGACCGGCGTGGGGATCGCCGTGGCCGTGCCTGCGGTGCTGGTCTACAACTATTTCCTGCGCCGCCTGAAGCTGACAGCGGCAGACCTGGATGACTTTGCCCACGACTTTTACAGCCTGGCGCAGAAGAACTCATTCCGCGTGCTGTTGCACCCGACACTGACCAAAGCCAGCGCCGCCAGCCCGCAAAAAGTGAAGGAGGCGTCCTGACATGGCCTTCTCCACGCAAGACAGTGATGAGGTGCTGAGCGAGATCAACGTCACGCCCCTGGTGGATGTGATGCTGGTGCTGCTGGTGGTGTTTATCGTCACCGCTCCGCTGTTGACCAACTCGATCCCGATCAACCTGCCCAAGACCCAGGCCGTGGCGCCTGTCGAGCAGAAAGACCCGCTGGTGGTGAGCATCGACGGCGCCGGCAAACTGTTTATCAACAAGGACGAAATCCAGCCGGACCTGCTGGAATTCAACCTGCAGGCGGCCAAGGCCAAGGACCCCGATGTGCGGGTGCAATTGCAGGCTGACGATGGAGTGAACTACGGCGAAGTGGCACGCGCCATGGCGTCGATTGAACGTGCGGGGATTACCAAATTATCGGTGATTACCGCACGTTAGTTTCATCCGCCGCGACACGTTTTTTAGGCCGTTTCCTTGGCAGGGTGCGGCCTTTTTTTATTTTGTGGTTACAGTGTTTATAGAGGAAAAGAATTTTCACGTATTTGAATATTTCTGGGCGTGCAATTCACAACGGTATGATTACTCTAGTCGGCGCATGGAGAAATTTAACTAATGGAGAAGTTGCATGAACGTACGCTTTCCTATTCATTCGGTAAGTGCATTTGTTAACCCACAATCAACTCCCCCTCAGCTCGAAGAAACCCCCACTGCAAGGATTTATTCGCGGCCTGATAGGCCGGGTGTGCAGCATCCGCTTCCCAAAAAATCATTAAGTCGCGCTGATTATCGAGAGAGTAAAGCGCCAAAGGCCGGGGCGCCGGTGTTGAAACCAAACCCTGAAATAGATGCTTATATCAGCACACACTCTTTTGACTACATTTCTCCCGAGAAAGAAATTTCGACGATACTCTCGGCGAAAATAAAACAACATTGGGGCGTCGACGTTGATCCTGATAAAACGTATCTGGTTACGTTTAAAGATAATGGTAAAGATGATAAAGATGTTGTGGAAAAAATAACGCTGACACAAGCGGCGTTGAAAAACAGACAAGATGTAACGATTGAGGATAATGAGGGCTGGTTTGTAAAGATTGTCAAGTATTTTTCGCCGGCAGTTTATATTTACAATAAAGTTGACGGCTGGGTGCAGGAAGCACACAGTCGACAAGCTATTTACCGAGAGCCGAGTTCCCCAGGTTCTGCGCTGTATAGTGCAGACACTCAAGTGTCCATTCCTGTTGAAGACTTCAAAGCCTTGGTCTGGGATACAGACCGAACCAAACTTTACAAGAACACCCTTGACGGGTTTTGGGACAAGCACAGTAGTTCCTATGCTTCATTGAGTAAAATATCCTTTGTTAAAGCGATCAACCTACAGCGCTTGGAAGGCACGCTTGGCCCAGTCGAGGCGGCACTCGCCCAGAGGGCGTTGGGGCCTGTTGCGCAAAAGGAATGGTCCGAGCTGACGGTTCAGGACTTTTCAGCACCTGCCGTCAAGGATCCGAACCTGGATATCGGGTTGCTGAGCATCAATGGCCTGCAGTCAACCGACTTGATGTGTGTGACCGATCGCAAAACCCAGCTGACCTTGCTTTACATCCCTGGTAACTCCTCGCCGATACATCGTTTCGATAACCCACAGCAAATGAATATCTGGCTGGCCAAGCAAGCCACTGATCCTGTGAAACTTGAATCACTGCTGACGCATTTTTCCCTCAAGGACCAGGCCCAAAAGCTGTTGGCAGACGGTGTGCGTCAATCCTTGGACGGGATGGCACATTGGTCCAATGCGCAAGTATCTGGCAACGGCTTCCTTGCAAGGATCAACGGCTGGGTGCCCGATCGCTTTATCTCGGTTGAGCCTTTGCGCAGCGACCCTTTTGAAGCGGTCAAGGTCCGGCAAAAGGCGCGGTCTTATTCGGATGCAGAAAACGCGATCGTCAGCGATGGTGACTACACCAAGAACAAAGTCTTGCAAGGTGTGGAAGAGGCCACGAAGGTTGCCATGTTCATGACGCCTCTGGCATTGGTCATGCCGGAAGTAGCGATAGGCTTGGATGTTTTTTTCATGGCAGCCGGAGCCACTCAAACAGGTATCGGTATTGATGATGCCGTCAAAGGAAAGGCCACGGGTTCTGACCGGATTGTATTTGGAGTACTGAACGCGATACCGCCCTTGGTCACCCATGCGGGGGCGCCGCTGGCGAAAGCGATGACAGAGAGAATGGCCAACGGGGGCGTTACAGCAGGGGTTGACGCCGCAGCCCAGGCGCCCACTCAAGTGGCTGAACAGGAGCGTCCATTCTTCAATCCCCCACGACGAGTCAATGGGCATATCGGCTACCCAATGGGGCCTACTACGCCTCCCGTTATCCTCGATGAGTTCACGGTCCCCATGGATGACGTGCAGCGAATGTTTTCTCAGGACTACATGGTTTTTGTCGGGCAGTACGGTACTAAAGTCACTTATGACGTTGAGGCACGCCTCTGGCGTGGGCTCAACGAAAATGGTCAAGTGAATGACGTATATTATTGGCGTAAAGGCCGAGGAAGATGGTTGGGTGGTACTAAAGCCGAAGCGATCGAAGGGAATAAAAACGCACCTCCTTCGATGATAAGTAAGACGCTTAAGTTGCCGCGGTTGCCGTCGCTGCCATCCGGCACGACAGAAGTGCCCAAAGTCATTCATTATTTTTGGGCTGGCAATGAAATGCCGGAGCATTTAATCCAGAACATTATTGAGAACGCCAGGAAAAGCCCGGGTTACAAGTCTGTCGTTCACGTGGATGCAAACAGCGGGAGTGCGTTTCAGAAAATAAAATCTGCTCTGGATCACAAAGTGGGTGGGCTGGAGGTGCATGATCTGAAAGAGGATGAAGCTTTTCGAGAGCTAACGGCAAGTAAATATGGAGAGATGTATCAGTATTTTAGATCAGGTCAAGAGCAAAATTTAGCGGCTTCATCGGATGTGATGCGCGTTGCACTGATAAAGAAGCACGGTGGAATATACCTGGATACGGATGACACGCTGACCTTCAACGTGGAGGATGTCACGCTGAAAGCCACACCAAGTGATCTATTGATGAACTCGCCCATTACTTATGAGGGAGCGGATTTCAATGGGTTCAATACAAGTAATTTCGCAAGCCATGCAGACAATCCATTATTTGACAAGATTCTGGAGGAGTCATATCAGCGGTTCAAAGCCAACGAGTCGTGGTTTAACAATAATCGTCCGTTTTTAAGAGAAGGTTCGACAGACATAGAACGGCAAGCCTATAAAGAGTACGAAACGAAAATCTTCGAGGTTACCGGGCCGAGAATGTTTGGTGATGTAGTGGCACAAGAGGAATATGGTTTCTTCCCGTTTGTTGATGACATGACTGAACTTTTGAATGCGCGTCTTCTTTTGCCCGAAGATTTCGGAAAAAAGTACACGGAAGTACGCGATTTCTATATGCCCATGAATCGTAAATTTGGGGTCGATATCGGCTCGGAGCACTCTATGCATCATTCTCGTTGAGTCGGTATAGCGGTAGCGGTCGTTGAGCATTGGGTTATCCAACTCAACATTACCGGCCCCCCGATGCCATGGTGTCGGGGGGCACAATGGTTGGGTTTTCTGGAATGTGGAAGGGAGTCGGATTCGAATAAATGATGTGATGAGTTTTTGGTTATTAATAAATTCCTTTTTATTCCTTATTTGATTGTTGGGGCGCCCCTATACTGGTCAGCAACGTTAAAAGCTGCAGGAGGGCACACCCATGCACAGCGAGTCGATTCGTTATCTGATCGTGCCGGGCTGGCAAGGATCGCCAGAAGATCATTGGCAAACCCATTGGCAGCACAGCCTGCCCAACAGCGCTCGCGTGGAGCAGGCCGATTGGCTGACGCCGCGTCGAGAGGATTGGGTAGCTGCACTGGCCGAGGCGATTGCCGCCGACAGCACACCGGTAATCCTGATTGCCCATAGCCTGGGATGCATCACCGTGGCTCATTGGGTGGCCACTGCCCCCGTGCATTTCTTGCGTCAGGTTCGCGGCGCCTTGCTGGTAGCCCCAGCCGATGTCGAGCGCGCAGCCTGTGCCCCCGCCCTGCGTAACTTCGCACCAATTCCCACCGACCTGCTGCCGTTTCCCAGCCAGGTGGTCAGCTCCGACAACGATAGCGCCGTCAGCGCGCCCCGGGCTCTGGAGTTGGCGCGTCAATGGGGGGCCGAAGCCGGCATTTTGTCCGGCGCCGGGCATATCAATGTGAAGTCCGGCCACCGCCGCTGGGAGCAGGGTTTCGCCTATCTCTATCGCCTGCAGAGCCGCCTCGAGCACCATGCTCGGCGTAGTGCCTGATATTTTTCAACGCCCCGTCCCTGAGTGGATTGGGGCGGGAGCCTGCCATGAGTTTGCATGAAACCTACGGCCAGCCTTTGCTGACCTTTCCCGATGCCGAAAAGAGCCCACTGAGCATCCGCGCCAAGGCGTTGGTGTTCGTCGACCCACGCTCACGCCAACTGCGTGAAGAATTGGAAAGCCTTGCGCCGCGCGCCTTACCCGTATTGATCCGCGGTGAAACCGGCAGTGGTAAAGAACTGCTGGCGCGACACATCCACCGTGGCAGTGACCGTACTGGCCTGTTTGTCTCGGTCAACTGTGGCGCCATCAGTCCTACCTATGCGGATGCGGAGTTGTTTGGCTATGCCGCCGGCAGCCACAGCGGCGCAGCGAGCAGTCGAGCTGGCTGGTTTGGCTCTGCCAACGGCGGCACCTTGTACCTGGATGAGATTGGTGACTTGCCACTGCCGATCCAGGTGAAATTGCTCGCGGCCCTGGAAAATCATGAGGTCACCCGCGTCGGTGCCCATCAGCCCAGCCCGGTAGACGTACGTCTGGTGGCCGCTACCAGCATCGACCTGGCCCAGGCTGTGGCCGTTGGCAAGTTTCACGAGCGCCTGTTTCATTACTTGAGCGAAGGCCGGCTGGACCTGCCGGCGTTGCGCGAGCGGGTGGGGGATATTTTGTCTCTGGCCGAGTATTTCCTCGGCATCTACAGCCAGCGCCTGGACCTGCCGGTGCCGCTTATCAGCGACGCCGCTCAACAGGTACTGGAGCGTCACACCTGGCCGGGCAATACCCGCGAACTGGAAAACGTCATTCACTTTGCCTTGCTGGTGAGCAGTGGCGATGAAATCTTGCCCGAGCATTTGAACCTGCCGGTGGCCGGCTCGCCGCTGGAGCAAGTGCGACGAATTTTTGCCAGCGCCAGTGCGACCGAGCGCGAATCGCTGCGTACCTTCCTGTATGAACAAAATGGAATATCAACGTGAATAAAAGATATTGTTCGGGAATAAAAAATCTAGGTATTGTCCTTCCTACGCCGCGATAGCATTTCGCTGGCACCTCACATAAAAAATGGTCGTTAGAAAAGGACACTGCATGAAAAAGGTTCTGTTGTTTACCGCCCTGGCGGCTGCCCTGACTGCCGGCTTCGCCCAGGCCAACGAAAAGCTGGTGGTAGCGGCCACGCCGATTCCGCACGCTGAGATCCTGGAGTTGATCAAGCCGACCCTGGCCAAGGAAGGCGTGGACCTGCAGATCAAAGTCTTCACCGATTACGTGCAGCCAAACGTGCAAGTCGCTGAGAAGCGCCTGGACGCCAACTACTTCCAGACCCTGCCGTACCTGGAAAACTTCAACAAGGGCAAGGGCACTAACCTGGTCACTGTAGTCGGTGTGCATGTTGAACCCATCGGCGGCTACTCGAAAAAGATCAAGAAAATTGAAGATCTGAAAGACGGCGCGACCGTGGCCATCCCGAACGAAGGCTCCAACAGTGGACGCGCCCTGTTGCTACTGCAGAAGAACGGGCTGATCACCCTGAAAGACCCGACCAACGCGTTGTCCACGCCAAAAGACATCAAGGACAACCCGAAAAACCTCAAATTCAAAGAGCTGGAATCGGCCCTGCTGCCACGCGTGCTGGATCAGGTTGATCTGGATGTGATCAACACCAACTACGCCCTGGAAGCCGGTCTGAACCCGGCCAAGGACGCGTTGATCATCGAAGATGCCAAATCCCCTTACGTGAACTTCCTGGTAGCGCGCCCGGACAACAAGGACAGCGACGCTATCCAGAAACTGTCCAAGGCCCTGACCAGCCCGGAAGTCAAAGCTTTCATCGAGAAGAAGTACAACGGCGCAGTCGTGCCGGCGTTCTGATGTAACTCAAAACCCCCTTCAAGGTTTCAACGCCGACGGCTACTACAGCGTCGGCGTTTTTTTGTGGGAGGGGGCTGCCCCTCCCACATTGATCGCCCTGGCGAAGGTTAGTTTTTTGGGTGATATCAATATGCTATTTCGGTATTTAAATTTTGCTTTTTATACCTTTAAAGTTCGCGCTACCCGACGTTATCCACGCCGGAACGGATTGCGCTCGCAGCATTACCCATGCGGCGATATGGACTGCACATGACCTTCGATTTCGCTTTTATCCTCAGCACCTTGCCGGCGTTCCTGCAAGCGGTGGGCGTAACCCTGCAAGTGGGCCTGATCGCCATCGGCACCTCCTTGCTGGTGGCGCTGATCAATGCAGCCTTGTTGGTGTTTCGCACGCCGTACCTGTCACGGCTGGTAGCGCTGTATGTGGAGCTGGCGCGGAACACGCCGCTGTTGATCCAACTGTTTTTCGTCTACTTCGCACTGCCGGCCCTGGGTTTGAATATCTCCGGGTTCTGGGCGGCAATCATCACCATGACCTTTCTCGGCGGCGCCTACCTCACTGAAGTGTTGCGCGCCGGTGTGGAAGCGGTGCCGCTGGCGCAGATCGAGTCGGGCAAGTCCATTGGCCTGTCCGACTGGCAGCTGCTGCGCCATGTGATTCTGCCCCAGGCCGGCATCCTCAGCCTGCCGGCGCTGTTCGCCAATTTCATCTTTCTGCTCAAGGAAACCACGGTGGTTTCCGCGGTGGCGGTGCCGGAGATTCTCTACACCACCAAGAGCTACATCGCCCTCTACTACAAGACCTACGAGATGCTCGCCGTGCTGACGCTGATTTGCGTGCTGCTGTTTTTGCCGTTGTCGTTGCTGCTCAGCCGTTTGGAAAGGAGGCTCCAGCATGGCCAGTTCGGGTCTTGAGTTGCTGTGGGTGTCGTTGCCACAACTGGGCAAAGGCGCTGCGCAAACCCTGTCGATTTCGTTTTTGAGCATCGCTTTCAGTACGGTCGGCGGCGTGCTGTATGGCGTGCTGCGCACCTTGAATAACAAGGTGATCAACGGTGTGCTGCGCATCTACCTGGAGCTGTTCCGGGCGATTCCGGTGCTGGTGTGGTTGTACCTGCTGTTTTTCGGCCTGCCGATTTTCTTTGGTGTGAGCCTGCCGAGCTTCTGGTGCGCGGTGCTGGTGTTGTCGCTATGGGGCGCCAGCGAAGTCGGCGAGGTGGTGCGCGGTGCATTGCATTCGCTGCCGCGTGGCCAGCGTGAAGCGGGCTTGTCGATTGGCCTGTCCGACCCGCAGTTGTACGGCTACGTGCTGCTGCCCCAGGCCCTTAAACGCATGACGCCGCCGACCATCAACGTCTACACGCGCATCATCAAGACCAGTTCCCTTGCGGTGCTGATTGGCGTGGTGGATGTGATTAAGGTCGGCCAGCAAATCATCGAGCGTACCTACGAGTCGGTATTGATCTACGGCGCGCTGTTCCTGTTTTTCTTCTTTATCTGCTACCCGTTGTCGGCCGCCTCCAAGGTGCTGGAACGGCGCTGGGCCCACGCATGAGCGCATTGATCGAGTTCCAGGGTTTCAACAAATTCTTTGGCCAGGCGCAGGTACTCAAGGGCATCGACTTGAGCGTGCAAAGCGGCGAAGTGGTGGTGATCCTCGGCCCCAGCGGCTGTGGCAAAAGCACTTTGCTGCGCTGCCTCAATGGGCTGGAAGTCGCGCACAGCGGCAGCCTGCGGTTTGCAGGCGTTGAGCTGCTGGATAAAAACACCGACTGGCGCCAGGTGCGCCAGGACATCGGCATGGTGTTCCAGAGCTACCACCTGTTCCCGCACATGAGCGTGCTCGACAACATCCTGCTCGGCCCGCTGAAAGTGCAAAAGCGTGACCCCCGCGAGGCTCGTGAGCAGGCGCAAAAACTGCTGGAGCGCGTGGGCCTGGCCGACAAGCGCGACGCGTTCCCGCGCCAGCTCTCCGGCGGCCAGCAGCAACGCATCGCCATCGTGCGTTCGTTGTGCATGAACCCCCAGGTCATGCTCTTTGATGAGGTCACGGCGGCCCTTGACCCGGAGATGGTCAAGGAAGTGCTGGAAGTGATCCAGGGCCTGGCCCGCGATGGCATGACCCTGCTGATCGTCACCCACGAAATGGCCTTCGCCCGCGCCGTCGCTGACCGCGTGGTGTTCATGGAGGCCGGTCGCATCCTCGAACACAACACCCCCGAGGCATTCTTTACGAACCCGCAGACCGCACGCGCGCAGCAGTTCCTGGAGAAGTTCTCCTTCGTTTCAACACTGCCCAAAAAGATCAAGGAACTGGAGCTGATATGAAAAAGTTACTGCTGCCACTGTTTGCCGTCGCCGTGCTGGCCGGCTGCGATAAAAAGGCCGAAGAGCCGGTAAAACCCGCGGCTGTCAGCTACATCGACAAAATAAAAGCGCGGGACAAGCTGATCGTTGGCGTCTTCACCGACAAGCCACCGTTTGGCTTTGTCGACGAGGCTGGCCGCTACGTCGGCTTCGATACTGACATTGGCCGTCAATTCGCCAAGGACCTGTTGGGCGACGAAAACAAGGTGGAGTTTGTCGCCGTTGAGCCCGCCAGCCGCATTCCGTTCCTGCAAAGCGACAAGGTCGACCTGATTCTCGCCAACATGACGGTGACGCCCGAGCGCAAGGAAGCGGTGGACTTTACCAACCCCAACCTGAAAGTCGCGGTGCAGGCCCTTGTACCGAATGACAGCACGGTAAAAAGCCTGGATGACCTGGCCACTCGCACCACCATTGTCACCACCGGCACCACCGCCGACATCTGGCTGACCAAAAACCACCCGGACTGGAAGCTGCTCAAGTTCGAGAAAAACTCCGAGTCGCTGCAAGCGCTGTCGGCCGGGCGTGGCGATGCATATGCCCAGGACAACCTGGTGCTGTTCAGCTGGGCCAAGCAGAACCCGGGCTACCGTGTGCTGGAAGAAAAGCTGGGTGATGAAGCACCGATTGCTCCGGCGGTGAAGAAGGGCAATACCGAACTGCGCGACTGGGTGAATGCCGAGCTGGCGAAGCTGGGCGAGGAGAAGTTTCTGCTCAAGCTCTATGACCAATATGTGCGCAAAGAACTGAGCGATGACACCAAGCCTGAAAGTGTGATTGTTGAAGGCGGGAAGTGGCAGGGCTGATATAGCTATCGCAGGCAAGCCAGCTCCCACATTTGAATGTACTCACAGGTCAAAATGTGGGAGGGGGCTTGCTCCCGATGAGGCCGGTACAGTCACCACCTACTCCGGCCAATGCCAGGCCGGCCCATCCAGAATCCCTTGCCCCACGATCCGCGTTTCCCCCAACACCTTCTCCAGCACAATCGAATTGCACCCCTCATCCTGCTGCAACGCCGCAATCAAGCGGCTGGCATGGGACACCACCCACACCTGGCACTGCTTCGACGCTTCGATAATCAGGCGCGCCAAGGCGGGCAGCAGGTCCGGGTGCAGGCTGGTCTCCGGTTCGTTCAGCACCATCATGGTCGGCGGGCGTGGCGTCAGCAGCGCTGCGATCAGCAGCAGGTAGCGCAAGGTGCCGTCCGACAGCTCCGCCGCCGACAACGGCCGCAGCAAGCCTTCCTGATAGAACTCAATGGCAAAGCGTCCGCCTTGCAACGGTTCAATGTTCAGGCGCGCCCCCGGGAATGCATCGCTTACGGCACGTTGCAGCGCCTCGGGGTCGCCGATCTCGCGGATAGTCTGCAACGCGGCCGCCAAATCGCGGCCATCGTGGTGCAACACCGGCGTACGCGTACCCAACTGGGGCTGGCGCACTGGCGCGTCCACGTCGCTGCGAAAGTGATCATAAAAGCGCCAGCCACGAATGCTTTCACGCAACAGCAGCACTTCCGGCGAGCCGCGCAGGCTGCCGACCTGATCGAACAGGCTGTGGTAGTTGGGTGTGTGCTGCGCCAGTACATCCCAGGCACGGCCTTCGCGGGCACGCACCATGGCACCTGAGCGCTGCACCAACAGGCTGGCCGGGCGGTAGACGTGGCCGGCCCAGATGCATTCCTTCTTTACCTGCGGGTCGAGGCTGAAAAACGACTCGCAGGGCTCCGGCAATCCCAGGGAAATGGCGTAGCTGAAATCTTCGGCGGCAAACCCCAGGCGCAGGCGTTTGACGCCTTGGCGCACATTGGATTCGATCGGTACTTCACCAGTGCGCATACGCCGGCTGATGGTTTCCGGCCCGGCCCAGAAGGTCGAATCCAGCCCGCCTTCACGGGCCAGGGCATTGATCACTCCGCCCTGGGCGGTTTCTGCCAGCAGGCGCAGGGCCCGGTACAGGTTGGACTTGCCGCTGCCATTGGGCCCGGTGATCAGGTTCAAGCGGTCCAGCGGCACTACCAATTTGTTGATCGAGCGGTAATTGGCCACCGCGAGGGTTTTCAGCATATGCATTTAATCGGCTGGGGAACCATTGGAGTATGGGATCCTCCATGCAGATAAGGAACCCTGTTCTAAGCTCACAGTCGCATACACACTTGTACGTGAGCATCACGCAAAAGGAGCCTGCATGGGCGGTCGCGCTTCGACATTAATTTTCAGCCTTGGCCTCCTGGCGCTGCTGAGCGGCTGTGGCCAAGACAAAGCCGAGCCCAAGCAGCATTCACGGGTATTTGTGCAAACCGTGCAGCCGGCGGATTTTGCCGCGGCGGTCACGCTGACGGGCGATATCCAGGCGCGGGTGCAGACCGATTTGTCCTTTCGCGTGGGTGGCAAGATCATTCAGCGCATGGTGGACGTGGGCGACCGAGTAACGGCCAAGCAAGTACTGGCCAAGCTTGACCCCAAGGACCTGCAAACCAACGTCGATTCCGCCCAGGCCCAGGTTGTGGCCGAACAGGCGCGGGTCAAGCAGACCGCCGCCGCCTTCGTGCGCCAGGAAAAACTCTTACCCAAGGGCTACACCAGTCGCAGCGAATACGACGCCGCCCAGGCCGCGTTGCGCAGCAGCCAAAGTGCCCTGGCCGCCGCGCAGGCGCAATTGGCCAACGCCCGTGAGCAACTTGGCTACACGGCGCTGGTCGCCGATGCACCGGGGATCATCACGGCGCGCCAGGCCGAAGTCGGCCAAGTGGTACAAGCCACCGTACCGATCTTCAGCCTGGCCCGTGATGGCGAACGTGACGCGGTGTTCAACGTGTATGAATCCCTGCTGGTGGAGCCGCCGCCGGATGCGCCGATTACCGTCAGCCTGCTGGACAACCCGAGCATCAAAGCCGTGGGCAAGGTGCGGGAAGTGACCCCGGCAGTGGCGGCCAATACCGGCACCATACAAGTGAAGATCGCCCTGCAAAACCTGCCTAAAGGCATGGAGCTGGGTTCGGTGGTGAGCGCCACCGCCAACGGCCCGGCCAAGGCCAGCATCGAATTACCCTGGGCGGCCTTGACCAAAGACCTCAGCGAGCCTGCCGTATGGCTGGTGGATGCCGACGGCAAGGCGCAGCTGCACAAGGTCAAGGTGGCGCGTTACCTCACCGGCAAGGTGATTATTGGCGAGGGCCTTGAAGGCGGCGAAAAAGTCGTAGTGGCCGGTGGGCAATTGCTGCACCCCGGCATGGTAGTCGAGATCGCCCAGCAAGGAGCCCAGCCATGAAGCAACTGACGGTTATCGTCGCCGCCAGCCTGTTGCTGATGGCTTGCTCCAAGGAAGAGGCGCCGCCTGAACCTGTGCGCCCGGTGTTGTCCATGCAAGTGAAGGCTGAAGATCAGGAAAACCTCGGCCGCTTCGCCGGCACTATCCAGGCCCGCTACGAAAGCAACCTGGGTTTCCGGGTGTCGGGCCGCATCGCCCGTCGCGCCGTCGACGTGGGCGCCGAGGTGGAGAAGGGGGCCTTGCTTGCCGTGCTCGACCCCACCGACCAGCAGAACCAACTGCGTGCCGCCCAGGGCGACCTCGCCCGCGTGCAGGCACAGTTTATCAATGCCCAGGCCAATGCCCGTCGCCAGCAGGAGCTGTTCAACCGGGGCGTCGGCGCCCAGGCTCAGTTGGATGTGGCGCAGACTGACCTGAAAACCACCCAGGCCACCCTTGATCAGGCCCGCGCCTCGGTCAATCAAGCCAAGGACCAGCTCAATTACGCCGAACTGCACACTGACCACGCCGGTATCGTCACCGCCTGGAATGCCGAGGCTGGCCAGGTAGTCAGCGCGGGGCAGCAGGTGGTGACCCTGGCTCGCCCGGACATCAAGGAGGCGGTGATCGACCTGCCTGCCGGCCTGGCCGAGCGCCTGCCGACGGATGTGGTGTTTCTGGTCGCCGGGCAACTGGACCCCAGCGTGCATACCACCGCCATCGTGCGCGAGATCGAACCCCAGGCCCAAAGTGCCACGCGCACCCGCCGCGCACGTCTGAGCCTGACCGACACTCCCGCCGCGTTCCGCCTGGGCACCGCCATCAGCGTGACCTTGAGCAGCGCCATTACGCCGCGTATCGAATTGCCCTTGAGCGCCTTGCAGGACGTCGACGGCAAGACGCGCATCTGGCTGCTTGATACCCAGAGCCAGACCGTGCAGCCACGCGACGTCAGTGTGGTCAGCCGGGATGCTGACAGCGCCTTGGTCAATGGCGGCATCAAAGCCGGTGAACGCATCGTCACCGCCGGCGTGAACAGCCTGAAACCCGGGCAAAAAGTCAAAATCGACGAGGACAGCCCGCGATGAAAGGGAGCTTCAACTTATCCGACTGGGCACTCAAGCATCAGTCCTTCGTCTGGTACCTGATGTTCGTCGCGCTACTGATGGGCGTGTTCTCGTATATGAACCTGGGCCGCGAAGAAGACCCCTCGTTCACCATCAAGACCATGGTGATCCAGACCCGCTGGCCGGGCGCTACCCAGGAGGAAACCCTCAAGCAGGTCACCGATCGCATCGAGAAAAAACTCGAAGAGCTCGACTCCCTCGACTACGTGAAAAGTTATACGCGACCGGGTGAGTCCACGGTGTTCGTGTTCCTCAAGGACACCACCAGCGCCAAGGCCATTCCGGAGATCTGGTACCAGGTTCGCAAGAAGATCGATGATATTCGCGGCACCTTCCCCCAGGGGCTGCAGGGGCCGTCGTTCAACGATGAGTTCGGTGATGTGTTCGGCTCGGTGTACGCCTTTACTGGCGACGGCTTGTCGATGCGCCAGTTGCGCGACTACGTGGAGCAGGTGCGCGCCGAAATCCGCTCGGTGCCGGGGCTGGGCAAGGTCGAGATGATCGGCCAGCAGGACGAAGTGATCTACTTGAACTTCTCCACGCGCAAACTGGCGGCATTGGGCATTGATCAACGTCAGGTCGTGCAAAGCCTGCAATCGCAGAATGCGGTAACGCCCGCCGGGGTGATCGAGGCCGGGCCGGAGCGGATTTCGGTGCGCACCTCCGGGCAGTTCGCTTCGGAGAAAGACCTGGCCAACGTCAACCTGCGCCTCAATGACCGCTTCTATCGGCTGGCGGATATCGCTGACATCAGTCGCGGTTACGTCGACCCGGCAAGGCCGATGTTCCGCTTCAATGGCAAGCCGGCGATTGGCTTGGCGATCGCCATGCAAAAGGGCGGCAATATCCAGTCGTTCGGCAAGGCGCTGCACGGGCGCATGGATGAGCTGACTGCCGACCTGCCGGTGGGCGTCGGTGTGCACAAGGTGTCTGATCAGGCCGAAGTGGTGGAAGAGGCCGTCGGCGGCTTTACCAGCGCGTTGTTCGAAGCCGTGATCATCGTGCTGGTGGTGAGCTTTATCAGCCTCGGTATGCGCGCCGGGCTGGTGGTGGCGTGCTCGATTCCGTTGGTGCTGGCGCTGGTGTTCGTGTTTATGGAATACAGCGGCATCACCATGCAGCGGGTATCGTTGGGCGCCTTGATCATTGCTCTCGGCCTGTTGGTGGATGATGCGATGATCACCGTGGAGATGATGATCACGCGCCTGGAAAAAGGCGAAACCAAGGAGCAGGCCGCCACCTACGCCTACACCTCAACAGCGTTCCCGATGCTCACCGGTACGCTGGTGACCGTGGCGGGTTTCGTGCCGATTGGCCTCAATGCCAGTTCGGCGGGCGAGTACACCTTTACCCTGTTCGCGGTGATCGCCGTGGCGATGTTGGTGTCGTGGGTCGTGGCGGTGCTGTTTGCGCCGGTGATCGGCGTGCATATCCTCAGCGCCAATGTGAAGCCGCATAACGCCGAACCTGGGCGTATTGGTCGCGCGTTCAATGGCGGTATGCTCTGGGCCATGCGCAACCGCTGGTGGGCCATCGGTATCACCGTGGCGCTGTTTGCGGCCTCGGTGTTTTCCATGCAGTTTGTGCAGAACCAGTTTTTCCCGTCATCGGATCGCCCGGAAATCCTGGTTGATCTGAACCTGCCGCAAAACGCCTCGATCAACGAGACGCGCAAGGCGGTTGACCGCCTCGAAGCGATCATCAAGGACGACCCGGACATTTCTCGCTGGAGCACCTACATCGGCCAGGGCGCGATCCGTTTTTACCTGCCGCTGGACCAACAACTGGAGAACCCGTACTACGCGC
The DNA here is from genome assembly GCF_023127895.1 of Pseudomonas sp. NCIMB 10586. NCBI lineage: Bacteria > Pseudomonadati > Pseudomonadota > Gammaproteobacteria > Pseudomonadales > Pseudomonadaceae > Pseudomonas > Pseudomonas sp. NCIMB 10586. The sequence continues at coordinate 131,737 of NZ_SPKQ01000037.1, forward strand.
AGTTGGTGATCGTCAGCAAGGGCCTGGAGGAGCGCAGCGCCTTGATTGCGCGATTGCAGAAACGCCTGCGCGATGATTTTGTCGGTATCGGCAGCTATGTGCAGCCGCTGGAAATGGGCCCGCCGGTCGGGCGGCCGATTCAGTACCGCGTCTCCGGTAAAGACACCGACCAGGTGCGCAAGCACGCCATCGAACTGGCGACCTTGCTGGACCAGAACACCCACTTGGGCGAGATCATCTACGACTGGAACGAGCCGGGCAAAGTGCTACGCGTCGACATCGCCCAGGACAAGGCGCGGCAACTGGGGCTGTCGTCGGAAGACGTGGCGCAGTTGATGAACAGCGTGGTCAGCGGCGCGGCGGTGACCCAGGTGCACGACGATATCTACCTGATCAATGTGGTCGGTCGCGCCGAAGATGCCGAGCGCGGTACGCCGGAAACCTTGCAGAACCTGCAGATCGTTACGCCCAACGGCACCTCGATCCCGTTGCTCGCGTTTGCCACGGTGCGTTACGAGTTGGAGCAGCCGCTGGTGTGGCGTCGTGACCGCAAGCCGACGATTACCATCAAGGCCGCGGTGCGCGATGAGATGCAGCCGACCGACCTGGTCAAGCAACTGGCGCCGACCATCCAGAAATTCAGTGACGGCCTGCCGGTGGGCTACAAAGTCGCCACCGGCGGCACCGTGGAAGAAAGCGGCAAGGCCCAGGGCCCGATTGCCAGTGTGGTGCCGTTGATGCTGTTCCTGATGGCCACGTTCCTGATGATCCAGTTGCACAGCGTGCAGAAAATGTTCCTGGTGGCCAGCGTTGCACCGCTGGGGCTGATCGGCGTGGTGCTGGCGTTGATCCCCACCGGTACGCCGATGGGGTTTGTGGCGATCCTGGGGATCCTGGCGCTGATCGGCATCATCATCCGCAACTCGGTGATCCTGGTCACACAGATTCATGAGTATGAAGTGGCGGGCTATACGCCGTGGGATGCGGTGGTGGAAGCGACCGAACACCGGCGTCGGCCGATTCTGCTTACGGCGGCAGCGGCGAGCCTGGGCATGATCCCGATTGCCCGGGAAGTGTTCTGGGGGCCGATGGCCTACGCGATGATTGGCGGGATTATCATCGCCACGTTGCTGACGCTTTTGTTCCTGCCGGCGCTGTATGTGGCCTGGTACAAAATCCGCGAACCCAAACAAGAGCATCAGGAACAGCGCGGTTAAAAATGTGGGAGGGGGCTTGCTCCCGATGGCGATGGTTCAGTCAGTGCATCTGTATCTGGCCCATCGCCATCGGGAGCAAGCCCCCTCCCACATTTGGATCTTCATCTCGCTTGAGGCTGTGGGAAGCTTCCGAAAGATCCACTTGTTGCCCCGGCCACTGTCTGCATGTTTTACCCTCTCGACCTAACTTCTCCGTCCAGGTCGATTCCCATGCAGTGCCTGCGCCTCATCTTTGTGCTCTGTGCGCTTGTTCTTGCGCCCTCAGTCTTTGCCTCCACCATGCTGGAAAACGCCCTGTGGCGCGTTGACCTCGACCCTGCAACCCTGGCGCTGCGTGTCACGCCAGCGGGGGAGGCCCCGGTACAAGCCTCCAGCGGTGTCGCCGTGCACGCTGTCAGTGCGTTGCAAGCTGATGCCGCACAGGTCTCCTGGCAATGGGACAGCGGCGCCTATCGCCTGACGGCCCGGCTTGAACAGCGCGAACTGTCCCTGTCTATCAGCGCCCGCGAGCCGGGTGAATTGGCCCTGCTGCGCCAGCCGGCCACGGCCATGGGCCAGGCGCTGATCTGGCCGTTGGCTGAAGGGCATTATGTGCCCTTTGATAACCCCGTGTGGAAGGCGTTCCTGCTTGAGCACGGCGAAGTCAATACCACCCAGGACCTGAGCTTGCCCTTGTGGGGCCTGGATCACGGGCGCTTCACGCTTAACTGGCTGCTGACCAACCCTTACAACAATCGCCTTGAATGGCAAGCGGACGGCCAGGGTCTGGCGCTGTCAGCGGCCCATGAATTCACCACCCTTGCCCCCGACGTACCGATGACGCTGCGCCTGTACCTGGGCGATGCAGACCCATTGGCCGGGGCCAAGCATTATCGCCAATGGTTGGTGGAGCAGGGCCGTTACGAGCCGCTGGCGGACAAGCTGCGGCAAACCCCCGAGGCGGTGAAATTGCTCGGCGCCAGTCACGTTTACCTCTGGGGCAACGGCTTGCTGACGCTGGATGATGTCCGTGATTGGCCAACGTTGATCAAACGGCTGCGCACCCATGAGCTTGGCAGGCTGCTGGACAAAGAGTCTGCGAAGGTGCTCGCACAGACAACCGCATTGAATCGTTATGAGCAAACCGTGTTGCTGCGCGGCCTCAATGCGGCCATCAACCAGAAGGCCCGGCAAGCCTGGCAAGTGGAAGAGCCCGACATGAGTCGCCTTGCCACTCGCTACGGCGAGTTGCGTAGCGAGCTGGCCGTGGATTTCGCCTCAGCCTTGAGTGATCGCCCCGAAACCTGGGGGCATTCGACTATCCAAGCCTTGCGTGACGCGGGGCTCTCGCGTCTGCTGTTGACCCTGGGTGATGGCTGGGAAGGCGGGCTCTGGCATCCCGAAGCGATTCGCGCAGGCGTGGATGCCGGGTATCTGATGGCGCCTTACGATTCGTATGAAACGGCGCTGTCGGCCAGCGAAAATCCGGATTGGGCCACTGCCCACCTGGGCGGCAAGGCGTACCGTGACTGCGCAATCATATTGAAGAACGGCCAGCCGAAAGCCGGTTTCCAACAATCCGGCCACTACACGGACCCGCGCTGTGTGCGACCGTTGCTGGAAGCACGGGTAAAGGCGGTGCAGGCCGCAGCCGGATTCAATGCCTGGTTCCTCGATGCGTACGCCACCAGCATGATCTTTGACAGCTACCGCGACGGCGCCTCCATGAGTCAGGTGCAGAATGCCCAGGGCAATATCGACGCCTCGCGCTGGATCAACACTTCGCTAAAACTGCCCGCAGGTTCCGAAGACGGCAACGCCGTCACCGCTCAGGGCATTATGTTTGCCCATGGTATGCAAACTCCGGTGATCGGCTGGGGTGACCGGGACATGACCCGCGACCGGCAGTCGCCCTATTACGTCGGCAACTGGTACCCGGCGGAGCAGCCGGCGGTGTTCTTCAAGCCTGTGCCGTTGAAAGCGTCGCTGCGCACGGTGTATTTCGACCCGACGATGCGGCTGCCGTTGTATCAGGCGGTGTTCCATGGCTCGGTAATCACCACTCATCACTGGCTGTTCGACAACCTCAAGCTGAGCAATGTACGGGCTGAAAATGAACTGGCCCAACTGCTCTACAACGTACCGCCGCTGTATCACCTGAGCGCGACGACACTCAAGGACAGGCTGCCGGTGATTCAGCGCCAGGACCGGTTCTTTCGGCCGCTGCATCAACGGTTGGGGACTCAGGCAATGACTGAGTTTCGCTGGCTGACAGCGGACAAACTGTTGCAGCAAACCACCTTCGCCGATGGGACGCGGTTGGTGGCGAATTTTTCGGACGCGCAGAAAGATGGGTATGCCGGGCGCAGTGTGACGGCGCTGGTGGAGGGGGAGAAGCCGGTGGTGTATCAGGTGAAATAACGCTGCCTGTTACGGCGCCATCGCGGGCAAGCCCGGCTCCCACAGTGAAATGCATTCCGAATGTGGGAGCTGGCTTGCCTGCGATGAGGTCGGTACAGGCGATGCGGCACTAAATTTTACGCCACACACTCGCCAACCAAGGCTGCTGTTCCCGCGGCAACCCGGCCGGCCGGTAGTAGTGCTCCAGCTCTTCAAATCCGGCCTCGGTCAGCAAGCCCCGCCACGCCTCCAGGTCGTGATAAGAGCCATACCGCGGCCCATTCCAACCCTCCTGGTTTTCACCTCGAGGGTTGGAGCTGAACAGCACGCCTCCAGGCTTCAACGTGCCATGCAGCTGCTTGAGAACCCGCGGCAATTCCTGCTTGGGAATATGAAACAGCACCGCATTGGCAAACACGCCATCGAAGCGCTCGGGTGGCAGGTCCAGCTTGAGAAAATCCTGTTGCAATACCTCACAGCCGCTGTCGTCCCGCGCCATCTGCGCAAACCGCTCGGAGCCATCCAGCCCCACGGCGATATGCCCCATGCGCGTAAAAGTCTGCAAATCCCGCCCCGGCCCGCAGCCGAAATCCAGCACGGTAAACGGCGCCGAGCCCTGGATATGTCGCAACAGCGCGTCGATGTTCTGGCTCACATCGTGATCACGGGTGCCTTCACGGAAGTCTTCGGCGACTTTGTTGTAATGGCCGAGGGTGGTGGAGGTGATCTGGTTGAGGTCGTCGGGGGCGAGTTTCATGGTGTGGCGCACCGCTGCGGTTGAGGTCGTTGGACTATACCTCAGGCTCACCCTTGAGTTGAAAGACGTGTATCTGGTGTAGGGCGGTTCATTGTGTGCGTGTAGGGAGAATCCGACAGACCGCCCCGCAGGATTCTGGGTAAGATTCGGCCCTCATTCAAAGAGGGTTGTACATTCATGGAAGAAGAAAAACGTTCACGTGAGGGTCAGAAATTCACTGCAAACAAGGTGGACCAATACGCCACGAAACTCAGCAGCGGCCTGTTCTGGCTCAATGAACGCGCCTGGCCGCTGACGGTGGGGATCCTGTCGGTGGCAGGCTTGTATTTGTACCAGTACATCCAGGTGGAAAAAGTACCCCTGAGCATTCTGTCGGCCGCGGCGTTCACCGCATTGCCGGCCATGTTCGCCATGTTGGTATTCGTCATCGGCATGATGGGCGCGTCGATCCTGATCCCTACATTCATCTTGTTCAAACGCCTTAACGACACGGGCGTGCGCCTTAGTGATCAGCTGAATCTCAGTCCGCTTTCCCCTCAGTTGACGGCCCAGCACCGGCGTTTATTGTTGCACTGGGCTGCCAGCCTGGTCGTCATGGCCATCTTCTGGATGTGCGCCGTGTACCTGTCGGTGAACGCCGAAAGTGGGCCTTTGCTGACTGTCAGTTGGATTGTGGCGATCGTGGTGGCGGTACTCGCCTATGTCGGCATCATCATGCGCGCACGCCCTGCTCAGGTTGGATTGCGTGACATATCCGGCGAGTTCTGGCTGGCCAGTGTGGGTGCTGGCGCGGTTCAAATGCTGGTAATCCTGATGGTAACCGTGCCGGTCTCCCGCGCCTTCCTTGAGTATTCCGACAGCGCTGTGCTCTTTGCACCGTTCATGTTTGCCGAGGTGGTCGTGCTGTTCCTGGTCCAGGGCTGTGGGGCCTGCCTTGTGGTGTACATGCGCGATCACAAGAACCCGGTTGCCTTCGCATCACTGGCAGCCTTTGCACTCATCGTCTTCCTCGGGCTGATCCCGGCAAGCGGGTCGAAGCTGGGTGGGTTGCCATTGCAAGGCTCCGCCTCCGGAGGGCGCGTGTGTACGCTGATGACCTGGTCGGACGACGCCAAGGTTCTTCGCGGGCTGGTAGACGCCGACAACCCGCAGCGCAGTGTAAAACTGCGGGTAATGGCAGACTCGGACGGCAGCTACATCGTGCGCCCCTGGCAGGCCAAGGAAAAAACCGTCAGCTTCGTACCCCATGCCAGCGTCGCGCAGTTGGACGAATGCCCGTGAGTTCAGCGCTTGTTCAATACCCGCGCCAAGCGATCCCCACTCAGTTGAATTACCGCCACCAGCACCACCAACAACACAATCACCGTGAGCATGATCTGCGAATCAAATCGCTGATAGCCATAGCGGTAGGCAATGTCGCCCAGGCCACCGGCACCGATCGCACCGGCCATGGCCGATGAGTTGATCATGGTGACCAGGGTGATGGTGAACCCGCCGACGATCCCCGGCAGGGCTTCCGGCAGCAGCACATGCCAGATGATGTGCCAGCGCCGGCAACCCATGGCCTGAGCCGCTTCGATCAGGCCGTGGTCGACCTCGCGCAGGCTGACTTCGGCAATGCGCGCAAAGAACGGTGTGGCGGCGATGGTCAGCGGCACCACGGCCGCCCATACACCGTAGGTGGTGCCGACGATCAGCCGAGTGAACGGGATCAACGCCACCATCAGGATCAGGAACGGAATGGAGCGGAACAGATTGACGAACGCCCCCAGCACGCGGTTAAGCGTCGGCGCCTGGTAGATGCCGCCCTTGTCGCTGGTAACCAGCAATACCGCCAGCGGGATACCGACCAGCAAGGCGATCAGCGACGACACACCGACCATCAACAAGGTGTCGATAGCGCCCTGTACTAAACGATCAAACCACATAGCCCAGCACCTCCACCCGTTGTGCCCAATTGCCGGCGCGGTTACGCAGCTCTTCGGCATTGTGCGGCGACCCATTCACCGCCAGCAGTAATTGCCCCAGAGCGTGCCCCTGGATCCGCTCCACACCGCCTTGCAGCAAACGCACGCGGCCGCCGAGGGCGCTGAACAGTGCGGCCAGGTCCGGCTCATCGGTATCGCTGCCGGTGAACTGCAAGCGCAGCACCAGCGCCGCATCAGCCGAGGTTTGTGTCGGTTGTAGGCGGGCTTGCAATTCGGGCGGCAGGCCGTGTTGCAGCGGTGCGAGCAGGGTCTTGCTGACCTCATGCTGCGGGTTGCCGAACACTTGCCACACCGGGCCTTGCTCGACGATGCGCCCGTGTTCCAGCACCACCACGCGGTCGCAGATTTCGCGGATCACCGCCATCTCATGGGTGATCAATACGATGGTCAGGCCCAGGCGTTGGTTGATCTCACGCAGCAGGCCGAGGATCGACTGGGTGGTCTCCGGATCGAGGGCCGAGGTGGCCTCGTCGCACAGCAGAATCTCGGGGTCGTGCACCAGCGCGCGGGCGATGCCGACGCGCTGTTTCTGCCCTCCGGAAAGCTGCGCCGGATACGCCTTGTGCTTGTCTTGCAGACCTACCAGCTCCAGCAGTTCATGCACCTTACGCACGCGTTGTGCCTGGTTCACGCCGGCGACCTTGAGAGGCAGTTCGACGTTTTGCCACACGGTCTTGGCCGACATCAGGTTGAAGTGCTGGAAGATCATGCCGATGCGCCGGCGCAGCGCTACCAGGTGGTCTTCATCGAAGCCGCCGATGTCCACCTGATCGATCAGTACGCGCCCGCTGCTGGGTTGTTCCAGGCGGTTGATGGTGCGGATCAGCGACGACTTGCCGGCGCCGCTGCGGCCGATGATGCCGAACACTTCGCCACGCTGGATCGCCAGGTCGATGCCTTGCAGGGCGTGCACGGTGCCGCCATAGGTTTTGCCCAGGTTGATAAAACGCACGTGGGCGCGATTGAGGTCCGGGTGCAGTTCAGTTTGCTCGGCGTCCCTGGGCGCATGGCCCAGGTCGCGCAGTTGGGCGTTGGCGGCGGTCATTTTTTATCTTCCCAGCCGACTTGGTAGAGCTTGCCCAGGGATTTATTCAATGCGGCACGTACCACCGGCGAGTGCTGGTAGATGTCGACGAACTTGATCACTCGTGGGTCGGTCTTGCTCTTGGGCTGAATCACGAACTGAATCACGTACTCCGGGTGGTCGAGGCCATCGAACAGCAGCGCCGATTGCGCATCGAAGGTCTTGGACAGGCGGATATACGCCGGGTAGCCCTGCACCAGGTCGGCGTCGTCGTAGGCGCGTACCAGTTGCACGGCTTCCACCTGCAGGATCTTGAGCTTTTTGGGGTTGCTGACGATGTCTTCTTCGGTGGCCTTGTAGCCCACGCCCGGCTTGAGGGTAATCAACCCGGCCTTGGCCAGCAGTTGCAGGCCGCGCCCGCTGTTGATCGGGTCGTTGGCAATGGCCACGCTGGCGCCTTCGGGCAGGTCGTTGAAGCTTTTGTATTGCTTCGAATACAGGCCGACGTTGTTGATGATGCCCGGTGCGTAAGACACCAGGTCGAACCCGGCGGCGGCCTTGGCGTTTTCCAGGAAGGGAATGTGCTGGAAGTAGTTCACGTCGATATCGCCGGCGGCGAGGCTGACGTTGGGGGCGATCCAGTCGCTGAACTCGACCAGTTCGACTTTCAGGCCCTGTTTGCCGGCCTCTTCAACGGCCGCTTCCAGCGCAATGGCGAAGGCGGCGGTGGTGCCGATTTTCAGGGGAGGGTCGGCGGCGAAGACCGCTGTGCTGAATAACCCGAAGGCCAGGGCCAGTGCTTTGACTGGGTGGGTGAGCAGTGTTTTTTTCATAATCAATTTCCAGTCATAAGGTATAGGCACAAACAATGGAGATCCAATGTGGGAGGGAGCAAGCCCCCTCCCACATTTTTTGATCAGTGACGGTAGGTGGCGCCGGTGTGTTGTTCGGGTAGCCGAGCGGTGCCGTGGAAAACTTTTTCCCGCAGGGTGCCCTGCTCATAGGCGGTCTTGTACGACCCACGTCGTTGTAGTTCCGGTATCACTAGGTCAATGAAATCCACATAGCTCTCCGGCGTCACAATGCGCGTCAGGTTGAAACCATCCAGCCCGGTTTCGCTGATCCAGGATTCCAGTTCATCCGCCACCTGCTCAGGCGAGCCCACCAAGGTGATATAGCGCCCACCCAGGGCGTGCTGTTCGAGCAATTTGCGCCGGGTCCAGTCGTTGTTTTGCAGGTTCTTGGTGGCCGACTGGATCGCGTTGCTCTTCACGTACTGGATCGGTTCGTCCAGTTCGTAGGCAGAAAAATCAATCGCTGTGGACGCCGAAAAGTGCGCCACGCCGGCTTCCGCACTGGCATAGCTCAGGTACTCGGCGTGCTTGGCCCATGCAAGTTCTTCGGTGGCGCCCACGATCACGTTGAGGCCCATGAACACCTTGATGTCATCCGGGTTGCGCCCAGCCTCCACTGCGCTGGCGCGCACCTTGTCCACCTGTAGCCTGGTCGCGGCCTTGTTCTGCCCGCTGATGAACACGCACTCGGCGTGGCGCCCGGCGAACAGCAGCCCGCGCTCGGAACTGCCGGCCTGGAACAACACTGGCGTACGCTGCGGCGATGGCTCGCACAGGTGATAACCCTCTACCTGATAAAACTCACCGTGGTGCTCCACCTTGTGCACCTTGCCCGGTTGCGCATACACCCGCGTTTGCGGGTCGTTGAGCACCGCGTCGTCTTCCCAGCTGCCTTCCCAGAGTTTGTACAACACCTCCAGGTATTCATCGGCCTGGTCGTAGCGCCGGTCATGTTCGACCTGTTCGGTGAGGCCCATGGCTTTGGCCGCGCTATCGAGATAGCCGGTGACGATGTTCCAGCCGACGCGGCCACGGCTCAGGTGATCGAGCGTGGACATGCGCCGGGCGAACAGATAGGGCGGCTCGTAGGTCAGGTTGGCGGTAAGGCCGAAGCCAAGGTGCCGGGTGACGGCGGCCATGGCCGAGACCAGCAGCAACGGGTCGTTGACCGGTAGTTGGATGGACTCCTTGAGCGGCACGTCAATCGAGTTCTGGTACACGTCATAGACGCCGACGATATCGGCGATAAACAAACCATCGAACAACCCGCGCTCAAGAATCTGCGCCAATTCGGTCCAGTATTCGAGGCTCTTGTACTCGGTCGAGTTGTCCCGTGGGTGAGTCCACAAACCGTGGTTGATATGCCCGATGCAGTTCATGTTGAAGGCATTGAGCAGGATCTTTTTCTTGCTCATCAGATGGTCCCCCGCAGCGGCGGGTTTTCATCGTTGAGGTAATAGTTGCCTACCGCATGATATTTCCAGCGCACCGGATCATGCAGGGTGTGCACCCGGGCGTTGCGCCAATGGCGGTCCAGGCCATGCTCGGCCAAAGTCGCCTGGCTGCCGGCCAGTTCGAACAAGGTGCTGCCCGCTGCGAGGGAAATCTCGGTGCTCAGGGCGCGCACTTCGGCCACGGCGATGGACGCGGCGGCGACGGTCTGGGCATTGCTGTCGGCCTGGGCGCGGTCGAGGAATTCGCCGGAGCGCTCCAGCAACGCCTCGGCGGCGTGCAAGCGAATGCTCAGGTGGCCGAAGCTCTTTAGAGTCAGCGGGTCTTCGGTGGCCTTGTCGTTGCCGGAATCGATCCACGGGCGGGTCTTGGTGCGCACAAAATGCAACGCATCTTCAAACGCTGCGCGGGCGATGCCGGTGTCGATGGCGGCGTGAAGGATCTGCGCCAAGGGGCCCACGGTGGTCGGGCGTTCGAAGGCGCTCTGGAATGGGATCACGTCCTGCGCTGCGACCCACACGTTATCGAATACCACTGAGCCGCTGCCAGTGGTGCGCTGGCCGAAGCCGCTCCAGTCGTCGATGACCGTCAGGCCCTCGCTGTCACGGGGTACGAACGCCAGTTGCTGGATGCCGTTTTCATCCACCACCGAGGTGGGAATGCGTTGGGCATAGATCGCGCCGGTGGCGTAGAACTTGCGCCCGTTGATGCGAAAACCGTCGCCGTCGCGGGTGAGGCTGGTCACGCGGTCATGGGCGGTCTTGGTGCCCAGTTCCGCCAAGGCGTTACCAAAGCGCTGACCGGCCAGCACCTCGGCGTACAGGCGCTTTTGCTGCTCGGGGTTGCCGTTTACGCGCAGCACTTCAAGGGCATAAAAATGATTTTGCGGGATCTGGCCCAAGGAACCATCGGCCTGGGAAATCAGTGCAATCACCTTGGCCAGGGTGACATTGGATACGCCCGCGCCGCCGAATGCCTTGGGCACCGTGATACCCCACAGGCCGGAGCGCGAAAACACGTCCAGCTCGGGCCACGGCAGGCGGCGTTCGCGGTCGCGCTGGGCGCTGTCGCGGCGCAAATCTTCAGCGAGGTCGCTGGCGACGATAAGGGCTTGCTCATCGCTGGTGATAACCGCGACGTGGTGAGAAAGGGTCATGAGTTTCTCCAGAAGCTCGTGGAAAAAGTGTTCTGGTCGGTTAAATCCAGGAATGACGAGCAGGTAAGGTGCCGTTCAGTCGATAGGCGCCGATGGCGTGATACTTCCAGCGCACCGGATCGTGCAGGGTATGCACCCGCGCGTTGCGCCAGTGACGGTCAAGGTTGAATTCGGCGAGGGTGGCGCGGCTGCCGGCCAGTTCGAAGAGCTTTTCGGTAACCTGCAATGCCACTTCGGTGGTGAGCACCTTGGCCTCGGCCACGGCAATCGAGGCGCGCGCGGCGGACTGCGCGGTGATCGGCGCCGCGCTGACCTGGTCCAGCACCTGACCGGCCTTGCGCAACAGTGCCTCGGCAGCGTGCAGTTCGATCTTCAACTTGCCGATATCGGCGATCACATACAGGTCATCGCTGGCCCGCTCGACCTTGGCGTCGATCCAGGGGCGTGAACGCTCGCGTACAAAGGCGATAGTGTCGTCGAGGGCACCACGGGCGATGCCGGCGTCAATGGCTGCCTGGATCAGTTGCGACACGGCACCCTGGATATTCGGGCTTTCGCCCAGGCGCCAGTTGTCGATGACCAACTCCGGGTCTACCGCCACCCGGTCGAGCAGTACGGTGCCGCTGGCAGTGGTGCGTTGGCCAAAACCGGACCAGTCATCGACGATGCGCAACCCCTCGCTGCCGCGCCGCACGAAGGCCATGACTTGCTTGCCGTCATCGTTCAATGCCTTTATCGCGACCCAGTGGGCAAATAGTGCGCCGGTGGAGTAGAACTTCTGGCCGCTGACCACGAACCCATCGCCTTCGGCCGTGAGGCGTGCCTTGAGCTCCAGCGTGTTTTTGGTACCGCGTTCCGGGCCGCCGTTGCCGATGCGCCAACCGTCGAGCACGCTCTGGAACAGCTGCTTTTTCTGGCGCTCGGTCGCGGTGCCCTGCAATACGTGCAGGATGCCGAAATGGTTCTGCGGGATCTGCCCGAGGGCCGGGTCGGCTGCGCTGATGATCGCGAAGACTTCGGCCAGGGTCACAAACGACACCTGTGGGCCGCCGTATTCGCGGGGAATGGAAATACTGCCCAGGCCGCTGCGGGTGAATTGTTCGAGTTGCGCCCACGGCAGTTTGCGCTGCTGGTCGCGCGTAGCGGCCTGCAGGCGCGCAGCCTGGGCCAGCTCATGAGCCGCACTCAGTGCCTGGGCGTCGTTGCGCAGCACCGTGGCGGGCAACAACAGGGGGGCTACGTCCAGATCACTCTGGGGGGGTGTTAGAGCCAAGTTAGACATCAGCGCCGCTCCTTGGCTGCACGCAATGCCCTGGCGTTATGCACCGGGGTAATTCTGACCATACCGACCTCGCATTCAATGAAATAAAAACAGAAAAATCAGGAATGTCCGGTGGTCCGGTGCATATACCCTAAGCGTGTTAATTCTTTAAATAAACTAACTTTTAGGAATATGCATAGAAGGGCTGTCACCCCGGTTCACAGGGTGAGCCGAAGCGACGCGGTTGATAGCCCGGCGCGGGCGAAGCAGGTGGGGTTGGCACGACTGGCGTGCAAGCGGCGATACGTAGCGTGCGGGCCGGTGCCCAGCGTGAATTATTGCCCACGCGATCGAGAATGCAGTACGTGACTTCCAATCGGCAGTCGTCGCCCGCTTCGACAATGATCTGGGACGGTACCCACACCTGCACTGCCAGGCCGACGTTTTTGGCTTGGATTTTCGGCAGGTCCAGGCGCACATCACCCCAGCGCAGTGTGATGGCATCGCCGGCACTCATGTTCAAGTAAGGTTCGATGGTCAGCGGAATGCCGCGCCGAACCTGGTTGCGATTGACGCCATGGCGGCGGATCGTCTCGGGCAAACCCACGGGGGCGAGATTCTGGTTTTCATCACTTTCGTGGTTGAGGCATGGCGCAGGCTGGCCTCCGGGGTAGTTGGTCTTGACCCGCACCAGGGCGACGGCCGAGCGCATCGGGCCATGGCCGATTTGCAGGACCTGGTAGTGGACGCGTGCCGGCCCGTCCTGCACGAAGCTTTCCGGTACCCACAGATGAGTGAACGTGCCGATCTTGCACGCCGTCACCTTGCGCGAGGCGGCAAAGCAGTTGTTCCAGAACAGTTCGATCAGGTCGCCTTCCTCCATGCCCGAGTAGGGGGATATGTCGACCTGCAGATGGGTGGAGGCCAGGGCGCTGATGCCGTTTCCTACCGCCTGGGGCAGCTTCGGGGCAGGCAGCATGGCCAGGGTTTGGGTATGTGTCATAAGTAATCTCCTTGTTGCAGCCAGCAGTCATCGTTCCGAACCTTCGGCGCATAGGCACAGGGCGATTCGAAAGGAACGATTCAGTCAGTAGCCGGGATGGGATCCAATCCTCAAGGCGCTAGATAAGAGGGTTGGCCGGGGAGCGTCAATGGAGGCAAAAGGCTAAACGGCGGGTTTGAGGATATTCAGAAGGGTCTGACGGGGAGGGGGATTTTAAGGGGGGGACGGCGGGGGTATTTTATGCGCTGAAATGGTAACCCGTTGTAGGAGTGAGCTTGCTCGCGAAGAACGTAAACGGTAACGCGGTGATTCAGATCGACCGAGTTGCCTGGGCGTTTTTCGCGAGCAAGCTCGCTCCTACAGAGGGTGGGTCAGTGGGCGAGGAATTTGCTCAGAAACTGCCGGGTGCGTTCTTCCCTGGGGTTGGCGAACAACGCTTTGGCTTCACCCTGTTCAACGATCACGCCCTTGTCGAAAAAGATCACCCGGTTGGCTACGTCCCGCGCAAAGCTCATTTCGTGGGTCACGATGACCATGGTGCGGTTTTCTTCGACCAGGCTGCGAATGGTTGCCAGCACTTCGCCCACCAGTTCCGGGTCGAGAGCCGAGGTGGGTTCGTCGAACAGAATCACCTCCGGCTCCATGGCCAACGCACGGGCAATCGCCACACGCTGTTGCTGGCCGCCGGACAGCCGCCTTGGGTAGGACGCCTCCTTGCCCGCCAGGCCGACCCTGGCCAACAGCTTGCGCCCCAGTTCGGTGGCCGCTTCCCGTGGCATCTTCTTGACCACAATCGGGCCTTCGATGACGTTTTCCAGCGCAGTGCGGTGGGGGAACAGGTTGAAGTTCTGGAACACAAAGCCCACGTGCTGGCGCAGACGACGCACCAGCTCCTGTTGCTGGTTGAGCGGCTTGCTGCCGTCGATCTGGATATCCCCCACCTTGATGCGGCCGCTGGTGGGTTCTTCGAGGAAATTCAGGCAGCGCAGGAAGGTGGTCTTGCCGGAACCGCTGGGGCCGATGATGGCGACCACTTCGCCTTCCTTGACCTCAAGGTCGATGCCGTCAAGCACCACTTGACCGTTGAATTGTTTGGTCAGTTTTTCAACCACGATCATGCTTCAGGACTCCAGGTCATGCCGGTTGACCCGGTCTTCCAGACGATTTTGCAGATGCGCCAGGATGCTCGCCAGGATCCAGTAGATCAGGGCTGCGGACAGATACATGGTGAAAATTTCGAAGGTCCGCGCCGATACCAGTTGGGCCTGACGGAACAGCTCGGGTACCTGGATGGTGGCGGCCAGCGCAGTGTCCTTGACCAGCGAAATGAAGCTGTTGCCCAGGGGCGGCAATGCCGTGCGCATCGCTTGCGGCAGAATGGCCCGGCGCAGGGTTTGCGCGCGGGTCATGCCAATACTGGCGGCGGCTTCCCACTGGCCACGCTCGATGGAGGCGATGGCGGCCCGCAGGATTTCACACGCATAAGCGGCCATGTTCAGCGAAAAGCCGATCATGGCCGCCGGGATCGGATCCAGCTCGATGCCCACTTGCGGCAAGCCGTAGTAGATCAGGAACAGCTGCACCAGCAACGGCGTACCGCGAAAGAACGACACGTAGACTCGGGCCGTCCAGCTCAGCAACTTGAAGCGCGACAGGCGCATCAAGGCCAGGCCGAAGCCCAGCAGCAAGCCGAAAAACATCCCGCCCAGGCTGAGGATTACCGTGTAGTACGCGCCCTTGAGCAGAAAGGGCGCGGAGTCCAGCGCGAGTTGAAGACCTGCTTCCATTATTGAGTGACGTCAGCGTTGAAGTACTTCTCGGACAGCTTCTTCAAGGTGCCGTCGGCGCGCAGTTTGTCGAGGGCCGTGTTAACCGCATCGAGCAATTCAGGCTCGCCTTTGCGCAGGGCGATACCGGATTCCTGACGGGAGAAGGCGTCGCCGGCAGCGGCAGTGTCGGGGGCTTTCTTGGCGTATTCGAGGGCGGCCAGGCGGTCGATCAGGATCGCGTCGATACGGCCGATGCGCAGGTCCTGGAACTTGGTTGGGTCGTCGTTGTAGGTCTTGATAATGGCTTTGGGTTGATTGTCCTTGAGCCATTGTTCGTAGTTGGTGCCCAGGCCCACGCCGACCTTTTTACCGGCCAGGTCGTCGGCTTTCTTGATCGAGTCGACGTTCTTTTTCAGGACCAGTGCCTGGATGCCGGACACGGTGTATGGCTTGGAGAAATCGTACTTTTTCTTACGCTCTTCAGAGATGGTCACCTGGTTGACCACGGCGTCCAGGCGCTTGGATTCCAGCGCGGCGAGAATGCCGTCCCACGGTGTAGCTTGCAGCTTGACCTTGACGCCCAGCTCCTTGGCCAGTGCTTCGGACAGTTCCACTTCGAAACCGCTGAGCTTGCCGCTTTCATCGACGAAGCTGAACGGTGGGTAGGTGCCTTCCAGACCGATCTTGATCTCGCCGGCCTTCTTGATGGTGTTCAACTGCTCGCCGGCAACCGCCTGGCCCAACCAACCGGCGCCAAGCGCCAGGCCCAAAGTGCTGACCAGCAGCGTGCGACGCAATACAGAAATAGTCATGAAGAGCCCCTGTGTTTTTATGGTGAGCGAAGCAGGTGACGCAGTAGTCGTATCCTGCCTTAAAGCGCGAAGCGCGTCTTCGCCTTCGGCGCGATGATAAAGCGGGTTTTTAAGACTTGAAAATAATAAAAAAACAATTTCATATTTCTTTTGAGAATATATGCCATTCAATCAATTGAATACTGAGTCATAGGCAAACAATGCCGGCGCCCCACCGGTATGCAGGAAAATGATCGGCCCCTCTTCAAACCGCTGGCGCCCGATGCCGTCCAGCAAACCGGCCATGGCCTTGCCGGTATAGACCGGGTCCAGCAGCAGACCTTCCTGGCTGGCCAAAAGTTTGATCGCGGAAAGTGTGCCGGCATTCGGTTCGCCATAACGGGGGCCGAAATACTCGTCCCACAGGATCACTTTGAAGGCGTCGGGAATAGCCACTCCGAGCAACTCGGCAGTGCGTTCTGCCAGGCTTTGCACTTTGGGCAACTGCGCTTGCTCGGTGCGCGACACGGTGATGCCGATCACCGGCAACTGCGGCAGTACTTCGCTCAAGGCCAGGGCCAGGCCGCTGTGCGTGCCGGCACTGCCTGAGGCGAGCACCACGGCGGCGAACTCAATCCCGCTGTCTTCAATCTGCGCGGCCAGTTCCAGCCCTGCGCGCACGTAACCCAAAGCGCCGAGTGCATTGGAACCACCGATAGGCACCAGGTAGGGCTTCTTGCCATTGCTGCGCAGGCGGTCGGCGAGGGCGGCGAGTTGGGCGTCGGCGTTGTCGAGGTTTTCCACCAGTTCCACTTTGGCGTCAAACAGCTCCAGCAGCAGGCGGTTGCCATTGGCCAGGTAGTTGGCGTCTTCGGTGCCAGTAGGGTTTTCCAGCAGAGCAACGCAGCCCAGGCCGAGTTTGGCGGCCAGTGCGGCGGTCTGGCGGACGTGGTTGGACTGGATCGCGCCGGCGGTGACCAAGGTGTCGGCGCCCTGGGCAATGGCGTCGGCCGCCAGGTATTCGAGTTTGCGCAGCTTGTTGCCACCCATGGCCAGGGGCGTGGTGTCATCGCGCTTGACGTAAATGTCCCTGCCCAGCCAGGCCGACAGCCGTTCAAGTTTTTCCAGAGCGGTGGCACCGCCCAGTAGTTCCAGACGGTTAAAGCGCTCGAGCTGTTGTTTGATCATGGCTACGCACGGTGACTGAATGATGGGGAGGACTATAGGCAGGCACTTTTCATCGGGCAACCGTCAATCGCTTATGAACAATAGTTCTTACGACCACACCATTGGTTCTTAAGAGCTGCCAGGGTGCATACCGTAAAGTGATGGCCATTTCGTCAGGAGTGAATACCGTGAGTGAGCGTTCCAGTCATTGGCAATTGCAGACCATCGTCAGCCAACTGCGCGGCGCGCGGGACCAGTGGCGAACGCGCAACGGTCGCTTGAGCGGCGAGCACGGTGGCCGTGAATTGCCGTCCCGTGAGGCGGTGGCGCAAATCCTCGAAGCCTTGTGCGGCGCGCTATTTCCCATGCGCCTGGGCCCGGTGGACCTGCGTGAAGAAAGCGAAGACTTCTACGTGGGGCATACCCTCGACGTGGCGCTAAACGCCTTGCTCGCCCAGGCGCGCCTGGAGTTGCGCTACGCCGCACGCCAGGGCGGCGAAGATGACAGCGGTGTGGATGCCCATGCCATTCGGCTGATCCAGGATTTTGCCCTGGCATTGCCGGCTCTGCGCAGCCTGTTGGATACCGACGTACTGGCCGCCTACCACGGCGACCCGGCTGCACGCAGTGTGGATGAAGTGCTGCTGTGCTACCCGGGCATCCTGGCGGTGATTCACCATCGCCTGGCCCACCACCTGTACCGCGCAGGTTTGCCGCTGCTGGCGCGCATCAGTGCAGAAATCGCCCACTCGGCCACTGGCATTGATATCCACCCCGGCGCGCAGATTGGCCCGAGTTTCTTCATCGATCACGGGACTGGCGTAGTGATTGGCGAAACGGCGATCATCGGCGAGCGCGTGCGTATCTACCAGGCGGTGACACTGGGCGCCAAGCGCTTCCCAGCCGATGAGGATGGGCAGCTGCAAAAAGGCCATCCGCGGCACCCCATTGTTGAGAATGATGTGGTGATCTATGCCGGGGCGACGATTTTGGGGCGGATTACCATCGGCCAGGGTTCGACCATTGGCGGCAATGTGTGGCTGACCCGCAGCGTGCCGGCGGGGGCGAATATCACCCAGGCGAACTTGCAGCATGACGATGGGGCGCAGAAGTAATACCTGAGCCAACCGCCGACCCGTGTGGGAGCAGGCAAGCCAGCTCCCACATTTCGTATGTATTTCAACGTGGGGTCGCTGAACGATTTGCCTTCTTCATCCGTCATACCAATCCTTGAGCTAGTGTAGGAATCATCTACCACTCAGCCCTGCGATTAGTCCCAGACCGCCTATTCATGTTTAACTTGAACGTTCGTTCAAGTTAAACCCGGTGGTTCGCTGCCCGCTCACAACAGGAGGCTTACCTTTGCTGAGTCCGTTATTTACAGCCATATCCCGCAACCTTGAGGTGCATCGTTCATGAGTGCATCGTCCACCCCTTCCAGCGGCATGGTGCGCATGAATGCGCCCGTTTTCTACTTTGCCGCCACCTTCATCCTGCTGTTTGGCATCACAGTCATCGCTATCCCGCAACAGGCCGGAGCCTGGCTGCTGGCGGCGCAAAACTGGGCGGCCAATACGGTCGGCTGGTACTACATGCTGGCGATGACCCTGTATCTGGTCTTCGTGGTGGTCACCGCGCTATCGGGCTACGGCAAGATAAAACTCGGTGCCGACCACGACGAGCCCGAATTCAGTTACCTGTCCTGGGCCGGCATGTTGTTCGCCGCCGGAATCAGCATCACGCTGTTTTTCTTCTGCGTCTCGGAGCCGTTGACGCACCTGGTGCAGCCGCCCCAGGGCGAAGCGATGAACGCCGATGCAGCGCGCCAGGCCATGCAGGTGCTGTTCCTGCACTGGGGCCTGCATGGCTGGGGTGTGTTCGCGTTCGTGGGCATGGCCCTGGCGTATTTCGCCTACCGGCATAACCTGCCGCTGGCATTGCGTTCGGCGCTGTACCCGCTGATCGGCAAGCGCATCAATGGCCCTATCGGTTATGCGGTGGATGGCTTCGGTATCATCGCGACGGTGTTCGGCCTGGGCGCTGACATGGGTTTTGGCGTGTTGCACCTCAATTCCGGCCTGGACTACCTGTTTGGCATTGCTCACACCCAGTGGATCCAGGTGGGCCTGATCACGTTGATGATGGGCGCGGCGATCATTGTTGCGGTAGCCGGCGTCGACAAGGGCGTACGGGTGATGTCCGACATCAACATGCTGCTGGCCTGTGCGCTGTTGCTGTTTGTGTTATTCGCCGGGCCTACCCAGCACCTGCTCAACACTTTGATCCAGAACATCGGGGACTACCTGGGCGCGCTGCCGACCAAGAGTTTCGATGTGTACGCCTACGACAAGCCAAGCGACTGGCTGGGCGGCTGGACAGTGTTCTACTGGGCCTGGTGGATCGCATGGTCACCGTTCGTAGGTCTGTTTATTGCGCGTATCTCCCGTGGCCGTACCATCCGCGAATTCGTGTTTGGCGTGCTGCTGATTCCGCTGGGCTTTACCCTGGCGTGGATGTCGATCTTCGGTAACAGCGCCATCGACCAAGTGCTCAACCATGGCATGGCCGCGCTGGGCCAGTCGGCCATCGATGACCCGTCGATGAGCCTCTACCTGCTGCTGGAAACCTACCCGTGGAGCAAGACGGTGATTGCGGTCACGGTGTTTATCAGCTTTGTGTTCTTTGTGACCTCGGCGGACTCAGGCACGGTGGTGCTGTCCACCCTGTCGTCCAAAGGCGGCAACGCTGATGAAGACGGGCCGAAGTGGCTGCGGGTGTTCTGGGGTGCGATGACAGCACTGGTGACCAGTGCCCTGCTGTTCGCCGGCAGTATCGATTCGTTGAAATCTGCGGTGGTCCTGACCTCGCTGCCGTTCTCGCTGATTCTGCTGCTGATGATGTGGGGGCTGCACAAGGCGTTTTACCTGGAGTCGCAAAAGCAGATCGCGCAGTTGCATTCCCTGGCGCCAATATCGGCTTCACGCAAAGGCCGTGGCGGCTGGCGCCAGCGCTTGAGCCAGGCCGTGCATTTCCCGTCACGTGATGAGGTGTATCGCTTCCTTGAATCGACGGTGCGCCCGGCGATCGAAGAAGTGACGGCGGTGTTTGTCGAGAAGGGCCTGAATGTAGTCACTCAGCCGGACCCGTCCAACGACAGCGTCAGCCTGGAAATCGGCCATGGCGAGGAGCATCCGTTCATCTACCAGGTGCAGATGCGCGGCTATTTCACGCCGTCGTTTGCCCGCGGTGGCATGGGTTCCAAAGAGATCAACAACCGCCGTTACTATCGTGCGGAGGTGCACTTGA
Source organism: Pseudomonas sp. NCIMB 10586 (assembly GCF_023127895.1). NCBI lineage: Bacteria > Pseudomonadati > Pseudomonadota > Gammaproteobacteria > Pseudomonadales > Pseudomonadaceae > Pseudomonas > Pseudomonas sp. NCIMB 10586. Next base: position 151,861 of record NZ_SPKQ01000037.1, read on the forward strand.
GTGAGGGTAGCCAGGACTATGACCTGGTGGGCTATACCAAGGAGCAGATCATCAACGACATCCTCGACCAGTACGAGCGCCATCTGCAGTTCCTGCATTTGGTGCGCTGATACCGTTCCTCTCAAGTAGGTCTTTGCTGTAAAAGGAAGAGGCAGACTTAAGCGATTCAGCGGGTTAAAAGGCTTGGGAATAACCTTATTCCCGGGCCTTTTAACCCTCAGTCCAGAGAGGGTTCGATGACGTACATTGCTGCCGAAAACCGCTATGAATCTATTCCCTATCGCCGCGTAGGCCGCAGTGGATTGGTGCTGCCGGCACTGTCCCTGGGGCTGTGGCACAACTTTGGCGACAGCACCCCGATCGACACCCAGCGCGCTTTGCTGCGCACGGCGTTTGACCTGGGTATCAACCACTTCGACCTGGCCAACAACTACGGCCCGCCCTATGGCAGCGCCGAGATCAACTTCGGTCGGTTGCTGCGTGAAGACTTCAAGCACTACCGCGACGAATTGATCATCTCCAGCAAAGCCGGTTGGGACATGTGGCCCGGCCCCTACGGCCAGGGCGGTGGCTCGCGCAAATACATCCTGGCGAGCCTGGATCAAAGCCTGCAACGCCTGGGCGTCGACTACGTGGATATTTTCTACTCCCACCGTTTTGACCCCGACACGCCCCTGGAAGAAACCGCCAGCGCCCTCGCCACCGCTGTGCAACAAGGCAAGGCGTTGTACATCGGTATCTCGTCCTATTCCGGGGTGAAAACCCGCGAAATCGCAGCCTTGCTCAAAGAGTGGAAAGTGCCGCTGTTGATTCACCAACCGGCTTACAACCTGCTCAACCGCTGGGTGGAAAAGGACCTGCTCGACACCACCGAAGAACTTGGCGCTGGGGTGATCGCCTTCACGCCGCTGGCCCAGGGTTTGCTCACCGACAAGTACCTCAATGGCATACCGGCCGATGCACGGGTCAATCGTCCGGGTGGTGGTTCGTTGCAGGCCCAGCACCTGTCCGAGGCCAACATTGCCCATGTACGCGGCCTGAATGAAATCGCCCAGCGTCGCGGCCAGAGCCTCGCGCAATTGGCGCTGGCCTGGACCCTGCGTGATCCACGGGTGACCAGCGCGCTGATCGGCGCGAGCCGGCCGGAGCAGATCATCGAGAACGTCGGGGCGTTGAAGAACTTGAGCTTCAGCGCTGAAGAACTGGCGGAGATTGATCGGTTTGCGCAGGAAGGCGGGATCAACTTGTGGGAAAAGCCATCCACTGCTGAATAACTGACACAACTGGGTCAAAAATGTGGGAGGGGCGGTGCGACGATTCGACTTGCTCCCGATAGCAGTGGGTCAGCTACGGATGAGCTGACTGAACCACCGCCATCGGGAGCAAGTCGAATCGTCGCACCGCCCCTCCCACATTTGGTTTTCGGTGTGGCGACTAGAACGGCACATCCCCAAGAATCGTCGCCCGGTGCATCACCCGCCGCTGTGGCCGGTAGTCATCCACGGCGTAATGCTGGGTCACGCGGTTATCCCAGAACGCCACGTCATTCTCTTGCCAGCGCCAGCGGATGGTGAATTCCGGGCGGGTGGCGTGGGCGAACAGCAGCTTGAGAATGGCCTCGCTTTCGGCCGCTTCCAGTTCATTGATTCGGGTGGTGAAACCGTCGCTGACGAACAGCGATTTACGCCCACTGACGGGATGGGTACGCACCACCGGATGCGACAACGGTGGGTTCTTGCGGCGGGTTTGCTCCCAACGCAACAAGTCTTCGGCGGTATTGCCAAAACGCTCCAGCGGAAAAGATTTGGTGAAATCGTGGGTGGCGGTGAGCCCGTTGAGCAATACCTTCAACGGTTCGGAAAGCGCCTCATACGCCGCAATACCACTGGCCCACAGCGTATCGCCGCCAAACGCCGGCAACAGCTTGGCGCTGAGCACAGCGCCCAGAGCAGGCGTGGGCAGAAAGGTCACGTCGGTGTGCCAAACGGCGTTGTCACGCACGTCGGTGACCGCGGTGTCGAGGATCAGCACTTCGGGCTGTTCCGGCACGTTGGGGTAGATCGGGTGGATGTGCAGGTCGCCAAAATTGGCCGCGAACCGTGCCTGTTGTTGCGGGGTGATTGGCTGATCACGGAAGAACAGCACCGAATAGTCGAGCAACGCCTGTTCAATGGCGTCGCGCTGTTCAGGGGCCAGCGGCTGAGTGATGTCGACGCCACTGATCTGGGCGCCCAGGGCGGTACTTAATGGGGTAACGGTCAGGCTGCTCATTGTAGATTCTTCACTCAGTGTGCCTGGCCATGCCAGGGCACTAATTTACGCTGCAGGGCGCGCAGGCCCATTTCCATGGCGAAGGCGATCAGGGCGATCACCAGGATCCCCAGCAGCACCACATCGGTGACCAGAAACTGCGCCGCCGACTGCACCATGAAACCCAGGCCGCTGGTGGCGGCAATCAACTCGGCGGCGACCAGGGTCGACCAGCCCACACCCAGGCCGATACGCACACCGGTGAGGATATCGGGCAGGGCGCTGGGCAGGATCACATGGCGAATCAGTTGCGCACGGGTGGCGCCCAACGACTGCGCAGCTCGCAGCTTGGCCGGGTCGACGGTGCGCACCCCGGTTGCGGTGGCGATGGCGATCGGGGCGAAAATCGCCAAGTAAATCAGCAGCACCTTGGACAGCTCGCCAATGCCGCACCAGATCACGATCAGCGGCAGGTAGGCCAGCGGCGGAATCGGCCGGTAGAACTCGATCAACGGATCGAAAATGCCTCGGGCAATGCGGTTGGCACCGATGGCAATCCCCACCGGCACGGCGGTCAGCACTGCAAAACCCAGGCCCAGGCCGATGCGGCTCAGGCTCGCGCCCAGGTGCTGCCACAAGGTGGAATCCATGTAGCCGGTGGTCGCCAGCAGCCAGCCTTTTTGCAACACGGCGGACGGTGGCGGCAGGAACAAAGGTTCGATCAAACCGGTGGCGGTCACCGCCCACCACAAGGCAAGCAGAGCGACCAGGGTCAGTACGCTGATCCAGCGTGTGCTCAGGCTGCGGCGTAACGGGATAACGGCGGGTGCCACCGGCTTGCTGGCGGTGGCGGGAAGTTCGTAGCTGCTCATGCGTACACCTGCCGTTGGGAGAACACTTTGCCCAGCACGTGTTCGCGGGTTTCGATAAAGCGCGGGTCGGACTTGATTGCGCGGGCTGATTCACCGGCAGCGTAACGTTGGCCGAAATCCAGCTGCAGGCGTTCGACGATCTGGCCGGGGTTGGGCGCCAGCAGGATCAGGTCCGTGGCCAGGAACACCGCTTCTTCAATGTCATGGGTAATCAGGAACACCGGCTTGGCCGTGCGCCGCCACACTTGCAGCAGCAACTCCTGCATTTGTTCGCGGGTGAAGGCATCCAGCGCACCGAAGGGTTCGTCCATCAGTAATACGCGAGGGTCGGCCGCCAGGGCGCGGGCGAGGCCGACGCGTTGCTTCTGGCCGCCGGAGAGTTGCCAGATGCGCCGGCTGTCGAAACCGGCCAGGTCCACCAGAGCGAGCATTTCGCGGGCGCGTACTTCACGCTGCGCCTTGGGCACGCCGGCCAGTTCCAGGCCGAAGGCGACGTTGGTCAGCACGTCCTGCCAGGGCAACAGGGCGTCGTCCTGGAACACCACACCGCGTTCGGCGCTGGGCCCTTTGACCGGCACACCGTCGAGGGTGATACGCCCGGCAGAAGGCTCGACGAAACCGGCAATCAGGTTCAACAGCGATGTCTTGCCACTGCCGGACGGGCCCAGGGCAACCAGCAGCTGCTGGGGCCCAAGCTCCAGTGAAATATCGGACAGTACCGGTTCCGGGGCGCCTGGGTACTGTGCGCTGATGCGCTCCAGCTGTAGCAAGGCCATCGCGATGAACTCCTTGGATCAGTTAGAAATGAACTTGGCGCTGACGTAAGGGGCGTAGTCGGGCAGTACGGCATCGACCTTGCCTTGTTCCTTGAGGAACACAGCAGTGTCGGTGACTGCCTTGGTGGTCGGCGCGCCCAGCAGGGTCACCTGGTCAGCGGCCAGCGGGTAGACGTTGCCTTGCAGCAGCAAGGGAATATCGCTGGCCTTGGCGCCGGAGAGTTTCACCAGCTTGTCGACGTTGCCGGTGTCGGCCAGCCAGGCTTGTGGGTCTTTACGGTAGGCGGCGTAGGCATCCAGGGTGACCTTGGCGAAGGCGGTGACGATGTCCGGGTGCTTCTCGGCAAAATCCTTGCGCACGATCCAGGCATCGAATGTTGGCGCGCCGAACTTGGCCAGTTCGCCGGAGGTGATCAGCACCTTGCCGTTTTCCTTGGCTACGCCCAGAGCCGGGTCCCACACGTAGGTGGCATCGATATCACCGCGCTTCCACGCGGCGATGATGGCCGGAGGCGCCAGGTTGAGAATGGTGACTTTGGCCGGGTCGATGTTCCAGTGTTTCAGCGCGGCAAGCAGGCTGTAGTGGCCGGTGGAGACGAAGGGCACGGCGATTTTTTTGCCGACCAGGTCCTGCGGGCTGTTGATCCCCGACCCATTGCGCGCCACCAGGGCTTCGGCCCCGCCGATCTGGGTGGCGACGAGGAAGGTTTCTACTGGGACTTTGCGGGTTACCGCGGCGGTCAGCGGGCTGGAACCGAGGTAGCCGATCTGCACGTCGCCGGAGGCAATGGCGGCGATGATGTCGGCGCCATTGTCGAATTTGCGCCAGTCGATTTTGGCGTTGGTAGCTTTTTCATAGGCCCCGTCAGCCTGGGCGACTTTGGCCGGGTCGACGGTGGTCTGGTAAGCGATAGTCACGTCCGCCGCCTGGGCAAACAGACTGGCACCGGCCAGGGACAACGCGGCCAGCAAGCGCAGAGGGGTCAGCAGTTTCAAGGGGAAGCTCCTCAATCAGGCGGCCGAGAGTCGGCGTGTGAGGAGACTAAATGATCTAAGAACTCGAAAATAAATAACCTTTTCGAATTAGCTTATGAGTAGAAAGGTTGAAGCAAATCTTTGTACCCGTGATGACCAAATGTGGGAGGGGGCTTGCTCCCGATTGCTGAGTGTCAGTCACTGCATCTGTTGACGGACCCACTGCTATCGGGAGCAAGCCCCCTCCCACATTGGAACTGAGTAGAGCTCCGGTTAGTTGCTGATGGCGAGGATGCTGGCCTGGTACGACCCGACAAACACATCGAAATCGCCCACTTCGTTCTGCTCAAGCTCCGCCTGTTGCGCCAGCGACGCACGGGCCAATTCTTCAAAGTGCGCTTGTTCCTCAGGCGCCAAAGGCTCCTTGCGGAAGTATTCGGCATGTACTTCGCTTTGATGCAGAGAGAACTGCGCAAAGCTTTCCTTGCGTTCAGCCATGGCCGCCAACACCTGGGCCGACGGCGTCAGGGACGGGTCCTTGACCTTGGCCAGTTGGGCATCCAGCGCTTCACTGTGTTCGGTCATGCCCTGGCTCTCGTCGAGCAAGGCGGCCAACGGTGCAATCTTCTCCAGCAACTGCGCAGCCCATTCCTTCATGTCCACCGGCTGGCCGTCACGTTGCAATTGCAGGCCCGGACGCCGACCTTCCTTGACCACGCTGAGGAAGTTGGAGGTGGCGTTGCCGCACTCGTTGTTGGCGAACAGCGGGCTGTCGTTCAGCGCGCAATACAGCAGGAATGCGTCGAGGAATCGCGACTCCGGCAAGTCGATCCCCATCGGCAGGAACGGGTTGATATCCAGGCAGCGTACTTCGATGTACTGGATACCGCGGGCCATCAGCGCCTGGATCGGCCGCTCGCCGGTGTAGGTCACACGCTTGGGGCGGATATTGGAGTAGTACTCGTTTTCGATCTGCAGGATGTTGGTGTTGAGCTGCACCCACTCACCATCCTTGTGTGTGCCGACTTCAACATACGGCGCGTAGGGCGTTGCCACTGCTTCGCGCAGGCTGTCGGTGTAGCTGGCCAGGTCGTTGTAGCAAGGCGTCAGGCCAGCCTGGGCGTTGCTCTGGTAACCCAGGTCGCTCATGCGCAGGCTCGTGGCGTAGGGCAGGTACAGGGTGTCGGCATCCAGGACTTCAAGCTGGTGCGAGCGGCCGCGCAGGAAACCGGCGTCCAGGGCTGGCGAGGCACCAAAGAGGTACATCAACAGCCAGCTGTAGCGACGGAAATTACGGATCAGCGCGATATAGGCCGTGGACTGATAGTCACGGTCCGTACCGACAAAGCCTTCGGCTTCCTTGAGCAACGGCCACAGCTCTTCCGGCAGCGAGAAGTTGTAATGGATGCCGGCAATGCACTGCATGGTCTTGCCGTAGCGCAGGGCCAGGCCCTTGCGGTACACGTACTTGAGCTGGCCGATATTGGAGGTGCCGTAGTAGGCGATCGGAATATCTTCCTCGGCCGGTAACGGGCACGGCATCGAGGGGCTCCACAGGTATTCGCTGCCCAGCTTGGAGTAGGCAAAGCGATGGATCTTGTCCAGGCTGCCCAGGGTCTCGGCCGGGTTGGGCAGGGCTGGGGTGATGAACTCCAGCAGCGATTCCGAATAGTCAGTGGTGATCTGTTCGTTGGTCAACGCAGCGCCCAGGGCTTCAGGGTGCGGCGTTTGCGCCAGGCGACCCTCGCTGGTGACGCGCAGGCATTCGCGCTCGATGCCGTGCAAGCACTGCTCTAGCAGGGAGAGGTGTTCGCGCTTGCCGAGCAGGGCCAGGCGGCGGTTGAGAAGTTCGCTCAAGTTGGATTCCTTCACGCGTCAGTCGCCCCAATATGGGGGTGGGCAGGACGGTCTACAAGGGTGAAGTGGAAACTGGCGTGATCGCCTGGTTCTGAGTCGATTTGACCCGCTCTGAAAATGCCGACTTCACTCCATGAATTGGGCTACAGCGCAGCGAGAAAATTCCGACGCTGTTATCGCAGCGCCGAAATTAACTCAAATCGAGGGTAGGGAGCTATAGGACAGCGAACGTGCCCTGCGCTTTTGCGACAAGTCTTTCGCCCTGGTACACGTCGGCTTCGACCACCAACGTGCGCCGGCCGGCGTGAATTACCCGGCTGGTGCACAGCACGTCACCGTCTTCGACGGCGCGAATATAATTGATCTTGCATTCGATGGTGGCGCTCTGCTGGTCGAAACCATGGGCGCTGGAACAGGCCAGGCCCATCGTGATGTCCACCAGGCTGAAAATCGCCCCGCCATGGAGCTTGCCTGCACGGTTGCGCAGGTGCGGCTCCAGGGTCAGGGCCACCTCGGCAACGCCTTCATCCAGGCGTTGCAGGCGGCAGCCGATCAGCTCGCTGAACGCGCTCTGGGTCAAACCCGCCGGGATTTCCATCAACGCTTCTTCAACTGTTTGGCATTGGCGAACAGCGATGCCATGGCGTTGTTGCTCGGCGCGGCAGTCGTAGCGTCCTTGCGCGGCGCGTTGTTCTGCGACTGGCGCGGTGCCGAACCTGGGCGAGCGCCACGAGCACCGTCGATCTTCTCGCCCGGGGTATCGCTCATGCGCATCGACAGGCCCACGCGTTTGCGCGGGATATCGACTTCCATGACCTTGACCTTGACCACGTCACCGGCTTTGACCGCTTCACGCGGGTCCTTGATGAACTTCTCCGAAAGCGCGGAGATATGCACCAAACCGTCCTGATGCACGCCAATATCCACGAAGGCGCCAAAGTTGGTCACGTTGGTCACCACGCCTTCGAGGATCATGCCCGGTTGCAGGTCCTTGAGGTCTTCGACGCCGTCCTGGAACTCGGCGGTCTTGAACTCGGGACGTGGGTCGCGGCCAGGTTTTTCCAGCTCTTGCAGGATGTCGGTGATGGTCGGCACACCGAAGGTTTCGTCGGTGTACTTCTTTGGATCCAGACGCTTGAGGAAGGCGGCGTCGCCGATCAGCGAGCGGATATCACGGTCGGTCTCGGCGGCAATGCGTTGCACCAGCGGGTAGGCTTCCGGGTGAACCGCCGAGGCGTCGAGCGGGTTATCGCCATTCATCACGCGTAGGAAGCCGGCCGCTTGTTCAAAGGTTTTTTCACCCAGGCGTGCGACTTTTTTCAGCGCAGCACGGGTTTTGAACGCACCATTTTCGTCGCGATGGCTGACGATGTTCTGCGCCAGGGTCGCGTTGAGGCCCGAGATTCGCGCCAGCAGCGCTACTGAAGCGGTGTTCACGTCTACGCCCACGGCGTTTACGCAGTCTTCCACCACCGCATCCAGGCCGCGTGCCAGTTTAAGCTGCGACACGTCGTGCTGGTACTGGCCGACGCCGATGGATTTGGGGTCGATCTTCACCAACTCGGCCAGCGGGTCTTGCAGGCGACGGGCGATGGAGACGGCGCCACGGATCGACACGTCGAGGTCCGGGAACTCCTTGGACGCCAGCTCCGAAGCCGAGTACACCGAAGCACCCGCCTCGGAGACCATGACCTTGGTCATCTTCATGGCCGGGTATTTTTTGATCAGCTCGGCGGCCAGCTTATCGGTTTCGCGGCTGGCAGTGCCGTTGCCGATGGCGATCAGATCTACCGCGTGCTTGGCGCACAGGGCGGCAAGGATCGCCAGGGTCTGGTCCCACTTGTTGTGCGGAACGTGCGGGTACACGGTGGCGTGGTCCAGCAGCTTGCCGGTGGCATCGACCACAGCGACCTTGCAACCGGTGCGCAGGCCCGGGTCGAGGCCCAGGGTGGCACGCGGGCCGGCCGGTGCGGCCAGCAGCAGGTCGTGCAGGTTGTGGGCGAACACGTTGATCGCCTCGGTTTCGGCGCCGTCGCGCAACTCGCCTAGCAGGTCGGTTTCCAGATGGGTGTAGAGCTTGACCTTCCAGGTCCAGCGCACGACTTCACCGAGCCACTTGTCCGCAGGGCGATTCTGGTTCTGGATGCCGAATTGTTGACCGATCATGCCTTCGCACGGGTGCATGGTGCCTGGCAGTTCGTCACCGACTTTCAGCGCGGAGCTGAGAATGCCTTCGTTGCGGCCGCGGAAAATCGCCAGGGCGCGGTGGGACGGCATGCTTTTGAGCGGCTCGTCGTGTTCGAAGTAGTCGCGGAATTTGGCGCCTTCCTCCTCTTTGCCGGCGATGACGCGGGCGCTGAGGATGGCTTCCTGCTTCAAGTAGGTACGCAGTTTTTCCAGGAGGCTGGCGTTTTCGGCGAAGCGCTCCATCAGGATGTACTTGGCGCCTTCGAGGGCAGCCTTGACGTCGGCGACGCCTTTTTCCGCGTCGATGAAGCGAGCGGCTTCGGTTTCCGGCGTCAACGATGGGTCGTTGAACAGGCCATCGGCCAAATCGCCCAGGCCGGCTTCCAGAGCGATCTGGCCCTTTGTACGACGTTTCTGTTTGTATGGCAGGTAAAGGTCTTCGAGGCGGGTCTTGGTGTCCGCGAGTTTGATGTCGCGCTCCAGTTGAGGGGTCAACTTGCCCTGTTCCTCAATGCTGGCGAGGATGCTGATACGCCGTTCGTCGAGTTCTCGCAGGTAGCGCAGGCGCTCTTCCAGGTGACGCAGTTGAGTGTCGTCGAGGCTGCCGGTCACTTCTTTTCGGTAACGGGCGATGAAAGGCACCGTGGAGCCTTCATCCAGTAGAGCGACGGCCGCTTCGACCTGTTGTGGGCGTACACCGAGTTCCTCGGCGATGCGGCTGTTGATGCTGTCCATAAAACCACCTGAAATTCTTAAAATCAGCGCGCCGGCCCGTAAAAACAAGGCCCGGCGAGGCTGGTTGAGCGGCCCGACTGGCGCCGCTGCCTGGGTCAAGAGGCTGCCTATTGACCCTCGAAATCGAAAAATTCACGACAAGCGGGTAAAAAAAGCCCGGCAGCAAACGGTAACGATCTGACGTTGCCCTGCACGGAGGCGCCGCATTATAACCAGCGTTCTGCTATTGGGGGGTACTGCGCCGGAGGTTGTAGGGCGTGGGTTCGCTGGCAGTAGATGAAAAATCTGCTAACAATGCACACGGTGCGTATAACGGCAGCTACGCCATAATGCGCGCCGAGATAAGAGGAGCATCCAATGAGCAGCACCGCACAAACTGCTGAAGGCGAAAAAATTCTCATCGTTGATGACGATCCGGGGCTGAGCAGCCTGCTGGAGCGTTTTTTCAACTCCAAGGGCTACCGTGCCCGCGCGGTGCCGAACACCGAGCAAATGGACCGCCTGTTGGGGCGTGAAGTGTTCAACCTGGTCGTGCTCGATCTGATGCTGCCCGGCGAAGACGGCCTTACCGCCTGCAAGCGCCTGCGTGGTGCCAACAACCAGATTCCAATCATCATGCTCACCGCCAAGGGCGATGAGTTGAGCCGCATCAAGGGCCTTGAACTGGGCGCTGATGACTACCTGGCCAAGCCGTTCAACCCTGATGAGCTGATGGCGCGGGTCAAGGCCGTATTGCGTCGCCAGGCACCGGCCGTGCCGGGCGCACCGGGCAGCGAAGACGAAAGCGTCACCTTTGGCGACTACGAACTGTCGTTGGCCACCCGTGAGCTCAAGCGTGGCGAAGAAGTGCACATGCTTACCACCGGCGAATTTGCGGTGCTCAAGGCTCTGGTGATGAACGCCCGTCAGCCGCTGACCCGTGACAAGCTGATGAACCTGGCCCGTGGCCGTGAATGGGACGCCCTGGAGCGCTCCATCGACGTGCAGATTTCCCGACTGCGCCGGATGATTGAGCCGGACCCCTCCAAGCCGCGGTATATCCAGACGGTGTGGGGCGTGGGTTATGTGTTTGTGCCGGATGGCACCGCAACCAAGTGACCGATGATTTGCAGGGGCGGGTATCCGGCGTTTGACTCCATAAGAGTCGACGGGATGCCCGGCGTCTGCAATTCTGCGAGCACCGCTCGTTCCTGCAAGGTGTGCAGCTTTCATCTATGAAAACCCCGCTGTGGTTCCCACAAAGTTTCTTCTCTCGCACCCTTTGGCTGGTGCTTATTGTCGTTCTGTTTTCCAAGGCGCTCACGCTGGTTTATCTGTTGATGAACGAAGACGTGCTGGTGGATCGGCAGTACAGCCACGGTGTGGCCCTGACGTTGCGGGGCTATTGGGCCGTAGACCCTGAGAACCGAGAAAAGGTGGCCAAGGCGTCGACCTTGACTCGGGTTGATGGGGCCGGCGTGCCTGAAGGCGAGCAGCATTGGCCTTACAGCGAGATCTATCAGCGCCAGATGCAGGCCGAACTGGGCGCCGACACCGAGGTGAGGCTGCGCATGCATGTTTCACCGGCGTTATGGGTGCGGGCACCTAGCCTGGGCGATGCCTGGATCAAGGTGCCGCTTTATCCGCACCCGCTGCGCGGGCAGAAAATCTGGAACGTGCTGGGCTGGTTCCTGGCCATCGGCTTGCTTTCAACGGCCTCCGCGTGGATCTTCGTCCGTCAGCTCAACCAACCACTCAAGCGCCTGGTATTTGCCGCTCGCCAATTGGGCCAGGGGCGCAGTGTGCGCCTGCCGGTCAGCGACACGCCCAGTGAGATGACCGAGGTGTACGGCGCGTTCAACCAGATGGCGGAAGACGTCGAGCAGGCCGGGCGCGAGCGCGAGCTGATGCTGGCAGGTGTGTCCCATGACTTGCGCACACCGTTGACGCGATTGCGCCTGTCCCTGGAGCTGATGGGGGACCATACCGACCTCACCGATGACATGGTGCGCGATATCGAGGACATGGACGCTATCCTGGACCAGTTCCTGGCCTTCATCCGCGACGGGCGTGATGAAGTGGTTGAGGAGGTGGACCTCACGGACCTCGTGCGTGAGGTGGTTGCGCCCTATAACCAGAACGGTGAGCAGGTGCGCATGCGCCTGGAGCCGATCCAGCCGTTTGCATTGCGCCGGGTCTCGATGAAGCGCCTGCTGAACAACCTGATCGGCAATGCCTTGCATCATGCCGGTTCCGATGTGGAGGTGGCGGCGTATGTCTCCGGTGACAGTGCCGCGCCTTACGTGGTGCTGAGCGTGATGGACCGTGGCACGGGGATCGACCCTGCCGAGCTTGAGGGTATCTTCAACCCGTTCACCCGTGGCGACCGAGCCCGAGGTGGCAAGGGCACCGGGTTGGGGTTGGCGATCGTGCGACGAATCGCCTCGATGCATGGCGGCAATGTCGAGTTGCGTAACCGGGAAGAAGGCGGGTTGGAGGCGCGGGTGCGCTTGCCGCTTGGGCTGATGCTGCCTAGAGATGCGGTCTGACAAACAACAAATATCAAAAATGTGGGAGGGGGCTTGCTCCCGATGGCGGTCTTTCAGTCAAGAAGTTCAGTGACTGTGACACCGCTATCGGGAGCAAGCCCCCTCCCACATTGGTTTCATGTCGGGATTAAAATAGGCTTTTAGCCTTTGCCCTTGGTCCGAGTCATATTCGGCCCACCATTCTTCTCCAAGTGCTGAATGATGATCCCCGCCACGTCCTTGCCGGTGGTGGTCTCGATCCCTTCCAGGCCCGGCGATGAGTTCACTTCCATCACCAGCGGCCCATGATTGGAGCGCAGGATATCCACGCCTGCCACGCTCAAGCCCATCACCTTGGCTGCCCGCAGTGCGGTCATGCGTTCTTCCGGTGTGATCTTGATCAGGCTGGCGCTGCCGCCACGGTGCAGATTGGAGCGGAACTCACCGGGCTTGGCCTGGCGCTTCATCGCCGCGATCACTTTGTCGCCCACCACGAAGCAGCGAATATCCGCGCCGCCGGCTTCCTTGATGTACTCCTGCACCATGATGTTCTGCTTGAGGCCCATGAACGCCTCGATCACCGATTCAGCTGCCGTCGCCGTTTCACACAGCACCACACCGATGCCTTGGGTGCCTTCCAGTACCTTGATCACCAGCGGTGCACCATTGACCATCTCGATCAGGTCAGGGATGTCATCCGGGGAGTGGGCAAAGCCGGTGACCGGCAAGCCGATACCCCGGCGTGACAGCAACTGCAGCGAACGCAGTTTGTCCCGCGAGCGGGCAATGGCCACGGATTCGTTGAGAGGAAACACCCCCATCATTTCAAACTGACGCAACACCGCGCAGCCATAAAACGTCACCGAAGCGCCGATACGCGGGATCACCGCATCAAAGCCTTCCAGGGGTTTGCCCCGGTAGTGGATCTGCGGCTTGTGGCTGGCAATGTTCATGTAGGCACGCAACGTGTCGATCACCACCATTTCATGGCCACGTTCAGTGCCGGCCTCGACCAGGCGGCGGGTGGAATACAGACGCGGGTTTCGCGACAGCACAGCAATCTTCATGCAGCACCTGGGGCAGAAATAGTGGAGACCGGGAACACCGGCTTGTCTTGAACGTACTTGACGCCTGGATTGACGAGCAACTGGCCGTCAATCAACGCCTTGGAGCCCAGTAACAGGCGATAACGCATGGCTTTGCGACAGGCGAGGGTGAATTCCACCCGCCATACCCGGTCACCCAGCGCCAGGGTGGTGCTGATCACGTAGCGCACCTGCGCATGGCCGTTGGAGCTCTTGATGGTTTTCATCGTCACCAGGGGCGCTTCGCAGCGACGGTGACGCAGTTGCACCACGCTGCCCAGGTGCGCGGTAAAGCGCACCCACTTTTCACCGTCGCGCTCAAACGGCTCGATATCGGTGGCATGCAGGCTTGAGGTGCTGGCACCGGTGTCGATCTTCGCGCGCAGGCCCGCCACTCCCAGGTCGGGAAGTGCCACCCATTCACGCAGACCCACAACGGTCAAATGGTCAAATGTCTTCAATATGGGTACCGGTCAATTTGCCCAGGCTTGAGGAGAAACCTTGGCCAGGGCATTGAATGCAGGTTTGGCGAACCAAAAACCCTGCATCAGAAATATTCCACAGTCGGAGAGGAAATCCCGCTCGCCAGCACTTTCGATGCCTTCGGCGATGACAGTAACTCCCAACTGCTCACAGATTGTGACAATCCCCCGGACGATCACCTGACGGACACGGTCTTGATCGACATCGCGAATCAACGCCATGTCGAGTTTGATCAGGTCGGGTTGGAAATCGGCCAGCAGGTTCAGCCCCGAATAGCCCGCACCGAAGTCGTCGATGGCGGTCTTGAAGCCGAATTCGCGATATTCACGCAGAATATTCGTCAAATGGCGATAGTTATCTACATGCTCGCTTTCCAGTGTCTCGAAAATCAGCCGGTCCAGCGGGAAATTGTGCGCCCGGGCGGCCTCCAGGGTACTGCGAATACACAGTTCCGGACGGTATACGGCATTGGGCATGAAATTGATGGAAAGGTGAGTCTGCATGCCCAGCGCTGCGGCACCGGCAATGGCCTTGGTTCGGCAGCGCTGATCGAAGCGGTAGCGATTGGTTTCGTTGACCTGGGCCAGCACCGAGAGCGCGCCTTCTCCCTGGGTACCGCGCACCAAGGCTTCGTTGGCGAATATCGAGTGGTCACGCAGGTCTACGATAGGCTGGTAGGCGAACGCAAAGTCGAACCCCAGAGGCTCGCTTTGCTGGCAACCCACGCACCGCTGGTTGGGCGAGGTGAGTGAAAGGGGGAAGTCGGTCACAGCGTATCCTCGCGAAAACAGGGTGCTACCTGGCGTATCTTAGGTGAGCCTTGGGGTTTATGCGTCGAAGGGTTTCAACGGTAAGGTTGCGACATTTTTCAGAGTGAGGAATTCAAGTGGGTCAAAAACAGGAAGAGGAAGAAAAGGTCCGACTGGACAAGTGGTTGTGGGCCGCGCGGTTCTACAAAACCCGTGCCCTGGCCAAGGCCGCAATCGAAAGCGGGAAGGTTCATCATCGCGGCGAGCGCTGCAAGCCGGGCAAGGAGCCACGTATCGGCGATGAGTTTCAGATTCGTACAGGGTTTGATGAAAAGACCGTCGTGGTGCAGGCGCTGTCTGTCGTGCGCCGTGGGGCACCCGAAGCGCAGGCGCTGTACACCGAGACCGAAGCGAGTATCGCCAAGCGCGAAAATGCAGCGGCCATGCGCAAGGCTGGAGCGACTGGAATGACCACCGATGGCAAGCCAAGCAAGAAGCAGCGCCGCGATCTATTCAAGTTCCGCGGCAGCGGCAACGACGATTGATTACGAATCTCCTGCCGGCAGCAGATCAAAATGTGGGAGGTGGCTTGCTGCCGATAGCAGAGTGTCAGCCATTACACTTGTGACTGAGCCACTGCAAATCGGGAGCAAGCCCCCTCCCACATTTAACCCGCGCATTTAAGGAGCGGTGCGTATGACGCTCAATCGCCCGATCACCGGCAGTTTTCCAAGCAACCCGAACACCGGCGCGGTTACCCGCAACAGGAACCCCGACACCTTCGCCGCAAACGGCGTGTAATACCCCCACCCCAGCGCCAACAGCGCCAGCAGTACGCCACCTATGTAATCGTCCTGACCCCAGTGCGCGCCCGCAACCAGGCGCGGCATCATGAACAGCAGCGCCAGGCCCCAGATCACCAGCACCTGGCCGATACGCTTGGCAAATACGGTCATGAACATCCCCCAGATCAACAGCACCGAGGCATGGTCGCCCGGGAAGCTCTGGCTGGAACGGTCCTTCAACTCCCAGGTTTTCTCCAGTCCCGGGAAAAAATCACTCATCTGAATCGCGCCGCTGATCACCATGGATGGGCTGCTGTGCTGCCAGCCCATATGCGCCGCGAGTTTGGAGAACAACATGCGAATAAACAGCAACAGCAGCAGAATGCCGAGAAAACCAAAAAACGCCTGGCGCACCTGCACGGCCTTGAACACCCAGTCGCCGCGGATCAGCAGCGTCAGCAAAATAACGCCGACCACTGCATCAAACGGCCGCAGACTGGCCACGGCCCACACATGCAGCCAGGTCGAATTGGTGGCCAGCGGGCCATTGAGCAGATGAAACAGCCACTCGTCGAAAATCACACACAGCATCTGGCCCGTGGGCCACAGCCAAAAACACAGCAGTCCGATAGCGAGTAGATTGCAAAGAGCCCATCGCCGGAGGTTCCAGTTGGCTTGGAACAAACCCGGATTGTTCATAAACTGTCCCTCATCGCTCTATTCAGCTCCTTGAATTCAGGAGAAGTCGCACCAAGATGGTGCTAAAGCGTTTAATTTTATAAACCTTGTAATCATTTTGTCATCACTTCAGATACCCAGACCTATGACTGATCTACCGGATACCGACTTCACCCAACGCTTCATCTTCGATGAGAGCGATGCCCGCGGCGAGATGGTGTCGTTGGAGCTCAGCTATGCCGAAGTCCTTGCCAAGCACGCCTATCCGGAGCCGGTCGCGCAATTGCTCGGCGAGCTGATGGCCGCCGCGGCGCTGCTGGTTGGCACCATGAAGTTCGACGGGTTGCTGATCTTGCAGGCCCGTTCCGAAGGGCCGGTGCCCATGTTGATGATCGAGTGCTCCAGCGAGCGCGAAATCCGTGGCCTGGCCCGTTATGAAGCCGACCAGATCGCCGCGGACGCCACCCTGGCCGACCTGATGCCCAATGGCGTCCTGGCACTCACCGTCGACCCGACCGAAGGCCAACGCTACCAGGGCATTGTCGACCTCGATGGCCAAACCCTGTCGGAGTGCTTCACCAACTACTTCGTAATGTCCCAGCAGGTGGGCACCAAGTTCTGGCTTAACGCCGACGGCAAACGTGCCCGTGGTTTGCTGGTGCAACAATTGCCGGCCGACCGCATCAAGGATGAGGATGATCGTGCCGAAAGCTGGCGGCATATCATCGCCTTGGCTGATACGTTGAAGGCCGAAGAACTGCTGGGCCTGGACAACGAAACCATCCTGCACCGCCTTTACCATGAAGAGGCTGTGCGGTTGTTTGACTCGCAAGCCTTGCACTTTCATTGCAGCTGTTCGCGCGAGCGTTCAGGCAACGCCTTGGTCAGCCTGGGCCTGGAAGATGCGCAAAATTTGGTGGTGGAACACGGCGGCCATATCGAGATTGATTGCCAGTTCTGCAACCAGCGCTACCTGTTCGATGCCGCTGATGTAGCCCAATTGTTCGCCGGAGCGGGCATCGACACCCCTTCCGACACCCGCCACTAAAACGTTTAAGCACAGGTAAATCACCTGACAAACGCCGGATTAGAGGTGTTCTGACGGGAGGGCCCTACTCTTTTTGGGCTTTTCTGGCATAATCCGGCCCACTTTTTTCGCGGTAGTAGTGCGCAACTTTCTACTACAAAACGTTTGGAGCACTCGGCCATAGGCCGACGGGGAACCTCATGACGCAAGCCAATAACGCCGTATACACCGATCTGAGTGTTGACGATCTGGTCAAAGAAGCCCTGCAGCGCGGTGAAGGCGTGCTTGCCGATACTGGTGCGCTGGTTGTCGAAACCGGTCACCGCACCGGTCGTTCGCCGGTCGACCGTTTTATCGTTGAAGAGCCTTCCACCCAGGACGCCATTGCCTGGGGCCCGATCAACCGCAAGTTCCCGGCCGACAAGTTCGATGCCCTGTGGGCTCGCGTCGAGGCGTTCAACAACGCGCAAGAGCATTTCGTTTCCCATGTTCACGTAGGGGCCGCAGAAGACCACTACCTGGCCGTGAAAATGACCACCCAGACTGCCTGGCAGAACCTGTTCGGTCGTTGCCTGTTCATCAACCCGGCCCAGTACAACCCGGCCGGTCGTGAAGAGTGGCAAGTGCTCAACGTGGCTAACTTCGAGTGCGTGCCAGAGCGTGACGGCACCAACTCCGACGGTTGCGTGATCCTCAACTTCGCGCAGAAAAAAGTGCTGATCGCCGGTATGCGTTACGCCGGTGAAATGAAAAAAGCCATGTTCTCGGTGCAGAACTTCCTGCTGCCGGCCGCCGACGTACTGCCGATGCACTGCGCCGCCAACATTGGCGAAGCAGGCGACGTGACCCTGTTCTTCGGCCTGTCCGGCACCGGCAAGACCACCCTGTCGGCCGACGAAAGCCGTTACCTGATCGGTGACGACGAACACGGCTGGGGCGAAGGCGTAGTGTTCAACATCGAAGGCGGTTGCTATGCCAAGTGCATCGACCTGTCGGAGAAGAACGAGCCGGTTATCTGGAAAGCCATCAAGCACGGCGCCGTGCTGGAAAACGTCGTGATCGACGAGGCCAAGCACGCCGACTACGCTGATGTCAGCCTGACCCAGAACAGCCGTGCCGCCTACCCGCTGGAGCACGTTGCCAAGCGTTCCGAGAAGAACCTGGGCGGCGAGCCAAACGCAGTGATCTTCCTGACCTGCGACCTGACCGGCGTACTGCCGCCAGTGTCGATCCTCAGCGAAGAACAAGCGGCCTACCACTTCCTGTCCGGCTACACCGCGTTGGTGGGCTCGACTGAAATGGGTTCCGGCAGCGGTATCAAGTCGACCTTCTCCACCTGCTTCGGCGCGCCGTTCTTCCCGCGTCCGGCCGGCGAATACGCTGAGCTTTTGATCAAGCGTATCCGTGGTTTCGGCTCCAAGGTCTACCTGGTCAACACCGGCTGGACCGGCGGCGGCTACGGCGTTGGCAAGCGCTTCAACATCCCGACTACTCGCGGCGTGATCGCCGCGATCCAGAGCGGCGCGTTGATCGGTGCGCAAACCGAGCACCTGGACACCATCAACCTCGACGTGCCGTTGGCCGTGCCGGGCGTTGAGACGGGTCTGTTGAACCCACGCAACACCTGGGCTGACAAAGCCGCCTACGACGAAGCTGCGAAAGCGCTGGCTGGCCTGTTCATCGAGAACTTCAAGAAGTTTGAAGTGAGCGATGCGATCAAGGCTGCGGGTCCTAAGTTGTAAGACTTAGCTGTTGTGAAAAAGCCGCCTCCTGTAGGCGGCTTTTTTGTGCGTACAGGGTTAGTGGGCGATGTGCAGCAGCACCGCGCCGACCAGCACCAGCACAACCCCGAGCACCTGTACCGCCGACAAGCGCTCCTTGAAAAACACAAACCCCAGGATCGCCGCAATACCGCCCGATAGCGTACTGATCACCGTCACCACCGATACCGACCCTGCCATCGCACCCCACGAAAACGCCGAGAACCCGCCGAGGTTCATCAGGCTCGCACCGGTCAACGTCGCGCAATTTTTCAGCGGTGGGATCTTCAGGCCGTCCTTGATCTTCAGCACCATCACCACCAGCACGCACAGGCCCACCAGGTACCCCAACCACAACATGGTGATCGGCCCCAGTGCCGGCAGGGTGTAGCGACCTTGCAGCCAGAAACTGGTGCCGTACAGCGTTGCTGCGAGCATGGCGTAGGCGATGGACAGGCGCGGGTTGTTGTGGGGCGTGCCGTTGTCCTTGTGGATGCTGGAGAGGATCACTCCGAGTACGCACAGCGCGATGCAGCCGAGTTGGACCAGGCTGATATGTTCACCGCTGGCCCAGGACAACAGGGTGGTTACTACACCATAAGAAGTGACCAATGGCGCGACGATGGCGGCTTTGCCCAGGGCGAATGCCTTGGACAGTGCGAGGGCGCCAGAGACGGTCAGCAGGGCCGCTGCGATGCCCAGGAGCCAGACGCTCAACGGCGCATCGAGGGATTTGAAAAGGTAGGTCGGGAATATGACCAGCAGCAGAGTCATGATCAGAAAGCCAAGGGCTTGGCCAAAATACACCGCGCGTTTAACGCCAACGGCGCGGGCATTGAGGCCCACGAGAAAGTCCGTGCCACCCCAGAGCAGGGCGGCCAGCAGGCCCATTAGTACGTCCATGTAAGGTCCTTGTTATGCATACCGCTCGCCAGATTAACGCAGAACCAATGTGGGAGGGGGCTTGCTCCCGATGGCGGTGAATCAGTCAGCTTATCTATAGCTGACCCACCGCAATCGGGGGCAAGCCCCCTCCCACATTTGGATCTCAGTGCTCTTGGGATCAGCTCAGGTTTTCCAAGGTCTGCGTGTCCCACCTTTGGGTCTTGATCGCCAGGTAGAGCATACCGATGGTCAGCGGTATTTTGTCCCCGCGGCCCTTGGCGCGACGCTTCAAGAACACGTCGAACACCGGCGGCTGAAAGTAACGATAAGCGTCGTAGTCGCTTAGGTCGACCCCAAAATCCTGTTCCAGTGCCTCCATGAATTGCTTGGCCTCAACGCCATCGCAAGCAAGGTCGAAGTTGAGCGAGGTTTGCAGGCGAATGGTCTTGTGTTGCGGCAGACCGATTTCTTCATGCAGCAATTGCAGGAGCTGCTGCATGACGGGGTCTTCGGGGAAGTGGGGGGCCAGGTTCATGGTGGGGGCACGTAGGAGTGGGTGAGGGGGCCTGTTACGCTTCAGGCGGTATTTGTTTCGAGTGATAAAGAGAGCCAAGCCTATCAAGAACAGTGCCAGGGGAAGGAGTTGAATGTTCAGAATGATGGCGACGTAGGGCAGCCAGAACAATAGAACCAGTCCCGTTATGATGAAGGTAACGGCGAAACGCTTTCTTAATGAGCAGTCGGTTATTTGGTAGTGCAGCAAAAGGTATAGCCCGATAAAGCACACTAATTGCAGGTAGAGGTTCATGGCTCATGGCACCTCTTCGCTTCGAGTGTCTGGGTATCCCAGTGCTTGGCTTTGACAGCCTGATAGAGCATGTCGATGGTAAGTGGGAGCTTTTCCTCACTGCCTCTTTCTACATATCGCAAATGTGCGTCAAGGCTGCGGTGTTTGAAGTAGCGGCTGTTTTTGTAGTCGCCTGATCTCAGGCCAAATTCTTGCTTCAGTACCCTCATTAATTGCTTGGCTTCGGTACTGCTACAGCCAAGATCATGATTGACCGATGTGTCGAGGGTGATCGCCTTGTGCTTGGGCAGGCCGATACCTTCGTGCAGGACTTGCAGAAGGTGAAGCATGATCGGGTCGTCAGGGAAGTCAGGCGCAAGGTTCAAGATTGGGGCAATCAACAAAGGGTGAGTGGTTTTTACTCTGCGATAGATATTCGGGGTGCTCAGCAACCCGATGCCTGTCACGAAGGCGACTATCGGCAGGCTTTCAAGCTGTGCCCCTATGGTCCAAGAAGTGGCATACAGCAGAACTGTTGGGCCTGTTATCAATAGACAGAGCCCAAGCCATTTTCTGAGTACGGGCAACTTTATTGTCTTATCAATAACGGCGGCCAGTACTAGGAAGAGAAGCAGATTGATCCACTGCATGTGTTCATTCACCGCACTAGCCACCTTGGAACTGCCGAACCATTGCCGACAATGATCGCTGAGGACCAATTCCGCCGTTGACCTGTGCGTCGACGCCGATAACAACGTCACCGGCGTGATAGCTGCGAATAATGCCTTTAATCGTCAGGCTAACAGCTGCTCCGGCAGCGAGCCCAATTGGAGGCGATACCAGGCTCATTGGAGCTGATACTGCGCCGCCGATGAGTCCTGCAACGATTTCCCCGCGAACGTTGAGCAAGTCAGCTCGTTGCCGGGTCAGCGGTTTGGAGATAGCAACAGTCATCTTGCAAGGCAAATCACGGGCAAGCATTTTTTCGTAGAGATCGACTAGTCGATGACGCACCTCGTTTGCGCTGGAGCCAGCTTCTAATAAACACAGCTTTGCCAGCACGTGTCGGTGGGTTGGTAAAATCGTAAGGCGAATCACCGTGAAAGTGATGCCATAGTGACCGACATATTGAGTCCTTTCGATGTTCACAAATTTATGCCGACAGAGCTTGGAGAGGGCGCTAGTTTCGCTCAGGCGAAAGGTATTTCCGTAGAGGGCGAGCGATTGTTTGAAGCAGTTTGGGAAGCGGACGTCGCGCCATTTGGTGGTTTCTTACAGTGGTTTCCTGGGTTTACGGCTTGATACCGATTTGGCAGGCTGAACTGGCAAAAAGTGGGAGCCGGGCTTGCCCGCGATGGCGGTGCGTCAGGTTTAAAAAATATAGCCCGATACGCCGCCATCGCAGGCAAGCCAGCTCCCACACGTTTAGCTGTGTAGCGGATCGCTTTGTGTTGGTTGGTCGGCCGCTGGTCGCATTTGCACGTGTTGAGTAGCTTCGAGCAAATCACAGCCGTCCTGAACGAGCAGGTACAGCGCATTGATGATGTGAGAAATGTCTTTGAGGTCGGCGTGTTCGAAGGTCAGGCAAGAGAAGGTTTCCACTAAATCGCTGGCGGCGCGGATACGCTGGTGGGCGGCGGATTGGATGTCATCACAGTGTTCCAATACAGATTCAAAGAAATACGCCAGAGGAGCTGGCACGTTTGTCTCTGCTGTTTTTCGGGTGACCAAACCCGGTCGCTGATTTGGCAGCGACGAGCTGAACCTTAGAAGTGAGGTTGTTCTCGAGCAATAAACATATGGTTTAGTCGTTCGCGGTTCGATCAGGCTCTGGGAGGCTTACTGATACACCGCTCAAAAATCGCCTCCAGTCCTCGATAGTCACACGCCACCGCATCAATATTCGCGGGTATCCATGCCGCGTGTTTCACCAGCCACCAATTCACCGAAAATCCCGCATTCACGATGATCTGTTCAAAGAGGATCCGCTGAGCCCGTCCATTACCTTCACGGAAGGGATGGATGACATTCAGATCGCCATAAGCTTCAGCGATGTGGTGAACGAGATCGGCCTGGGACGCGCCGGTATACCAATTGGCTTCCTGCATATGCCGACTGATCTTCGCCGCTTCCGGCGGGATGCGCTCCGGGGTGCAGAACAGCGTCTTACCTTTCTGGATGTTGACGCTGCGCAGTTCACCGGCCCAATCGTAGATGTCACCGAACAGGACGCGGTGGATGTGTTGCAGACGATCAAGGTCGTAGGGCGGCGGAAACAGCGGAAGGTTGCCTACTGCAATCTCGGATAACTCCCGCTCTGCCTCGTGCAGGCGGTGTTCATCGACCAAATCGAGGCGGTTGCGCAGGACGCTGCTACCGGGGTAGCAGTACGGGTCCTGGCCCACCCCGTATTTGTCGAGCATCAGCGTGAGGTGTTGCGGTATTTGGCCAGGACGGCTTCGCGGGTCGGCAGGGGCTTGTCGACATCGGTCGGTTGGGTATCGAACCCTTCCAGGCGCAGGCTGGCCAGGTAATTGGAACGGCGGATCTTGTGATAGTGATCCTGCTTTTGCTCAAACGTCAGTTCGCTCATTGCAGCGTACTCCTGGGTAGCAAGGCTGTGATTGTAGCGCAATGCTTCAGGGGGAAGGCAGTATAAAAACCAAGTCGTAACCTGTATCAAAATCCCGCCGAAGATCTTAATTCAATGTGAGTTTTCGCAATATTCCCCGTGGGCCCTGGGCCATCCCCTGCCTGTGTATCATCCTGTCTCTTATTTCCTTGCGACCTTTCTCGATTCGCCGAACTTACTGGGCTATGTTTTTAAGCCACGTTCAGCGGTCAATGCAGTGACAGCCTTATGCACGACACCCTCCAGCAGGTCTTTGGTTATCCACAGTTTCGCCTGGGCCAGGAAGAGACGGTCAGCGCGGTCCTGGCCGGGCGTTCGGCAGCAGCAATTTTCCCTACGGGGTCGGGTAAATCTTTGTGCTACCAGCTGTCGGCGGTGTTGCTGCCGCACCTGACGCTGGTGGTGTCGCCTTTACTGGCGTTGATGCAGGATCAATTGGGGTTTCTGCAGCACCATGGCATTTCGGCAGGCAGTATCGATTCGGCCCAGAGCCGTGATGAGGCCAACGATGTGATGGCCCGTGCGCGTTCGGGCGAGTTGAAAATCCTTATGATTTCGGTGGAGCGTTTGAAGAACGAGCGCTTTCGTAACTTCCTGCACAGCGTGCAGATTTCGCTGCTGGTGGTGGATGAAGCGCACTGTATCTCCGAATGGGGCCATAACTTCCGCCCGGATTACTTGAAGCTGCCGGACTACCAGCGCCAGTTCAATATCCCACAAGCGTTGCTGCTGACGGCCACGGCGACGCCCAAGGTAATCGCCGACATGCAGGCCAAGTTCGCGATTGCCCCCGGGGATGTGGTGACCACCGGCTTCTATCGGCCCAACCTCAACCTGCTGGTGGAACCGGTCAGCGGTCAGCACAAGCGCCGCAGGTTGGTTGAATGGATGCAGGAGCGGGCCAACCAACCGAGCATCGTCTATGTCACTTTGCAAAAAACCGCCGAGCAGATTGCCGAGCATCTGAACCGCCACGGCATTCAGGCCGAGGCTTACCACGCGGGGCTGCCCCACGATAAACGCGAGGGCATCCAGCAGCGGTTCATGGGTGGGCGCTCCAATTGCATTGTCGCGACGATCGCGTTCGGCATGGGCATCGATAAAAGCGATATCCGCAATGTGGTGCACTTCGACCTGCCAAAGTCCATCGAGAACTACAGCCAGGAAATCGGCCGTGCAGGGCGTGACGGGCTGCCGTCGGATTGCCTGGTGTTGGCCAATCGCGACAGCCTCAATGTGCTGGAAAATTTCGTCTACGGCGACACGCCGGAGCAAGAGGGCATTGGCCGTGTCCTCGAGGAGTTGCAGGCCGCACGCAGTGAAGGGCAGTGGGAGTTCCTGCTCAGGTCGTTGTCCGATCACAGCAATATTCGCGAGCTGCCACTCAAGACGCTGCTGGTGCAGTTGGAACTCAAGGGTGTGATCGCGCCGCGCTACGCGTTTTATGCCGAATACCGTTTCAAGTACCTGGTCGAGCCCGACGCTTTGCTCGCACGTTTTTCCGGCGAGCGGCAGCAGTTCGTCGCGGCGATCATCCAGGTGTGCAAGCGTGCGAAAACCTGGGCAACGGTGGATTTCGACGCGCTGTATCAACAGCACAATGCCGAGCGCAGCCGGGTGGTCAAGGCGCTGGATTACTTCCAGGAGCAGGGCCTGATCGAGCTGGAAAGCAAACAGATGACCGAGGTCTACAGTTTGCTCGACACCGATTTCGATACAGTGGTGTTGAGCGCCGAGTTATACACAGGCTTCAAGCAGCATGAAGTAACGGAGGTGGCGCGGATTCACGCCATGCTCGACCTGTTCGCCACCGAGCACTGCCTGGGGCAGCGCCTGGCGCAGTACTTTGGTGATGAAAACGCTCCCCAGCGTTGTGGACATTGTTCGGTGTGCCACGGCCATGTCGCGTATCTGCCGCCTCCGCCAAGCCTGCCGCCGCTTGTGGATAAAAGCTTCATGGGGCTGTGCGGCGATTTTATCCACAGGCATCATGAGCACACTGGCGAGCTACCCAGTGCCGAGCGGCTGACGCGGTTTCTTGGCGGTATCAGCGTGCCGTTGTTTACCAAGTTGAAGGCGCGGGGCATTCCCGGTTTCGCCGCGCTGGAGGACTACCCCTACGCCGAAGTGCGCGAATGGGCCCGCGCTCAATTAGACCTACTCTGAAGAGACTTGCCGATGCCTGACTCAACGCCCCTGCGCGCCGATTACCGCTACTTCCAGCCGATCACCACGCGTTGGCACGACAACGATGCCTACGGCCATGTGAACAACGTCACCTACTACAGCTTTTTCGATACGGCGGTGAATACCTACCTGATTGAACAGGGCGGGCTGGATATTCACGACGGTGAGGTGGTGGGGTTTGTGGTGAGTTCGGCCTGTGACTATTTTGCCTCGATTGCCTTTCCCGAGCGCATTGAAATCGGCCTGCGAGTGGGCAAGTTGGGCAACAGTTCGGTGCAGTATGAGCTGGCGGTGTTCAAGGCAGGCGAAGAAGAAGCCTGTGCGGCGGGGCGCTTTGTGCATGTGTTTGTGGATCGGGCCTCGAACCAGCCTGTGCCGATACCGGGGATGTTGCGCGAGGCGTTGCAGCGACTGGTGGTCTGACCTTGCGGCACCCCATGTGGGAGGGGGCTTGCTCCTCCCACATTATTACTGAGGTGCTCTTCAGAGCTTACCGATGACGGTAGTGGTGCTTGTTCTTGCGATGCCCATAGGCATGACCACGGCCTGGATGGCCATCGCGGTAGTAGCGACGGTCGTCACGGTCGCGGTCGCGATAACGGCGGTCGTCGCGGTCACTTTCGTTACCCATGTAGTTGCCCAGTGCACCGCCCGCGCCACCGCCGGCCGCCGAGCCGATCAGTGCGCCGGTACTGCCGCCGACACTGCGGCCCACGACGTTGCCGCCAGCTGCGCCCAGTGCGCCGCCAATGGCGGCTTCGCCACGGCTGCGCTTGTCGGCGCCGACCGCACTACCACCCGCGCCGCCCAGGGCCGCGCCGATGGTCGAACCGGTATTGCCGCCCAGCTGCTGGCCGACAACAGAACCTAGAACCCCGCCCAATGCGCCGCCTACACCGGCTTCGGTGGTGCCACCGGCCATGGCTGCGCCACTGACCAGGCCAAGGGACAACAAGAGAATCGAGGAGAACTTCATTCAGGGAAACCTCAAGGGGATGACGGCGCGATCCTGAGGTTGTATCGAGCCGCTGACAATCGAAATCCGACCGGCGGCAGAGGTTGTATACAATTTGCTAAGTTGCTGTTTTGTATGGGGAACTTAAGTTGTTTTTACAGGTCTCTAGTTACTTCGGAACGGCCGCTTTTATGCAAAAGCGGCCTTTTTTGTGCCCGTAGAATATGTAGAGATTGTGCGGGCCTCGAAAGCGGTCATTCAAACAACAAAGATCCCGGGTCAGGCCGAGCGCGCCATGATCAACCCAGTATCACTCGCCGCCTCCAGACGAATTGCGACGAACTTCGACGTTGGCGTATGGCTGCCGTCGCCGGTGCTTTCCAACGGCACCAGTGGGTTCACTTCCGGGTAGTACGCCGCCGCCTGTCCGGCCGGAATATCAAACGCCAGCAAGGTAAAGCCCTTCACCCGGCGCTCACGGCCGTCCTCCCACAGCGACACAATGTCGGCCTTCTGCCCTGGCTTGAAGCCCAGGCGGATGATGTCGGCTTCGTTGACGAACAGCACGTCACGCTGGCCCTTGACGCCACGGTAACGGTCGTCCAGGCCGTAAATAGTGGTGTTGTACTGATCGTGGGAGCGCATCGACTGCATGATCAGGTCTGGTACCCGGCCCGTGGCGTGGGTGCGTTCGTGGATCAGGTCTTTGGGCAGGATGTTAGGGCGGAAATTGGCGCGGCCCGACGGCGTGTTCCAGCGACGTGCACCGGCCGAGTTGCCAAGGTAAAAACCACCTGGGTGCTTGATGCGTTCGTTGAAATCCTTGAAGCCCGGGATGGTGTCGGCGATCAGGTCGCGGATGCGCCCGTAGTCGGCTACCAGCCAGTTCCAGTCCACCGGTGTGCTGCCCAGGGTGGCGGCGGCAATTCCGGCCAGGATCGCGGGCTCGGATTTCATCAGCGCCGACAGCGGTTGCAGTTGGCCATTGGAGCCATGGACCATGCTGAACGAATCTTCCACCGTCACCGCTTGCGGGCCGTCGGCCTGGATGTCGATATCAGTACGGCCCAGGCACGGCAGGATCAGTGCGTCTTTACCGTGCATCAGGTGGCTGCGGTTGAGCTTGGTGCTGATTTGCACGGTGAGGTCGCAATTGCGCAGGGCTTCGAAGGTACGCGGGCTGTCTGGCGTGGCTTGGGCGAAGTTGCCGCCCAGGCCGATAAACACCTTGGAGCGGCCTTCGAGCATGGCGTGAATCGCTTCCACCACGTTGTGACCATTGTCTCGCGGCACCTGAAACTGGAAACGACGCTCCAGCGCGTCAAGGAACGCCACCGGTGGGCGCTCGTTGATGCCCATGGTTCGATCGCCCTGCACGTTGCTGTGACCGCGCACGGGGCACAGGCCGGCACCAGGGCGGCCGATATTGCCACGCAGTAGCATCAGGTTGGCGATTTCCTGGATGGTCGGCACCGAGTGACGGTGCTGGGTAATCCCCATTGCCCAGCACATGATCACGTTCTTGCCTTTGGCGTACATGCGCGCCGCTTGCTCGATCTCGACCAGGGTCAGGCCGGATTGCTCGACGATTTCTTCCCATGAGGTGTCGTCGATCTGGCCCAGATACTCCAAAACGTTTGCGGTGTGCTCATTGAGAAAGTCATGGTCGAATACCGCTTCCTTGCCTTCGGCCAGCGCTTGGCGTTCCCACAGCAGCAGGAACTTGGCCATGCCGCGCAGAATCGCCATGTCGCCGCCCAGGGCCGGGCGGAAGTAGGCAGTGTTGGTCGGCTTGTCGCCGTTAGTGAGCATTTCGAGCGGATGTTGCGGGTGCTGGAAGCGCTCCAGGCCGCGCTCTTTCAGGGGGTTGATGCACACCACCTGGGCACCGCGCTTCACCGCTTCGCGCAACGGTTCAAGCATGCGCGGGTGGTTGGTGCCGGGGTTCTGGCCCCAGACGAAAATAGCGTCGGCATGTTCGAAGTCGTCAAAGGTCACGGTGCCTTTGCCCACGCCCACACTCTGCGCCAGGGCTACGCCGCTGGCTTCGTGGCACATGTTCGAGCAGTCCGGGAAATTGTTGGTGCCGTAGGCGCGCACAAACAGCTGATACAGGTAGGCGGCTTCGTTGCTGGCGCGACCCGAGGTGTAGAACTCGGCCATGTTCGGGCTGGGTAACGCGTTGAGGTGCTTGCCGACCAAGTCAAATGCCGCATCCCAGCTGATGGGGGTGTAGCGGTCGGTTTGTGCGTCATAGCGCATCGGCTCGGTCAGGCGGCCCTGGTATTCCAGCCAATAGTCGCTTTGCTCCAGCAATGCCGTGACGCTGTGCTTGGCGAAGAAGGCTGCATCGACGCGGCGCTTGGTGGCTTCCCAGTTGACCGCCTTGGCGCCGTTTTCGCAGAACTTGACCATGCCGCTTTCCGGCGAGTCGCCCCAGGCGCAGCCCGGGCAGTCGAAGCCGCCGTTCTGGTTGGTCTTGAGCATCATGCGCAGGTTTTTAAGCGCGTTATCGCTGGTCAGCCAGGCTTGCGCCACGCTGATCAGGGCGCCCCAGCCGCCGGCCGGGCCTTTATAAGGCTTGTAGCGCGGAGTCGGGGTTTGGTCGGCTTGGTGGTGAAGGCTCATGGCTGGTGCTCCATCGCTGGGCTGTAGACCCGTGGCGCGCTTTTCTGCGGCAGGTGGATGAGATTGAGGTTATGCCGGCGCGCCCATTGCAAGGCCAGGCCGGTGGGCGACGACAGGCTGACCAGGGTTTGGATGCCTGCACGCAAGACTTTCTGGATCAATTCAAGGCTGCAGCGGCTGGTAACAATCGCCAGGCCGCCGTCGGTCTGAATCTTTTGGCGGATCAACGCGCCGATCAATTTATCCAAGGCGTTATGCCGGCCGATGTCTTCACGGCCCAACAGCAATTCGCCTTGATCGTTCATAAACACCGCTGCGTGCACTGCACCGCTGTACTGGCCCAACGGTTGGAACGCACTGATGCGCTGGCGCAGGCCGTCGAGCCATTGCGCTGGCGGCAAGGGCGCGCCGGGCAGCACTTGAAGGTCGGGCAGGGCCTGCTCAACCGCTTCTACACCGCACAGGCCGCAGCCGCTGGTGCCCGCTAATTGGCGGCGCTGCTGCTTGAGACTCCAGAAGGCGCGGCTGGAAATCTGTACCTGAGCATACTGAGCGGAGCCCGCGCCGCTGATTTTGAGATCATAAATATCGCTAACGTCGGCAATAATGCCGCTGCCGAGGCTGAAGCCGACGATAAAATCCTCAAGATCAGTCGGTGTGACCAACATGACAGCCTGACTGATATCGTTATAGGCAATGGCCAACGCCACCTCTTCGGCCAACGCAGTGCTGCCGACTTCAGTGTGTTCAAGATTGCAGTATTGGTAGCTCTGGCTGGCGGCGGGCGCGGGCGTTTCAAGGGCGGGCGCCGCGCAGGTTGGGCGCTTGGCGTTCATGGGGCAGTACCACCGACGGATTGATCAGTGTTCAGACTAGGCGCGACAAAGGGTCGCGTCTAATTGCCAGTATTGATGTATTGATAGATGGCGTCGATCAAGGTTCCCGCCCATTTCGCCGGGGGCTTATTCCAGGGACGGCGGATCTGGATACTTTTGAGTCTTTAGCCGGTTTGGAACCCAAGTCTGCTGGACTGGTCTAGTCTTGGGCATCTGGAAATTAAATCCCAAGGAGAGCGCACCATGAGTATTTTTAGCTTTATCAAAGAAGCCGGCGAAAAGATTGTCGACCTGTTGACGCCGGGTAATGCGAACGCCAGTGAGCAGCTGAAGGAACATGTGAGCAAGGTGGGCCTGGGTAATCCAAACGTGCAGACCACGGTGGACGGCGACAAGGTCACTGTGACTGGTGAAGTGGCGAGCCAGGAAGAGAAAGAAAAGATCCTTTTGGCACTGGGCAACATTGCCGGCGTGGCAAGCGTAGATGACCAGATCACTGTCACCGGCCCTGCAGTTGCCGCGGCTCGCTTCGTCGTGGTGAAAAAGGGCGACACACTCAGCGCGATTTCTCTCGCGGTGTACGGTAACGCCAACCAGTACAACAAGATTTTCGAGGCTAACAAGCCGCTGCTGTCGCACCCGGACAAAATCTATCCAGGCCAGACACTGCGTATCCCTGAGTAATACGCAGGACAAAATGTGGGAGGGGGCTTGCTCCCGATGGCGGTGGTTCAGTCACCTGATACTTGGCTGATACACCGCTATCGGGAGCAAGCCCCCTCCCACATGGGTTTAGAGCCCGACAATGAGATCTCGGTAATCCCCGACAGCCGCGAATTCTGCGGTGTCCTTCGGGCCTTTCTTGCTATCGGGCTCTTTGACTGCCAGCAAATGCCCCACGCCGAAATCCCGGGCACTGCGCAGGATCGGCAAGGTGTCGTCGATAAACAGACTACGGGCCGGGTCAAAGTGGATATCGGCTTGCAACGCTTCCCAGAACTGTGGGTTTTCCTTGGGAAAACCGTAGTCATGGGAGCTGATCAATCGCTCGAAATACGGCGCCAGTTCAATGCGTTCCAACTTCAATGACAGCGAATCACGATGAGCGTTGGTGATCATGATCACGCGCTTGCCGGCCTGTTTGATCGCCTTCAGAAAAGTATCGGCATCCGGGCGCAGGGCGATCAGGTGGGCGGTTTCCAACTTGAGTTCGCGCACCGGGATCGCCAGTTCAGTGCTCCAGAAATCCAGGCAATACCATTGCAACTGTCCGGCGTTACGCTCAAACAACGGCTGCAACTCCATTTCGGCCATGGCCCGGCTCACGCCGTGCAGTTCGGCGTATCGGTGGGGCAGATGTTCCATCCAGAAATGGTTGTCGTAATGCAGGTCGAGCAGGGTGCCGTCCATGTCCAGCAGGACGGTGTCGATGGCGTGCCAGGGCAAAGAGGGCATGGTGCGTTCTCATGTAAGTAAAGATATCCGACACAGACAATCGGAAAAGCCACGGTATAGTAACCCGATCACGCCAAGGAGCCGCTTATGCGCCAGAAACCCACCGTCCTCGCCCGCGAAATAGTCGCCAGTAGCCGTTTGTTCCGCGTGGAGGAAGTGCAGTTGCGCTTTTCCAATGGCGTTGAACGGACCTACGAGCGCCTGGTGGGGCGCGGCGCGGGCTACGGCGCGGTGATGATTGTGGCGATGATCGACGAGGATCATGCATTGCTGGTCGAAGAATACTGCGGTGGCACTGACGAATATGAATTGTCCTTGCCCAAAGGTTTGATCGAGCCCGGCGAGGACGTGCTGGCGGCGGCGGACCGCGAGCTCAAGGAAGAAGCTGGCTATGGCGCACGGCAGTTGGAGCACATCACCGAGCTGTCGTTATCGCCGGGCTATATGAGCCAGAAAATTCAGGTAGTACTGGCCACCGACCTTTACGAAGAGCGCCTGGAGGGCGATGAGCCTGAGCCGATGCGCGTGGACAGGGTCAACCTGCGGGAGCTTTCTGCGCTTGCGCAAAACGAGCAATTCAGCGAGGGCCGAGCGCTTGCCGCGCTGTACCTGGTACGCGATCTGTTGACCCAGCGTGGAGCGTTCAACGCATGAGCGAACTGTTTTTAGGCCACCCGTTTATCGCCCCCGTGATTGAGCTGGCCCGCCAGGCCGGCGAAGCTATCCTGCCCTACTGGCGCGCCAATGTAGCCGTGACCTCCAAAGCGGATGATTCGCCGGTGACGGCTGCCGATCTGGCCGCTCACCATCTGATTCTCGCGGGCCTGACCGCGCTCGATCCGAGTATTCCGGTACTCTCCGAAGAAGACGCCGATATCGATCTGAGCGTGCGTGCCCAGTGGCAGCGCTGGTGGCTGGTGGACCCATTGGATGGCACCAAGGAATTCATTTCCGGCAGCGAAGAATTCACTGTCAATATTGCCTTGATCGAACAGGGCCGCGTGGTGTTCGGCGTAGTGTCGATGCCGACCACTGGCCGTTGCTACTTCGGTGGCGCGGGCCTTGGGGCATGGCGTTCAGATGTGAAGGCCGCACCCAAGCAGATCCAGGTACGCCAGACCCCGGCCGTGGGCGAAGCCTTTACTGTGGTCGCCAGTCGTCGGCATACCAGCCCTGAGCAGGAACGCCTGCTGGATGGCTTGAGCGAAGGTTTGGGCGCGCTGAAGCTGGCGAATATCGGCAGCTCGTTGAAGTTTTGCCTGCTGGCCGAAGGCAGTGCTGACTGCTATCCGCGCCTGGCACCGACCTCACAGTGGGATACCGCTGCGGCACAGGGCGTACTGGAAGGCGCGGGAGGTGAAGTGTTGGAGTTGAATGGTCAGCCGTTCAGCTACCCGGCGCGGGAATCGCTATTGAACCCGTTCTTTCTGGCGCTGCCAGCCAAGGCCGCATGGCGTGAGCGCCTGTTGACCCTGGCCAGATCTTAAGATCACTGCAGAGCAAAATGTGGGAGCATCGCTTGCCCGCGATGACGGAGTGTCAGTCATACAGGTATTGGCTGATCCACCGCTATCGCAGGCAAGCCAGCTCCCACTTTTATTTTATGTAATGGCTGCTAGCGGTGCAGGACGTACTGGCCGGTAAAGGCCACTGCACGCTCCTCACTGCCTTCATTCACAATCCATGTCTCCAGCGCCAACCGCGCCCGTCCATAACGCTTGTACGTCGCCAGGAAACGCTTCCACACTTTTTCTTCCGGCGCCGCGCAAATGGCCGTTGCATCCTGCGTCACCGGCAGCGGATAGCTGATCTGCCCTTCCTGAATCACGATATGACCGTCTTCTATCCCCGCTTCGCGCAGCTTCAGGTGCAGCCAACCCCAGCCTGCCAGTACGGCGCCACAGTAGAGGCTGCCACCGAACATGGTGCTTTTGTGGTTGATATTGGCTTGCAAGGGCAGGTGCAGCTGCAGTTGGTCGTGTCGCCAGTCGAGCACCTTGAGACCCATCTCCCGGGTGAGGGGAATGTCGTGGTGAAGGACGGCTTCCAGGTAACGGCTGTCGCGGCTCATAGCGGTCTCTTGGTGGTAGGCGGGTTCATTCGTCGTCGGCGCTGTGGCTGGTGCTGTCGGCGAAGTTCAGACCGTGTTTGCGTAACTTGTCGTGCAAGGTCTTGCGCGGCACGCCCAACGCTTCGGCGAGGCTGCGCACGGAGCTGTGAGGGCGGGTGAGTTCGGCGGCGATCAAGCTTTTTTCGAACTGCTCGACTTGCTCGCTCAAGCCGCCGGGCGTGGACGTCAGCACGCCCGCGGCGGGATTGTCCTGGGCGCTATCGAGCGCCAACTCCAGGCCCAGGGCGAAACGCTCAGCGGCGTTTTGCAGTTCCCGCACATTGCCCGGCCAGCTGTGGCGCAATAACAGCGCGCGTTGGCCCGGTTGCAGCTCATGCAGGGGCAGGCCGTGGCGGCTGCTGGCCTCGTCGGCGAAGTGCTGGAACAGCATCAATGCATCTTCACCACGCTCGCGCAGAGGCGGGATGCGTAGCGGTGCGACGTTGAGGCGGTAATACAAGTCGGCACGGAAACGGCCCTGGTCGGCGGCTTGGCGCAGGTCTTCCTTGGTGGCGGCGATAATGCGGATATCCAGCGGAATCAGCTGATTGCCGCCCAAGCGCTCCACCACGCGCTCCTGCAACAGGCGCAGCAACTTGACCTGCACATCCAGGCTCATGCTTTCGATTTCATCGAGAAACAGCGTGCCGCCATTGGCGAACTCGAACTTGCCGATGCGGCGTTTCTGCGCGCCGGTGAACGCCCCCGGCTCATGGCCGAACAGTTCGCTTTCTACCACCGATTCGGCCAGCGCCCCGGCGTTGATCGCCACAAATGGGCCACTGCGGCGGCTTGAAAGGTCATGCAGGGCGCGGG
This sequence comes from Pseudomonas sp. NCIMB 10586, assembly GCF_023127895.1. Lineage (NCBI taxonomy): Bacteria > Pseudomonadati > Pseudomonadota > Gammaproteobacteria > Pseudomonadales > Pseudomonadaceae > Pseudomonas > Pseudomonas sp. NCIMB 10586. Next base: position 185,878 of record NZ_SPKQ01000037.1, read on the forward strand.
CGACGACTTCTTTGCCAGCACCGGTTTCGCCCAGGATCAGCACATCGGCCTTGGTCGCGGCCAAGGCGCCAATCTGCTCGCGCAGGCGCAACATTTGCGGGGAGTGCCCCACCAGGCGCGTGCTCAGTTGCTGACGATCGCTGAGGGCCAGGCGCAGGCTGCGGTTGTCCAGCACCAGGCGACGCAAGGCCAGGGCGCGGCGCACGCTGTCGAGCAGTGCGTCGCTGGCGAAGGGTTTTTCGAGGAAGTCATACGCGCCGGCACGCATGGCCTGCACCGCCAACGGTACGTCGCCGTGGCCGGTGATCAGCAGCACCGGCAGGTCCGGGTCCTGGCCATGCAGTTCGGCCAGCAGCTCCAGGCCGTCCATGCCGGGCATACGGATGTCGCTGACCACCACTCCAGGCCAGTCGCGGGACAGGCGTGCGGTGAGGCCGGTGGCTTCGCCCAGGGGCAGGACTTTGAGTCCGGCCAGGTCCAGGGTTTGGCACAGGGCTTGACGCAGGTGTGGATCGTCGTCGATCAACACCACCTGAATCTGGTTGTCGATGCTCATACACTGCGGTCCTCGGACGGTTGCAGACTGACGCCCGGCGAGCCGGCACGCAATTTCAAGGTTAACAGCGCGCCGCCTTCCTTGTGGTTGGCGAACAGCAGTTCGCCACCAAAGGCGCGCATCAGGGTGTCGCAGATTGCCAGGCCCAAGCCCAGGCCCTGGGTGCGCGTCTTGGTGGTGTAGAACGGCTCGCTGGCGCGGCCCAGGGCTTCCATGCAAAAGCCTGGGCCGTTGTCGCGAATGTACAGGTTGACGCCCTGGGGCGTGGTTTCGGCACTCAGCCAGAGTTTGCGCGGCGGGCCTTTTTCAGTGAGGGCGTCCAGGGCGTTGGCCAGCAAGTTACCCAGTACCTGGCGCAGGCGGGTTTCACCGGCCTGCACCCATAGGGTTGCTTCCGGCAGGTCGCGGATCAATTCCACTTCCATCGAGCGCCGCCGCTTGGCCAGCAACGCCAGGGCGTCGTCCAGGGCCGGTTGCAAGGCTACGCTCTCCGGCGCGTGACGATCACGGCGAGCGAATGCACGCAAATGGGCGATGATCGAGGCCATGCGCCCGGTCAGCTCGCTGATCAGTTTGAGGTTGCCGCGGGCATCGCTGGTGCGCTCATGGTCGAGGAGGATTTCGGCGTTTTCTGCATAGCTGCGAATCGCCGCCAACGGTTGGTTCAGCTCATGGCTGATACTCGCCGACATGGTGCCCAGGGCCGAGAGTTTACCGGCCTGGACCAGGTCGTCCTGGGCGCGCACCAGTTCCTGCTGGGCGTGTTCGCGCTCCAGCACTTCCTGTTTCAGGCGCCGGTTCAGGCCCTCCAGGTCGCTGGTACGCTCGGCCACGCGCATTTCCAGCTCACGGCGGGCCTTGGCTTCGAAGGCGATGCGTTCCAGGTAGTGCCGACGGCGCTGCATCAACAATCCCAGCAACAGCATCAGCACCAACAACGTGGCACCGCCCACGGCGACAACCGTGCGCACCGGACGGTTGATCAGCGAGCGTGGCGCCAGGATTTCCACATTCCAGCCGGTTTCGGCGATGGCGGTGGATTGGCGCAGCCAGGCGCTGCTGCTCAGGCTCAGCGGCTGCGGGTCACGGGTGGGGTAGGGCTGTATGGCGATGATGGCCTGGCGCTCTTCGGCGGTCAGTGGCCGCGTGGCGCGGAAACGCCATTGCGGGCGCGAGGTGAGGATCACCACGCCGTTGTGGTCGGTGACCAGCAGTTGTTCCGGGGTATTGCCCCACAGGCTTTCGGTGTGATCAAGGTCGACCTTGACCACCAGCACGCCGATGATGGTGTCGCCGTCACGCACCGCGGCGGCGAAGAAGTAGCCGCGCTTGGCTGAGGTGGTGCCCAGGCCGAAAAACCGACCCAGGCGCCCGGCCATGGCTTCGCTGAAATAGGGGCGAAAGGAGAAATTGCGCCCGACGAAGCTGTCTTGTTTGTCCCAGTTGGAAGCGGCAAGGGTCTTGCCGGTGGTGTCCATCAGGTACATCACTTCCACGCCCGCCTGGGCGGCGACATCCTTGAGCAGCAGGTTGGCATTGGCCAGGTTGGTACTGACGTGAGGTGCGTCCAGGGCGATGCGCAGGGCCGGCAAATCGCCGAGGATTTGCGGCAACACTTCATAGCGGTGCAGGGTGCCCAACAGGTTGGCGACATACAGGTCGAGAGTCTGGCGGTTTTGCCCGGCCAATTCGCTGCGGTAGTAGCGCTCGGCCAAATGCTCCAGCGGCCACAGCAGCGGTGCCAAGCACAATGCCAGCAGGGCGAGGCTGCGCCAGCGGGGTCTTCGCGGAAGGGGTGGAGTCATGGGGAGTGTGCGCCTGTGGGTACAGGCGCATTATGCCTAGTGCTGCTTGGCAAGACACTCGTGCAATGCATCTTGCCAATGGGGCTGGCTGACGTGCCATTGCTGTTGCAGACGCGAGCAATCCAGGCGCGAGTTCAGCGGGCGCTTGGCGGGGGTGGGGTAGGCACTGGAAGGGATCGGCTCCAGTTCGGCGCAGGCTTTGCCTTCGATCCGCAATTGCTCGCCAATGGCTTGGGCAAAGCCGAACCACGAGGTCTCACCTTGTGCGGTGAGGTGGTAAACCCCCCAGTCCCCGGCCTTGCCAGCCTGCCACTGCTGAATCAGCGCGCGGGTGCTGCTGGCGATGGTCCCGGCCCAGGTCGGCGCACCGATCTGGTCGGCGACGATGCGCATCTGCGGTTTTTCCTGCAGCAGGCGCTGCATGGTCAGCAGGAAATTCTTGCCATGGCTCGAATACACCCAACTGGTGCGCAAGATCAGGTGTTCGCCACCCACGGCAGCAATCGCCTGTTCACCCGCCAGTTTGCTCTGACCATAGACACCCAATGGGTTCGGCGTGTCGCTTTCGATGTAAGGGGCAGGTTTGCTGCCATCGAACACGTAGTCGGTCGAGTAATGAATCAGCGGGATGCCCAGTGCCTTGGCTTCCTCGGCGAGGATGCCGGGGGCGATGGCGTTGATCGCAAAGGCTGCGTCCGGTTCGCTCTCGGCCAGATCGACGGCCGTGTGGGCTGCCGCGTTGATGATCAGGCCAGGGCGGTGGGCGCGTACCTGTTGGCGGATGAGGTCAGCGTCGGCCAGGTCAAGCTGGTCGCGGCCCAGGATGACGAGTTCGCCAAGACCCTGGAGCCGCTGTTGCAGCTCCAGGGAGACTTGGCCGTGTTGGCCGGTGATTAATATTTTCATGGGAACAGGTCGGCTTCCATCAGCAGTTTTCCGACCTGGTCTTTGGCAGACAATTGCGGCGGCTCGACCAGCTCCCAGTCGATAGCCAGCGTTGGGTCATTCCAGAGAATGCTGCGCTCGGCGCTTGGCTGGTAGTAATCGGTGGTTTTGTACAGGAACTCTGCGTGGTCGCTCAACACCACGAAACCATGCGCAAAACCTTCCGGCACCCACAATTGACGATGGTTCTGTGCCGACAGGCGTACACCCACCCAGTGTCCGAAGTTTGGGGAGCTGCGACGGATGTCGACGGCTACATCCAGCACTTCGCCGTGAGTGACACGCACCAGCTTGCCTTGAGTGTGCTCAAGCTGATAGTGCAAGCCCCGCAGTACGCCTTTTTGCGAGCGCGAGTGGTTATCCTGCACAAAATCACGCTTGAGCCCGGTAGCTGCTTCAAAAGCGCGGGCGTTGAAGCTTTCGTAGAAGAAACCGCGCTCGTCACCGAATACCTTTGGCTCAAGGATCAGCACGCCAGGTAGTGTGGTTTCAACTATGTTCACTGGGTCTCTCCGGCGAGGGAATACAGGTACTGGCCATAGCCGGTCTTGCCGAAGTATTTGGCGCGTTCCAGCAGATAGTCGCGGTCGATCCAGCCGTTTTCGTAGGCGATCTCTTCCAGGCAAGCCACTTTCAAGCCCTGGCGGTGCTCGATGGTCTGCACGTAAGTCGAGGCCTCCAGCAGGCTGTCATGGGTGCCGGTGTCGAGCCAGGCAAAGCCGCGACCGAAGCGTTCTACATGCAGGTCGCCGCGCTGAAGATAGGCGTTGTTGACGTCGGTGATTTCCAACTCGCCGCGCGGCGAAGGCTTGACGGCCTTGGCGATCTTGATCACGTCGTTATCGTAGAAATACAGGCCGGTGACGGCATAGGGTGACTTGGGCTTCGCCGGTTTTTCTTCGATGGACAGGGCGCGGCCCTCTTTGTCGAAATCAATCACACCGAAGCGCTCCGGGTCTTTTACCCAGTAGCCGAATACCGTAGCGCCCGATGAACGCTCGGCTGCAGTGCGTAATTGATCACTAAAATGTTGGCCGTGGAAGATGTTGTCCCCCAGAATCAGGCACACGGCGTCATCACCGATGAACTCTTCGCCAATGATAAATGCTTGAGCCAACCCGTCTGGAGACGGCTGTTCGGCATAGGTGAAATGCACGCCAAACTGGCTGCCATCTCCCAGCAGGTTTCGGTACTGTGGCAAGTCTACCGGCGTGGAGATCACCAGGATGTCCTTGATCCCGGCAAGCATCAGCACGGATATCGGGTAGTAGATCATGGGTTTGTCGTACACCGGCAACAGCTGTTTGGACACTCCCAGAGTAATGGGGTGCAAGCGGGTGCCGGAGCCGCCAGCCAATACGATGCCCTTCATCATGCGATTAGATCCTTCAAGTCGGTGTTGCCCAATCGTTCGCCCTGATAACTACCGTCCTGGACCCTGCGGCACCATTCCAGGTTATCGAGGTACCACTGTACGGTTTTGCGCAGGCCGGTCTCAAAGGTTTCTTCCGGGACCCAGCCCAGTTCGCGTTCGATCTTGCTGGCGTCGATGGCGTAGCGCTGGTCGTGGCCAGGGCGATCCTTGACGAAGGTGATCAGGTCAGTGAATTTTTCCACGCCGGCGGGGCGCTGCGGCGCCAGCTCTTCCAGCAGGCCGCAAATGCCACGAACCACGTCGATGTTCTTCTGCTCGTTATGACCGCCGATGTTGTAGGTCTCGCCCACAACGCCAGTGGTCACTACTTTGAGCAGTGCACGGGCATGATCCTCGACGAACAGCCAGTCACGTACCTGCAAACCATCGCCGTAGACAGGCAGTGGCTTGCCCGCCAAGGCGTTGAGAATAACCAGCGGGATCAATTTTTCGGGGAAGTGGAATGGCCCGTAGTTGTTCGAGCAATTGGTCAGCAGTATCGGCAGGCCGTATGTACGCTGCCAGGCGCGTACCAGGTGGTCGGATGCCGCCTTGCTCGCGGAGTAGGGAGAGCTGGGCGCGTAAGGCGTGGTTTCGGTGAAGAGGTCGTCTACGCCGTGCAGGTCGCCATACACTTCGTCAGTGGAAATGTGGTGGAAGCGGAACGCGCTTTTGGCCGGTTCTGCCAGCTTCTGCCAGTAAGCCCGTGTGGCTTCCAGCAGGCTGTAGGTGCCGACGATGTTGGTCTGGATAAAATCCGACGGACCGTCAATGGAGCGGTCAACGTGGGATTCGGCCGCCAAGTGCATGATCGCATCAGGTTCAAAGCGTGCGAGTACGGTGCTGACGGCGGCCTGGTCGATGATATCGGCCTGGACAAACTCATAGCGGCTGTTGGACGCGATGCTGGTCAGCGATTCAAGGTTGCCGGCATAGGTGAGCTTGTCCAGATTGAGCACTTCATGTTCGGTATCTTGAATCAAATAGCGGATCAGGGCTGAGCCGATAAAGCCAGCGCCGCCAGTAACGAGAATGCGCATATCGGAGGGCCCTTTCCTTAGATGGACATTAAGCGAATGAAGCATAGCTTGAGTTGTGTGGGCCGGGTGGTGCAAGTCCGGCGTTTACTGGGGGTTGCCTTGTGACCCGGAACAATGGCGATATAGACGTCTGAAAAAACAAAGGTCGTCACAATGTCGTTAGCCACATTGACCCACCGCGCCAGTTTACCTTGCCCACAAGTAAGCCCCGACCAGGCGGCCAGCCTACTCGAGCGGCATTATGGGATGAGCGGTGTGCTGCAAGCGTTGGGCAGTCAACAAGACCTCAACTACAAGATTGACAACGCCCAGGGCCGTTTTGTTCTCAAAATCTGTCGCGGTGACTACGCCGCCGTTGAACTCGAGGCCCAACACGCGGCCCTCAATAGTCTGCAAGCACATGTCCATCTGCGCGTGCCCAAGGTGATTCAAGCGTTGGATGGTAATGAGCTGCTGACGGTAAGCGTCGACGGGCACACCCTGCACCTGCGGCTACTGGAGTACATCGACGGCCAGCCCCTCACGCATTTACCGCACCTGGGCCGCGATGTGATCGCAGGCTTCGGTGAGCTGTGCGCACAGATGAGCCTCGCGCTGCAAGGTTTCGAGCATCCGGGCCTTGCGCGCACCCTGCAATGGGATCCGCGCCATGCGCAGGCGTTGATCACTCATCTGCTGGCAACCTTGCCTGACCTGCCGCAACGCGCCGTATTGGAGCACGTAGCCACGCAGGTCGAGGCGTATGTCCAACCGTTGGCACCACGCCTGCCGTGGCAAGCGGTACATCTGGACATCACCGATGACAATGTGGTGTGCCAGCGTGATGCTCAGCGGCGCTGGCGTATCCACGGCGTGATTGATTTCGGCGATCTGGTGCACACCTGGCGGATTGCTGACCTGTCGGTAACCTGCGCGTCCCTGTTGCACCACACCCACGGTGACCCGTTTGCGATTCTGCCGGCAATCCAGGCCTGTCACGCGGTGATGCCGTTACAGCGCGAAGAATTGGAAGTGTTGTGGCCGCTGATCGTCGCACGCGCGGCGGTGCTGGTGCTCAGCAGTGAACAGCAGCAACGCCTGGACCCGGATAACACGTATTTAAAGAAAAACGCTGAGCACGAGTGGGAAATTTTCCATGTTGCGACGGCGGTGCCGTTTGCGCTGATGCAAGCGGCGATTCTCACTGGCGTTGGCGAGACGTTGCCACCGGTTGCCAGCCATGACTTTGCACCCTTGTTGCCGGGCCTGGTGGGCCGCGAGTTCGCGCTGATCGACCTGGGCGTACTCAGCCCGCATTGGGAGGCCGGTAATTGGGAAACCCCGGGAATAGATCGGCGGTTGCTGGCTGAAGCAGCGGCAGTACATGGGCTGGCGGCCAGCCGGTATGGGCAATACCGCTTGTCGCGTACCTGTGCCGACAGCGCGGTAGAGCCGCAGACCTTGCCCCTCCATGTCGAACTGCACCTGCCCCACGGCAGCGTGCTGCAAGCCCCCTTTGCAGGCACGCTGCGTGAAGGCGCCGATGGCTTGCTGTGCTTGCACGACCCTAGGCTGAGCCTGCGTGTGTGGGGCTTAAAAACGTCACTCACGCCTGGAGCGTTGGTGGTGAAAGGGCAAGTAATGGGGGAGGTTCACGCGCCGTTGACTGTGCAGTTATGCAGCGCCGACCTTGAACCGCCACTGTTCTGCACGCCCTCCCGAGCCTCGGCCTGGCAGGCGTTGTGCCCGTCACCGGCGGCGCTGTTGGGGCTGGCCTGCGATGCCGAGCCGGAACTGGACCCGCAGGCTCTGCTGGCCCGGCGTGATGCCAGCTTCGCCCGCTCCCAGAAGCATTACTACGTGGACCCGCCACGTATCGAGCGGGGCTGGCGCAACCACCTGATCGACATGCAGGGCCGATCCTACCTGGACATGCTCAACAACGTAGCCGTGCTGGGCCATGGTCACCCGCGCATGGCCGCGGTGGCAGCGCGGCAGTGGTCGCTGCTCAACACCAACTCGCGGTTTCACTATGCTGCGATTGCCGAGTTTTCCGAACGGTTGCTGGCGCTGGCGCCCAAGGGCATGGACCGCGTGTTCCTGGTCAACAGCGGCACCGAAGCCAATGACCTGGCGATTCGCCTGACCTGGGCCTACAGCGGTGGGCGCGACATGCTCAGCGTGCTGGAGGCGTACCACGGTTGGTCAGTGGCGGCAGACGCCGTGTCCACATCAATTGCCGATAACCCCCAGGCATTGAGCAGCCGCCCGGACTGGGTGCACCCGGTGACAGCACCCAATACCTACCGCGGCGAATTCCGCGGGCCGGACAGCGCACCGGACTACGTGCGAAGCGTGGAACACAACCTGGCGAAAATTGCCGCAAGCCAGCGCCAATTGGCCGGATTTATCTGTGAGCCGGTATACGGCAATGCCGGGGGCATCTCTCTGCCGCCGGGTTATTTACAGCAGGTTTATGGCTTGGTCCGTGCCCAGGGGGGCGTGTGCATCGCCGATGAGGTGCAGGTAGGTTACGGCCGCATGGGCCACTTCTTCTGGGGCTTTGAAGAGCAGGGCGTGGTGCCCGACATCATCACCATGGCCAAAGGCATGGGCAACGGCCAGCCTTTGGGGGCGGTGATCACCCGTCGAGAAATTGCCGAGGCGCTGGAGACCGAAGGGTATTTCTTCTCGTCATCGGGGGGCAGCCCGGTCAGTTGTCAAATCGGCATGGCGGTGCTGGACGTGATGGAAGAAGAGAAACTCTGGGAAAACGCCCAGGTGGTTGGCGGGCATTTCAAGGCTCGGCTGCAAGCCCTGATCGACCGCCATCCGCTGGTCGGAGCGGTACACGGTTCGGGCTTCTATCTGGGCCTGGAACTGGTGCGTGACCGACACACCCTGGAACCAGCGACGCAAGAGACGGCGCTGTTATGTGATCGTCTTCGGGAATTGGGGATTTTCATGCAGCCTACGGGTGACTACCTGAATATTCTCAAGATCAAACCGCCGATGGTGACCACCCGGCAAAGCGTGGACTTCTTTGTCGACATGTTGTCGAAAGTACTGGATGAGCAGCTGTGATAGATCGATTGTTATCGGCTATTTTGTGTAATATTCGGGATCTATAATCGTTAAACGCTTCCAAAGCCGATTTTTATCCATATCAAGTCGGTCTTCACCCCATTCGGAGTTTTGAACGCCATGACCACCCTGCACAGCACACCTCGCGCCGACGGCTTCCATATGCCTGCCGAATGGGCGCCACAGACCCAAACCTGGATGATCTGGCCCGAGCGCCCCGACAACTGGCGTCTGGGCGGCAAGCCTGCGCAGGCCGCCCACGTGGCTGTGGCCAAGGCCATCGCCCGCTTTGAGCCCGTGACCGTTGCGGTTTCCGCCGGCCAGTACGAGAACGCCCGTGCACGCCTGGATGTACCCAATATTCGCTTGGTGGAAATGTCTTCCGACGATGCCTGGGTCCGCGATACGGGCCCCACGTTCGTGATCAACGACAGCGGCGAAGTGCGGGGTGTGAATTGGGATTTCAATGCCTGGGGTGGTTTTGACGGCGGCCTGTATGCACCGTGGAACCGTGACTCCCAGGTAGGCGGCAAGATCCTCGAGATCGAGCGCGCGCCGCGCTATCGCACCCAAGGCTTCGTGCTTGAAGGGGGTTCGATCCATGTGGATGGCGAAGGCACCCTGATCACCACCGAAGAGTGCCTGTTGAACCGCAATCGCAACCCGCACCTGGATCGTGCGGCCATTGAAGCTGTACTGGCTGATCACCTCGCGGTGGATAAGATCATCTGGTTGCCGGATGGCCTGTTCAACGATGAAACCGATGGCCATGTGGATAACTTCTGCTGCTATGTGCGCCCGGGCGAAGTGTTGCTGGCCTGGACCGATGACCCGCAAGATCCGAACTACCCACGCTGCCACGCAGCCATGGATGTGCTGCAAAACAGCACCGACGCCAAGGGGCGCGCGTTCATCGTGCATAAAATGCCAATCCCGGGACCGCTGTATGCCACCGAGGAAGAATGCGCCGGTGTCGACCCGGTGGACGGCAGCCAGGAACGTAACCCGAGCGTGCGGTTGGCCGGGTCCTACGTCAACTTCCTGATCGTCAACGGCGGCATCATCGCGCCGAGTTTCGATGACCCGCTGGACCACCAGGCCAAACAAATCCTGCAGAGCCTGTTCCCGCAGCACGAAGTGGTGATGGTGCCGGGCCGCGAACTGTTACTGGGGGGAGGCAATATTCATTGCCTGACCCAACAGCAGCCCGCACCGCACAGAAATTGAGTGCAGTTGTAACGGTGCTTTGAGGGCGCGTGTGCGCTGCGCAACCGCAGTGTTCCAGCCAAGCCCGCGACCCAGCCAGGTCGCGGGCTTTTTTGTATCTGAATGCCAAGGCGGACGGCACATTGGCATAGCTCTTGTATCGCTGTCGGCACAGTGAATCTGTGCGATGACTGCGCAGTTCTGTCACAAACCTTGAGTAAGTTAGCCGCTCACGCAGCAGGAGAGAGCGCTGAAATGAATGCCGATATCGACCTGATGAACATGCGCACGTTTCACCCCTTGCGAGTCAACGGCGATGCGATCCATGCGTTGGCGCTGTGGTTGAAGGCAAACCGCTCGCGCCAGGTCAGGCAGGTGCCTGACTTGCGCAGGGTGATGAGAGAACGCTACCCGGTGGGGTTGTTCACGGAGGATGAAGTGCAGGCGTTATGCGAGTTGATGAGTAAGTGAAGGCACACTGCAGTCAGTGTGCCAGATGAAATATTAGAAACTGTAGGTACCGGTGACCACCAGGCTACGCGGCTCCCCTGGTTGAATCTGCGCCGCACTGGTCGCCGAGGCGTAGTAATTTTTGTCGGCAATATTGTTCAGCGCCGCTCTCACGTCCCACTCTTTCTGACGGAACCCGGCCAGCGCGTCCCAGCGCCCGTATCCCGGCAGTACCACGGTGTTGAGGTTGTCGGCGTAGCGATCACCCACCAGGGTCAAACCGGTTTCGGCGTACCAGCCCATTTCCGGTTTCCAGGTGATGAACACGCTGGCATTGCGCTTGGCCACGTCGCTGATACGTTTGCCTTCAAAGCCGTTGTTGTCCTTCTCCACCTTGGCGTCCTGCAGGCCTACACCACCGCGTACGTACCAGTTGTCGATGATCTTGCCGGTAGCCGTCAGCTCCACGCCGCGTGAGCGTTGCTCGCCGGTGAGCAGGGTAATGGTGCGGTCCAGCGGGTCGCTGGTGCGGCGGTTGTAGAGTTCCAGCTCGTACACAGCGAGGGTGGTGCTCAGGCGGTCGTCGAACCAGTCGCTCTTCACGCCGATTTCCTTCTGCTTGGTCAGCTCCGGGCTAAGGTCGTTGACGTTCCCGGCGGCGTTCGGCGTGATACCGATCAGGCCGCCGCCCGCTGGCGAGAAGGTTTTGCTCCACGAGGCATAGAACGAATGATGCTCCAGCGGCGTCCACACCAGGCCGACGCGCGGGCTGGTGCTGTGGCTCTTCACGTTCTCTTGGGTGTTGAGCACCTTGCTGGTGGTGTCCACTTCAAAGCGGTCATAACGCAGCCCGCCCAATAGTTGCCACTGGTCGTTCAGGCGCAGTTGATCCTGCACGTACAGCGCGCTGCTTTCGACTTCAGTGTGGTTGTAACTCGACAGTCGCATGCTCCCGGTGTGGCTCAGGCGGCGATTGGGTTGGTTGAGGTCCAGGCTGGGTACCGTTTTGGCATCCCGAGCCGAGTACAGCTTCGGATCGCGGCGCTGGCTGCCCAGCTCGATACCGGTGAGCAGGCGATGCTCCAGGCCAAATGTGTCGAAACCACCCTCCAGCTCAAGGTTGTTGAAAACATTGCGGGTGGTCAGGTCTTGCTGCCAGTGTTGGCGGCTGACGCTGTTGGTTTTCGCGTCGTAGCCGGTCTGGTAGGTGTTGTCGAAATCGCTGTCGAGCTTGAACACACCGAGGGTGTGGCGCAGTTGCCAGTTGGCGTTGAGCTCGTAGGCGAGCTTGGAGCGCAGTGACTGGGATTTATCGTCGATGTAGTCGCCTTGATCGAAATAAGTGGTGCTGCGGCTCACATCCGCCGGGCGCCCGTTGACCCCGGGAATGCCACGGTCCGGCGTGCGGTTGTAGCGGCTGTATTCGTATTGCACCAGCCAGTTCAGGTCGGGGGTGAGCTGCCAGCTCATCGACGGCGCAAACAACTGGCGGTTGCCGCTGACGCCATCGCGAAAGCTGTTGTTGTCCTGGTTGCCCATGTTCAGACGCAGGCTGATGGTGTCGCTCGGGTCGGCGCTCAGGTCGGCATACAGGCTGCGCAAATCGTTGCTGCCACCTTGGGCTTCGATACTCGACTTATGACCCGGCGTGGGCAATTTGCTTACGCGGTTGACGATCCCACCCTGGCCACCTCGCCCGTACAGCACGGCGGCCGGGCCCTTGAGCACTTCGATACGCTCGATGTTGTGCAGGTCGCGCACGTACTGGCTGTCGTCGCGAATGCCGTCCAGATAGAAGTCATTGCTGGCGTCGAAACCGCGTATGCGCAGGCTGTCGAAGCGTGTGTCGGCGCCGCTGCTGACGTTGGGAATACCGCTTAACGCCTGGCCCAGGTCGTTGGTGCCGTAGGACCGCAGATTGTCGGTTTTTACCGAGTCGATCGCCTGGGGCACATAGCGTACGGAGGTCGCGGTGCGCGTGGCGGTGTTGGTCTCTTTGACCCGTGGGTCGTCTTCATCCGCTTCGGCATTGATCGAGGTCTCGGGCAATACCGTAGTCGCGCAGGCAAAACCGGCAGACAGCAGCATGGAGAGCCCAAGGGCGATGGGCGTCAGGCAAGGGGTGGGCATGGGGGTGTATCCAACAAGTTGGGCAGGAAATTTGCACGAATGGTAATGCTTTGCATTTGCGCGTGTTATCTATTCCCTGTCGTGTCGCTGGCAGATTTGTTACTTGATGTGTTATTTACCGGTGCCGTAGGTCATTCAATCGTTTTCAGCGTAGTGCTTTAGCTCGCCCCTTAGACGAATATCGCCTAAATACAGACGATTCACGAAATTGACACATAGTTCAACGCCCGCATAGGATTGCGCCCAACGCCTGTGGCTCACCGCCATGACTTACTCCAATAAAAAAGGCCCGCGGCAGTTCAGTCGTCCGCGGGCTTTCTTTTTGCGGCAAAGGTCGACACCAGAAATAGCAACATGGAGCCTGGTGTCACAGCGCGTACTCAACCCGTAATAAGGAATATAAGAATATGTTGAAGCAACGGATGAGTCTGATCGCTCTGGGGATTTTGAGCGCATCGACAGCAATGGCAAACGACCAGGAGCAATCCAAGGGGTTTGTTGAAGATAGCCACCTGAACATCGCCGCACGTAACGCCTACATCAGCCGTGACTACAAAAACGGCAAGCAGGACAAAGCTGAATGGGGCCAAGGCTTCATCGGCAAGTTCGAGTCCGGCTTCACCCAAGGCACCGTGGGTGTGGGTGTGGACGTGATTGGCCAATACGCTATCCGCCTGGACGGTGGTAAAGGCCGCAGCGGCGCTGGCGGTATCGACTTCTTCAAGCAAGGTGACAGCGGTGAAGCCGCCAACGACCTGGCCAAAGGCGGCGCGGCCGTGAAGGCGCGTATCTCCAACACCGTGATCAAATACGGTCAGCAAATGCCGGCCGTACCGGTCCTGCAGTACGATAACTCGCGCTTGCTGTCGGAAACCTATGAGGGCACCTCGATTGTTTCCAAAGAGATCGCCGGCCTGCAACTGGACGCCGGTCACTTCACCAAGGAAGCTCGCAAGAGCGCCGAGGGCAGCGACAGCGGCCGCTTGAAGAGCATCAACTACATCGGCGGTAGCTACAAATTCACCGAAAGCCTGTCGGCTGCCCTGTATGCCTCCGACATGCAAGACGTGCTGAAAAAGCAATACGTCAACGTCAACTACGTGCTGGCCCTGCCAGAGAAGCAATCGCTGACGTTTGACTTCAACGGCTACAAAACCAAGCTTGATCGCAGTTTCGCCCTGGAAAACCAAGGTGATGCGGACGCGCGCGACAACAAGATCTGGAGCCTGGGCGCGACCTGGGCCGTTGGAGCGCACAGCTTCACCATCGCTCACCAGCGCAGCACCGGCGACACTGGCTACCTGTACGGCGGCTACCGCAACGCTGGCGGCATCGGCGACGGCGGCAATACCATCTTGCTGGCCAACTCCTACTGGTCTGACTTCAACGGCAAGGACGAGCGTTCCTGGCAAGCAGGTTACGGCATCGATTTCGCCACCTTCGGCGTACCGGGCCTGACCTACAACATTGCCTACGTGCGTGGCACCAACATCGACGACGGCACAGGCCGTGGCGATGGCACCGAGCGTGAAATCTGGAACCAGTTCAAGTACGTCGTACAGAGCGGCCCAGCCAAAGACCTGAGCCTGCGTGCTCGCGCCTCGTGGCTGCGCGTTTCCAACAACGCCAGCAACTACAACGTAGGCGGTAACGAAATCCGTCTGTTCGCCGACTACCCGATCAACGTTTTCTAATTGATCGAGCGTCGTGCCTGATGCCAGGCAATAAAAAACCCCGACTGGTTCGGGGTTTTTTTATGCCAGGTGCGAATGTTGCCGCCTAGGCCTTGGCCGGTGCGAGCTTCTTGCAGTTTTCCTTGCGTGTCGGGTACTGCTCGCACTTGCGCAACACCGTTTGCACCTGCTGCGCATTCTGCAGCTGCTGGTTGGCCAGCAGCTTTTCGGTGATGAACAGCTCCTCCGAGCCCAGATTACGTTCGGCCTTGTCGATCATCGCCAGTGCCGCTTGCCCATCACCCCGCTTGAGGTGGTAGCTGATCATCAAGTCATAGGTAGAAGGGCCAGCCAGGGACCAGTCCTTGATCGTCTGCAACTCTTTCAGCGCTTCGCTGTTTTTGCCCTGGGCCAGGCGCACGGTATAGGCCGTGCGCCGAATGCTCGGCTGGTCCTTGACCGGTGACGCCAGGGCCTTGCGGATAAACCCTTCAGCATCCGGCACTTTGTTTTTCTCCAGGGCATCGATGGCGAAGTACGCGTCTTTATAACCCTGTAAGGCCTTCGCCACTTGCGGCGTAGTCTTCATCTTCGACCAGCTTTGTGGGTTGACCCGAGCGCGGCGTTCCTGGCGATATTCGCGTTGCAAGTACTGGCGCAGCTCGGTGTCACGGTCCATCGCCGACATGTGCGAGCGGTTGAAGTATTGCGTGGTTGCGGTGATGCCGGTGGTCAAGCCGTCCTTGACCAGCACGTCCAGCTCTTTGGTGAACTGGTTGAGATTGAACTGCTGCAGCGAATCCTGCATGGCATTCTTGCGCGCCGTGAGGAAGCCCGTGAGCAAGGGTTTTTGCTTGCCTTGAAAGTCATTGAGGCGCTCCAGACTATGGGTGGCGGCACGCGGGGCGTAACCGGCGCGGATCATCAAGTCAGTGCCCAGCAAGTCGGCCTGGTCTTCCTGGCTGCGGCCCCAGGCGGTGCTCCATACCTGATCGGAAAAGGTATTGGCCAGTGCGGTGTACAGCACGGTGTTACCGATGGTCTTTTGCGTGCCGGCCGGGTCTTTACTGAACAGCTTCATCGTCCCGGAGCTGCGGTCGACGCCCGTATCGGCAGCCATGGTGGCCAAGGCGACCGTGGAGGCGACGGTGGTGAACATGTCTTTCTGCTGCTGGAAGGCAGCCATGCGGTCATGGTGATGCAGCAACACGTGGCTCATTTCATGGCCAAGCATCGCCGCGATTTCGTCTTCGCTGGCGACGTTGTCCAGCATACCCAGCGGCACGAACAGGTTGCCGTAAGGGTCTGCCGATGGCCCGAAACCATAACTGTCGGTGATCTTCACCTGCAGCGGCGGCAACTCCCCCGGCCAGCCCTTGGACAAGCGCGTGACAATGCCCTGCAAGTAGGCTTGCAGCATCGGGATATCCACCAGGTTCTGCTGACGCGCTTCGGCAGCCGGCACCGCCCGCCCGTCGTAGCTCAGGCGCTGTTGGCTCTGGCGCTGTGGGTCGAGCTTGTAATACTGGCGTACGTCAGTGTTGTCCACGTAGTGGCCCTGAACCCGGGATTGGGTCGAAGGCCCCACCAGGTTCAGGAACGCCTGGTCCGCGCCCTTCAAGGTGGCGCAACCGCTGAGCACCGAACTGGCCAATAGGCTGGCCGCGACTAGATATCCCTTCACCGCAC
The DNA here is from genome assembly GCF_023127895.1 of Pseudomonas sp. NCIMB 10586. NCBI lineage: Bacteria > Pseudomonadati > Pseudomonadota > Gammaproteobacteria > Pseudomonadales > Pseudomonadaceae > Pseudomonas > Pseudomonas sp. NCIMB 10586. The sequence continues at coordinate 201,849 of NZ_SPKQ01000037.1, forward strand.
CGCTCCTTTTATTGATTGCAACCGGCACCAAAACCAATGGTGGAGTTATTGCGGCTGTCTTTGGCCTGGCTTTTGGTCAGGCCCTGGCAGGGCAGGTCGACGACGTTCAGCGGCGGCTCGATGCGCAGGTCCATGGTGTCCAGCCAGACCTTCTGGCCCGCCAGCTCGACCTGCACCAGGTCCAGCGCCTGGTTGTACTGCAACACCGGCAGGGGCTGGGTGGGCGCATCCTTTTTCGCCAGCTCACGTTGTTGCTTGCCTTGCTCGTCCAGTACGGTCACCGGGTCGGCCAGAAACGCTTTGATACTGTGAGTTTCCGCCCAGGCACCCTGGGTGAAGAGGGCGGTGAGCAAAACGATGAGACTTCTGTTCATCCTTGAATTCCTTGAGTCAAATGACAAAACGGCACACTCAGCGGTCGCGGTCGAAGAAGGCTTCGATTCGCTCGCTGAACAACACCAACGACAGCAAAACAATGCCCAGCACGTTGACCGGGGTGATGTCATTGAGGCTCAGCAACACACTGACCGCCGCCAACATCGACATCACCAACAGCCACGAGGGGCACGGCGAAGTAAAAAACCAGATTTCCTGGCGCCGCCACCGGCTCCAGGTGCGCTGGCCCGCAAGGCGACGTGCGTGCAGCGCCTTGAGCACGGCAATCAACGCCAACAGCCCGAGCTCGAGCAGGTCCAGCCAATTGAAGGGCAAGCGGGGAAAGTCGGCCGGTTCATGGTCGTAGTCCATGCCAGAATTGATCAGGTTATCCAGGGCCATGGCGTGCAAGTACACGCCGGGGAGTTGGCCATGTACCGGCGACTCAACCAGATCCCCCGTGGACGCGATATTGGCGCCCACCAGCACCAGGCGGTCGCGCAGCAACTCTGCGATCAGTGCCTGATCGTCGGGGTCGCTGACCTCCAGGTCACTGGCCGACAATGTCAGCGTATAAGGGCACCGTGCCTGGGCCGAGTCATCAAGCTTCCAGAACACGGCCTGAAAGAACTGCGCCACCCCATCCAGCAAGAAATGCCGCGCCGCTGCGCAGTGGCGGATATCAGCAATACGCGCCTGTTCCGCCGCCAGCTTCAGCCCCCATTGCACCGCGATGGGCTGGCGCTGCACAGCGGTCTGCGCATCCACCGGCGGCGGCTTGCAGCCATGCGTGGCACAGAACACCCGGTACAGCGCCAAGGCGGGGGTTTCCATCAGCCCGGCCTGGGTGTGCTTGGCCAGTGGATACTTGTCATCCACCCCTTCCCACACCACCAAGGCTGGGCGGCTGACCTGCATAAAAGGCGCCAGCGTGTTGGCCTGGCCCGCCTCCGCACGCGTCAACCCGGTATTGGCCAACCACAGCGGGATGCCCTGGCGTTGATAACGCTCAAACACATTCGCCAGCAACTGACTGCCCCGCGCCGGGTCGCCCAACGAGTGGTCATGGCTGTACAGCAAATCCACAAACACCGCCGCAGGCTTGTACGCCAGCAAACGCTTGAACAACTTGCTCTGCTCGCCATAGGGCATGGGCCATGAGCTGTCATTGCGCATCAGGTAGGCATCATCAATCAACACCACCGCCACCCGCTGCTGCCCAAGGCTCGGGTAGTGGCTGGCGAACATACGATTGAGCCACTGCGCCGACGCCTTGTCGCTGGAACTGGCCAGGCCGAAAGGATCAAGAATCGCCAGCAACACGATGATGACCGCCAGCCAATAGCGGCGGTATTTGAACAGCGGGGGGTTGGACAACATCCATGTCTCGATAAAAGCGCAAGCAAGGCGGGGTTTTTAAAGGAGTGGGGAGGGGGTGTCAATCGAATAAGTGGCTAAGTGCCATATTGCCTTTGGCTCGTCTTTCGCAAAAAGCCCCGACCTATTCAGGCCAGGGCTTTCCTCTGTGGGAGCCGGGCTTGCCCGCGATGACGTCAGCCCGCGAGCCACACGACTTCTTTATTGCTCAATATTCCCAAGCGACTCCAACACCTTCACCACATCATCAATCACCGCCTTGCTCATCTCCTGCAAAAAATGCGACGCCCAGGCGTAACGGTCCGTGTCCTTCGTCATCGCCGCATCTTCTGCGAGCAGCTTGGCGAGGTGGAGCAGGTCAGAAACGTGATGCAAGGCTTCATGCAGGGAAACACCGCTGTTGACGCGGAACAGAGGTTGGTCGGAGTGAAAGGAAAAGGGGGTGACGCCGAGGGTGGTTAACGCGGACGGATTTGGAGCGGTCATTGGTAGAACTCCCGTATCGAGTGAGAGCTACCACGTTCGTTCTCAGGCGAATGGGTGGCAGCTATGCGCAGGCTGAGAAACCGGAGATACAGGAACCCGGCAGACCCGAAGGTCTCCCACGCACAGCCGCCATTGCACGAATTGTGAGGCGAAAAAAAACGCCTGCAAATCGGGTTTTTGGTGCGCTTGGTGCGCCTGCATCTTGCCGGGTTCTCAGGCCCGGTCGCTGAATTGGCAGCGACAGGAGGGAGGGTAGCGTGGTGGGGCGTGGGGAGCAATCGGGAAAATGGATTGGTTGTGTGCCCTCTGTGTTGAGAGATGAGATTGAAGGGCCGGTTATGAATTTTATAGATTAGGCATTCCGCTTAGGCGCACCGATAGAAAACGTTTCTACACAGCCTCGGCCAGAAGCTGATCCTTAAAGAGTCGCAGAGTAGCGGCGCCTATCTCTTGGGATAAGTCCGAGCGGTCAACGAGTGGGGCCCAAGCAACTAGCTGCCTTTCCTGATGAGCCGAAAGCAAACGCTGAAACGGAATCGGGAGCATAGCATCGCAGATTAGGTAGTGGCTTTTGTGCGGGTTTATGAAGCGCTTACTGATGGTTAAGCGCTCGGCAACGGTCTCGGGAGATATATTTTATATGCTATTCATTAAGCACTATCGTTTGATAAGCCGCTTGACTGCTATGATGGTTTGCCAAATAAGAATACCGAACATTATGTAAAATATTAGACTAATAAATTCCATGTCTGTGCGTAGGAATTGTTTGAATGGTAGAAAGCCAGATGCAAAGCCGTTAAATAAGCTTGAGATGAAACGGATAATGTCATTCGCAGGAGGATAAATTTTGTACAGGATGTTATTTTCTTGGCCTAGGCTCAATAAACTGAAGGTGATAGAAAGAATAATAATGCACGAAGTTGCACGTAGATAGCTTTGGCCAAAATCTGACGTGAGCCCGTTTATTTTGTAGATTAAGCTGTCCCAAAAATTTGTGCTTAACTCTTTTTGAAATTTCTTCATTTCTAAAGCGAAGTATTTGTTTGCTTCTATATGAGAGCCATGAGCATCCAGTGCATGCTTTATTATTCTGAATGTCTCCCTGTTTGTGTGTTCGAAGGAGACTTGGGTGTTGTGAAAGTTTGGCGGCTCAATTGTATTTATTTTTTCTATATTTAATCCCGTTACAAAAACAGCATTTCGAAAGCTTGAGTGCTCAAGAAATGTTACATAGCTGAAGTCTGCGACTATTCGCGAGGCTCGCGCTAGTTTTGTTGCCTTTTTTTCTTCAAGCGGCGTTTGACCAAAGATACAGTTTTCAAATCCTGCAAATGTGCTGAAGATACTTTTGTTTATTTTGAAACGTAGAAATAGACTTCCATGGAAGTCGGCAACTTTTTCGAAGTTGCAGTTGTTAATTATCAATGCTCCGATACGGTTCCGTTTGAATTCAAATTTCCCTTTGAATATGCATGAGCGAAAAACTGCTGCGTCCATTAAATTTTTAATGTTGAGATATGTGCCAGATTGAAAAATGCAGTTTGTTGCAGTAATGCTGTGAAGTGTTGTGGGGTACCGTTGGTCTGGGTCAAATAAATAACCCTCAAGTTCTACATTTCTTAATTTTAAATTTTTTGAGAACGTGCATTTTGAAAATAGAGGGTGTTGAATTATAGTTCTTTCTTTCTCGTCATCAATCCCGCAATGCAGATCTCCATCGAATATGCAGTTTTGATAAATGCAGTCATCATAGCTATGGTCTTTGCGTAGTCTTACATTGAGAACCTCGTGCGTGGCACTAAATCGACATTCGAAAAATGAGATTCTGGGCGACCGTAAATCTATTTTTTTTAGGTAAAATTGGCATTGGGTGAAGCGTATGCTACCGAAGTGTTCTAGGATTTTTATTATTTCCTCACCCTCCCAGTCTCCGGGAAAACCTACGTGATTGATGTGAAGTTCTTTGGTTTTTAAAATACCAAATACCTCCGCTGTCGATTTTAAACGACCGTTCCTGTCGAGCCTGACAGGGCTTGGTAAGTTACTGAAGGACGTGTTGATCAGAAGAACGAGCAGATCTCTGAACTCTGTAAAAAAATAGAAATTTTCGTCTTTGTCCCCTGACAAAATCCTATCGGGGTCTAAATAGCGTTCCATAGCTCACCTACCAGCCTCAGTAGCTGGTTTTCGTCGACCTGGCAAAAGGCCAGTCGTTAATGTTTGCAAAGATGCCGATGCTCATCCACTAAATCAAGTAGTGGGTTAGGGGGGCTCGATGAGCGGGATGATTTCAAGGTGAACTGCCGTTCATTTTCCGTGTGAATACGGTGTGCTTGTGCCTCTGGCGAATACGACCATTTTCAAGACTCTATTTGCTTCCGCTTGGCAATCGACACCCGCAGACAAACGCCTGCCACCCATCACTGTGCGCATTGACCATGCCGAAGGAAAAAGGTGACGAAAAAGGTGACAGATTTATTTTGAGTGCTCCCTAACTCCCCTCTATCAACGCCCGCTCCTCCAACCAAATCTCCTGAACAAACTGATCCGTAATCGCGTAAATCCCATGCCCGCGCCGCATGATGATGTTCTCCGCCACTAGTGCAATCACTACCGGTTGAATCTCTTCAACCCGCACCTCGCGGCCGACCATTTTTGAATACTCAGCGGCTGCATCAATAGAGAATATCCCGCGGGCATCCCCTTCGGTTGCGGCGATTTTGTTGAAAATCGCCTGAGCGAGGCTGCCCAGTTGCTCGACTTTTTCAAGCTCAATATTCGCTGCCGCCGAGCGTAATGTGCTTGCAATCACGGGGAGGAAAAGGTCGGGATCACCCTCCTGCTGCAAGAGTTGGCGCAGGGCCTTTAGCATTTCCTCAGGTCTATTCCCCAAGGTGTTGAATGCCTCAATGGCAACTTTGAGAGAGGGGAGCTTTTCTTTCTTTACCGTCATCGCAAGACGATTGAGCAGAAACTCGACGTAATCACCTTTTAGCAGCGGATACGCAGCTGACGTGGCGCCGGAAAATGCCTGATTGCGTTTGGCGGTTAGCTCACTTACTTGCGCCCTATGAGAGCCAGTACCAATAAAGAGGAAATATCCTGGCGTATCAGGGCGTGGATTGATCGCATCACGTGCAGCCTTGAGTGCCAGTAGCAGCTGATTCCCGTCATCAGAGGAAATGGCGTGTTGCACTTCGTCGATGATCAGCACTAGATCGGTCTTCGCCTGGTCGACCACCTCTGTCAGTGCTTGAGCCAATGTCGGGCCGTCTGGGTTACCGACGCTGTCGAGCTTGAAACCGAATTTGAATCCCGCTGCACCGAAGTCAACGTTGCTGACGCGCTTGAGCATCTCCAGTGCCGACGAGCCTGGGGTTTGTAGTTCTTTCAAGGTTTTGTAGATGGCGTTGTGTACGAGCGTTGCCGGGTTGGCCAGCGTGTCACTCCAGAGGTCGACGTAGATCACCAGGGCGCCTGCTGCTTCCAAGGCTGGGATCAGGTCATTTCTCAGAAAAGTCGTTTTACCCGTGCGGCGCAGGCCAGACAGAAAAAGGCCTGAGCGCAAGCCTTCATCAAGCACGCCTGGGTTCAGAAGCTGGTTCGCCATCGATTCAGCCAATTCAGGGCGCTGAAATATGCTGCTCATGCAATTATCCCTTTTTATGGATACGCCATAATTATTGCCAGTTCATAATTTAGCATAAAGCTCAAAAAATGAACTTCTGGTACAGCACATCGCAATTTCAGAGGCTTTGAAAGGGTGGCGTCAGAGGTGAGGAATATAGATCCCCAGAAACAACAAAGCCCCCACATTTCTGTGGAGGCTTCGTTTTGTATGGTGCCGGCACCAGGAGTCGAACCCGGGACCTACTGATTACAAGTCAGTTGCTCTACCAACTGAGCTATACCGGCGTGTTAGGGCGACGATTATAGCGATTGGAAAGCTTCTGTAAACCCCTGAATTCTGACTATTTTTGCAAAAACCAAGGTTTCTTGCGATTAGCGTGTTTTCCACACGGCGTGGCAGCATAAAAAGCCGTCACTTCGGCGTCAGGCCAGGTACCCCGCGTACCTGAGCGATCCGACGTCCAACGAGCTTCTCCACCCGCTGAAACCGCCAAAAACCACCCTGCAAAGTCCGCTTTATATATTTAACGTCTGATGCTTATGCACAATCGGTTGGTAACAGCTGTCACGAAACAGCCATTTTGTGCAGCCGTTCTCAACACGCTGCAACTGCCTGTTTTGTGTGCGTTTTATTTTGTGAACAAAAAATGACCAGCCTCGCTTTTGGCGTTCAGCGCCCATTGCTACAGCTTCTGCAAAGATTCCATCAACAGAGTTATCCACAGGGCGCGTGTTGGAAATTTTGCACCTTATTCGCGCTGGGCCAGCACCATCAGGTTGCGTGGGGTGAGCGTTGGTTCGCAGAAGGTGCCGACCTCGACGTTGTAGCCCTTTTCGCTCAAAAAAAGTGCGCGGTCCAGCACCAGCCACATTTCCAGTGGGCGCCGAAACAAACCCCTTACCAATTCCAGGTTTCGCACTTCGGCCAGGCGCTGCCAGCCGTGAGCTTCGAGCGCCGGCCAGTCTTGTTCATCTGTGGATAAATTCTTGAGGTTTGCCAGCTCGCGGCAGTAGTCGGCGAAGGATTTATCCAGCCAACTGGCAGGCAGGGAGGGCGTCGGCAGGTAGTCGTTGGAGCCGCGCAGTTGTCGCTGTAGTCGATCAAAGCCAAGGCGCCGCGCCATGGAGGTGTCTCGTTGCTGGCGCACGCGGTTGCCGGCGGTGACGGTTTCGCTCAGGGGTAATCCCAGATCATCAATCGACAGGGTTAGCAGGGATGCGCGCCCGGCGCCGGACAGTGCCTGGTAGCGCTCGGCATTGATGCGGTTGTAGCAGCAGGGCGCCAGGGCCAATTGTTTGCAGCCAGCGGCGCTGGCCAGTTGCAGCAGGCGCACGTGCAGGTCGCCGCAGGCGTGCAGGGCCACAGGTGTGTGTTCGGGGTCGATCGCTACATCGGCCATCACGTCTTGCAGGCAATGGGCAGCGGGCAAGCCGTGGTGATCGCTCAGGGCTTGGCCGGACGCAATCAGGGCCGGGTCATATTCCAGGCAGGTCAACCGTTGGCCGGGTTGCAGCAGGCGACGGCCAAGATGGCCTTTGCCGGCGCACCAGTCCAGCCAGTGGGCAGGCGTCTGGGCAAAAGTCAGTGCGGCGCCGAAGGCTTCGATCTGTTGCCACTTGCGCCCGGGCACGTCCACATTCATACGGTGGCGAGCGGGGTCCAGTGAGTGGGCGGGTAACTTACCCACAGCACTCAGGCGCAGCGCTTGAGCGGCCAGCTGTGGAAACGGCGCAGGCGCAGGCAGGTTGTGGGGGTGGTTGTGACTGGCTTCAGCTTCGGCCAGCGAACGCCGACGCAGCCACTGGGATAACTCGGGATGCTCGGTTTCCCAGGGCAGCTGCAACTGAGTAAAGGGCCGTGGTCGCCACAGCCCTTGGTACTCGATCAGGAATGCATCCAGTGCCTGGAAGCGTGCCTCAACGTCCTTGGCACGCATCGACGCGCAGCCACTTTTCCAGCAGTTTGAAACCGCGCACCAGCACGTAGGCCATCAGCAGGTAGAACAAGCCCGCGGCGAAGAAAATCTCTACCGGCAGGTAAGTGCGGGCAATGATGGTGCGGGCCATGCCGGTCAGTTCCAGCAGGGTCACGGTACTGGCCAGGGCACTGGCCTTGAGCATCAGGATCACTTCGTTGCTGTAGGCCGGCAGGCCGATGCGTGAGGCGCGGGGCAGGATGATGTAGAACAGCGTTTTCGGTTTGGACATGCCCAATGCCCGCGCTGCTTCGATCTCGCCCGGCGGAATGGCCTGGATTGCACCGCGCAGGATCTCGGCGATATAGGCGGCGGTGTGCAAGGTCATGGTGGCCGTGGCGCACCAGAACGGATCGCGCAGGTACGGCCACATGAAGCTGTTGCGCACGGCATCGAACTGCGCCAGGCCGTAATACACCAGGAACAACTGCACCAGCAACGGCGTGCCACGGAAGAAGAAGATGTAGCCATAGGGCAGGGCGCTCACGTACCAGCGGCGCGAAGAGCGCGCGATACCCAGTGGAATCGCCAGCAGCAGGCCAGCGATCACGGCGATTGCCACCAGCTCCAGGGTCAGGGTTGCACCCTGGGCCAACTTCGGCAGCCACTTGATGATCACGGCCCAGTTCAGGCCCAGGTCAAAGTGCGATAGCCAGCTGTAGTCGCCGCTCATTGGGTGCTCCTTGCAAAGCCGCGGGCGGCGCGTTTTTCCAGGAAGTGCATGCTGGTCATCGCCAGTACGGTCAGGCCCAGGTACATGAACGCCGCGACCATGAAGAAGGTGAATGGCTGTTTGGTCACTGTCACGCCGATTTGCGCGTGGCGCATGATTTCTTCAAGGCCGATCACCGACACCAGTGCGGTGTCTTTCATCAGGATCATGAACAAATTGCCCAGGCCCGGCAGGGCGATACGCCACATCTGCGGCATGATCAACCGGGTGAAAATCCGAAATTTCGACAGCCCCAATGCCACACCGGCTTCGCGGTGGCCCTTGGGAATGGCGAGGATCGCGCCGCGAAACACTTCGGTGGCGTAGGCGCCGAAGCACAGGCCCAGGGCGATGACGCCGGCGGCGAAGGCACTCAGCGACAGGTCGGGGTTGCCAAAAAACTCACCCAGGGCGCGCATCAGGTTGACGGTGCCGAAGTAAATCAGCAGCACCCACAGTAATTCGGGAATACCGCGAACGATGGTCGAATACGCACCGCCCAGCCATTGCAGCGGCTTGTACGGCGAAGTCTTGGCCAAGGCGCCGGCAAGGCCGAGCACCAGCCCCAGGCACAGGGCCGTGAGCGCCAGTTTGACGGTCATCAGCGCGCCGGCGGCGAGGGCCGGGCCGAATCCGTAGAGATCGAAATTCATGGTGTTTTCATATCGCGGCAGGCATTGCTAAAAGCCGACGCGCTCCCAGGAGCGCGCCGGGCAGGTCGTTCAGATCATTCGATGCTGAACGGGAAGTACTTGTCGTTGATCTTTTTGTAGGTGCCGTCTGCCTTGATCTCTGCCAGGGCTTTGTTCAGGCGCTCGCGCAATGGGTCGCCTTTGCGCACGGCGATACCGATCTTGTCGCTTTCTACCACCGGGTCGCCTTTGAATTCATAGGCCGAACCGTCTTTGCTCTTGAGCCATTCGTACTGCACGTATTTGTCAGCCAGGATGCCGTCGAGGCGACCGGAGGTCAGGTCGAGGTAGGCGTTTTCCTGGGTGTCGTAGAGCTTGGCTTCGGTGTCCGGCAGCTTGTCTTCCAGGTAGGTACCGGCCAGCGTTGCGCGCTGTGCACCGATCACCTTGCCCTTCAGGTAAGCGGCGTCAGTCTTGAAGTCTGCCGTGGCTTTTGGCGCAATGAACTGCAGCTTGTTCGAGTAGTACGGGTCGGTGAAGTCAACCGCTTGCTTGCGCTCATCGGTGATCGACAGCGAAGACACCAGGAAGTCGAACTTCTTGGCGTTCAAGGCCGGGATGATGCCGTCCCAGTCGGACACATACACTTCGCACTTCTCGACTTTCATCTTGGCGCACAGGGCGTCGCCGATGTCCTTGTCGAAGCCCACTACGTTGCCGCTGGCGTCTTTATTGTTGAACGGCGGGTAAGCCGCTTCGATCCCCATTTTCAAGGTTTCTGCCATGGCCGTGGCGCTGAACGCCATCGAGACGGCCGCGGCCAGAAGGAATTTCTTATAGGTCTGCATGCATGTTGCTCCGTTAGCGGTTGCTGGACATGAATTGTTTGCAGCGCGCCGAAAGCGGGTTTTCAAACACCTGCTGTGGCGATCCTTGCTCTTCGACCAGGCCCTGGTGCAAAAACACCACTTCGCTGGATACCTGGCGGGCGAAGCCCATTTCGTGGGTGACCAGCAGCATGGTGCGGCCTTCTTCGGCCAGTGCGCGGATCACATTAAGTACTTCCTGAACCATTTCCGGGTCAAGCGCCGACGTGGGTTCATCGAACAGGATGACCTTGGGTTGCATCGCCAGGGTGCGCGCAATCGCCGCCCGTTGTTGCTGGCCGCCGGAGAGTTGTGCAGGGTAGGCGTGACGCTTGTCGGCAATACCGACCTTGGCCAGCAAGGCCTCGGCCACTTCTATTGCTTCAGCCTTGCTTTGGCCGAGCACGCGACGAGGGGCCTCGATGATGTTGTCGAGGATGCTCATGTGCGGCCACAGGTTAAAGTTTTGAAACACAAAACCAATTTCGCTGCGCAGGCGGTTGATCTGCTTGCCGTCGGCGGCCATCAGCTCGCCGTTTTTTGCGGCTTTGAGCTTGAGCTCTTCGCCGGCTACCAGGATCTGGCCCTGATGCGGGTTTTCCAGCAGGTTGATGCAACGCAGGAAGGTGGACTTGCCGGAACCGGAGGAACCCAGGATCGAGATCACATCGCCGTCGCGAGCGGTCAGCGAGATACCCTTGAGTACCTCAAGCTCACCATAGCGTTTGTGCAAGTTGCGGATTTCAAGCGCGGGCGTGGCCTGGGCCATGTGCGGTCCTCATTGTGTTCGTTGCGATCTTCGCTGTTGGGCCGCCTTCCTGGCGAGGCGCCAAGCTAGCATAGCGTTTGGATGACAGCCAACAGCGCTGCGGACGGTTAACTGGTGGTCTGCGGCAGTGTGTCGCATCGGCGCAGTAGCGTGTCGCGCCATCAACAACCTACAGACGTTTGAACCCGAAAGATCCACAGGCTTCGCGTAAAAAGGGCGCGATGGTGCCAGCTTTGGCCGGGTGTTGGAAGGGTTAACCGGGCAAACGGTCCATATCAGCCCGTTTATGGGGCGTCACGTACTTTTAGTGTGTGTTTTTGGTGCGCTTGATTGGCTTGAAGGTGAGTCGCACGGTAACGCTATAGCGGAATGCCATGATTCTCAAAGACTTGCGAGCGCCGATGAATTGTCCTACAGCCCGCGTCAATGGCGGCTCTGTTACATTTTGGCGCAAATCTTGCGTAAAAAATAAAGAACGCCCTGTTGGATTCTTTTCACGAGAAAGGCTGCAGGCCGGGCGAACCCGTTTTCGCAATTCCTCGCAAAGGTGTGTCAATGAGTAGTACTCAAAGCTCCAATGACCTCGAACAGGGGCTCAAGCCGCGGCATGTCACCATGCTGTCGATTGCCGGCGTAATCGGCGCAGGTTTGTTTGTCGGCTCTGGCCATGCGATTGCTGCCGCCGGCCCCGCCGTGCTGCTGGCCTATGCGGCCGCCGGTACGTTGGTGGTGCTGGTGATGCGGATGCTGGCCGAGATGGCTGTTGCGTCACCCGATACCGGTTCGTTCTCTACCTATGCCGACCGCGCAATCGGTCACTGGGCTGGGTTTACCATTGGTTGGTTGTACTGGTGGTTCTGGGTGCTGGTGATTCCGTTGGAAGCCAACGCGGCGGCGACTATCCTGCACGCCTGGTTCCCCGACGTGGCGATTTGGGTGTTTACCCTGGTCATTACGTTGTTGCTGACTGCAACCAACCTGTTCAGCGTGAAGAACTACGGTGAGTTCGAGTTCTGGTTTGCGTTGATTAAAGTCGTGGCCATCGTCGGCTTTGTAATCCTCGGCCTGGCCGCGATTTTCGGCTTTTTGCCCACCAGCCAGGTCAGCGGTGTTTCGCACCTGTTCGATACCCAGGGCTTTATGCCTAATGGGATGGGCGCGGTTCTGGCAGCGATCCTGACCACCATGTTCTCGTTCATGGGCACTGAGATCGTGACCATCGCTGCAGCGGAATCCAAGAACCCCGGCCAGCAAATCACCAAGGCCACCAACTCGGTCATCTGGCGGATTGGTTTGTTCTACCTGCTGTCGATCTTCATTGTCGTGTCGCTGGTGCCTTGGAACGATCCGGCCCTGGCCGCCGTAGGTTCCTACCAGACGGTACTTGAGCGCATGGGCATCCCGAATGCCAAACTGATCGTCGACCTGGTGGTACTGGTGGCTGTTACCAGTTGCCTCAACTCGGCGCTCTACACCGCCTCGCGTATGTTGTTCTCCCTCGGGCGTCGCGGTGATGCACCAGCGGTGGCCAAGCGCACCAACAAAAGTGGTACACCTTATTGGGCGGTGTTGCTGTCCACCGGTGCGGCGTTCCTGGCGGTATTTGCCAACTACGTGGCCCCGGCGGCCGTGTTCGAATTCCTGCTGGCCAGCTCCGGCGCCATTGCGTTGCTGGTGTACCTGGTGATTGCCGTGTCGCAACTGCGCATGCGTCAAAAGCGTGCGGCGGCGGGCGAGAAGATCGTGTTCAAGATGTGGCTGTTTCCTGGCCTGACGTACGCCGTGATGGTGTTTATCGTCGGTACGTTGACCATCATGCTGTTCCAGGAAGCGCACCGGGTCGAGATCATCGCGACGGGAGTGTTGAGCTTGCTGGTGGTGCTGGCTGGGTTGTTCGTGGCGAGCCGCCGCAAGGCCCAGAAGGTAGGCGCAGCAGTGCTCAACTGACGGAATGTGACGCAAATGTGGGAGGGGGCTTGCCCCCGATGCAGTGTGTCAGTCACTGAGATGTCGACTGAGACTCTGCCATCGGGAGCAAGCCCCCTCCCACATTTTGATGCGCGTCAGTCTGCTGAGGTTGTCAGCGACTGAGATGCTGAGCTTGCAGGTGGTATTGGTAGTGGCGAGCTGCGGCAAGGCCTAGAAATCAGGCGCAGCAGTGCTCAACTGACGGAATGTGGTGCAAATGTGGGAGGGAGCAAGCCCCCTCCCACATTTTGATATGTGTCAGTCTGTTGAGGCTGTCAGCGCCTGGGATGCTGCTACATAGTCCGCCTGGAACTGCGGCGATTCGATCCACGCCAACGCAGCGGCCTCGTCATCGCTGTCAGTGGCCCACTGCCGATATTCAATCAGCGCCGCCAGGATAAAGTCGGTCGCTTCCTCTTCGCCTTCCTGCTCCAGCACCAGCGCCAACAGCGGGTGTGCGAGGAATACCGCGCACAGTGCCTGCTGGCTGATCTCGCCTGCGGTGCGCATCTCGACGAACAGTTCGGTCAAGTCCACCGATTCAAGATCGATGCGGCTGTCGTCGCCGGCGAACGCATCCGGCTTGGCCGCGACGGCGCGCTGGGTGCGGTTTTGCTTGGCCTTGGTCTTTGCCCGCTGGGCGCGTTTTTGCTGCTTGTTCGGCGAAGCCATGGGCTCAACATCCTTGGGTTCTGGATCGGGGTGGAGTATTGAAGCGCAGGTTGGGGCAAATCCCAAGGAAATCCGGGCGGGTTTGGTCGTTCATCGCGCTCGACCACCAGGCCATAGATCAATAGGCTATGCCTTTGTCATCTGCCAGAGCGTCTTCATGACCCGCGATGCCCTTGAGCATAACCAGATCCCCTTCTATTTTGTCGCCATCCTGCTGGCCGCTGCCTGTGGTGTGTTCGCGCCTCTAGTGGCTCACGGCTTGAGCGTATTGATCACGCCCGCCATCGCGGTATTGATGTACGCGATGTTCCTGCAGATTCCTTTCCTCGATCTGCGCCAGGGTTTGGGCAATATTCGCTTTGTCTCGGCGTTGTTGCTGGCCAACTTTGTTCTGGTGCCATTGCTGGTGTGGGCGCTGACCCGTGGCCTGCTGGGGCATCCCGGGCTGTTGGTGGGGGCCTTGCTGGTGTTGTTGACGCCCTGTATTGATTACGTGGTGGTGTTCACCCACATCGGCAAGGGCGATTCGCGGTTGATGCTGGCGGCCACACCGTTGCTGTTGCTGTTGCAGTTGGCACTGCTGCCGGTGTACCTGGGTTTTATGCTGGGCGCACACTCGGGTGTGGTGGTTGAGATCGGCCCATTTATCGAGGCATTCCTGTTGTTGATCGTGGTGCCGTTGCTGCTGGCTGTGCTGACGGCCTACCTGGCGCGACGATCAAGGCTGGTCGACAAATGGAGCAGTGCGTGGGCTTGGTTGCCGGTGCCGGCGATGGCCCTGGTGTTGTTCGTGGTGATTGGGTCGCAAATCACATCGGTCATGCGCGACTTCGACCTGTTGCTGCCAGTGCTTGCGATCTACCTGGGCTTCGTACTGCTGGCGCCGTTGATGGGGATCCTGGCTGCGCGACTGTTTGCGCTGCCTGCGCCAAGCGCACGGGCGGTGACGTTCAGTGCTTCGACGCGCAACTCGCTGGTGGTATTGCCATTGGCGCTGGCCTTGCCGGAGGACATGCGCGGGTTGGCTGCCGCGGCGGTGATCCTGCAAACCCTGGTCGAGTTGGTGGCCGAGTTGGTCTACGTTCGCCTGATCCCGGCAGTGGTGTGGCCCGCAAGTCGATAAAAGCGTGAATGTTCAGGTTTGTTCAGGCGCTATTCAGGGCAGTGCTCGGCACCATACGCCAGCGCTTCCCACCTGACAGGTCACCCGATGGATCATCGCAACCGTTTTCGCCTGGAGTCCTTGGGCCTCTTTCTGATCGCCCTGTTGTTGTTCACGTTGGGGATCTGGGATCAGCAGCCTCAGGGCTTTGATGGGCGCTGGGCGCTGTTCATGCAGGAAATGTTTCGCCACGGCGCAAGTTTTTTCCCCACTACTTACGGTCAGCCTTACGCGGACTACCCAGGCACCGCGACCTTCTTCAGTTTTGTATTCGCTCGCTGGTTTGATGCGCCGAACCATCTGGCGAATGTGCTGCCCACCGCGCTTGCATCGGCCGGTGTGATCGCACTGATGTACCGCCTGCTGGCGCCGTTCAGTCGCCCATGGGCATTTTTGACGGTGCTGCTGACGCTGCTCACCACCCAGTTGCTCGAAAAATCGCGCTCGGTCTGCCTGGACCAGATGATCGCGCTGCTGTGTGTCGGCAGTTTCTATCTGCTGCACAGTGGCGAGCGCCTGGGGTCGCGGCTGCGGCAATTGGCGGTGTTCCCGTTGTTCGTCCTGGCCTTTGCCATTCGTGGCCCCCTGGGGTTGATTGAGGTCTGTGGGGTGGTGTGCGTGTATTGGGCGCTGGGCAGGCCGGGCGAACGCGTCCGGCAAGTCCTGATCCACGGCGTTATCGGCCTGGTGCTGCTAGCAGTGTGCTGGTGGCTGCTGATGAAGCTTGCGCGATTGAGTGGCGGTGATGCCTTTGCTGATGAAGTGTTCAGGATGCAGGTCGGCGGGCGCCTGGATGAGTCCGGTGAGCCGTTCTATTTCTATTTCCAGCTGAGTTTGTACCGTTACTTCCCGGTGGTGCCGCTGGCGTTAGCCACTCTGGTCGCGCTGCGCCATCGCTGGCCGGAGCGCTGGGTCGACGGGCAGGTGCAACTGCTAGTGCGCCTCGGGGCGTGTGGCTTGATGATTCTGCTCGGGTTGTCGGTGCCGCACTTCAAGCGCGCTTATTACATCTTGCCGATGGTGCCGATGTTTGCGGCTGTCGCGGCCTATGGGCTGCTCCAGGCGCAAGGCTGGCTGTTGGGCGTGCGCCGTTGTTACGAAGGGCTTGTCGCAGCGTTACCGGCGTTGTGCGTGGTTGTGTTGTTTGTGTGTCGGAACGCCTGGCACAAGCAGGGCTATTGGCCGGATATTTCCCTGCCGCTGATGATTGGTGTGTTGGTGGTGTTGCAACTCGCGGCGTTGATTGCCTGGCGCCGGCCGTTGCGTCTGGTATGGCTCAGCGTGATCGCACTGGCGGCGCAATGGTTGTTGCTGGTAGCGGTGATAGAACCGGCCAAGGACCTGCAATTCGACACCCGACGGTTTGTCAGCCAGGTGGAGGCGCTGCGGGAATCACAGCCGGGCCCTTTGGTATTTGTCGACCTGGCCCGAGACACCTGGGCGGTGCGCTACATGATGAATCTGGATCACGATGAGCAGCCACTGTTTGTCGGGCGTCACCAGCTTGAGAAACTGAGTGAGCTGCCCCGGCCATCCTGGGTGATTGTGCCGCGCAAGGAGACTGCGCTGTTGAAGGGCTCGCCGGTGGAGCAATTGGCGCCAAGCTTTGCGGGGCGGCTGAATGACAATCCGTTGATGGTGTTTTTGCTGAAGTGAGGGGGCAACTTGGCGGGCCTCCTCATGGATAAGGTTTGTCCAGCTGCTCAGGGATAAAGCCTTCTTCGCGCAGGGATTTGATAACCCCTCTGATCAAATAATTATTTGAGAACCCGATTGTGTACTGCCGAGCGCCTGGACTGATGGGAAGCAGCATCCCTTGGTCGACCAGTTTTTTTATTTGATAGGTTCTTTGGGCGGCGGACAGTGTCGGTAGAGCGTCAGCGATATCGCCCGACTTGACCACCTTCAGTTGGATCGCCGTGCTCAGAATTTTCTCTTCAAGAGGCGTTATCCATGCGCGGTCTTTCGCCAATGCAATGGTGGGGGCAAGAATGTGCCTGGTCAGGTAGCGGTAGTCCGTCAGCCTGCTGACTTTCTCTAATTCATCTCTAATGCCTGCCAGCACATACGTACACCAAGCCTCAAGGCCTTCCTTGGTGCCTGTGTCAGCGGTGGAAAGCATCGAGTAATACTTTTCGCGGTCGATACAGAAGACTGCCGTCGGATTCAGGACTCGGCCGCCAGCGCTCACGTTGAAGCCGTACTTCATCAACATTGCGTACGTCAGAAGGCGCACGACGCGGCCATTGCCGTTGCCAAATGGGTGGATCCAGCCAAACCGGTGGTGGGCCAGCGCGACTTTCATCAGATCGTACTTGGGGGCATCCTGCTTATTCACAAAGGCGACGAGTTCTTGCATGTAGCCTGGCACCATCACCGCCTCGGGCGGGAGGTGATCGGACTGGGCAATGCTGACCCCGGACTCGCGGTAAGCACCTGGCGTACGATCACCTTCGCGTTGCAGTCCCTGGACGGTGATTGAGTGAAGCTCTCGAATCGCAAACTCCGTGAGATCAGCGCCGGTCTGCATGATGCTTTCGACGTAGTCCATGGCCTTTTCGATATTCGCAATTTCCCGCAACGGATCTGAAGCCTCGGCTGCCCCTTCGACTTTGCTTTCGATGTAGTCGGCCAGTGTCGTGTGGTTGCCCTCGATACGTGCAGAGCCCAGGCTTTCCAGCGTATGAAACAGGGCTTTCAACTGGAAAAAAACAGCAGGCGGTGTATCGCCACCCAGTTGCAGGCGGCGCAGGTGTTCCAGCTCGCTCAGAACATCAACCAGGCCCGAGTCGAACGAGGGGTTCAATAGCTCCAGATCGTGATGAGCAAACTCGGGCATATGGAAAGTATCTCCAATTGATATTTTGATTATCTCGAAAGCAGGCTGATTTGATGCCCGTAGGGAAGGCGTTAGGGGCCTGATGAGGCCCTACACTATCTCAAAAAAACAGTTCGGATAAGTGAAAAACATCCCCAATGAAACTAGGTCCGGTTGACTTTGGTCAGGGTGCCCAAGCTGTATCCGGACGGGAGCAAGCTATTTGCAGCGATACCCCTCAGGCATCGTCACCGTGTAATTGCGCTGCACGCGGTCCTGGAAGTTCAGGTTCTGCAGGCCCTGCTGTACCAGGAAGGCTTCGACCTTCGCCGCCTGGCAATCGTCGTTATAGGACGATACTCGAAGCACATACACCGCGCGCCTGCTCGCCTCGTCCCGAGCGGTAGCCCGGAAGGTGGTGAGGGTGGTGTAGCCGGTGCGTTCCGATGTGCCTACCGGGCCATAGGAGGTGTTCGGGGTGCTGGTGCAGGTCAGTTGATCGGTCTTTTTCTTGTTCTTCTTGCACTGTGTGGTGGTGCTGTTTGCTACCTGGCCATACTCGGTAGCGGTGTAGCGGTAAGTGACCTGCTTGCTTTCGACATCAAGGGTGATGGTCATTTTGATCGGTGCATGGTTCTTGGGCAGCGTGGTGTCGGTAAAGACATTGCGAAAGCCCTGGTCCTTCATGGCGCTGACCATGTCGCGCAGGTAGTACCGGGCATTGAGTGCGTTTTCGTCGCTGCCCCCGACAGACGTCACCAGTACGGTTGCCTGGCGATCGAAGTGATAGTCCGGATCGGGTGTCGCGTTGATCGCTACGTCCATTTGCGTGGCGCATCCACTGAGTAGTGCAGTCAGCAGTAATAGCGAGCAGAGCAAGAGGCGTGTCATGAAAGAAACCTTACAGCTGTGAATGGGGTAAAGGGTGGACGATTGAAGCCAGTGAAAAACAAGCCTCAATCGCTCTGGGGCTTAGCTTAGCCTGCGCAGGATGGGGTCACGCAAAACACAAAGGGTGCGCGCACCTCGACTTCACCATCCTTGAGAACTGACGCAGGCGGAGCAGGCATTGGCGATGCTGCTGGAAGAGATGCCTGCACGGCAGCAACAAAAAGCTCAGAGCCTGAGTGACTGATCACGCGCTGACGCAACAAGTTGCCGTGGGCATCGATGATGAATTCAATATTGACCTGGCCTTCCAGCCCCTGCGCCTGAGCGTTTGCCGGGTAAAATTTGAACAGTTGTATATGGCTTATCAACTGTTGTTCCCATAGCTGCTGTTCTGCCAGTTGCTCTGGGGAAGGGGTTCTTGCGCAGGCGCCAAGCAGCAGGGCAAGTGCGATCCAGCAATACTTCATACATATTTCCTTGAGCATTTTTTGCGTCCGTACTATCTGGCGCCACAGAGTATTCAAATCCAGGCGCTTGGAAGGCTCACTCCCTCGACGGCTCTCTCGATGGGCCTGATCGGTGCCGGTATCGTGATTGCCTTTATTCAAGGCGCTCCTGCTCGGCATCCGGGTCCAAGGTGATCCAGAGCACATTAAATCGCAGGCAATAAAAAACCCCAAGGAACACATTGTTCCTTGGGGTTTCTCGGTATTTTGGTGCCCAGAGACGGAATCGAACCGCCGACACGGGGATTTTCAATCCCCTGCTCTACCGACTGAGCTATCTGGGCAACGGGGCGCATTAAACGGGTTTTTCAGGGGGTCGTCAAGCAAGTTTTCAAAAAATATTTAATTATTACCGTCGCTTACGTGCCGACCCCGGTTTTTGATCAATTATTGAGCAGGTGGCACGTAACCTTCGGCTTGGGCGTATTCCTCGCCGGAAAAGAACTTATCCATTTCGCCGGCCAGGTATTTGCGGTCTTCGGCGTTCATCATGTTCAGGCGTTTTTCGTTGATCAGCAGGGTCTGGTGTTTCAACCAGTCACCCCAGGCTTTGGCGGAGACGTGGTCGTAGATGTCCTGGCCCTTGGCACCTGGGTACGGAGGGCGTTCCAGGGCTGGCAGTTCTTCTTTGTACTTGCGGCAGATAACGGTGCGGGTCATGACGAAACTCCTGCGTTCAATGCTTGCGCCGCGCGCTTCAGCAGTTTTTTCACCGGGGCGGCAAGGCCCAGGCGCGGCGGGGTGGCGAGGTTATACCAAAGCCAGTCGGCCTCGGCCACGTGATGGGCGGATTCCTCGACCTGGACCAGCCAGGGTTCGATAGCCAGCTGGAAGTGGCTGAAGGTGTGGATCAGCCCCGGCAGTTCCTGATGCTTGCCCAGTGCGAGGGCGTGCTGGTTGGCCAGGTGGTCGAGGTCGCTCAGGTCATCCAGCTCGGGCAAGCTCCACAAACCGCCCCACAGGCCCGTGGAAGGGCGACGGTAAAGCAGGATCGCGCCCTCGGCGTTCGCCAGCATGGGCATCAGCGTGCGCTTTTGCGGGATGGTCTTGCGCGGTTTGGGGATCGGATAACGCGTCTCCAGGCCGAGCATGTGGGCTTCGCAGCCTTTTTCCAGCGGGCACAGCAGACAGCTGGGTTTGCTGCGGGTGCAAAGGGTGGCACCCATGTCCATCATCGCCTGGGTGTAGGCGTTGACGCGCTCAAAGGGTGTGAAGCGCTCTGCGGTGGCCCACAGTTGTTTGGCCACCTTTGGCTCGCCCGGGTAGCCCTCCTGCGCGGTAAAGCGTGCCAGCACGCGCTTGACGTTGCCGTCGAGGATCGGCGCGCGCAGGCCCATGCTCAGGCTGGCTATCGCACCGGCAGTCGATAGGCCGATGCCCGGCAGTTCGGTGAGCTTTTCGACGTCGCGGGGGAATTCGCCGCCGTATTCGGCCACCACGATCCTGGCGGTCTTTTGCAGGTTGCGCGCCCGGGTGTAGTAGCCCAGGCCGGTCCACAGGTGCAGCACTTCGTCTTCCGGTGCGGCGGCCAGGGCTTCGACCGTCGGCAGGGATGCCATGAACCGGTCGAAGTAATTGAGCACAGTGCTCACCTGGGTCTGTTGCAGCATGATCTCCGACACCCACACCCGGTACGGGGTGATGCCCTGTTGCCAGGGCAGGTCATGACGGCCGTGGCGGTCGTACCAATCGAGTACCGCCGCTGAAAACTGCTCGTCTCTCATCGGTTGAACAGACCTTTCAAGGCGTCCTTGATTTTTGGATTGACCTTGTCGAGCTTCTCTTCCAATTTCTCGTTCAGGCGATTGCCGGCAGCCTTGAGGGCGACCTGGCCCAGGCCGTCCTTGTCCAGACGGCAGGCCTTGGCGCCAAGCTCCAGCGGGCCACGGCAGCGCAGCGGCACTTCAATGCCCTGGAAGTTGGCGCCGACCTGGCAGGCCGGGTCCGGCACCTCGCGCTTGTCGCCTTCGACAATGATGCCGACGCGGTAGTCCATGCCCAGCACGCGCAAGTCGACATCGCCGTTGCCATTGACCGTCAGCCCTGGGATACGCACTTTCAGGTCAGGGTTGCTGGCCACGCCGTTACGCAACGTCAGGTTGCCGCGCAGTTCCTGGAAGGGGGTGTCCTTGCCCGGTGGCGTGCTGGCCAGGGTCTTGCGGTTGAGCAGGGCGATACCGGTGCAGACCTGTTGCTCGATATTGGCGTTGAGCAACACACCGTTATTGATCACAAAGCTGGCGGTGCCGTTGAGGCTGTCGATCAGTGCCTTCTGGCTGTTGCCACGCCCGGTCAGGTTGCTGTCCAGGGTGACCTGGCCTTTGACCGGCGGGTTTTTCCCTTGGGCCTGCAGGATTTTCTCAACCGGTACTTGCTTGATATGGGTTTGCATGGCCAGAAGCGGGAGATCCTGGCGCACATCGAGCGTGCCATTGGCCTGGAAGGTACCGTTGTAGAGACCACCGCTCAGGGTGTCGAGCTTGAGCTGGCCGTCGATGCCGGAGGCTTTCAGCGCCGCGTTCTGGATCGGCAGCTGGCTCAGGGTCAATTGTCCGAACGCAAGGTCGGCGTCGATATCCAGGCTGCGCAGGCGGGTCAGCGGCAGCAGCTTGTCGGTGCTCCAGGCGCCTTTGGTCGGGGCGTCCGGCAGTGGCGTGTTGCCGCCGGCTGCCATCGCACCGGCCTCGCTGTTCTGCACTTCGGCCTGGCGAGCGGCGGTTGCGCCTTTGGCGGCTTCTGATTTGGCCGGCAAGTAGTTGTCGGCATTGAAGGTATCGGCCTTGAGCTGTACGCGCAGCGACTGCTTGGCGAAATCATCGACAGCGACACGGCCGCTGAAGGTGCTTTCGTCGAGTTTCAGGTTCAGATTTTCCAGGGCGACGCTGGTGGGCGTGCCCTTGAGGCGACTCACCAGCTCGACCTTGCTCAGGCTGCCAGGGGCCATGGCCGGCAGCGGGTGGCCGACGCTCTCAAGGAACTTGGCCAGATCGAACTGGGCCACAGACAAAGCACCACTGACCTGCGGGGTCTTGTCCAGGTCGTTGACCTTCAGTTCGCCCAAGGCGCGCAACTGGTTGGCCGACAGTTTCAGGTTGGTCCATTCGGCGACGTTGGCCGCCAGATCCACCAACAATTGGCCCTGGGTGGAGAAACTCACGGTCTTGCCTTGCAGCGGCTCGCCGGTGGCTTCGCCGCTCAGGCGC
Source organism: Pseudomonas sp. NCIMB 10586 (assembly GCF_023127895.1). Taxonomy (NCBI): domain Bacteria; kingdom Pseudomonadati; phylum Pseudomonadota; class Gammaproteobacteria; order Pseudomonadales; family Pseudomonadaceae; genus Pseudomonas; species Pseudomonas sp. NCIMB 10586. The sequence goes on from NZ_SPKQ01000037.1 coordinate 223,892, forward strand.
ATGTCTTCGAACTGGTAGCGCTTGAGGGCACGCTGGATGCGCAAGTTGCCGTTCAGCTCGGTCTTGACGCGCATCAGTGGCTGGTTGCTGCCCAGGAACGCGGTGAGTTTGAGCGGAATGCTGGCGCCCTCGTGGATGGCCCCGGCGCTCAACTGGATGCTCTCGGCACTCAATTGCTTGCCGGTCTGTTCATCGGTGTATTCCACGCGAGCGTTGTTGATGGTCAGGCTGTCGATGTCCAGGCGGATCGGCTGCGGGGGTTTTTCCGGTTTGGTTTCAGCCACCGGTTCGACGGGGGCCGGCGCAGGGGTATCCGTGGTTTCGTCGGGCAGGTTCTTGCCGATGTCTTCCCAGTTGCCATGGCCTTGCTTGTCGCGGTTCAGGCGCAGGTTCAGGCCCTCCACACGCACATCGCTCATCTGCACTTCGCGGCGCAGCAGCGGCAGTACGCGTACCGACAGGCCGAGCATCTGCAAATCGGCGAAAGGTTGAGTCGGTGCAGTCAGGGTCGCGACGCTGGCCTCGTGCAACTCCAGGCCCAGCCAGGGGAACAGGCTCCAGCCGATATCGCCATTGAGCGTCAGCTCGATGTGGGCCTTGTCGCGGGCTATCTGGCGAATTTCTTCTTTGTAGTCGTTGGGATCGAAGAGGTGGGTCAGGGCAAAGCCGAGCGCCACAATGATCAGCAACAGCCCGAGAAGTACCAGACCCAGGATTTTGCCGAACGCTTTCATGGGCGAGTCCTTGTATGTCGATTTCAAAATTTAGCCGAAGAGTATAACGCCCGACGGCCTGCGTCAGTTCACGGATCGTTACATTGTATCCAGGGGCTCGGAAATGGGATTTTGACGTCAGAAAAGTACAGATAATCCAAAAAAGGTAGTGGCAGTTTGATTTTTCTGTCATCCACTGATGCTAATCTCTGCACGTTCGTCCGCCTTCTGCGACGTATCGTCGCGCTTTAAATGGAGCTTCACTCAAAAAAACGGCCACGCTTTGCGTGCAAGGCCGAGGAGGAGAGCGCCTGACGGACGCATACCAATAACTGGGGGAAACACCAATGAGCACTAGCACTGTGGCCGGCACCGCCGCCGCACAGCCTGCGTTCCTGTCCAAGGAGCGCATCATCGCCAAGCCGGGGTTCAACCGCTGGCTGGTTCCACCGGCCGCCCTGGCCATCCACCTGTGCATCGGCATGGCCTACGGCTTCTCGGTGTTTTGGCTGCCGTTGTCCAAAGCGCTGGGTATCACCGCACCGGTCGCCTGCGCGCCAGACATGAGCTTCATCGCCCAGGTCTTCTCGTCCCAATGCGACTGGCCCATCTCCATGCTGGGCTGGATCTACACCCTGTTCTTCATCTTCCTGGGCTGCTCGGCCGCGATCTGGGGCGGCTGGCTCGAACATGCCGGGCCACGCAAGGCCGGTGTGGTCTCGGCGTTGTGCTGGTGCGGTGGCCTGCTGATCTCGGCGCTGGGCATCTATACCCACCAGATCTGGCTGATGTGGATCGGCTCCGGTGTCATTGGCGGTATCGGCCTGGGCCTGGGCTATATCTCGCCCGTTTCGACCTTGATCAAGTGGTTCCCGGACAAGCGCGGCATGGCTACCGGCATGGCGATCATGGGCTTTGGCGGCGGCGCGATGGTGGGTGCGCCCCTGGCTGCGGCACTGATGGGCCATTTCTCTTCGCCGACCAGCGTAGGTGTATGGCAGAGCTTTGTGGTCATGGCGGCGATTTACTTCGTGTTCATGATCGGTGGCGCACTGCTGTATCGCGTTCCGCCGACCGGCTGGAAGCCTGAGGGCTGGACCGCGCCGGCGAAAAAAGCCAGCAACGCGATGATCACTCACCGTCACGTGCATGTGAATGTCGCGTGGAAAACCCCGCAATTCCGCCTGGTATGGCTGGTGCTGTGCCTGAACGTATCGGCCGGTATCGGCATCCTCGGCATGGCCTCGCCACTGTTGCAGGAAGTGTTCGGCGGCAAGTTGCTGGGTGTTGATGTGCCATTTGGCCAGCTGGATGCCGGTCAGCTTGCCTCCATTGCAGCCATTGCCGCTGGTTTTACCGGCCTGTTGAGCCTGTTCAACATCGGTGGCCGGTTCTTCTGGGCGTCGTTCTCCGACTACCTGGGACGTAAGAATACCTACTTTGTGTTCTTCGCCCTGGGCTTTGCCCTGTACGCGCTGATCCCGAACCTGGGGCATCTGGGCAACGTGGCGCTGTTCGTGGCGGCGTTCTGCATCATCCTGTCGATGTACGGCGGTGGTTTTGCGACGGTTCCGGCTTACCTGGCCGACTTGTTCGGTACCCAGATGGTCGGTGCTATTCACGGTCGCCTGTTGACCGCCTGGGCTGCTGCGGGCGTGTTGGGGCCGGTACTGGTGAACTACCTGCGTGAATATCAGCTGAGCATCGGCGTTGAACGCGCCGCGGCGTATGACATCACCTTGTACATCCTTGCCGGTCTGCTGGTGCTGGGTTTCATCTGCAACCTGCTGGTACGCCCGGTGGCCGACAAGTACTTCATGACCGATGCCGAACTGGCCGCCGAACAGGCGCTCGGGCATGACAAGGGTGCCGATGCGTCCACCGTGCTGGAGTGGAAGGCCTCCGCCGCCAGCAAGCCGTTGGCGATCGCCGCCTGGCTGGTGGTGGGTATTCCGTTGGCGTGGGGTGTGTGGGTGACCCTGCAGAAGACCGCGGTACTGTTCCACTAACACTGCAAAACCCTTGTGGGAGGGGGCTTGCTCCCGATGGCGGCGCATCAGTCAGTGCATTGTTGACTGATCTACCGCTATCGGGAGCAAGCCCCCTCCCACATTGGTTATGCATGTATGCACATGTCTAACCCCGACACGCCGTCAGTCTTATCCCCTTCGATGTTTCTGTTTGGCGCCCGCGCCCCTATAATGGCTGCCTTTTTCGCCCAATGATTTTGCGGAGCTGGTGATGGCCGAACGTAAGGCGTCTGTTGAGCGCGACACTCTGGAAACCCAGATCAAAGCCTCGATCAACCTGGATGGCACCGGAAAGGCCCGATTTGATATCGGTGTCCCTTTTCTTGAGCACATGCTGGACCAGATCGCCCGTCATGGACTGATCGACCTGGATATCGTCGGCAAGGGCGACCTGCACATCGACGACCACCACATGGTGGAAGACGTGGGCATAACCCTCGGCCAGGCATTTGCCAAGGCCATCGGCGACAAGAAAGGCATCCGTCGCTACGGTCATGCCTATGTTCCGCTGGATGAAGCGCTGTCGCGTGTGGTGATCGACTTCTCCGGCCGCCCAGGCCTGCAGATGCACGTGCCCTACACCCGCGCCAACGTGGGCCGTGGCTTTGATGTGGACCTGTTCCAGGAATTCTTCCAGGGCTTCGTCAACCACGCACTGGTCAGCCTGCATATCGACAACCTGCGCGGCACCAACACCCACCACCAGATCGAAACCGTGTTCAAGGCTTTCGGCCGCGCGTTGCGCATGGCTGTGGAAGTCGATGAGCGCATGGGCGGGCAAATGCCGTCGACCAAGGGCGTCCTGTAATGCAGACGGTCGCGGTTATCGACTACGGCATGGGCAACCTGCACTCGGTGGCCAAGGCCCTCGAGCACGTAGGCGCCGGCAAGGTGCTGATCACCAGCGATGCCAACGTGATTCGCGAAGCCGACCGTGTGGTGTTCCCCGGTGTTGGCGCGATTCGCGATTGCATGGCCGAAATCCGCCGCCTGGGCTTTGACAGCCTGGTGCGCGAGGTCAGCCAGGATCGTCCATTCCTCGGTATCTGCGTCGGCATGCAAGCCTTGCTCGACAGCAGTGAGGAGAACGGCGGCGTCGATTGCATCGGTATGTTTCCCGGCCAGGTGAAGTTCTTCGGCAAAGACTTGCATGAAGACGGTGAGCATTTGAAGGTCCCGCACATGGGCTGGAACGAGGTGCGCCGTACCGTCGACCACCCGCTGTGGCACGAAATCCCGGACATGGCGCGTTTCTACTTCGTGCACAGCTACTACATCGCTGCCGGTAACCCGCGCCAGGTGGTGGGTGGCGGGCACTATGGTGTCGACTTCGCCGCAGCGCTGGCCGAAGGTTCACGTTTTGCCGTGCAATTCCACCCGGAAAAGAGCCATACCCATGGCCTGCAATTGCTGCAGAACTTCGCCGCGTGGGATGGTCGCTGGTAAATGGCCAGGAAACCGAAGCCGCCGATCTTGAACCTCACGCCCGAGCAAGAGCGTGAGGCAACCGACAAGATCAAGCGTTTCATGGAAGACCGCTTCGAGCTCAAGCTGGGCTCGTTCGAGGTCGCCGAGATTCTTGAGCTGTTCACCACCGAAGTGGCACCGCACTATTACAACAGGGCGATTTTCGACACGCAGACGCTCCTTAAGGAAAGGTTCGAAAGCATCGAAAGCGACTTGTGGTCGCTTGAGAAACCCTGATTTCCCAAGCATTGCTGAATATCGAATAAGGTTTGCCAGATGCTGATTATCCCCGCTATCGATCTCAAGGACGGCGCTTGTGTACGCCTGCGCCAGGGCCGCATGGAAGATTCCACGGTGTTCTCCGACGACCCGGTGAGCATGGCCGCCAAATGGGTGGAAGGTGGCTGCCGTCGTTTGCATCTGGTGGACTTGAACGGTGCCTTCGAAGGCCAGCCGGTCAATGGTGAGGTGGTCACCGCGATTGCCAAGCGCTACCCGAACCTGCCGATCCAGATCGGCGGCGGCATTCGCTCCCTGGAAACCATCGAGCATTACGTCAAAGCTGGCGTGAGCTACGTGATCATCGGCACCAAGGCCGTGAAAGACCCGGCCTTCGTCGCCGAAGCCTGCCGTGCGTTTCCTGGCAAGGTCATCGTTGGCCTGGATGCCAAAGACGGCTTCGTGGCTACCGACGGCTGGGCTGAGATCAGCACCGTGCAGGTGATCGACCTGGCCAGGCAGTTCGAAGCCGACGGCGTGTCCGCCATTGTTTATACCGATATCGCCAAAGACGGCATGATGCAGGGCTGCAATGTGCCGTTCACCGCAGCCTTGGCAGCGGCCACGAAGATTCCGGTGATCGCTTCCGGCGGCATTCACAACCTGGGCGATATCAAGTCGCTGCTGGACGCCAAGGCGCCTGGCATCATTGGCGCCATCACTGGCCGTGCGATTTACGAAGGCACCCTGGACGTTGCGCAAGCCCAGGCTTACTGCGACGCCTACAACGGCTGAGGACTGACCATGGCGCTGGCCAAACGCATCATCCCTTGCCTGGACGTCGACAACGGTCGGGTGGTCAAGGGCGTCAAGTTCGAGAACATCCGCGATGCCGGCGACCCGGTGGAAATCGCCCGTCGCTACGATGAGCAAGGTGCCGACGAGATTACCTTTCTCGACATTACCGCCAGCGTCGATGGCCGCGACACCACATTGCATACCGTCGAGCGCATGGCCAGCCAGGTGTTCATCCCGTTGACCGTGGGCGGTGGCGTGCGCACTGTGCAAGACATCCGCAACCTGCTCAATGCCGGCGCGGACAAGGTCTCGATCAACACCGCCGCGGTATTCAACCCCGAGTTCGTCGGTGAAGCCGCGCAACACTTTGGCTCGCAGTGCATCGTGGTCGCAATCGACGCCAAGAAGGTCTCCGGCCCGGGCGAAACCCCGCGCTGGGAGATCTTCACCCACGGCGGGCGCAAACCTACCGGGCTGGACGCGGTGGAGTGGGCGATGAAGATGGAAGGCCTGGGCGCCGGTGAAATCCTGCTGACCAGCATGGACCAGGACGGCATGAAAAACGGCTTCGACCTGGGCGTGACCCGCGCTATCAGCGATGCACTGGGTATCCCGGTGATCGCCTCCGGTGGCGTCGGTAACCTGCAGCATTTGGCCGACGGTGTTATCGAAGGCCATGCCAGCGCAGTGCTGGCGGCGAGTATTTTCCACTTTGGTGAATACACCGTACCTGAGGCCAAGGCCTACATGGCAGCGCGCGGTATCGTCGTTCGCTAAACGCTGCTGGACACCATGGCAGGCTCGCGGCACTCTCTGCGCTTGCCATGGATTCCGGTAGCCTTCATGTTCAAACACCTGCTGCTCGCCCTCGCCAGTACCTCCATGCTCATGGCCGGTACGGCCCAAGCCGAAGAGCCGTCTGACGCCTCCCTGGTGCTGCTGACGGAAAATTTCCCGCCCTACAACATGGCGAAAAACGGCAAGAACTTCGCCAAGGACGAGAACATCGAAGGCATCGCCGTGGACATTGTGCGCGAAACCTTCCAGCGCGCCGGCATTTCCTACAACCTTACGTTGCGTTTTCCTTGGGAGCGAATCTACAAACTCGCCCTGGAAAAGCCTGGTTACGGTGTATTTGTGATGGCGCGGCTGCCGGACCGTGAAGCCTTGTTCAAATGGGTCGGCCCCATCGGGCCGGACGATTGGGTATTACTGGCCAAGGCCGACAGCACAATCCAGCTCAACGATCTTGAGCACGCCCGCCGCTACAAGATCGGTGCTTACAAGGGCGATGCGATTGCGGAAACCTTGGGGAAACAGGGGCTTAACCCGGTTGTCGCTCTGCGCGATCAGGACAATGCGCAAAAGCTCATGGACGGCCAGATCGACCTGTGGGCCACCGGCGATCCCGCCGGGCGTTACCTGGCGCGCCAGGTTGGTGTGAGCGGGCTCAAGACGGTGTTGCGGTTCAACAGTGCGCAGCTTTATTTGGCGTTGAACAGGGAAGTGCCTGATGAGGTGGTCGCCAAGCTCCAGACGGCGCTGGATGAGTTGCGCAAGAGCGGTCGTGTAGACGAAATCATGGCGCGTTACCTCTGAAGTTGGCAGTTGCGCAGAATAAACGCGGTCAAAATGTGGGAGGGGGCTTGCCCCGATAGCAGTAGATCAGCCAATACATTTTCAGCTGACACACCGCCATCGGGGGCAAGCCCCCTCCCACATTGGATCTTCGCTGCCTTCATTTAGCGGTAAATGCCGTTTTTGCCGTGGGCACTCATGGCCCGATTACTGCGCACGCTGATCATCAGCTTGATATCGATCCAGTCGATACCCTGGGCCTTGAGCTTGGGCAGCTCGCGCTCCAGCACCGCCAGGGTCTGCGGGTAAGGGTGCCCGATCATCACCGCCGAACCCTGCTTATGCGCCAGCTTGATTGCGGTTTGCAGTTGGGTGGTAATTGCTGCCTCGGTGCGTTCGTCATCGAGGAACACATCCCGCGAAACATGCGCCAAGCCGATTTTCTGCGCCTCGGCGGCGGCGACGGTCTGCGCGCTGGTGCGGCTGTCCACGAAGAACTTGTGGCGCCGTTGTAGCTCGGCCATCAACCACGCCATGGCCTGCGGTTGCGCGGTCATGCGGCTGCCCATGTGGTTGTTGATGCCGGCGGTATAGGGCACAGCCTGGAACGCGGCGTCCAGGCGCTTGCCGAGTTCCTCCACCGGTAACTCGGGGTGCCAGGCGAAGGGGCCGGTGGCCGGGTCCATGGGCATGTGCAGGATCACGATCTTGCCGGCCTTGTGCGCCTCGCGGGCGAATTCGGCGGCATGGGGCGTGTCGGGCATGATCGCGGTGGTCACCGGGCCGGGCAGCGCAAGTACACGGCGATCGCGCGGCAGGTTTTGCCCCAGGTCGTCGATGATGAGAGTCAGGTAGGCTTTGTGGGGTTCGCCGGCAGGGGCCGCGTGAGCGACCCCTGCCAGGCTGCACAGCACAGCGATGATCAGGGCAAAACGCATGATCAACGGCTGCGAGTGATGCTCAGGCCCTTGAGCAGGCTCAGTGCCTGGGCCAGTTGGTAGTCATCGTCCTGCGGCATCGGCTTGGCCTTGGCGCCACTGCCGGTAGGCTGGTCGGCGCCGCCGTTGCCATTGCCCAGGTGACCCTGCAGGTCGGCCTCCTTGTAGTACTCGCCGTCGATCTCGTTGGTGATCTTGGCCCTGCGCACTTCGATGTCCGGCACGATGCCTTGGGCCTGGATCGAGCGGCCGTTCGGTGTGTAATACAGCGCTGTGGTGATTTTCAATGCGCGTTCGTTGTTCAACGGCAACACCGTCTGCACCGAACCTTTGCCAAAACTGGTGGTGCCCATCAGCACGCCGCGCTTGAGGTCTTGCAGCGCGCCGGCGACGATTTCCGACGCCGAGGCACTGCCGCCGTTGATCAGCACCGCCAGTGGCACGTTTTCGCTCAGGTCGTTGCCGGTGGCCGAGAAGCGCAGTTCGGAATTGGCGATACGGCCTTTGGTATAAACGATCAGGCCCTTGGTGACAAAGTGGTCGACCACCTCAACTGCCGACTGCAACACGCCGCCGGGGTTGTTGCGCAGGTCGAGCACGATGCCGTTGAGTTTCTTGCCATTGTCTTTGCGCAGCTTGGCCAGGGCCTTGGCCACTTCGTCGCCGGTCTTGACCTGGAACTGGGTGATACGGATGTAGCCGTAACCCGACTCCAGCAACTGGCTCTTCACGCTCTTGACCGTGATGGTCGCGCGGGCCAGGGTCACGTCAAACGGGTTGCCGCCGTCGCGCACCAGGGTCAGGGTGATTTTCTGGCCGAGCTTGCCGCGCATCTTGTCGACGGCCTCGGTCATGCTCTGGCCACGGGTCGGCTGGCCGTTGATCTTCACGATCAGATCGCCGGCCTGAATACCGGCCTTGGACGCAGGGGTATCGTCGATGGGCGAGACCACTTTGATCTGGCCGTCTTCGGAGCCCACTTCGATGCCCAGGCCGCCGAACTCACCGCTGGTGCTTTCCTGCAGCTCGGCGAAATCTTCCGGGCCCAGGTAGGCGGAGTGCGGGTCGAGGTTGCTGAGCATGCCCTTGATGGCATTTTCCAGCAGGGCCTTGTCGTCTACGGGTTCGACATACGCTGCCTTGATCCGGTCCATGACCTCGGCAAAGGTGCGCAGCTCATCCAGCGGCAACGGCGCCTTGGTGGTCGCGGCCATTGCAGCGGGTGCAGCCTGGTCGGCAAAAGCCAGAGGCGCGCCGATCACCAGGGCGATCGTCAGGGCCAGCGAAGTGAGGCGGGACAAATGCAGCATGTCGAACGAACTCCTAATGTAGATGCGGCCCTATCCTTGGGAACGGCACCATTGTGCGGGATCGCTCGGGCGACCCTGCTGACGAATAGCGAAGTACAGCGCCGGTGTGTCCTGGCCGCCACTGTTACCGACAGTGGAGATGGATTCACCGGCTTTTACAACATCACCTGCCGACTTGAGTAATGTCTGATTGTGGCCGTAAAGGCTCAAATAGCCATTTCCATGGTCGAGAATCACCAGTAAACCGGCGCCCCGCAGCCAATCGGCAAACACCACGCGCCCACCGTGAACGGCATGGACCTGGCTGCCGGCTGAGGCGCTGATCATCACCCCATCCCACTTGGCGCGGGTGTCATCGCCACGGGTTTCCCCAAAGCGTGCCAATAGTCGACCATCAACCGGCCATGGAAGTTTGCCCCGTGCCGAAGCAAAAGGGCCGCCGAACGACTCGCCGCTGCTGGAAACCAGCGGGCCGGGGCTGGCGCGCGCGGGTTTGCGCGGTGCCGGCGCGTCGCTGGTGGCAGCCAGTTCGGCCTCACGCTGGCGCTTTTTTTCCGCTTCCTGCTGGGCGATCAGCGCTTTTTGCCGCGCTTCTTCGGCCTCGCGTGCCTGGCGGGCCAGGGTTTCTTCGATGGTCTTGAGCACTTTGGCCAGGTCGGCCTGATCCTGCTCGCGGGCCTGGAGCTTGGCGTCGCGGGCTTTTACATCGCTGTTGAGCTTGGCCAGGGCCTGCTGGCGCTCCTTGCGCACCTTGTCCAACTGGTCGCGCTGAACGTCGAGGGCGCTTTTCTGGTCGAGCAGTTGCGATTGCTGGTCGGCAATTTCCTGCTCGACATTGGCCAATTGGCGCAGGGTTTCATTGAAACCCTTCAATTGCGCCAGGCGCGCCTAGCTCAGGTAATCGTAATAGGTGAGGGTGCGGGCGAATTTTTCCGGGTTCTGCTGGTTGAGCAGCAGCTTGAGGTATTCCTGGCGACCGCTCTGGTAGGCGGCACGGGCCTGGATCGCGATCAGGCGTTGCTGTTCAACGCGTGCGCTCTGGAGTTTTTTTTTCTCAGCGTCGAGTCGCTCCAGTTCCGACTCGCTCTTCTTTAGTTCTTTTTGCAGCTCCTGGACCTGCTTCTCAAGCTTGCCCATTTCGGTTTCGGTGCCGCGCAGGTCTTTTTGCACCCCGGATTTTTCTTCCTGGAGCTTGCCGAGCAGCTTTTTCAGCTCGGTAATGTCCTGACGCGTAGCGTCCAACTGTTGTTGGGTTTGTGCGCGCTCATCGGCAAACGCCGGTTGAAGCAGGCAGACAAGAGCAAGGGTTATCAAGGCGCGAAGCATAGAGGCGGGCGACACCAGGGGAAAAGGACGGCCTAGTATGCCCGCCAAGCGCTGCAAAAAAAACGCCCAATTGGGGAGTTACGGCAAGATAGGTGCCGAGTGGCGGGGGTATGGCAAAAAGACATCTATCAAACACCACAAAACCAATGTGGGAGGGGCGGTGCGACGATTCGACTTGCTCCCGATTGCGGTGGGTCAGCTACCTATGAGCTGACTGATAAACCGCTATCGGGAGCAAGCCCCCTCCCACATTTAGATCAGACCAGGATCGAGGTCCCAGTCATCTCTTCAGGCTTCTCCAGCCCCATCAGCATCAGCATGGTCGGCGCCACATCCGCCAGCACGCCACCTTCACGCACTTTCAGGTCACGTTTGCCGACATAGATGAACGGCACCGGCTCGGTGGTGTGGGCGGTGTGTGCCTGGCCGGTGGACTCGTCGGACATCTGCTCGCAGTTGCCATGGTCTGCGGTGATCAGCGCTTCGCCGCCGACTTTTTCCAGGGCGTCGACAATGCGGCCAACGCACAGGTCCAGGCATTCAACGGCCTTGACCGCCGCTTCCAGGTTACCGCTATGGCCGACCATGTCGCCGTTGGCGTAGTTGACGACGATCACGTCGTAACGCTGGTTGTCGATGGCATCGACGATCTTGTCGGTCACTTCCGGCGCACTCATTTCCGGCTGCAGGTCGTAGGTGGCGACTTTTGGCGATGGGATCAGGATGCGCTCTTCGCCCGGGAACGGTTCTTCACGGCCACCGGAGAAGAAGAACGTCACGTGGGCGTACTTCTCGGTCTCGGCGATGCGCAGCTGGGTCTTGCCGTTTTTCGCCAGGTAATCACCCAGCACGTTTTCCAGGCTGCCCGGGGCGAACGCCGACGGGGCCGGGATGTTGGCGGCGTACTGGGTGAGCATGACGAACTCGACTTTCGGCTGGCGTGCGCGCTCGAAGTCCTTGAAACCTTCATCGACGAACACATGGCTCAGCTCGCGGGCACGGTCGGCACGGAAGTTCATGAATACTACGGCGTCGCCGTCTTCGACCTTCACCGGCTCGCCGATGGTGGTGGCCTTGACGAACTCATCGCTCTCGCCACGGGCGTAGGCCGCTTCCAGGCCTTCCTGGGCCGTGGCGGCATTGAATTCGGCCTGGCCGTCGACGATCAGGTTGTAGGCCTGGGACACGCGGTCCCAGCGGTTGTCGCGGTCCATGGCGAAGTAACGGCCCACCAGGCTGGCGATGCGGCCCTTGCCGAGGGCGGCGAAGGTGGTGTCGAGCAGTTCGATGGACGATTGCGCGCTTTTCGGCGGGGTGTCGCGACCGTCGAGGAAGGCGTGCAGGTAGATCTTGTCGGCGCCGCGCTTGAAGGCCAGTTCGGCCATTGCCACCAGATGATCCTGATGGCTGTGTACGCCGCCGTCCGACAGCAGGCCCATGAAATGCACGGCCTTGCCGGCGGCCACGGCTTTATCGACCGCGGCGCAGATGGTCGGGTTCTCGAAGAACTCGCCATCGCGGATCGCTTTGGTGACGCGGGTGAAGTCCTGGTATACCACTCGTCCGGCGCCGAGGTTCATGTGGCCGACTTCCGAGTTGCCCATCTGGCCGTCCGGCAGGCCCACGTCCATGCCGGAACCGGAGATCAATCCGTTGGGGACGGTAGCGCTCAGGCGGTCCAGCACGGGCTTGTTGGCCGAGTACACGGCGTTGTCGTGGTGGCTTTCACTGTGTCCGAAGCCATCGAGAATTATCAGGACCAAAGGTTTAGGCGTGGTAGTCATAGATCCTCTCGCGGCGGTAATAAAGGAAGACAATGGAAAAGGGAGTGGCAGTTTAAAGCGAAGTTCCGAGCGCGTCACCGCTTTACGGGGGTTGGCCCTCCTTGGCGGCTGTGTATACTTACCGCCATTTTAACGCCCTGGAACCTCCTTGATGGTTGATCACCTGATTGCATTTGCCACTGCCCACTACCTGCTCGTGGGTGCCTTCGTCATCCTGCTGGCGTTGCTGATCGCACATGAACTGAGCCGCGGTGGTCGCAGCCTGAGCACGTCGGAGCTGACCGCGCTGGTCAACAAGGATGAGGCCGTTGTCGTCGATATTCGCCCGGCCAAGGATTATGCCGCCGGCCATATCGTTGGTGCCCTTAACATCCCGCAGGATAAGCTGATTGCACGCTTGGCCGAGCTGGAAAAATACAAGGCCAAGACCATCATTCTGGTCGACGCCCAAGGCCAGCACTCCGGCACCCACGCCCGCGAGATGCTCAAGACCGGCTTCACCGCCGCCAAGCTGTCGGGTGGTATCAGCAGCTGGCGTGGCGATAACCTGCCGTTGGTGAAGTGACATGAATAAGGTTGTCGTGTATTCCAGCGATTGGTGCCCTTACTGCATGCGGGCCAAGGCCCTGCTTGAGAAAAAGGGTGTTGCCTTCGAAGAGATCAAGGTCGATGGCAAGCCCCAGGTGCGTGCCGAAATGGCCCAGAAGGCCGGCCGCACGTCGGTCCCGCAGATCTGGATCGGCGCCAAGCACATCGGTGGTTGCGATGACCTGTTCGCCCTGGAGCGCGCCGGTAAACTTGATGCGCTGCTGTCCGTCTGACTGCTAACCCCTTAAGAACCCCAAGATAAAGAAGGATCTGCGATGACTGATCAACAGAACACCGAAGCAGCGCAAGACCAAGGCCCACAATTTTCGCTGCAGCGCATCTACGTGCGCGACCTGTCGTTCGAGGCGCCGAAAAGCCCGGCGATCTTCCGTCAGGAATGGACCCCAAGCGTTGCCTTGGACTTGAACACCCGTCAGAAAGCCCTGGAAGGCGACTTCCACGAAGTGGTGCTGACTCTGTCGGTCACCGTCAAGAACGGCGAAGAAGTGGCCTTCATCGCTGAAGTGCAACAGGCCGGTATCTTCCTGATCCAGGGCCTGGACGAAGCGTCCATGAGCCACACCCTGGGCGCGTTCTGCCCGAACATCCTGTTCCCGTACGCCCGTGAGACCCTGGACAGCCTGGTCACCCGTGGCTCGTTCCCGGCACTGATGCTGGCTCCGGTGAACTTCGATGCCCTGTACGCCCAAGAGCTGCAGCGCATGCAACAGGAAGGCGCGCCGACGGTTCAGTAATCTCGAACCCGACGCAGCACTCAATGTGGGAGGGGGCTTGCTCCCGATAGCGGTGGAACAGTCACTTAGATGTCGACTGACACTCCGCCATCGGGAGCAAGCCCCCTCCCACATTTGTTATGCGGTGTTATTTAAAGCCAAGCTGGCGCCAGCCTTCATAGACGGCGACGGCTACGGTGTTGGACAGGTTCAGGCTGCGGCAGCCCTCACGCATCGGCAAACGCAGGCGATGGCCATCGGGCAGGGCGTCGAGCACCTCGGCCGGCAGGCCACGGCTTTCCGGGCCGAACAGGAAGGCATCGCCCTCGGCAAAGCTGGCATCGTGAAATGGTCGCGAACCCTTGGTGGTGAATGCGAACAGGCGCGGATGGCCCAGGCTTTCCAGGCAACTGGCCAGGTCTGCATGGCGCTTGAGGGTGGCGTACTCGTAGTAGTCCAGCCCAGCGCGGCGCAGGCGCTTGTCGTCCATGTCGAAGCCCAGCGGCTCGATCAAATGCAGGTGGCAGCCACTGTTGGCGCACAGCCTGATAACGTTGCCGGTATTCGGCGGAATTTCTGGTTGAAAAAGGATGACGTGAAACATGCACGGCTCCGAAGGCAAAGATGCGCTGCATTCTACCCCTGAAGAAGACCCGAGGCCGAAGCTATTGCCGAGGGTTTTGGGCTCGTTGGCGATTGTCGGCTTGATGGTGGGTTTGATGATCGGTCGCCTGACCACGCCAGACCCAGTCCAGTTACTGGAGGTGGTGCCTGCTGTCGACGGTGTAGCGGTGTGGTTCAACCGTGAGCCCAAGCTGCACGGTGAGCATATCGACGGCACCGTGGCGCTGCTGTTTGACGCCCAGGGCAAGGCGGCCAGCGGGCAACTGAAGGTCAATGACAAGGACGTGAACTGGCGTGTGCGCAAGACCGATGGTGGTTTGCTGCTGAACCTGGTGGCGGCGCGACCGTTGCGTGGGGAGTGGAAAGGCGAGCAGGTCGATGACCGCTGGCGGCTGGAGGTCCATCTCCAGGAGCAATAAAAGAGGGAGTTCCCGGCCTGCCTGTACCAGGGCTCCCAAAACGGGGTGAAGCCTAAGGCTTCGGTGTTAAAGAGGGGATTCTCGGCCTGCCTGTACCAAGGTCCCCGAAACTGGGTTGTACGAGGGTTATTGCAGGGCGCGTGCCAGAGTTTGCAATTTCACCCATAAAATTTTTCCAAAAAGCGCAAAGCCCCGGAATACGGGGCTTTGGTGGTTTCAGCTTGCGAGAGTTGTCCCGCGATAACGGTCTTCCACGTATCCAGCCCGTGCCCGATGCCGGTTCATGGTGCATTGAAGCGGTGCACAGTCGTGGAATTGCAGAGATCCAAATGTGGGAGGGGGCTTGCTCCCGATAGCGGTGGGTCAGACACAGATGTGGTGACTGAACTACTGCTATCGGGAGCAAGCCCCCTCCCACATTAGACTTTCAGTGGAACTGGGAGGTGTGATCAGGCCTCATCACCCTCATCATCATCCCCACCATCTACCTTCATCCCCAATTCCTTGATCTTGCGCGTCAGGGTATTGCGCCCCCAACCCAGTAGCACGGCCGCATCGCGACGACGGCCGGCGGTATGCTTCAACGCGGTCTCGATCATGATCCGCTCGAATGCCGGCACGGCGCTGTCCAGCAGGTTCGACTGGCCGCGCGCCAGTGCCTGGTCGGCCCATTGACGCAGCGCTTGTTCCCAGTTGGTTACCGGTGCCGAATCCTGCGGCAGGCTCAGCAGCTCAGGCGGCAGGTCGCTGATATGCACTTCACGCCCGGAGGCCATTACGGTGATCCAGCGGCACGTGTTCTCCAGCTGGCGCACGTTGCCGGGCCACGGCAGGTTCTTGAGGTATTCCTCGGTCTCGCTTTTGAGCAGCTTGGGCTCCACCGCCAGCTCCAAGGCGGCGCGGCTGAGGAAGTGGCGGGCGAGGGTGGGGATGTCTTCGCGGCGGTCCGACATGCGCGGGATATGGATGCGGATCACATTGAGGCGGTGGAACAAGTCCTCACGGAACTTGCCCGCGTGTACCAGGGTTTCGAGGTTCTGGTGGGTGGCCGCAATGATGCGCACATCAACCTTGACCGGTGTGTGCCCGCCGACACGATAGAACTCACCGTCTGCCAACACCCGTAGCAAGCGGGTCTGGGTATCGGCCGGCATGTCGCCGATCTCATCGAGAAACAGCGTGCCGCCGTCGGCCTGTTCAAAGCGCCCGCGCCGCAGGTTGGCCGCGCCGGTAAACGCGCCTTTCTCATGGCCGAACAGCTCGGACTCCATCAGGTCCTTGGGGATCGCCGCCATGTTCAGCGCGATAAACGGCGAGGCCGCACGCGGGCTGTGACGGTGCAGGGCATGGGCCACCAGCTCTTTACCGGTGCCCGACTCGCCATTGATCAGCACAGTGATGTTGGAGTGGCTCAAGCGCCCGATGGCGCGAAACACTTCCTGCATCGCTGGCGCTTCACCGATGATTTCCGGGGTGCGGGTCAGGGTTGGCGGGGCTTCCTGGTTCTGTTGTTCCTGGGCGTGCTGGTTGGCGCGCTTGACCAGCGCCACCGCCTCATCCACGTCGAATGGCTTGGGCAGGTATTCAAAGGCGCCGCCCTGGTAGGACGCGACAGCGCTGTCCAGGTCCGAGTGCGCAGTCATGATGATCACCGGCAAGCGCGGGTGCTGCTCGCGGATGCGCGCCAGCAAGTCCAGGCCGCTTGCGCCGGGCATACGAATGTCGGAGATGATCACGTCCGGCTGCTGGCGTGCCAGGCGGCTCATCACTCCGTCGGCGCTGTCGAAGCTCTGGGTGGTCATGCCTTCCTGTTGCAAGGCTTTTTCCAGGACCCAACGGATAGAACGGTCGTCATCGACGATCCAGACAGTTTCACTACGGCTCATGTCGTGGGGGCTCCTTGTTCCAATGGCAGGAAGATCGAGAACGTGGTGTGGCCGGGATGGCTCTCACATTCGATCAGGCCCTGGTGCTGGCTGATGATGTTCTGGGTAATGGCCAGGCCCAGCCCGGTACCGTCCGGGCGGCCACTGACCATGGGGAAGAAGATGGTTTCCTGCAGTTCGGCGGGAATGCCGGGGCCGTTGTCGATGATCTCGACCTTGGTCACCAGGCGATGGCGCACATGGCCGATGGTGAACTGGCGCAGGGCGCGGGTGCGCAAACTGATGCGGCCCAGGCGCAGCTCGTTTTGGCTGCTGATGGCCTGCATGGCGTTGCGCACGATATTGAGCACCGCCTGGATCATCTGCTCGCGGTCGATCAATACATCGGGAATGCTTGGGTCATAGTCGCGTACCAGGGTGATACAGCCCTGGCTTTCGGCCTCGACCAGTTGGCAGACGCGCTCCAGCACCTCATGCACGTTGGTCATCGCCAATGACGGCAACTTGTTGGAGCCGAGCATCCGGTCCACCAGGTTACGCAGGCGGTCGGCTTCTTCGATGATGACGTTGGTGTAGTCCTTGAGATGCTCCTCGGGCAGCTCGCGGGCCAGCAGCTGCGCGGCGCCGCGAATCCCGCCGAGCGGGTTCTTGATCTCGTGAGCCAGGCCGCGCACCAGCATCTTGCTGGTTTCCTGCTTGGACAGCTGCGCCTCTTCCTTGGTGATGCGCAGCAGGCGGTCGCGGGGGTGTACTTCGAGCAATAGCAGCGTGGCGCCATTGCTCAGAATGGGGGTTACGGCGTAATCGACCGTCAGGGTCTGGCCGGTGAGGGCGGTGAGCATCGCTTCGCGCTTGGTGAACGGATGTGCCTGCTCCACGGCCTGGCGCAACGAGCTCAAGGCTTCGGCCGACTCGGTGAACAGCTCGCTGATGAACTGCCCATGGCTGCGCTGGCCGCTGATGGCCAGGAGCATCTCCGCCGCCGGGTTCATGTACTCAAGGCGCAGGTCGGCATTGAGCAGGATGGTCGCGGTGGTCAGGTTGTCGAGTAACAAACGGTGCAGTGCATCGCTGATGGTCATCGGGACCTCTTTTGGAGCAAGGCGCAGGCTTGAGGCACACGCTGATACAAGGAAAATGCAAAAACCAAACCAAGGCTCCGAAAAGAAGCGTTAAAGCCCTGAAATAGGGGTTTGTGGCGCGAAACTGTGGCGTTCTGCCAGCTTTGTCGGGAAGATTCGAACCAAAATGGGCTGTGGCTGGAGTAAGGGTGCAACCTATCGCACCAATATAGTGCGGTTTTGTGAAGGTTGTTCAGGAAGCTGCCAGAGATGGCCCTGAATGGATACAGTCCAAATGTGGGAGGGGCTCGCTCCCACATTTTTACCGGGTTTGCAGTCATTAACCTTTGTAGATGCAGAGTTCGGCGGTGGCGCGGATCATTGCCAGTTGGCGCAGCGGATCGTTCAAAGGCTCATGCACCGCCTCGGCCAGCCATTGCGGGCATTGCGGGTCGGTGCGTTGCGGGGTGAAGTCGGCCAACTGTTGCAGCAAGCGTTTTTGCAACTCGTCCAGTTGCGGGCGGATCTGCTTGACCAAATCCGGGCGCGGATCGTCGGGGGCCTTGCCCTGGAACTGCCAGTCGGACAGGTGGGTGTATTGCACCAGTTTGTTGGCTTCGATCTGTGCCGAGAAAAACTGCTCGGCGGCGGCGGGGTCAAGCTTGTAGCTCGGGGCTTGGGCGACGACGCTGGCGATCACTTCCTGCTCGCGGTTTTTGTCTTCGACGGGTTTGTGGCTGTCCCATTTGCTCAAGGCCACCTGATCGGCAATCTCCAGGCGTTCGGCGATGCTGTTGAGCAGTGGCTCCAAGGTAGGTGGGGCGGCGTAAACACCGGCGCTGACGAACAGCAGGGCGAACACGAATTTATGTTTCAACGCAGATCTCCTTGTGGGAGGGGGCTTGCTCCCGATGGCGGTGTGTCAGTAACACACATATTGCCTGACACTCTGCCATCGGGAGCAAGCCCCCTCCCACCTTTTTGATTGGGTTTGCAGATTTGAAGCTGCATAACGCCCAGGCAAAAAAAAGACCTCCCGAAGGAGGTCTTTTTCATCACGCTACCTTAGCAACGCTACCGGATCAGCAGCTGTAGTACAGCTCGTATTCCAGTGGGTGTACGAAGGTGCGCACCTTGATTTCTTCTTCGCTTTTCAGGGCGATGTAAGCGTCGATGAAGTCGTCGCTGAACACGCCGCCTTTGGTCAGGAACGCACGGCCCTTGTCCAGCTCTTCCAGGGCTTCTTTCAGGCTGCCGCACACTTGTGGGATCTCTTTGGCCTCTTCAGGCGGCAGGTCGTACAAGTTCTTGTCGGCGGCGTCGCCAGGGTGGATCTTGTTCTGGATACCGTCCAGGCCGGCCATGACCAGTGCAGCGAAGGCCAGGTATGGGTTGGCAGCCGGGTCCGGGAAGCGAGCTTCGATACGGCGAGCGCGCGGGCTGGACACGTAAGGAATACGGATCGAGGCAGAGCGGTTACGCGCCGAGTAGGCCAGCATTACCGGAGCTTCGAAACCTGGGACCAGACGCTTGTAGGAGTTGGTCGACGGGTTGGTGAAGCCGTTCAGGGCCTTACCGTGCTTGATGATGCCGCCGATGAAGTACAGGGCGGTGTCGGACAGGCCGGCATAACCTTCACCTGCGAAGGTGTTCTTGCCTTCTTTGGCGATGGACAGGTGAACGTGCATGCCCGAACCGTTATCGCCGTACAGAGGCTTGGGCATGAAGGTAGCGGTACGGCCGTAAGCGACGGCAGTGTTGTGTACGCAGTACTTCAGGGTCTGAACTTCGTCAGCCTTGGCCACCAGGGTGTTGAACTTCACACCGATTTCGTTCTGGCCGGCAGTCGCCACTTCGTGGTGATGCACTTCGATGACCAGGCCCATGTCTTCCATGGCGTTGCACATGGAGGTACGGATTTCGTGGTCGTGGTCGAACGGTGGAACCGGGAAGTAGCCGCCTTTGATGCCTGGACGGTGGCCATGGTTGCCGCCTTCCACGTCCTGGTCGGACATCCACGAACCTTGTTCGGAGTAGATCTTGAACATGGAGCCGGAGATGTCGGACTTGAACTTCACCTGGTCGAAGATGAAGAACTCTGGCTCCGGGCCCACGAATACAGTGTCACCAATACCGGTGGACTTCAGGTATTCCTCGGCACGCTTGGCGATCGCACGTGGGTCGCGGTCGTAGCCTTGCATGGTCGACGGCTCGATCACGTCGCAGACCAGGATCAGGGTCGGCTCTTCGGTGAACGGGTCCAGCACGGCAGTGCTGTCGTCCGGCATCAGGATCATGTCGGAAGCTTCAATGCCTTTCCAGCCGGCGATGGAGGAACCGTCGAACATTTTGCCTTCTTCGAAGAAAGCATCATCCAGCGCGTCGCGAGCCGGCATGGTCACGTGGTGCTGAGTGCCTTTTGTGTCCGTGAAGCGCAGATCAATCCATTTAACGTCATGATCTTTGATGAGTTGAACCGACTTCGACATGGTGTCCTCCGGGTGGCTTCGGGCTTGGGTAGTGGAGTTAGCCCTTAAAATGTGGGTGATGCCGGCGCGGATACTCCGCCAAGGCAACCTGCCTCACAAGAGAGCAAATTACATGCCAGTGCGCCAACATGGTCTTTTTGCCTCAAAATGGCCCCTATAGCGGTGCAATAGGCCAAAGTGCGAGAAATAGCGCACTGCAATGTAGCGTTTATTTGTGTAAATGACCCGTTTTGGTGCGTTGCACGTTCGATGCATATTAACTGGTTAAACCTTGAGCGATTTCCGCTATAATCCGCGCCCCCCTTTTTCAGCAGGCCCGGCGCGCGCTGTTTCCATGAAATTAATCGTTAAAGTCTTCCCCGAGATCACCATCAAAAGCCGACCGGTACGGACGCGTTTCATCCGTCAGTTGGCCAAGAACATCCGTGCCGTGCTCCGTGACCTGGACCCGGCTGTGGTGGTGAACGGTGTGTGGGACAACCTCGAGCTGGAAACCCGCATTACTGACGCCAAAGCCTTGAAGGACATGACCGAGCGCCTGAGCTGCATGCCGGGCATCGCGCATTTCCTGCAGGTGGATGAGTACCCGCTGGGCGACTTCGACGACATCACCGAAAAGTGCAAGCAGCACTACGGCAGTGCACTTGAAGGGAAGATTTTTTCGGTGCGCTGCAAGCGTGCCGGCAAGCACACCTTCAGCTCCATGGATGTCGAGAAATACGTCGGCAGCAAGCTGCGTCGCGAGTGCGGCGCCGCTGGAATTTCCCTTAAAGCGCCGCAAATTGAAGTGCGCATGGAAATTCGCGACCAACGGTTGTTTGTGATCCACAGCCAGCACAACAGCATCGGCGGCTACCCGCTGGGCGCCCTGGAACAGACCCTGGTATTGATGTCCGGCGGTTTCGATTCCACGGTGGCGGCCTACCAGATCATGCGTCGCGGCCTGATGAGCCACTTCTGCTTCTTTAACTTGGGCGGGCGTGCCCATGAATTGGGCGTGATGGAAGTTGCGCACTTTATCTGGAAGAAGTACGGCAGCTCCCAGCGCGTGCTATTTGTAAGCGTGCCGTTCGAGGAAGTGCTGGGCGAAATTCTCGGCAAAGTCGATAACAGTCATATGGGCGTGGTATTGAAGCGTATGATGTTGCGCGCCGCGTCCCGAATCGCCGATCAATTGCAGATCGACGCGCTGGTGACCGGCGAGGCGATTTCCCAGGTGTCCAGCCAGACGCTGCCAAACCTGTCGATCATCGACTGCGTCACCGAGAAGCTGGTGTTGCGCCCGCTGATCGCCAGCCACAAGCAGGACATCATCGACCTGGCAGAGCAAATCGGCACCGCCGACTTTGCCAAGCACATGCCCGAGTACTGTGGGGTCATCTCGGTGAACCCCAAGACCCACGCCAAGCGTCACCGCGTGGAGCATGAAGAGAAAGAATTCGACATGGCGATTCTGGAGCGTGCGCTCGAGAACGCCAAGCTGGTCCCAATCGATCGGGTGATCGACGAGTTGGGCCAGGATGTAAAAATCGAAGAAGTCAGCGAAGCCCTGGCCGGCCAGATCGTCATCGACATCCGTCACCCGGATGCCGCTGAGGATGAGCCGCTGGAAATCGCCGGCATCGACGTGCAAACGCTGCCGTTCTACGCACTGAACGCGCGTTTCAAGGAACTGGATAACAGCCGTCAGTACCTGTTGTATTGCGACAAAGGCGTGATGAGTCGCCTGCATGCCCACCATTTGCTCAGTGAGGGGCATGCCAATGTGCGCGTTTATCGACCGAGCTAAGAGCCCGGGGCTGTTTGCCTGTGGCCTGCGTCACCGGCCCCCCGACTCTGCCGTCAAGCTGTAACGGCAAGGCCTGACTCTACTGTTAATCGCTGCCACGACCTGTCAGCACACCGAATCCTCTGATCGAGATACACAAGTGATCGAAAATCTACGTAACATCGCCATCATTGCTCACGTTGACCATGGTAAAACCACCCTGGTAGACAAACTCCTGCGTCAATCCGGCACCCTGGAGCGCAACGAGCTCAACGACGAGCGCGTGATGGACTCCAACGACCAGGAAAAAGAGCGCGGTATTACCATCCTGGCAAAAAACACCGCCATCAACTGGAACGGCTACCACATCAACATCGTGGACACCCCGGGCCACGCCGACTTCGGCGGCGAAGTAGAACGCGTAATGTCGATGGTTGACTCCGTTCTGCTGCTGGTTGACGCTCAAGACGGCCCTATGCCGCAAACCCGTTTCGTGACCAAGAAGGCCTTCGAAGCCGGCCTGCGTCCGATCGTGTGCATCAACAAGGTTGACCGTCCAGGCGCGCGTCCGGACTGGGTTCTGGACCAGATCTTCGACCTGTTCGACAACCTGGGTGCCACCGAAGAACAGCTGGACTTCCAGGTCATCTACGCCTCGGCCCTGAACGGTATTGCTGGTCTTGACCACACCGACATGGCTGAAGACATGACCCCGCTGTACCAGTCGATCGTCGACAACGTACCCGCGCCGAAAGTTGACCGTGACGGCCCGTTCCAGATGCAAATCTCGGCACTGGACTACAACAGCTTCCTGGGTGTTATCGGCGTTGGCCGTATCGCTCGTGGTAGCGTCAAGCCGAACACCCCGGTTGTGGCTATCGGCGCCGACGGCAAGAAGCGTAACGGTCGTATCCTGAAGCTGATGGGTCACCACGGTCTGCACCGTATCGACGTTGAAGAAGCTTTCGCTGGCGACATCGTATGCGTAAGCGGCATGGACTCGCTGTTCATCTCCGACACCCTGTGCCAGCCGGACAACGTTGAGGCGATGAAGCCTCTGACCGTTGACGAGCCAACCGTTTCCATGACCTTCCAGGTAAACGACTCGCCGTTCTGCGGTAAAGAAGGCAAGTTCGTGACCTCCCGTAACATCAAGGAGCGTCTGGACAAGGAGCTGCTGTACAACGTTGCTCTGCGCGTTGAAGAAGGCGACTCGGCTGACAAGTTCAAGGTCTCCGGCCGTGGTGAGCTGCACCTCTCGGTACTGATCGAAACCATGCGTCGCGAAGGTTTCGAAATGGGTGTTGGTCGTCCGGAAGTGATCATCCGTACTGTTGACGGCGTGAAGCAGGAACCGTTCGAAAACGTCACCATCGACACCCCTGAAGAATCCCAGGGCAAGGTCATGGAAGAGATGGGCCTGCGTAAGGGCGACCTGACCAACATGGTGCCGGATGGCAAAGGCCGTGTACGTCTGGAATACAACATCCCTGCTCGCGGTCTGATCGGTTTCCGTAACCAGTTCCTGACCCTGACCAACGGTGCTGGCATCCTGACCTCGATCTTCGATCGCTACGACACCATGAAGTCCGGCGACATGTCCGGCCGTCAGAACGGTGTTCTGGTATCGGTAGAAACCGGCAAGGCGCTGACCTACTCCCTGGAAACCCTCCAGGCGCGTGGCAAGCTGTTCGTTGAACACGGTCAAGAGATCTACAACGGCCAGATCGTTGGTCTGAACAGCCGTGACAACGACATGGGCGTCAACCCAACCAAAGGCAAGAAGCTCGACAACATGCGTGCTTCGGGCAAAGACGAAACCATCGCTCTGGTTCCACCTGTTCGCTTCACCCTGGAACAGGCCCTGGAATTCATCCAGGACGACGAGCTGTGCGAAGTCACGCCTAAGTCGATCCGCCTGCGTAAGAAGATCCTGGACGAAGGCGAGCGTACCCGCGCTGCCAAGAAAGCCAAGAACTGAGTTAACTCAGGCTGAATGAAAAACGCCCCCGGTCGAAAGGCCGGGGGCGTTTTTTTGTGCCCGCAGTTTGTGTGTCGTCTTTACTGGCCCCATCGCAGGCAAGCCAGCTCCCACATTTGAATGTGTTCCCAAATCAAAATGTGGGAGGGGGCTTGCCCCCGATGAGGCCCTTCAGAACACTACAAAACCCGAGTCAGAATTTATCGAGAGTCTTGAAGTTGGTCTCGCGTACCACTTCCTTGGGCTTGTAAGCGCAATACCCCGGCCGCGGCCCGATTTTCGGGTGGTTGCGGCAAGTATCCGGGCGCTTGTCATAAATAGTGCAGAAGCGCGTCTTACGATCCAGGTACAGGCAGTCGTTGTTGCTCATGCGCTGCAGGGTAAAAATCTCGGATTTGTTGTTGTAGCGCTCGACGATGCCTTCTTTCTGCAAACGCTTGGCGATGTTCTTCGGCGGGTCGCCGCGCTCGAACTCGTCGACGATGCCAATGCGGATCAGGTCCTTGATCTTCACCTCAACCGGCAGGGTGCAACAGCTGGACACGCAGCCGCCGCACATGTGGGCGGAATATTTCTGCCACGTTTCGAGACGGTCGAGTTCCGCGGCGGCGATCAGTTGAGGCTTCATCAGGGTTCCAGGGTGGGGCGGTATACGGGCGCGGGATCATACCGGGATTGGTGGTTTTTTGAACAATATTTTGCAGGTTTCAGCTCAAAGGCTTCGCCGCGGCCTGATCGGGCACGACCCCTGCATCAAATTCAGCCAATGGTGAATGAGTTAAAAAACTGCCGAACCAGCACGTCTACCGTCTGTCAGACCGACTAGGCTCTAGCAACTCCTTCAATCTCGCCCGAGGTCGCACCGATGTCTCAGGAACCGCTTGCACGAGAAGCAGAGGTAGCCGCATTCCGCGATGCTGTCTTGACCAAACTCACCTACGCGGTGGGCAAAGACCCGGATCACGCCTTTGACCATGACTGGTTCGAAGCCATTGCCCTGGCCGCCCGCGACCAGATGGTCGATCACTGGATGGACCACACGCGGCGTATTTATCGCAAAGGCCAGAAGCGCGTTTATTACCTCTCGCTGGAATTTCTCATTGGCCGTCTTTTGTACGACAGCCTGAGCAATCTGGGCGTGTTGGAGATCGCCCGTGAAGCGCTGTCGGAGTTGGGCGTCGATCTGGAGCGCATCCGCCTGCTGGAGCCCGACGCGGCGCTCGGCAATGGTGGCCTGGGCCGTCTGGCGGCGTGCTTTATGGAAAGCATGTCGACCTTGGGGATTGCCGGCCATGGCTATGGCATTCGCTATGAGCACGGCTTGTTCCGCCAGGCCATCGTTGATGGCTGGCAGCAGGAGCAGACCGAACGCTGGCTGGATTTTGGTAACCCTTGGGAGTTCGAACGCGCCGAAGTGATTTACCCGATCGGCTTTGGCGGCAGCGTCGAAACCCTGGCGGACGCCTCCGGCAAGATGATCCAGGTGTGGTCGCCCAACGAAACTGTCAGGGCTGTTGCCTATGACACCCCGGTAGTCGGCTGGCGTGGCGCCAGCGTCAACACCCTGCGCCTTTGGCGTGCACGGGCTGTGGAAGACTTGCACCTGGAGCGCTTCAATGCCGGTGACCACTTGGGCGCCGTCGCCGAGGTGGCCCGTGCCGAAAGCATCTCTCGCGTGCTTTACCCGGCCGACAGCACTGAAGCGGGGCAGGAACTGCGCCTGCGCCAGGAGTACTTCTTCGTTTCGGCGTCCTTGCAGGATTTGCTGCGCCGCCACAAGAACATGCACGGTTCGGTGCTGAGCCTGGGCGAACATGCCGCGATCCAGCTCAACGACACCCATCCGTCCATCGCCGTGGCCGAGCTGATGCGCCAACTGGTCGACCTGCATGACGTGCCGTGGGAAGCCGCGTGGGATGTCACCGTCGAAACCCTGTCGTACACCAACCACACCTTGCTGCCCGAAGCGCTGGAAACCTGGCCCGTAGGTCTGATGGAGCGCATGTTGCCCCGGCACATGCAGATCATCTACCTGATCAACGCCCAACACATCGACTCGCTGCGCGCCAAGGGCATCCATGACTTCGACGTACTGCGCGCCGTCTCGCTGATCGAAGAGGACAACGGCCGCCGCGTGCGCATGGGCAACCTGGCGTTCCTCGGCTCCCATAGCGTCAACGGCGTATCGGGCCTGCATACCCAGTTGATGCGCAGCACGGTGTTCTCCGAGCTGCACAAGCTGTATCCCGAGCGCATCAACAATAAAACCAACGGCATCACCTTCCGCCGCTGGTTGTACCAGGCCAACCCCAAGCTGACCGATATGCTGGTGGAAGCCCTGGGGCCGGATATTCTCGACCAGCCCGAGCAGCGCTTGATCGAATTGGAGCCGTTCGCCGAGAAGCAGGCTTTCCGCAAGTCCTTCGCTGAACAGCGCCTGCACAGCAAGCGTGCACTGGCCCAGATCATCCATGAGCGCCTGGGTATCGCGATCAACCCGGCGGCGATGTTCGATGTGCAGGTCAAGCGCATTCATGAGTACAAGCGCCAACTGCTCAACCTGCTGCACACCGTGGCGCTGTACCAGGCGATCCGCGCCGAGCCGGGCACCGACTGGGTGCCACGGGTGAAAATCTTCGCCGGCAAGGCTGCAGCCAGCTACCACCAGGCCAAGCTGATCATCAAGTTGACCAACGACATCGCCCGCACCGTCAACAACGACCCGACCGTGCGCGGTCTGCTCAAAGTGGTGTTCCTGCCCAACTACAACGTCAGCCTGGCGGAGAGCATTATTCCGGCGGCGGACTTGTCGGAGCAGATTTCCACTGCCGGCTTTGAAGCCTCGGGTACCAGCAACATGAAGTTCGGCCTCAACGGCGCGCTGACCATCGGCACCATGGACGGCGCCAACGTGGAGATGCACGAGCGGGTCGGCGCCGAGCACATGTTTATCTTCGGCCTCAGTGCCCAGCAGGTGGAAGCCCGCAAGCACGCCGGTGAGTTCAACGCCGGGCCGGACATCGCCGCGTCCCATCGCTTGAACGACGTGTTGCAAGCGATCCGTGGCGGGGTGTTCTCGCCGGATGATCCGGGGCGCTATGTGGGCCTGATCGATGGGCTGATCGACTACGACCGTTTCCTGGTGTGTGCCGACTTTGATTCCTACTGGGACGCCCAGGCGCGGGTCGAAGCCCACTGGCACGATTCCAAGGAATGGTGGCGTTCGGCGGTGCTCAATACCGCGCGCATGGGCTGGTTCAGCTCGGACCGGACCATTCGCGAGTACGCCACCGAGATCTGGAAAGCCCTCGACTGACCACTGCGGTTAAAAAATGTGGGAGGGGCAAGCCCCTTCCCACATGGGTTCTGCGATGTTGGAGAGGGTCGTGGCGCCAGGTCGTGAACTCTATTGGCGTTAAATCCTCTGATTAGAGGAAATAACCCTCGACTCGCGTTAAACTGCGCGGGTTTTCAGCCCCCCATTCTCCGGAGCCTTCCATGTCCCGCGTTACCCTGAGTCGCTATTTGATCGAGCAGACCCGCAGCAACAACACGCCTGCCGATCTGCGCTTCCTTATCGAAGTGGTGGCGCGTGCTTGCAAGGAAATCAGCCACGCCGTTTCCAAAGGCGCACTGGGCGGCGTCCTGGGCAGCATGGGCACTGAAAACGTCCAAGGTGAAGTGCAGAAGAAGCTCGACGTACTCTCCAATGAAATCCTGCTCGAAGCCAACGAATGGGGCGGTCACCTGGCCGGCATGGCGTCCGAAGAAATGGACAATGCCTACCAGATCCCTGGCAAGTACCCGAAAGGCGCTTACCTGCTGGTATTCGACCCACTGGACGGTTCGTCCAACATCGACATCAATGCACCGGTCGGCACCATCTTCTCGGTACTGCGTTGCCCGAATGAATACCTGAGCCAGAACGAAGCCCTGAACGAAAAGGCCTTCCTGCAGCCGGGCACCGAGCAGGTCGCTGCCGGTTATGCCATCTACGGTCCACAGACCATGCTGGTGCTGACCCTGGGTGATGGCGTCAAAGGCTTCACCCTGGACCGCGAAATGGGCAGCTTCGTGCTGACCCACGAAGACATTTCGATTCCTGCTTCTACCCAGGAATTCGCCATCAACATGTCTAACCAGCGTCACTGGGAAGAACCGGTGAAACGCTACGTCAACGAGTTGATGGAAGGCGAAGAAGGCCCGTTGAAGAAGAACTTCAATATGCGCTGGGTCGCTGCGATGGTTGCCGATGTGCACCGCATCCTGACCCGTGGTGGCCTGTTCATGTACCCACGCGACAGCCGCGAGCCGTCCAAGCCGGGCAAACTGCGCCTGATGTACGAAGCCAACCCGATGTCGTTCCTGGTTGAGCAGGCAGGCGGTGCGTCCACCGATGGCCACCAGCGCATCCTCGACATCCAGCCTGAAGGTTTGCACCAGCGTGTGGCGGTGTTCCTGGGTTCCAAGGAAGAAGTTGAGCGTGTGACCAGCTACCACAAGAAGTAATACACGGCGATAAGTTATCCACTGTGTTGTGAGGCCGTTCACCCTTGAAGAAGCCCCGAAACGTTTCAGCGTTTTCGGGGCTTTTTTGTTTTCGCTCGTCGGGAACCAGACACCCCTTTTCCCTTCTAAGCTTCTGGCAGATACCCCAGCTGCTTTGTCTCTCCAGGAGCTTTTCCATGTCTTTACGCCGTCTCGCCCTGCTGACTTTTTGCGTGCTGTTAGCCGCTTGCAGCAAGGTCACTCAAGAAAACTACCAGAAACTGTCGGCTGGCATGGCCAAGGCCGAGGTGGAGTCGTTGCTGGGTAAGCCGACCGATTGTTCCGGTGCGCTGGGCATGTCCAGCTGCACCTGGGGCGATAAAAACAGCTTTATCAGCGTGCAGTACGCCGGTGACAAAGTTCTGATGTTTTCCGGGCAAGGCCTGAAGTAAACCGGGGCGCGAGCCTGCGGGAGAAGAAGAATGATGCGTTTTGTTTTGTTCCTTTGCGCCAGCCTGTTTTTGGCGGGCTGCGCCAGCCATTCTGGCGATGATCTGCAACCCAAGACGGCAACCAACGTCAACCTCAAGCGTTATCAGGGCACCTGGTATGAGTTGGCCCGATTGCCGATGTACTTCCAGCGCAACTGCGCGCAGTCCGAGGCGCGTTACACCTTGCTGCCGGATGGCGACATGTCGGTGTTCAACCGCTGCCTGACGCCTGAATGGAAGTGGCAAGAAGCCAAAGGCACGGCCACGCCGCAGGTGCCTGGCAAAACCGACAAGCTCTGGGTGGAATTCAATAACTGGTTTACGTCACTGTTGCCGGGCGTTGCCAAGGGCGATTACTGGGTGCTGTATGTCAGCGATGACTACAAGACCGCCATCGTCGGCAGCCCGAGCCGGCGCTATATGTGGATCCTGTCGCGCACGCCGACGGTGAGTGCCGAGACGCGTGAAGACCTGTTGAGCAGGGCGCGACAGCAGGGGTATGACACTACGCGGTTGATCTGGCGTACTTCAGATAAACAAATGGCCAAGAGTTCGCAGTAATCAAATGTGGGAGGGGGCTTGCTCCCGATGCAGTGTGTCAGCCAGTACATCTGATACTGACACACCGCTATCGGGAGCAAGCCCCCTCCCACATTTGTTAGGTGTTGGCCGTTAGCCCAACAAAGCCTTCAAGACCTGGGTGAATGCCCGGTTGCTTTCCTCTTCGCCGGCATGATGCCCATCCCGCACCACCCACTTGCCATTGACCAGCACGTCGCGCACTTGGCGATCGCCACCTGCAAACAGCCAGCGATTGAGAATCCCATCCTCACTGGCGGTCGCCAGGTACGGGTCGCTACCGTCCAGCACAATCCAATCCGCCCGCTTGCCGACTTCCAGCCGCCCGATCGGCTGGCCAAGCGCCTGTGCGCCACCATCCAGCGCAGCATCGAACAGCGTGCGGCCAACCATTGGCTGATCACTGCGATACAGGCGATTACGCCGTTGATCGCGAAGACGCTGGCCGTATTCCAGCCAACGTAATTCCTCCACCACGCTCAGTGAAACATGGCTGTCGGAGCCGATACCCATGCGTCCGCCCTGGGCAAGGAAATCCACCGCCGGGAAAATCCCATCGCCCAGGTTGGCTTCGGTGGTCAGGCACAAACCGGCAATCGCTCGGCTGTTGGCCATGCGCGTCACTTCGTCAGCATCGGCATGAGTGGCGTGCACCAGGCACCAGCGCTCGTCCACTTCAACGTTGTCATACAGCCATTGCAGCGGGCGCTTGCCGCTCCAGGCCAGGCAATCGTCGACTTCTTTTTGCTGCTCGGCGATATGGATATGCACCGGGCAGGTCTTGTCACTGGCCGCCAGCACTTGCTGGATCTGTTCGGGGGTGACCGCACGCAGGGAGTGGAAACACAGGCCCAGTTGCTGCGCAGGTTGTGCCGCCAGGATCGGCTGCAAACGCGCTTGCAGGTCCAGGTAGTGCTCGGTGCTATTGATAAACCGGCGCTGCCCCTCATTCGGCGCCTGGCCACCGAAACCTGCGTGGGTATAGAGCACCGGCAGCAAGGTCAGGCCGATCCCGCTGCTGGCGGCTGCCAGGCTGATCTGGCGTGACAGTTCCGTACGGTCGGCATATGGCTGGCCGTTGGTATCGTGATGCACATAATGAAACTCGGCCACCGAGGTGTACCCAGCCTTGAGCATTTCGATATACAGCTGGCGGGCGATGACCTGTAACTGCTCGGGGTTGATCTTGCCGACCATGCGGTACATCAAATCGCGCCAGGTCCAGAAGCTGTCATTGGGGTTGCCGGCCACTTCGGCCAGACCTGCCATTGCGCGCTGGAAGGCATGGGAATGCAGGTTTGGCATGCCCGCCAATACTGGGCCCCTGAGCCGTTCGGCAGCGTCTGCACTGGCATTGGGCTCAACATGGGTCAGCAGGCCATCGGCGCTGACTTCAAGACGTACATCGTTGGCCCATCCATTAGGCAGCAGCGCGCGTTCGGCAAAGAAAGCGGACATGATCAAGGCACCCCGGTCGTGTGTTTATTTGTATATACATATACAGACGTTTGCCTGCTCGGTAAACTCCGGCAATCTATGCATCTTTTTCCCCTGCAAGGATTCCTCGTGCCGACTCCGCCTGCCAAGTCTTCGCTGGCTGCCCACATGGACGAAAGTCCGGCGCCCTTGTATGCCCGCGTCAAACAGATGATCAGCCAGCAGATCCTCAACGGCAACTGGCCGCCCCATTACCGCGTGCCGTCGGAAAGCGAACTGGTCAGCCAGCTGGGTTTCAGCCGCATGACCATTAACCGCGCCCTGCGTGAGCTTACCGCCGAAGGTCTGCTGGTGCGCATGCAAGGCGTGGGTACGTTCGTGGCCGAGCCGAAGAGCCAGTCGGCGCTGTTTGAAGTGCACAACATTGCCGATGAAATCGCTTCCCGCGGGCATCGGCACACGTGCCAGGTCATCACCCTGGGCGAAGAGGCCGCGGGTTCCGAACGCGCCGTCGCCCTGGAAATGCGTGAAGGTGGGCGAGTGTTCCACTCGTTGATTGTGCATTACGAGAACGATATTCCCGTGCAAATCGAAGATCGTTTCGTCAACGCCCTGGTTGCGCCGCAATATTTGCAGCAGGACTTCACCCAGCAAACCCCCTATGCCTATCTGAACCAGGTCGCGCCGTTGACCGAGGGTGAGCATGTGGTCGAAGCGATCCTTGCCGACGCAGCCGAGTGCAAGCTGTTGCAGATCGAGCCGAGCGAGCCGTGCCTGTTGATTCGCCGTCGCACCTGGTCGGGTCGCCAGCCGGTAACCGCTGCGCGATTGATCCACCCCGGTTCCCGTCACAGCCTGGAAGGACGTTTCAGCAAATGAGTACAGTGAAGGTCTGGCGCGCCGCCGACTACGTGCGCATGCCGTGGAAAAACGGTGGCGGCAGCACCGAAGAAATCAGCCGCGACGCCGGCATCGGCCTGGATGGATTTGGCTGGCGTGTGTCGATTGCCGATATCGCCGAGTCGGGTGGTTTTTCCACCTTCGCCGGTTACCAGCGCGTGATCACGGTGATCAAGGGCGCGGGCATGGTGTTGACCGTGGACGGCGAGGAGCAGCGCGGCTTGTTACCGTTGCAGCCGTTCGCGTTCCAGGGTGAAAGCCAGGTTTCCTGCCGCTTGATCACTGGGCCGATCCGCGACTTCAACCTGATCTACTCGCCCGAGCGTTACCATGCACGGTTGCAGTGGGTGGACGGTGTGCAGCAGTTTTTCAGCACGGCGCAGACGGTGTTGGTGTTCAGCGTGGCGGATGAGGTGAAGGTGTTGGGCGAGAAGCTCGGCCATCACGATTGCCTGCAAGTGGACGGTAACACTGGCTTGCTGGATATCTCGGTCAGCGGCCGCAGCTGCGTAATCGAATTGACCGCACTCGGTTAAAAACTGTGGGAGCTGGCTTGCCTGCGATAGCGGTGTATCAGCCTAGGATGTGCTGACTGACACACTGCTATCGCAGGCAAGCCAGCTCCCACATTTGTTTTTGCATTGTTCACAAAATCTGTTTCCAGCCCGCGCACCAATTTGTTACCGAATGCCCCAGCGTGATGCAAAGCTTCGCTGCCGTGACAAATTTCCCTTGCTGCAAAAAACCTCCGTAAGAAATTTCATCAAGCGTTGAAGCCTTGATTTACAAGGCTCGCACGCCCCGTGCAAAAAAATCCCAACCACTCCCGGCTAAAGTTGGCCGCTCGATTGCATATGCTTGTACATACAAGTAAAGATGTGTGCGTAAGAGCTTCCTTCGCACCATCCATGTTCGCGCATCGATCGCCGAGGAGTCCTAGCAGTGACCAAGTCTACAAAATACCGTGACGTCGAAATCCGCGCCGCCCGCGGTAACAAGCTCACCGCCAAAAGCTGGCTGACCGAAGCGCCGCTGCGCATGTTGATGAACAACCTCGACCCACAAGTGGCCGAGAACCCCAAGGAACTCGTGGTTTACGGCGGTATTGGCCGTGCGGCGCGCAACTGGGAATGTTACGACCAGATTGTCGAGAGCCTCACCCATTTGAACGATGACGAAACCCTGCTGGTGCAGTCCGGCAAGCCGGTCGGCGTGTTCAAGACCCATAGCAACGCCCCGCGCGTACTGATCGCCAACTCCAACCTGGTACCACACTGGGCCAGTTGGGAGCACTTCAACGAACTGGATGCCAAGGGCCTGGCCATGTACGGCCAGATGACCGCCGGCAGCTGGATCTACATCGGTAGCCAAGGCATCGTCCAGGGCACCTATGAAACGTTCGTCGAAGCTGGCCGTCAGCACTACGATTCAAACCTTCAGGGCCGTTGGGTCCTCACCGCTGGCCTCGGCGGCATGGGCGGCGCGCAACCGTTGGCCGCGACCCTGGCCGGCGCCTGCTCGCTGAATATCGAGTGCCAACAGGTCAGCATCGACTTCCGCCTGGCCAGCCGCTATGTCGACGAACAAGCCACCGACCTCGATGACGCCCTGGCGCGCATCGCCAAGTACACCAAGGAAGGCAAGGCCATTTCCATCGCCCTGCTGGGCAACGCCGCCGAAATTCTGCCAGAGCTGGTCAAGCGTGGCGTGCGCCCGGACATGGTCACCGACCAGACCAGCGCCCACGACCCGCTCAACGGCTACCTGCCGGCCGGCTGGACCTGGGACGAATACCGCGCCCGCGCCAAAACCGAGCCGGCTGCCGTGATCAAGGCCGCCAAGCAGTCCATGGCCGTGCACGTCAAGGCCATGCTGGAATTCCAGAAGCAAGGCATCCCAACCTTCGACTACGGCAATAACATCCGCCAGATGGCCCAGGAAGAGGGCGTGGAAAATGCCTTCGACTTCCCGGGTTTCGTACCGGCCTACATTCGCCCGCTGTTCTGCCGTGGCATTGGCCCGTTCCGCTGGGCGGCGCTGTCTGGCGACCCGCAAGACATCTACAAGACCGACGCCAAAGTCAAAGAGTTGATCCCGGACGACGCCCACCTGCACAACTGGCTGGACATGGCCCGCGAGCGCATCAGCTTCCAGGGCCTGCCGGCACGTATCTGCTGGGTCGGCCTGGGCCAGCGCGCCAAGCTCGGCCTGGCCTTCAACGAAATGGTACGCAGCGGCGAGCTGTCCGCCCCTGTGGTGATCGGTCGTGACCACCTGGACTCCGGTTCCGTATCCAGCCCGAACCGCGAAACCGAGGCCATGCAGGACGGTTCCGATGCCGTGTCCGACTGGCCACTGCTCAACGCCTTGCTCAACACCGCCAGCGGCGCGACCTGGGTCTCGCTGCACCACGGTGGTGGCGTGGGCATGGGCTTCTCTCAGCACTCAGGCATGGTGATCGTCTGCGACGGTACCGATGAAGCGGCCGAGCGGATTGCGCGGGTGCTGCATAACGACCCGGCGACCGGGGTGATGCGTCATGCCGATGCCGGTTATCAGATTGCTATCGATTGCGCCAAAGAGCAGGGCCTCAACCTGCCGATGATCAAGTGACCCATGTGGGAGGGGGCTTGCCCCCGATAGCGGCGGGTCAGTCATCTGATCTGTTGGCTGATACACCGCAATCGGGGGCAAGCCCCCTCCCACATTGGATCGGCGGCAACCCCAAGACAATCCATCAGAGGTTGAACCACATGGCTGCAAACGACACTACCCCGTTGATCGAAAGGCGCTCGATCGACTACATCCCGGAAGCGGAAAGACACGGTCGTCTATTGAGCCAGTTCACCCTATGGATGGGTGCCAACCTGCAGATCACCGCGATTGTCACCGGGGCCCTGGCCGTGGTGCTGGGTGGTGATGTGTTCTGGTCGTTGATCGGCCTGCTCATCGGTCAACTGATCGGCGGCGGCGTCATGGCGCTGCACGCGGCGCAAGGCCCCAAGCTCGGCTTGCCGCAGATGATCTCCAGCCGGGTGCAGTTCGGCGTGTATGGCGCGGCTATCCCGATCGTGCTGGTGTGCTTGATGTACGTGGGTTTCACCGCGACCGGCACCGTGCTGTCGGGTCAGGCGCTGGGCCAATTGTTCGGAGTCAGCGACAGCGTAGGTATTCTGATTTTCGCCAGTGTCATCGTGCTGGTCACCGTACTGGGTTACCGGGTGATCCACTTCATCGGCCGTGTCGCCAGCATCATCGGTGTGATTGCCTTTGTATATCTGTTCAGTCGCCTGATGAGCCAGACCGACGTTGGCGCGCTCCTGCAAATCCGCCACTTCAGCTGGAGCAGCTTTCTGTTGGCCGTGTCGCTTGCGGCCTCCTGGCAGATCGCTTTCGGCCCCTACGTGGCGGACTATTCGCGTTATCTGCCGAGCAACACGTCGTCAGTGAAAACCTTTCTCGCCGCCGGCGCGGGTTCGGTCATCGGCGCGCAGGTGGCAATGGTGCTCGGCGTGTTCGCCGCGGCCATGTCCAACGGCCAATTTGCCGGGCATGAAGTGGCCTACATCGTTGGCTTGAGCGGCACGGGGGCCACCGCTGCACTGCTGTACTTCAGCATCGCGTTCGGCAAGGTCACCATCTCCACGCTCAACTCCTACGGCAGCTTCATGTGCATCGCGACCATTATCAGCGGTTTCCGTGGCCGCCTGGAGGTTACGCGTCTGCAACGCCTGGTGTTCGTGCTCGCCATCGTCGGTACGGCAACCCTGATCGCCTTGCTCGGCCAGCACTCGTTTCTCGGTGCATTCAAGTCGTTCATCCTGTTCCTGCTGGCGTTTTTCACGCCCTGGAGCGCGATCAACCTGGTGGATTACTACTGCATCACCCGCGAGCGCTATGACGTGCCGGCACTGGCCGACCCGAACGGTCGCTATGGCCGCTGGAACCTCTTGGGTATCAGTGTCTATGTCTTCGGCGTGCTGGTGCAGTTGCCGTTCATCTCGACCAAGTTCTACACCGGCCCTTTGGTGGCCGCGCTGGGTGACGTGGATATTTCCTGGATCATCGGCCTGGTGCTGCCCGCGGCCCTCTATTACGTGTGTGCGAAAAAATGGCACGGCACGGTACCCGATCACCTGATCCTGCCGACAGAGCAGGGCGCTTTACCCACAACAGACGGGCTGGCTGCACAAGCCTGATGGGACGTGGACAAGGCAGGACGCCTTTTGACTGCCGTAATCCATTTCATGATTGGGAGCGTCACAACAATGAAAATGCATAAGACCCTGCTGACTACGTTGCTCTCTGCGGGCTTGCTGGCGAGTGCCGGCGCCCAGGCGGCCGGCTGGTGCGAATCCGGCAAACCGGTGAAATTCGCCGGCCTGAATTGGGAAAGCGGCATGTTGCTCACCGACATCCTGCAAACCGTGCTGGAAAAAGGCTACGACTGCAAAACCGACAGCCTGCCAGGCAATTCCATCACCATGGAAAACGCCTTGAGCAGCAACGATATTCAGGTGTTCGCCGAAGAGTGGGTGGGCCGCAGCGAAGTCTGGAACAAGGCCGAGAAGGCCGGCAAAGTCGTCGGTGTAGGTGCCCCGGTGGTCGGCGCGGTGGAAGGCTGGTACGTGCCGCGTTATGTGATCGAGGGCGACGCCAAGCGCAAGCTGGAAGCCAAGGCCCCGGACCTGAAAAACATCGCCGACCTGGCCAAATACGCCTCGGTGTTCAAGGACCAGGAAGAGCCCTCCAAGGGCCGTTTCTACAACTGCCCGGCCGGCTGGACCTGTGAGCTGGACAACAGCGAAATGCTCAAGAGCTACGGCCTGGAAAGCACCTACACCAACTTCCGCCCAGGCACCGGCCCGGCGCTGGATGCGGCGGTGCTGTCGAGCTACAAGCGCGGCGAACCGATCCTGTTCTACTACTGGTCACCGACACCGCTGATGGGCCAGGTCGACCTGGTCAAGCTGGAAGAAAAGCCCGGCGTGGATAAGAGCGTAAGCATCAAGGTCGGCCTGTCCAAGACCTTCCACGAACAAGCGCCAGAACTGGTGGCCGTGCTGGAAAAGGTCAACCTGCCCATCGACCTGCTCAACCAGAACCTCGGCCGCATGGCCAAGGAGCGAATCGAGTCGCCGAAACTGGCGAAAATTTTCCTCAAGGAACATCCTGAAGTCTGGCACGCCTGGGTGAGCGACGACGTAGCCAAGAAAATCGAAGCGGCCTTGTAGGTCAAGTGTGCACGGCTACCCTCAGGGGTGGCCGGGCGGCTGGCCACAACCCACTGGATCGAGAGCACGATATGTTTCCTGAGAGTTTTACGTTTTCCATCGCCGACTGGGTCAACGGTTGGGTGGACTCGCTGGTCACCAACTACGGCGATGTGTTCCGGCACATCTCCGACACCCTGCTATGGGCCATCGTCAACCTGGAAGGCCTGCTCCGCATGGCGCCCTGGTGGCTGATGCTGGCCATTGTCGGGGGCATCGCCTGGCACGCCACGCGCAAGCTGGTGACCACAGCGGTGATCGTCGGTTTGCTGTTCCTGGTGGGCGCGGTTGGCCTGTGGGACAAGCTGATGCAAACCCTGGCACTGATGATGGTCGCCACGGTGATCTCGGTGCTGATCGGCATTCCCCTGGGCATCCTGTCGGCGCGCAGCAATCGCCTGCGTTCGGTGCTGATGCCGCTGCTGGACATCATGCAGACCATGCCCAGCTTCGTGTACCTGATCCCGGTGCTGATGTTGTTCGGCCTGGGCAAGGTGCCGGCGATTTTCGCCACGGTGATCTACGCCGCGCCGCCGCTGATTCGCCTGACGGACCTGGGCATTCGCCAGGTCGATGGCGAGGTCATGGAAGCCATCAACGCCTTTGGCGCCAACCGCTGGCAGCAACTGTTCGGCGTGCAACTGCCGCTGGCGCTGCCGAGCATCATGGCCGGGATCAACCAGACCACCATGATGGCGCTGTCGATGGTGGTAATCGCCTCGATGATCGGCGCCCGCGGCTTGGGTGAAGACGTGCTCGTCGGCATCCAGACCCTCAACGTCGGCCGTGGCCTGGAAGCCGGGCTGGCGATCGTGATTCTCGCAGTGGTCATCGACCGCATTACCCAGGCTTATGGCCGCCCACGGCATGAGGCGAGCAAATGACGACTGTCAGCAAAATCGAAGTAAAGAACGTCTTCAAGATCTTCGGCGCCCGTTCCAAGGACGCCCTGGCGATGGTCGGCCAGGGCAAGACCAAGGACCAGGTACTGGCCGAGACCGGTTGCGTGGTCGGCGTGAACGATCTGTCCCTGAGCATCGGCACGGGTGAGATCTTCGTGATCATGGGCCTGTCAGGTTCCGGCAAGTCCACCCTGGTGCGCCACTTCAACCGCCTGATCGATCCCACCAGCGGCGCGATCCTGGTGGACGGCGAAGACATCCTGCAACTGGACATGGAAGCCCTGCGCCAATTCCGTCGCCACAAGATCAGCATGGTGTTCCAGAGCTTCGGCCTGTTGCCCCACAAGAGCGTGCTCGACAACGTCGCCTACGGTCTCAAAGTGCGCGGTGAAACCAAGCAGGTATGCGCTGAGCGCGCCCTGCACTGGATCGAAACCGTGGGGCTCAAGGGCTACGAAAGCAAATACCCACACCAGCTTTCCGGCGGTATGCGCCAGCGAGTGGGCCTGGCCCGCGCCTTGGCCGCAGACACCGACATCATCCTGATGGACGAAGCCTTCAGCGCCCTCGACCCGCTGATCCGCGCCGAAATGCAGGACCAGTTGCTCGAGCTGCAAAAGACCCTGCACAAGACCATCGTGTTTATCACCCATGACCTCGACGAAGCCGTGCGCATTGGTAATCGCATTGCGATCCTCAAGGACGGCAAGTTGATCCAGGTCGGCACGCCGCGGGAGATTTTGCATTCGCCGGCGGATGAGTATGTGGACCGGTTTGTTCAGCGGCGGGCGGCGGTGGTCTGACGGACGCCATCGCAGGCAAGCCAGCTCCCACATTTGATTGGGTTCACACAGTTCAAATGTGGGAGCCGGGCTTGCCCGCGATGAGGCCGCCAAAGGTTTAGAGAATATGAAGAGGTCAACGATGTCCCAGGCAACCAAAATCATCATCGCCGACGCCCCGATGCGCTGGCAGGACGTCGCCGCCGTTGCTCGCCACGGCGCAGTGCTCGAACTCTCGGGCCACGCCTGGGCGCGCATCGACAATGCCCAGGCCATCGTGCAGCGCATCGTCGCCAGCGGCGAGCGCGCCTATGGCGTGAACACCGGCCTGGGCGCGTTGTGCAATGTGTCGCTTGAGGGCGGGCAACTGAGCCAACTGTCGCGCAATACGCTGCTCAGCCATGCCTGCGGCGTCGGCCCGGTGCTCAGCGACGAGCAGACCCGCGCGATCATGTGCGCGGCAATCATCAACTACAGCCACGGTAAATCCGGCCTGCACCCGCAGGTGGTGCACGCGTTGCTGGCGCTGCTCAATCACGGCATCACGCCGCAAGTGCCATCCCAGGGTTCGGTGGGGTATTTGACCCACATGGCCCATGTCGGTGTGGCCTTGCTCGGCATCGGCAATGTGAGTTACCGCGGCCGGATCGTCACGGCGCAATACGCGTTGCAGGCTGAAGGCTTGCAGCCCGTGGTACTCGGTGCCAAGGATGGCCTGTGCCTGGTCAACGGCACGCCGTGCATGACCGGCCTGAGTTGCCTGGCCCTGGCCGACGCGCACCACCTGTTGCAATGGGCCGACGTGATCGGCGCCATGAGTTTCGAAGCCCAGCGCGGCCAGATCGATGCCTTCGACGAAGAAATCATCGCCCTCAAGCCGCACCCGGGTATGCAGCAAGTGGGCAGCAACCTGCGTGCGTTGCTCGACGGCAGTGAGGTGATCGCCAGCAGCAAAGGTATCCGCACCCAGGACGCCTTGAGCATTCGCTCGATCCCGCAGATCCACGGCGCGGCCCGCGATCAGGTGGAGCACGCCACGCGCCAGATCGAGACCGAACTCAACAGCGCCACCGACAACCCTTTGGTGCTCGGCACGCCGGTCAGCTACCGCGTGGTGTCCCAGGCCAACCCCCACGGCCAGTCCGTGGCGCTGGCGGCCGACATGCTCGCCATCGCCATGGCCGAAATCGGCTCGGTGGCCGAGCGCCGCCTGGATCGCCTGATCAATCCGCACGTCAGCGGCTTGCCGGCCTTTCTGGTCAGCAACCCCGGGGTCAACTCCGGGATGATGATCGTGCAGTACGTCGCCGCGTCCTTGTGCGGGCAAAACCGCCAGTTGGCGCAACCGGCGGTGCTCGACAACTTCGTCACCTCGGGCCTGCAGGAAGACCACCTGAGCATGGGCACCAACGCCGCGCTCAAGCTGCACCAGGTATTGGCCAACGTCACCCAGATTCTTGCCATCGAATACTTGCTGGCGGCCCAGGCGTTCGAGTTCCTCAAGGACCAGCGCTTGGGCGCCGGTACCGACCACGCCTGGCGCTTGCTGCGCGAAGTGGTCCCCGCTTACGAGCAGGACCGCTGGCTGGCGCCGGATATTGCCGCCGCTGCCCAGTTGCTTAAAGACACTGCGTTACCGAATTTGCACTGAACACTTAAGAATAATTCACAAGGAGAACGAATGTGACTGCGCTAAACCTGATTCCAGGCCAACTGAGCCTCGCCCAACTGCGTGCCATCTACCAGCAGCCGGTAACCCTCAGCCTGGATGACAGCGCCTCGGCCCAGATCGAAGCCAGCGTTGCCTGCGTGGAGCAGATCCTCGCCGAGAACCGCACCGCCTATGGCATCAACACCGGTTTTGGCCTGCTGGCCTCGACCCGTATCGCCAGCGAAGACCTGGAAAACCTCCAGCGTTCACTGGTGCTGTCCCATGCTGCCGGCGTCGGTGAGCCGATCAGCGATGCGCTGGTGCGGCTGGTCATGGTGCTCAAGGTCAACAGCCTGAGCCGTGGTTTCTCCGGGATCCGTCGCCAGGTGATCGACGCGCTGATTGCGCTGATCAACGCCCAGGTGTACCCGCACATTCCGCTCAAGGGTTCGGTCGGTGCATCCGGTGACCTGGCGCCATTGGCGCATATGTCCCTGGTGCTGCTCGGCGAAGGCAAGGCGCGCTACAAAGGCGAATGGCTGGACGCGACCGCAGCGCTGAAAGTGGCTGGCCTCACACCGCTGACCCTGGCCGCCAAAGAGGGCCTGGCCCTGCTCAACGGTACCCAGGTGTCCACCGCTTATGCATTGCGCGGCCTGTTCGAAGGTGAAGACCTGTTCGCCGGCGCCCTTGCCTGCGGCGGCCTCACCGTAGAAGCCGTACTGGGTTCGCGCTCGCCGTTCGATGCGCGTATTCATGCGGCGCGTGGCCAGCGTGGGCAGGTCGATGCGGCTGCGGCCTATCGTGACCTGCTGGGCGAAAGCAGCCAGGTCTCGCAGTCGCACCAGAACTGCGACAAAGTGCAAGACCCTTACTCCCTGCGTTGCCAGCCACAGGTCATGGGCGCCTGCCTGACCCAGTTCCGCCAGGCTGCCGAAGTGCTGGTGGTGGAAGCCAACGCGGTGTCGGATAACCCACTGGTATTTGCCGCCGAAGGCGATGTGATTTCCGGTGGCAACTTCCACGCCGAACCGGTGGCCATGGCCGCCGATAACATGGCCCTGGCGATTGCCGAAATCGGCTCCCTGAGCGAGCGACGCATCTCGTTGATGATGGACAAGCACATGTCGCAACTGCCACCGTTTTTGGTGGGCAATGGCGGGGTGAACTCCGGCTTCATGATTGCCCAGGTGACGGCTGCTGCGCTCGCCAGCGAGAACAAGGCGCTGGCCCATCCCCATAGCGTCGACAGCCTGCCGACCTCGGCGAACCAGGAAGACCACGTGTCCATGGCCCCGGCTGCGGGCAAGCGTCTGTGGGAAATGGCCGAGAACACCCGTGGCATCCTCGCGGTGGAATGGCTGGCAGCGTGCCAGGGCCTGGATTTGCGCGACGGCCTGAAGACCTCGCCGAAACTTGAAAAAGCCCGCGGCATCCTGCGCGATAAGGTGGCGTTCTATGACAAGGATCGCTTCTTCGCCCCAGACATCAACGCCGCCAGCGAACTGCTCGCCACCCGCTGCCTGAATGAGCTGGTACCGGCCAAGTTGCTGCCGAGCCTTTAAGCACCCCGGTACCCAATGTGGGAGCTGGCTTGCCTGCGATAGCGGTGTGTCTGCGCCAGATGGGCTGGCTGGAAGTCCGCCATCGCAGGCAAGCCAGCTCCCACATTGATTTTCGCCAGATTCAGATTTTCTCGGGATAAGAATAATAGGGAAGAGAAATGCACCAGCCAGAAAAAGGTTTGAAACGCGGGCTCAACGCCCGACATATTCGCTTCATGGCACTCGGTTCCGCGATCGGCACCGGGCTGTTCTATGGTTCTGCCTCCGCTATCCAGATGGCCGGCCCCGCCGTACTGCTGGCTTACCTCATCGGCGGCGCCGCCGTGTTCATGGTGATGCGCGCCCTCGGTGAAATGGCCGTGCACAACCCGGTGTCCGGCTCGTTCGGCCACTACGCCAGCACCTACCTGGGGCCCATGGCGGGGTTTATCCTCGGCTGGACCTACGCCTTTGAAATGATCATCGTCTGCCTGGCCGACGTCACCGCGTTCGGTATCTACATGGGCTTCTGGTTTCCCGAGGTGGCCCGTTGGGTCTGGGTGCTGGGCATCGTGTTTTTGATCGGCGGCCTGAACCTGTGCAACGTCAAGGTCTTTGGCGAAATGGAGTTCTGGCTGTCGTTGCTCAAGGTCGGTGCCATCGTGGCGATGATCCTCGGCGGTTTCGGCATCATGCTGTTCGGCATTCACTCGGCGGGTGAAACCCAGGCTAGCGGCCTGAGCAACCTGTGGGCGCACGGCGGCTTCATGCCCAACGGCATTGGTGGCTTGATCGCCTCGTTTGCGGTGGTGATGTTTGCGTTCGGCGGTATCGAAATCATCGGCATCACTGCCGGTGAAGCCAAGGACCCGCAGCGAGTGATCCCCAAGGCGATCAACGCGGTACCGCTGCGTATCCTGTTGTTCTACGTGCTGACCCTGTTCGTGCTGATGGCGATCTACCCGTGGCCGCAAATTGGCAGCCAGGGCAGCCCGTTCGTGCAGATCTTCAGTAACCTGGGGATAGGCTCGGCGGCGACCATTCTCAATATCGTGGTGATCTCGGCGGCGGTCTCGGCCATCAACAGTGACATCTTCGGCGCCGGTCGCATGATGTACGGCCTGGCCCAGCAAGGGCAGGCGCCCAAGGGCTTTGCGCAGCTGTCCAAACAAGGCGTGCCGTGGATGACCGTGGTGGTGATGGGCGCCGCGTTGCTCGGCGGCGTGGTGCTCAACTACCTGATCCCGGAAAACGTCTTCCTGCTGATCGCTTCGATCGCCACCTTTGCCACCGTGTGGGTCTGGCTGATGATCCTGTTTACCCAGGTCGCCATGCGTCGCTCGATGACCAGGGAGCAGGTCGCCGAACTGAAATTCCCGGTGCCGTTCTGGCCCTATGCGCCGGCAGCGGCCATTGTGTTCATGCTGTTTGTGTTTGGTGTGCTCGGTTACTTCCCGGACACCCAGGCGGCCTTGATGGTCGGCGCTGTGTGGATCGTGCTGCTGATCGTCGCGTACCTGCTGTGGGTCAAGCCCGCTGCCGGGCAAGCGGCCAAGGTCCATTACGAACAGGCTTTGTCTCATCGATAACTTAGGGAGGCGTTGATGAAAACCCTTTGGCAACACTGCCACGTCGCAACCATGGCCCAAGGCAAATACTCGATTATCGAGGATGCCGCCATGGTGACAGCGGGCTCGCTGATCGAGTGGATCGGCCCGCGCAGCCAGGCACCTACGGCCGATTACGCCCAGGTGCATGACCTGCAAGGCGCGTGGGTCACCCCCGGGCTGATCGACTGCCACACCCATACCGTGTTTGGTGGCAATCGCAGCGGCGAATTCGAGCAGCGCCTCGAAGGCGTCAGCTACGCCGAGATCGCGGCCAAGGGCGGCGGGATTGCCAGTACCGTGCGTGCCACGCGTGCAGCCACGGAAGATCAATTGTTCCTGAGCGCTGAAAAACGTCTGCGCAGCCTTTTGCGTGACGGCGTGACTACCGTGGAGATCAAGTCCGGCTACGGCCTGGATCTGCCCAACGAGCGCAAGATGCTGCGCGTGGCCCGGCGCCTGGGTGAAGCGCTGCCGGTCAGCGTGCGCGCCACGTGCCTGGCCGCTCACGCGCTGCCGCCGGAGTACAAGGACCGCGCCGATGACTACATTGAGCACATCTGCAATGAGATGCTGCCGGCGCTGGCCGCAGAGGGCCTGGTGGATGCGGTGGATGCCTTCTGTGAATACCTGGCGTTTTCCCCCGAACAGGTC
Source organism: Pseudomonas sp. NCIMB 10586 (assembly GCF_023127895.1). Classification (NCBI taxonomy): domain Bacteria; kingdom Pseudomonadati; phylum Pseudomonadota; class Gammaproteobacteria; order Pseudomonadales; family Pseudomonadaceae; genus Pseudomonas; species Pseudomonas sp. NCIMB 10586. The sequence goes on from NZ_SPKQ01000037.1 coordinate 267,913, forward strand.
GAGCGCGTGTTCAAGGTTGCCCACCAGCTTGGCTTGCCGGTAAAGCTGCACGCCGAGCAACTCTCATCGCTGCACGGTTCCAGCCTGGCGGCGCGCTATCACGCGTTGTCGGCCGACCATCTTGAGTTCATGACTGAAGAAGATGCCATCGCCATGGCCGCTGCCGGCACGGTCGCCGTGTTGCTGCCGGGCGCTTTTTACTTCCTGCGCGAAACCCAGTTGCCGCCCATGGAGGCCCTGCGCAAGCACGGCGTGAAGATCGCCATCGCCAGCGACCTCAACCCCGGCACTTCCCCTGCGTTGTCGGTGCGTCTGATGCTGAACATGGCCTGCACCCTGTTCCGCATGACTCCCGAAGAAGCCTTGGCCGGTGCCACGCAACACGCCGCCACCGCGTTGGGCATGGGCGACACCCATGGCTCCCTGGAAGCGGGCAAGGTCGCTGACTTTGTCGCCTGGCAGATTGATCGCCCCGCTGACCTGGCCTACTGGCTGGGCGGCGAGCTGGATAAACGCGTTGTGCGCCACGGCGCCGACGTCACTGTGTAAGGAGTGGTGTTGTGGATAAGGTTCTGACATTCAAACAAGGCCGCGTACCGCTGCTGATCAGCATGCCCCACGCCGGCGTGCGCCTGACGCCTGCGGTCGAGGCCGGGTTGATTCCCCAAGCGCAAAGCCTGCCGGACACCGACTGGCATATTCCGCTGCTGTATGACTTTGCCGAAGAACTGGGCGCCAGCACCCTGGCGGCGGAGTACTCGCGGTTTGTCATCGACTTGAACCGGCCTTCCGACAACAAGCCGCTCTATGCCGGCGCTACCACTGGCCTGTACCCGGAGACGCTGTTCGATGGTGTGCCCTTGTTCCGCGAGGGGCTGGAGCCGAACGAGACCGAGCGCGCCAGTTACTTGCAGAAGATTTGGGGCCCGTATCACCGCACGCTGCAGGAGGAACTGGCACGGCTCAAGGCCGAATTCGGCTACGCGTTGCTGTTCGATGCGCACTCGATCCGCTCGGTGATCCCGCACCTGTTCGACGGCAAGCTGCCGGACTTCAACCTCGGCACCTTCAACGGCGCTGCCTGTGATCCCGAGTTGGCCAGCCAACTGGAGGCCATCTGCGCCGGGCATCCGCGGTACAGCCATGTGTTGAACGGGCGCTTCAAGGGCGGGCATATCACCCGTCACTACGGCAACCCCGCGCAGGATATTCATGCGGTGCAGTTGGAGTTGGGGCAATGCACGTATATGGAAGAGGTTGAGCCGTTTCGGTATCGGGCGGATTTGGCTGAGCCGACGCGGGAGGTATTGAAGCAGTTGTTGCAAGGTTGTTTGGCCTGGGGGAAAAAGCAGTACGGCTGAAATCGCCACCGCAAGCCAGTCGCGCCTGCTGATCGTTGCCGGCCTGTGGATGACCGCTGTGATCGGTGGCTCGGCCAGGAATCGACAGCAGCGCTGAGGAGGCGGGCGGTGTTGCTAAGAGTTGCACGCGCGTTTGACCGTCACTGGACAATATCGCTTTGTTTCAGGTCGCCGTGCACCTTCACCTCCAGTGGCTGACCTTGGCCATCGAAGACCCGCAGTGTGCTGATGTTCTTGTGTGGGTCGTAGGATATGGAGGCGTCGCCTTTTTGCATCTGCGCCGATTTGCCATCGACAAATCGCAATGGGGCGTCTCCGATTTTACTGCGTATGCCCGACACATCGACCTTGTCCTTGCCGCTTTCAAAATCCATGATTTCGTCGGTTCCATCCACGCTGTTCGATTCAGTCCAACTACCATAAACATAGGTGTCGGCACCTTTTCCGCCCCACAGTTTATCCGCGCCTCTGCCACCATCAATAATGTCGTCGCCATCACCACCCTTGAGTATGTTGTCGGCGTCGTTACCGATTATCAGGTCATTGCCTTTGCCACCAATCGCGTTTTCGATGATGACGCCCCGGGCAATAGAGAGGTTTCGATCGCGGCCATTGGCATTGGTGAAGGTGCCAGGCGTCAGGTTGATCTTTTGGTTTTTCTGATAGCCGGATAAATCCAGTGTGTCGTTGCCGCCGCTATCCCAAAGGGTACCTCTGAGCTCATCCTTGTCGGACTTGAGCTTGAGGAAGTTTCGGTTGGCGTTGGAGTTGAAGCCGTAGACGGTGTCCTCTTTGCGAGTATTGTGGTTCACACCGTACCGGGTCTGTATGGCGGTGATGTCATCCTGTAGGGGGGACTTCGCAACCGAGCCATGCTGGTATTTGCTCATAATGGTGTGGGAACGGGAATCTTCCACATAACCGAGTTTTTGCTGTTCATATTTTGTTCCGTAGTTGCCTCCTGGATGCTTCAAGCCAAGCGTGTGGCCGACTTCATGGATCAGAGTCGTCATGCCGCTCGGGCCTGCACTTTCTTTTTCTGTGGTCCAGACATGCGCCGTTAGCCTGTCTTTCGTCGGCGGCAAGGCGTGGGGGTTGAAAGGGGTGTACTGACCTTTGTCATTCAGTCTGGTTTTGAAGTTGCCGAAGTTGATATGACCTTCGCTTTGTTCATTTCTCGGCCCTTCTACAAATTTCACGTTTGTCACATCTTCCCAGAGCTTGAGTGCCTCGCGGGTTTTGGCTTTGTTTGCTTCGGACACATCAGTCACGCCTTGGTAACTGTCATGTTGCCCTTCAGGTTTATCGGAGCCGGGGGTAAATGAATAGGTGATGGTGATGACGCCATCGCCGTTCTTATCCTTCCAGATCGGATTCGGGCTTATCAGTCGCGCAGTGGCTTCCTCTGCGGTCTTGGACTTCAGGCCGTTGATTTCGATGTGCCCGCCACGATCATCACGACGCCTGAACTGTTCAACTTGTTGATATGTGGCACTTCCTTGCGGGGGAAGTCTGCTGATCGACATGGGATTCTCTATTCAAAGTTGGCGAGCTCTGAGCTTGGCGATGTCGAATCCAGTCGCAATTAAGAGTTTTCCGCAGTAGTGAGATGTCTTGCTCGCTGATTTGTAGGAAAGGGCAGTGACGCAATTGCAGCAACTCGACGATAACGTGCTGCATTACCTGAGCAGCGAAGGGCTGACACAGGTCTAAGCGCTCAATGACATGCTCATTGCACAATTCGGGTTTATGATGCGAGACGGCAAAATAATAGACGTCCCCCCAGGGATGAACCCGACACCCTACGGAGCGCGCAATGCAGACTTGGTACCCGCAGATCAAACCCTACGCCCGGCATGATCTGGCAGTCGATGACACCCACACGCTGTATGTCGATGAAAGTGGCTCTCCCGAGGGCTTGCCCGTCGTGTTCATCCACGGGGGGCCAGGTGCCGGTTGCGACGCCCAGAGCCGCTGCTATTTCGATCCGAACCTCTACCACATCGTCACCTTCGACCAGCGTGGCTGCGGGCGCTCCACCCCCCGCGCCAACCTTGAGAACAACACCACCTGGGATCTGGTCGCCGACCTTGAGCGCATCCGCGAGCACCTGGGCATCGACAAATGGGTGCTGTTCGGCGGCTCCTGGGGTTCAACCCTGGCCCTGGCCTACGCACAAACCCATCCAGAGCGTGTGCTTGGCCTGATTGTGCGCGGCATCTTCCTGGCCCGCCCGCAGGATATTCACTGGTTCTACCAAGAGGGCGCGAGCCGTCTTTTCCCGGACTACTGGCAGGACTACCTGGCGCCAATCCCGGTGGAAGAACGCCACGACATGATTGCCGCCTACCACAAGCGCCTCACCGGCAACGACCAGATCGCCCAGATGCATGCGGCCAAAGCCTGGTCGGGTTGGGAAGGGCGCATGCTCGGCCTGTGCCCGAGCCCGCAGCATGTGGAGCGTTTTTCCGAACCGCAACGCGCGCTGTCCATTGCGCGTATCGAGTGCCATTACTTCACCAACAACTCCTTCCTGGAGCCCAACCAGCTGATTCGCGATATGCACAAGATCGCCCATCTGCCGGGGATCATCATCCATGGTCGCTACGACATGATCTGCCCGCTGGATAACGCCTGGGAGCTGCATCAGGCCTGGCCCAACAGTGAATTGCAGGTGATTCGCGAGGCTGGCCATGCCGCGTCTGAGCCGGGCATCACCGACGCGCTGGTGCGCGCCACCGGCGAGATGGCACGGCGCCTGCTTGATCTGCCGCCTGAAGAAGCATGAAGGGCCTGTTGCAGCGGGTGCGTGGCGCCCGCGTCGAAGTAGCCGGTGAGGTCGTGGGGGCGATTGACCAAGGTTTGCTGGTGCTGGTCGCCGTCGAACCTACAGATACGCCCGAGAGCGCCGACAAACTGCTGCACAAGCTGCTTAACTACCGGGTGTTCAGTGACGCCGAGGGCAAGATGAACCTCTCGCTCAAGGATATCGGCGGCGGGTTGCTGCTGGTGTCGCAGTTCACCCTGGCGGCGGACACGAAGAGCGGGCTGCGGCCAAGCTTCTCCACCGCTGCCCCTCCGGCCTTGGGAGCGGCGCTTTTTGAGCACTTGTTGTTACAAGCGCAACAATTGCATGGCAAGGTGGCGTCAGGGCGTTTTGGCGCTGATATGCAGGTGCATTTGGTCAATGATGGCCCTGTGACCTTTCTCTTACAGACATGAATGTATGAAAAACGACTTTAATGCCTAAAAACGCAGGTTTTCGCTACAAATACTTCGCTGTCCCTGATGCGTTGTCTCGCGGGCTACTAGATAATCGCGCGCTACGGGGATCAGCGTTGTTTGGTCCATTTTTGACTTAGGTAGAGCCTTGTCCGATAGCCTTTGGGGAATCATTTTGCCTTGGGGGAGTCGGAACATTGCTCGCCAACCTGGCATATAGATAGCTGGCCGTTGGTTTTTTGATCTGTTTTCGGCGAGGGTTGCTCGTGATTGTTAGTCCCTGTAATGCACCAAAATTGTCTGCCAAACGGTTACGAAACGCACTGGTAACGGGCTCTGCCCTGTTTTGCCTGTTCGGCGCGGGTCAACTGTGGGCATTCAGTCTGGATGATGTGTCGGCCAAGGCAAAAGAGCTGGCCGGGCAGAAATACGAAGCTCCGCGCAGCAATCTGCCGAACGAATTCCGCGAAATGAAATTCGCTGACTACCAGAAGATTCGTTTCCGCAACGAAAAAGCCGAGTGGGCCGATCAGAACACCCCGTTCAAGCTGTCCTTCTATCACCAGGGTATGCATTTCGATACGCCGGTGAAAATCAATGAAGTCACCGCCGACAGCGTGCATGAAATCAAGTACGACCCGACTCGCTTCGATTTCGGTGACGTGAAATTTGATCCCAAAGCCACCGAACAGCTGGGCTATGCCGGTTTCCGTGTGCTTTTCCCGATCAACAAGGCCGACAAGCAAGACGAAATCATGACCATGCTCGGCGCGAGCTATTTCCGCGTCGTCGGCAAGGACCAGGTGTATGGCCTGTCTGCCCGTGGCATGGCTATCGATACCGCGCTGCCGTCCGGTGAAGAGTTCCCACGGTTCACCGAGTTCTGGATCGAGCGACCAAAGCCGGGCGACAAGCACCTGGTGATCTTCGCCCTGCTGGACTCGCCGCGCGCTACCGGTGCCTATCGCCTGATCCTGCGCCCCGGCACTGACACCGTGGTCGATGTGAAATCCCAGATGTTCCTGCGCGACAAGGTCAGCAAGCTGGGGGTTGCCCCGTTGACCTCGATGTTCCTGTTCGGCGCCAACCAGCCTTCCAAGGTGCTTAACTACCGTCGCGAGCTCCACGATTCCAGCGGCCTGTCGATCCACGCCGGCAATGGCGAGTGGATCTGGCGCCCGTTGAACAACCCTAAACACCTGTCGGTCAGCAACTTCAGCGTCGAGAACCCGCGTGGCTTCGGCCTGCTGCAACGTGGCCGCAACTTCAGCCACTACGAAGACCTGGACGACAACTACGACAAGCGCCCAAGCGCCTGGATCGAACCTGAAGGCGATTGGGGCAAAGGCTCCGTTGACCTGGTAGAGATCCCGACTGCCGATGAAACCAACGACAACATCGTGGCGTTCTGGAGCCCGGCCGAACTGCCGGAAGTCGGCAAGCCGCTGGACATCGCCTACCGTCTGCACTGGACCCTGGACGATGCTGCATTCCATTCGCCGGACAGCGCCTGGGTCAAGCAGACCCTGCGTTCTACCGGTGACGTGAAGCAATCCAACCTGATCCGTCAGCCCGATGGCAGCGTGGCCTACCTGGTGGACTTCGAGGGCCCAGCCCTGAAGAAACTGCTGCCGGACGCCCCGGTGCGCAGCCAGGTGAGCGTGGGCGACAACGCCGAACTGGTTGAAAACAGTGTGCGCTACAACGAACACACCAAAGGCTGGCGCCTGACCCTGCGTATGAAGATCAAGGACGCAGGCAAACCGACCGAAATGCGTGCGGCACTGGTGCAGGATGTGGTGCAACCAGCGCCTGAGCCGGTTTCCAATCACGTGTTGAAGGCTGACAAAGTCCTGGCCAAGCAGCACGAGAAACAGGCCAAGAAAGACGCAAAAGACAAGCAAGACCCGCAGCCAGAAGCTGCCCCAGCCACACCGGAGCCGGCCAAGACCGAACAAGTCCTGACCGAAACCTGGAGCTATCAGTTGCCTGCCGATGAGTAATTCAAATGTCCGGCCAGAGACTCTGAGCGAGTATCTGGCGCACCTCCCGTTGACCGCTGAGCAGCGCGCCGAGCTGGCGGGCTGCAACTCGTTCAGCGAATTGCACGAACGCTTGTCGTCGTCGACTTTCGACGCGCCGACTGAGGCCGCCCAGGCTTCGGTCGGCCGTCGCTTGACCCTCAACAGCGCCGAAGAGCTGCAAGACGCCGAGATGCTGGCGCTCGACGCCAGCGGTCGCGTGTGCCTTAAAGCCACGCCGCCGATCCGCCGGACCAAAGTGGTGCCCGAGCCCTGGCGCACCAACATCCTGGTGCGCGGCTGGCGCCGGATGACGGGTCGCACCAACCCGCCCAAGCCACCCAAGGATGAGCGCGTACTGCCCGCTGCCCGCTGGCGTACCGTGGGTTCGATCCGTCGCTATATCCTGCTGGTGTTGATGCTGGGCCAGACCATTGTCGCCGGCTGGTACATGAAAGGCATCATGCCGTACCAGGGCTGGTCGCTGGTCGACTTCGATGAAATCCGCAACCAGACCCTGCTGCAAACCGCCACTCAGGTAATGCCTTACGCGCTGCAAACCAGCATCCTGATCATGTTCGGGATTCTGTTCTGCTGGGTCTCGGCCGGTTTCTGGACCGCACTCATGGGCTTCCTGGAGCTGCTGACCGGTCACGATAAATACCGCATCTCCGGTAAAAGTGCCGGTAACGAGCCAATTCCGAAGGATGCGCGCACCGCACTGGTAATGCCGATCTGCAACGAAGACGTGCCGCGGGTATTCGCAGGTTTGCGTGCCACGTTCGAATCGGTAGCCGCCACCGGTGACCTGGATCGCTTCGATTTCTTTGTGCTCAGCGACAGTAACGACGCCGACATCTGCATCGCCGAACAGCAAGCCTGGCTCGACGTGTGCCGCGAAGCTGGCGGCTTTGGCAAGATCTTCTATCGCCGCCGCCGCCGTCGTGTAAAGCGCAAGAGCGGCAACCTCGACGACTTCTGCCGTCGCTGGGGTGGCGACTACAAATACATGGTCGTTCTCGACGCGGACTCAGTGATGAGCGGCGAATGCCTGACCAGCCTGGTACGCCTGATGGAAGCCACGCCGGATGCGGGGATTATCCAGACCGCGCCGCGGGCGTCGGGCATGGACACCCTGTATGCGCGTATGCAGCAGTTCGCTACCCGCGTATACGGCCCATTGTTTACCGCCGGCCTGCACTTCTGGCAGTTGGGTGAATCCCACTATTGGGGTCACAACGCCATTATCCGCATGAAACCGTTTATCGAACACTGCGCCCTGGCGCCGTTGCCAGGTAAGGGCGCATTCGCCGGTGCAATCCTTTCCCACGACTTCGTTGAAGCCGCGCTGATGCGCCGTGCCGGCTGGGGCGTGTGGATTGCCTACGACTTGCCGGGCAGTTACGAAGAACTGCCGCCGAACCTGCTGGACGAACTCAAGCGTGACCGTCGCTGGTGCCACGGTAACCTGATGAACTTCCGCCTGTTCCTGGTTAAAGGCATGCACCCGGTGCACCGTGCGGTGTTCCTGACCGGCGTGATGTCCTACCTGTCGGCGCCGTTGTGGTTCTTCTTCCTGGTGTTGTCCACGGCGTTGCTGGCGGTGAACACCCTGATGGAGCCGCAGTACTTCATGGCGCCGCGCCAGTTGTACCCACTATGGCCACAATGGCACCCGGACAAGGCGGTGGCGCTGTTCTCCACCACCATCGTGCTGTTGTTCCTGCCCAAGCTGCTCAGCATCATCCTGATCTGGGCCAAGGGTGCCAAGGAGTTCGGCGGCAAGTTCAAGGTGACCTTGTCGATGCTGCTGGAGATGCTGTTCTCCATGCTGCTGGCGCCGGTGCGGATGATTTTCCACACCCGTTTCGTCCTCGCCGCTTTCCTCGGTTGGGCTGCCACCTGGAACTCGCCGCAGCGTGACGACGACTCCACGCCTTGGAGTGAAGCGGTCAAGCGTCACGGCCCGCAAACTATCCTCGGCTTCCTGTGGGCGCTGTTGGTGGTGTGGTTGAACCCAAGTTTCCTGTGGTGGCTGGTGCCGATTGTCGGCTCGCTGATGCTGTCGATTCCGGTGTCGGTGATTTCCAGCCGGGTCAAGCTGGGCCTCAAGTCCCGTGACGAGAGCCTGTTCCTGATCCCCGAGGAGTACAATCCGCCGCAAGCGCTGCTGTCGACCGAGAAGTACACCCACGAAAACCGTTGGCACGCCCTCAATGACGGTTTCGTGCGTTCGGTGGTCGACCCGCAGCAGAACGCCCTGGCCTGTGCCTTGGCGACCTCGCGTCACCGTGAGGCCGAGCCGATCGAGTACCTGCGCATGGAGCGCGTTCGCCATGCGTTGAAAGTCGGGCCTGCCGGCCTCAACAACAGCGAACGCCTGGCCCTGCTCAGCGACCCGGTAGCCCTGGCTCGCCTGCATGAGCAGGTCTGGAACGAAGGTCATGCCGAGTGGCTCGGTGCCTGGCGTGCTTCGATCAAGGCAGATCCGCACGCGCCATTGCTGCCTCTGCAACCGCAGTCGCCGCAGGCCCAACCGGCCTGATTCAGACGCCCCCGAGGGCTCGCCTCGGGGGCGCTGCAGACGCTGGTCCTACAGCGTTTACAGTCGCTTCCTTTTATCCCTAACTCCTTGTTATTTCGAAACAAAAGACCTTTGATCGAGGCGTATTGTCGTGCCTGTCGCTGGGTTAGCATCGCCCCCCAAAATTTGACTCGCCACGGGGGCATTCATGATCAAAAGGTATTGTTCGGTATTGCTGGTTAGCGTTTTCCTATGGGCTTACGCGGGTCTGCTGAGTGCGGGCGCCCTGGACGATGCTGTTCGTCGCGGCGTGTTGAAGGTGGGGACCACGCCCAATTACGTGCCCTTCGAGATGCTCGATAAGCAGGGGCGCATCGTCGGTTTTGAAATTGACTTGCTCCGCGCCATGAGCCGTGCACTGGGCGTGGAACTTGAGCTGATTGCGGTGCCCTATACGGATTTGGTACCGGGGTTGATGGCGAAGAAATTCGACCTGATTGGCAGTGGCATGACCGTCACCCAAGAGCGCAACCTGAAGCTCAACTTCAGCGACTCTTTCATTGTGGTGGGTCAGACCGTGCTGCTGCACCCCCGCCTGGCCGGCATCGTTTCCAGCATCGAAGAGCTGGACGACGCCAGCTACCGGGTGGTGACTATCCAGGGCACGACCGGAGAGGCAGCAGCCCAGCGTTTTCTGGGGGCTGCTCAACTGAGCACGGTGACGACCCCGGAAGACGGTGTGCGGCAGGTCGTGGAAGGCAAGTTCGATGCGTTTATCCATGATGCGCCCTACAACCTGATCGCGATGAGCCGGCCGCAGAACAGCGCCTTGTTGACACTGGAACAACCCTTCACCTTTGAGCCCCTGGCGTTTGGTTTGAAAAAGGGTGATTACGACAGCCTCAACTGGATCAATCACTTTCTCAACCAGATCGCTCAGGATGGCTCCTACGATCACCTGCATGACAAGTGGTTCAGGGACACGGCCTGGATGGCAGAGATTGAGTGATCGTCATAACTACTTACATATCAATCAATTGTCGAGGGGCTGCGTAGACGCGTCTACCCCTGCGCTTGACTGCGCCGCCGTAGGACTTTTACGACATACGCCGATAACATTTACCGCTGAAACCTTTGTGACGGACAACGAGTGGGTTAGGATCGCATCCCGAAATGGCGCAGCCCTTTTGTGCGCCGACCTTATAAGAATCGTTCAGGGGTCTTGAAGATGAAAAAGTATCTTTCGATGCTGATGCTCGGCGTCACCGCGATGGTCGCTGCCACTGCGGCCCAGGCCGGTGCCATCGACGATGCGGTCAAGCGCGGCACGTTGAAAGTCGGCATGGACCCGACCTACATGCCGTTCGAAATGACTGACAAGCGCGGTGAAATCATCGGCTTCGAAGTCGACATCCTCAAGGCCATGGCCAAGTCCATGGGGGTCAAGCTGGAGCTGGTGTCCACCGGTTATGACGGCATCATCCCGGCCTTCCTGACCGGCAAGTTCGACATGATCGGCAGCGGCATGACCCTGACCCAGGAGCGCAACCTGCGCCTGAACTTCAGCGAACCCTTCATCGTGGTCGGCCAGACCCTGCTGATCCGCAAGGACCTGGAAGGCACCATCAAGTCCTACAAAGACCTGAACGATGAGAAATACCGTCTGACCTCCAAGCTCGGCACCACCGGTGAGATGGTCGCCAAAAAGCTGATTTCCAAGGCCAAGTACCACGGCTACGACAACGAGCAGGAAGGCGTGCTGGATGTGGTCAACGGCAAGGCTGACGCCTTCGTCTATGACGCACCGTATAACGTAGTAGCCGAGAAGAAAGTCGGCAACGGCAAGCTGGTGTTCCTGGAAGAACCCTTCACCTTTGAACCCCTGGCGTTCGGTTTGAAGAAAGGCGATTACGACAGCATCAACTTCATCAATAACTTCCTGCACCAGATCCGTAACGACGGCACCTACGATCGTATCCATGACAAGTGGTTCAAGAGCTCCGAGTGGCTCAAGGACATGGAATAAGGCCTGACACCGAGTTGCCTGCATCGCAGGCAAGCCAGCTCCCACATTTGACTGTATTTACACATCAAATGTGGGAGGGGGCTTGCCCTCGATGGCGGCCTATCAGGCAACACATATCCGGAAAGTGAAATGAAACAGAAAAAAGCCCAATGGCCCTGGCACCTGCTGACGGTGGTCGTGCTGGTCGGCCTGGCTGGCGCCTTGTACTACGCCACTTCGTTGATGTCCTACGAGTGGCGCTGGAACCGCGTGCCGCAATACTTCGCCTATCAAGCCGAAACCTCCCAGCGCGCCGCGGATATTTCCACCGTGGTCGAGTTGGTGCGCAAAGGCGATGTGGCCGAAGTCACCCTGCGCAACGACGCGGGGGCCGAGCAAAAGCTCACGGTTGCCGACAACAGCCTGCAAGTGGCGCGCGGTGATGATGTGGCTGAGGGCGATGTGGTCGGCGTGACCCGCCAGTGGGCGTTGGGGCCGCTGATGTGGGGCTTGTGGACCACGCTGTGGCTGTCGGTGGTGTCCGGCATCCTGGGCTTGGCGATAGGTTTGGCGACCGGTTTGTGCCGGCTCTCCAAAAACCCGACCCTGCGGGATTTGTCGACGATCTACGTCGAACTGGTGCGCGGTACGCCGCTGCTGGTGCAGATTTTCATTTTCTATTTCTTCATCGGCACGGTGCTCAACCTCTCCCGGGAGTTTGCCGGGATCGCCGCGCTGTCGTTGTTCACCGGCGCCTACGTGGCCGAAATCGTCCGCGCCGGCGTGCAGTCTATCACCCGTGGCCAGGATGAAGCGGCGCGTTCCTTGGGCTTGAGCGCCAGCCAGTCGATGCGCCATGTGGTGTTGCCGCAAGCCTTCAAGCGCGTGCTGCCACCCCTGGCCGGGCAATTTATCAGCCTGGTCAAGGACACGTCCCTGGTGTCGGTGATCGCGATTACCGAATTGCTCAAGAGTGGCCGCGAAGTGATCACCACCTCGTTTTCGCCATTCGAGATCCTGTTCTGTGTGGCAGGCCTGTACCTGCTGATCAACCTGCCGCTGTCGAAAATGGCCAGCCGGCTTGAGCGGAGGCTCGCCCAAAGTGATTGAAGTGCGCGATCTGGTAAAAGTCTTCAACACCCGTGGGCATGTGGTACGCGCGGTTGATCACGTCACCACCCAGGTGGCCAAGGGCGAAGTGCTGGTTGTCATTGGCCCGTCCGGTTCCGGCAAGTCCACCTTCCTGCGCTGCCTCAATGGGTTGGAGGAGTTCGACTCGGGCTCGGTGAGCATTGATGGCCTGCAATTGGCCGATCCTAAAACCGATGTGAACGCCTATCGCCGTGAAGTCGGCATGGTGTTTCAGCATTTCAACCTGTTCCCCCACATGACCGTGCTGGAAAACCTGTGCCTGGCGCAAAAGGTCGTGCGCAAGCGCGGCAAGCAAGAGCGCGAGGCCAAGGCCCTGGCTCTGTTGGAAAAGGTGGGTATCGCGCAGAAGGCCCATGAGTTTCCATCGCGCCTGTCTGGCGGCCAACAGCAGCGGGTCGCGATTGCCCGAGCGCTGGCCATGGAGCCCAAGGTGATGCTGTTTGACGAGCCCACCTCGGCGCTCGACCCGGAAATGGTTGGCGAAGTCCTCGACGTCATGAAGACCCTGGCCCTGGAAGGCATGACCATGGTCTGCGTGACCCACGAGATGGGCTTTGCTCGCGAAGTGGCGGACCGGGTGCTGTTCTTCGACCATGGCAAACTGCTCGAAGATGCCGCGCCCGCAGCCTTCTTTGCAGCCCCCCAGGACCCGCGGGCTCAAGCCTTCCTGCGCCAGGTGTTGTAACTGCTCAGACCTTGAACCGGCCTACCGAGCGCGCCAGGTCTGTGCCCAGGCGCGCCAGCTCGATGCTGGCCGCCGCCGTCTGCTCACTGGCGGTCGAGGTTTGTTCCGACGCATCCTTGACCTTCAGTACGCTGCGGTTGATCTCTTCGGCCACCGCGCTTTGCTCCTCGGCTGCTGCGGCAATCTGCGGGTTCATCTCCTGAATCACCGATACCGTACGGGTGATGTTGGCAAGGGCTGCGCCTGCGCGGCGCGTCAGCTCCACGCTGTTGTCGGTCAGGCTGAGGCTGTTGTCCAGGATATCGGCGGTGTGTTGCGTGCCACGCTGCAAACCCTCGATCAATACCTCGATTTCCTCGGCTGATTGCTGGGTGCGCTGGGCCAGGGTGCGTACTTCGTCGGCCACTACAGCGAAACCGCGACCGGCTTCACCCGCGCGTGCCGCTTCGATAGCGGCGTTAAGGGCCAGCAGGTTGGTTTGCTCGGACACCGATTTGATCACCTCCAGCACGCTGCCGATCTTCTGGCTTTCCTGTTGCAAGCCTTGCATCGCCAGGCTCGAGCGGTTCATCTGCTCGGCCAGATGTTCGATATGGGTAATCGCTTCGGCCACCACCTGGTCGCCCACCCCCGCTTGTTGATCAGCCTCAGTGGCGGCAATCGAGGCTTGCTCTGCATGACGAGCGACCTCTTGGGAGGTAGCGAGCATTTCGTTCATGGCGGCGGCGACTTGCTCGGTTTCCAGTTTCTGGCCATTGACCCCGGCGCGGGTTTGCTCGGTGACGGCGGACAGTTGCTCGGCGGCGCTTGCGATCTGGCGGGCGCTGTCGTTGATACCGCCGATCAGGGCGCGCAGGTTGAGCGTCATCTGGCCGATGCTGCGTTGCAATTGGCCCAGTTCGTCGCGCCGCGAGGTAGTGATATCGTGGCTCAGGTCGCCCTCGGCGATGCGGTTGGCTGTCAGCAGCGCCTGGCGCAACGGCCGCACGATCTGGCCGGCGATCAGCCAGGCGGCGAGGGCCCCGAGCAGCAGCGCTGCGCCTGTCACGTAGAGCAACATCAGGCGAGCCAAGTCTGCTTCTTTATCGCGTTGCAGGGTCTGTTCCTCGCTCAGGCGGTCGCTTTGCGAGAGTAACTGGTCCAGCCACTGCTCCAGTTGATTCTGGGTGTTTTCAACAGTGACCTGCGCGTCCTTGACGCGGTTGAGTTGGGCGCGATAGTCGAGCAGGGCGCTATTCAGAGCGGTGCTGTCGACCGGTAAAGCCGTCACGGCAGACTGAGCACCGTCGAGGGCCTTGAGCGCGTCGTCCACGCCTTGGGTGTAAATCTGCAGTGTGTCTGCGGCCCATGCCGGTGCCTTGGCGCGGTCTTCGGCTTTTTCCAACGCCAGGCGCAGGTTTTCCACGCTATCCAAGGCTTTCTCATCGTTCTGGTCGGGCAAGTCACTGGAAAATTGTCCAAGGGTGTCGCTGGCCGCCACAGAACTGCTGGTGAGCCCCTTCTGCGCTTGCTCACGTTGTTGCATCAAGGTGGGTAGCCCGCCCAGTGCGGTCTTGAAGCGCGCGCTGAGGCGACTGGAGTCTTGGACTTGCTGCAGATGTGCCTGGATTTTCAGGCGATCCGCCAACTCGACCAGGTAACCGTCGATTTTTTCCATGTGCCGGCCGATCTTGTCGAAGTTCGTCGGTTCATTGAGGGTGCGGTACACAATCCGTTCGGCGCGTAGCTCTTCACCGGCCACGGCCAATCGAGAAAGGGTGGTCAAGGTTTGTGCACGAAAGAGCGAGTCGTTCAGTGCCTGCCATCCCGTCAGGGCGACAGCCATGCACAGTGCCAGCACCAGGCCGAAGCCAAGGATAAGCTTGAGGGTGACGCTGGTATTGCCCAATACGCGGGTCAGTGGTCGAAACATGATGCACCTCCATCAGCAAAGAGAAAGCGTCTCGCAGTCCGACTGACGCAGGTCAGGAGGAGTGGGAACGCTAAATCTTTTCGGCACGGGGCGCGTAAGTGTTGACCTGAAAGACGTGTAGGAAATTTCACAAGTTGCAGGGAGGACCCCGCACGGGCCACTCCCTGGTGTGAGCGTGTCAGACCCTGAAGCGGCCGACCAATGCTTGCAGATGAATGCCCAGGCGCGCCAGTTCTGCACTCGACGCAGCGGTTTCTTCGCTGGCCGAGGACGTCTGTTCGGATACGTCACGCACATTCAACACGCTGCGGTTGATCTCTTCGGCTACGGCGCTCTGTTGCTCGGCGGCGGTGGCGATTTGTGAGTTCATCGCCTGGATGGTTGAAACCGTGCGGGTGATATTCGCCAATGCGCTGCCGGCGCGACGCGTCAGTTCAACGCTGCTGTCGGTCAGCCCACGGCTGTTGTCCATGATGGAGGCCACCTGCTGGGTACCGTTTTGCAGGCCGACGATCAGCTCTTCAATCTCTTCGGTGGACTTCTGTGTGCGCTGGGCCAGGCTGCGCACTTCATCGGCCACCACCGCGAAGCCACGCCCGGCCTCCCCGGCACGCGCCGCTTCAATGGCCGCATTCAGCGCCAGCAGGTTGGTTTGCTGGGCTACGGATTTGATCACGTCAAGCACGCTGCCGATCTTGTCGCTTTCGCGCTTCAGGTCGCCCATGGCGAGGGTGGAGTTGCCGACTTCGGTCGCCAGGCGTTCGATCTGGGCGATGGCTTCGCCGACCACCTTGTCACCTTCACGGGCCTGTTGGTCTGCGGCTACAGCAGCTTCCGAGGCTTGCTCGGCATTGCGTGCAACTTCCTGCACGGTGGCGGCCATTTCGTTCATGGCGGTGGCGACCTGATCGGTCTCGACCTTTTGGCTGTTGACCCCCGCGCTGGTCTGTTCAGTCACGGCCGACAACTGCTCGGCCGCGCTGGCGATCTGGGTGACGCCGTCGCTGATACCACCGATCAACGCGCGCAGGCCCACGGTCATGCTCTGCATGGCGCGTTGCAACTGGCCCAGCTCGTCCTGGCGGCCAGAGTCCAGGTTGTGGCTCAGGTCGCCGGAGGCCACGCGCTCGGCGACCTTGAGGGTCTGGTTTAGCGGGATGACGATCTGGCGGGTGATGGCCCAGGCTGCGAACAGGCCGAAGACCATCGCCAGTACGGTGGCGAGCAGCAACAGATACTTGGCCTGGGCCACATCGTGGTCGCGCACTGCGGTTTGCGACGTGGTGAGTTTCTCGCTATGGCCCAGCAGAATATCGCCCTGGGCGCTCATGATTTTAAGGGCGGCGGCACTGGCCACTTGGGAGTCGCGATATTGGCTGACGGCGGCGCGATAGGCTTGCAGTGAGACACCAGCCTCTTGCAGGTTGGCCTGGTAGGGCGCTGGCAGTTGGCTTTGCAGTTCGGTGATTTTTTTCAGGGCATTGTCGATGGCATCAAGGGCCGGTTGCTCGGCCTCGACTTTGCCGCTGTAGGTGTAACCGCGTACCTGGAAGCGCGCTTGCTGGATCAGCTTGCTCAGGTCAACCACGCTGTTGAACTGGGTGACGCTGTCGCCTTGCAGGAGGCTTTTTTCAATCTCGTTGGTTTTGGCCACGGCATTGTCGGCGGTGTCGCCGAGCTTGCTGCGCGCGCCCTCACGCTTGAGGCCCGCCTGGACCATGGCCGCGAAGGCTTTTTTGTATTGGCTCAACGCTTCCTGTTGTTGTTCGACGAGGGCCTTGTCATTGGGCTGTTCGATTAACTGCGCGGCGGTTTCAAGGCCATTGTCCAACTGAGTAATCAGGCCGGTGACCGCGTCGGTGCCTTGTTCGCCGCGGCGCATATCAAAGTCCAGGCGCGCCAGGCGCAGGTCTTTGGTCAGGCCATTGAGGCTGGAGATAAAACCCAGCTTATCGCCGCGATTGATTACGTCGCCCAGGCCGGTCCAGCCGGTAAAGGTGATCAACAGCGTCAGGATCAACACCAGGCCAAAGCCGACGCTCAGCTTGCGGTTGACGCTTACATTCCCCAGTTTCTCGGCTAACCAACGATACATGCTGCGAACTCCCCTGGAACAAGGCTTGGACTTATTCAGAGGCTATCGGCATGGGCATAGGATTCTGTAGCGCCAGAGATCCAATGTGGGAGGGGGCTGTAGTGTTTTTGGATTTGATATCAGAACAGTCGGGCGAGCAGGGCCGTCACGGCGGTTTCAACCCGCAGGATGCGCGCACCTAGCTGCACCGGCTGTAGACCGGCCTTGGTCAGCAGGTCCACCTCATAGGGAATCCAACCACCTTCTGGGCCAATCGCCAGCGTCACCGGCTCATCCAGCCCCCGGGGGCACGCAGGGTAATCGCCGGGATGACCGATCAGGCCCAGGGTGCCGGCAGTCATGGCCGGCAGGCGATCTTCGACAAACGGTTTGAAGCGCTTTTCGATAATGATCTCGGGCAGCACCGTGTCCCGCGCCTGTTCCAGACCGAGGATCAGTTGCTCGCGAACCGCTTCAGGTTCCAGGAAAGGGGTCTGCCAGAAGCTTTTTTCCACGCGGTAGCTGTTGACCAGCACGACCTTGGGCACGCCCATGGCCGCCACGGTTTGCAGCACCCGGCGCAGCATCTTCGGGCGGGGCAGGGCCAGCAGCAGTGTCAGGGGTAGCTTTGGCGGCGGCGGTTGGTCGAAGCTGACTTGCAGCTCGGCTTCGCCTGCGTCCAGGCGCAGCAGTTGGGCATTGCCCATCAGCCCACCAATGCGGCCCACACGCAGGTTGTCGCCTACGGCGGCGCGGTGGACTTCCTGCATATGCACCAGGCGCCGATCACGCAGCACCACGCGGTCGGCCGCGATGAAGTCGGCGTCTTCCAGCAGCAGCAGGTTCACGGCTGGGTCGCTGGCGGCTGGTCGTCGTCGGCAGGCTGGTCGTCCGGGTGTTCGCCGCGCTTGCTGATCAAGCCGCTGAACAGGATGCCCACTTCGAACAGCATCCACATCGGCACGGCCAGCAAGGTCTGGGAGAAGATGTCCGGCGGCGTGAGGATCATGCCGACCACAAAGCAGCCGATGATCACGTACGGGCGGATCTTCTTCAGATATTTGACGTCGACCACTCCGATCCACACCAGCAACACCACCGCCACCGGGATTTCGAAGGCCACGCCAAAGGCGAAGAACAGCGTCATCACGAAGTCGAGGTAGCTGGTGATATCGGTCATCATCTCCACGCCGGCCGGGGTGGCGGCGGCGAAGAACTTGAAGATCAGCGGGAACACCAGGAAGTAGGCGAAGGCCATGCCGGTATAGAACAGCAGGATGCTCGACACCAGCAACGGCACTGCGATGCGCTTCTCGTGCTTGTACAGGCCCGGCGCAATAAAGCCCCAGATCTGATGCAGGATCACCGGGATCGCCAGAAACAGCGAAACCATCATGGTCAGCTTCAATGGCGTCAGGAACGGCGACGACACGTCGGTGGCAATCATCGTCGCACCGACAGGCAGGTACTGGCGCAACGGTGTGGAAACGAAAGTGTAGATCTGCTGGGTGAAGGCAAACAGCCCGGCAAAGATGATGAAGATGGCCGCTACGCAACGCAGCAGGCGGGTACGCAACTCGGTGAGGTGCGAGACCAGCGGCATGTGCTGGTCGTTTTCCGGTTTATCAGCGCTCATGGGGCTCGCGGCGGCAGTGTAGGGTCATGGGGCGCGGGCGACGCGACGGGCGTCGGCGCAGGCGTTATCGGGGCGGGAACGGCTTCTGCAGGGGACACCGGCGCGATGCTCTGCTCGGCCACCGGAGTGACCGGCTTGGCCGGCTCCTGCACCGGGGAAAGAATCTTGCGCGCCTCCTGCTCCAACGACAGGATATGTTCGTTGTGCAATTGCCGGCGGATCTCGTCGGCACCGATTTCACGTTCAACTTCCTGTTTGATCGCGTTGAAACTGCGTTTCAGGCGCCCGATCCACAGGCCGGCGGTGCGTGCGGCACCGGGCAGGCGTTCCGGCCCCAGTACCAGCAGGGCTACCAGGCCGACGAGCAGCAGTTCAGAGAAGCTGATACCAAACATTAGTCAGTGCTCACGAGTCTTTGCGGGTCGGCTCTTGGACTTTTTCAGCCTGCACGTCGAAGGTACGACGCTCGGTGATCGGCTGAGCGGCCTGCGGGTGCACAGGCTGTGCCGGTGGCACCGGGTTTGCGCTTGGCTCGGCGGGTTTTTCGTCGTCGTTCATGGCTTTACGAAAGCCCTTGATCGACTCGCCGACGTCGGTGCCGAGGTTTTTCAGTTTTTTGGTGCCGAACACCAGAACAACCACCACCAGAATGACGATCCAGTGTTTCCAGTCAAAAATGCCCATGCTGCAAATCCTCAAGTCTTGGTTAATCAGGCGGACGGGCGCGAGGCCTTTTCGGCGTGCCCGGACAAGCCGAAGCGACGGTCCAGTTCATCCAGCACGGCCTGTGGATGCTGCCCCAGTTGGGCAAGCATGACCAGGCTATGGAACCACAAGTCGGCGGTCTCATAGATTACATCGCTGTAATCACCGCTGATTTGCGCGTCCTTGGCCGCAATGATGGTCTCGACGGATTCTTCGCCGAGTTTTTCCAGAATCTTGTTCAGACCCTTGTGGTAAAGGCTAGCGACATAGGAGCTGTCGGCATCCGCGCCTTTGCGGTCTTCCAGCACCTGGGCCACACGGTTCAGGGTATCGCTCATGTTCAGTGTCCTGCCGAATAAATGGCGTGCGGGTCTTTAAGCACTGGGTCCACTGTCTTCCATTCGCCGTCTTCGAAGACGCGATAGAAACAGCTGTGGCGCCCGGTATGGCAGGCGATGTCGCCGATCTGATCGACCATCAGGATCACCACGTCAGCGTCGCAGTCCAGGCGCATTTCATGCAGAACCTGCACGTGTCCGGATTCTTCGCCCTTGCGCCACAGTCTGCCACGCGAACGTGACCAGTAGATGGCGCGCTGCTCAGTGGCGGTGAGGCTCAGCGCCTCGCGGTTCATCCAGGCCATCATCAATACGCGCCCGGTCTTGTAGTCCTGGGCAATGGCCGGCACCAGGCCGTCACTGTCCCACTTGATCTCGTCCAGCCAGTTTTTCATGTTCGGCTCCGGCAATTTGCGACAGTGTATAACCGGATTGGCTATCGACGCACGATCAGATAAACACCCACCGCCACCATGATTCCGGCTGGCCAGTGACCCAGTTGATTCAGCGGCCCGCCGATCACCAGCATCACACCGCCCACCAGGTGCGCGGCGCCGAGCAGGCGCAGGAACCAGTCGTCCTTGCGCTTGCGCCAAGGCGGCTCGGGGTCTTTGGCGTGGGGCTGGGACATGCGCTCCAGTAGATCGCGGGTCATGTTGGCCAGGTGCGGCAGTTGTTCGAACTGGCTGTGCAGGTTGCCCAACATGGTCTTCGGGCTCATCCGCTCACGCATCCAGCGCTCCAGGAACGGTTGCGCGGTGTTCCACAGATCGAGGTCCGGATACAACTGGCGGCCCAGGCCTTCGATGTTGAGCAGGGTTTTTTGCAGCAGCACCAACTGCGGTTGTACTTCCATATTGAAGCGCCGCGCAGTCTGGAACAGGCGCATCAGCACCTGACCGAAGGAAATATCTTTTAACGGTTTTTCAAAGATCGGTTCGCATACGGTACGGATCGCCGCTTCGAATTCGTTGAGCTTGGTTTCCGCCGGCACCCAACCTGAATCGATGTGCAACTGCGCCACGCGGCGGTAGTCGCGCTTGAAGAAAGCAAACAGGTTGCGCGCCAGGTAGTCCTGGTCTTCCGGGGTCAGGCTGCCGACGATGCCACAGTCGATCGCGATGTACTGCGGGCTCCACGGATTGACGGTGCTGACGAAGATGTTGCCGGGGTGCATGTCGGCGTGGAAGAAACTGTCGCGAAATACTTGGGTAAAGAAGATCTCCACCCCGCGTTCGGCGAGCATCTTCATGTCGGTGCGCTGGTCGGCGAGGGTGGCCAGGTCGGTGACCTGCACGCCGTAGATGCGCTCCATCACCAGCACTTTCGGCCGGCACCAGTCCCAATACACTTGTGGCACGTACAGCAGTTGCGAGCCTTCGAAGTTGCGTCGCAATTGGCTGGCGTTGGCCGCTTCGCGCAGCAGGTCGAGCTCGTCGTAGATGGTTTTTTCGTAGTCGGCGACCACATCCACCGGGTGCAGCAGACGCGCGTCGGCAGAAAAACGTTCGGCCGCCCGAGCCAGGATAAACAGCCACGCCAGGTCCTGGCCGATGATCGGCTTGAGGCCCGGGCGAATGACTTTTACCACCACCTCTTCGCCGGTCTTGAGCTGTGCGGCGTGGACCTGCGCGACCGAGGCCGAGGCCAGGGGCTCGACATCGAAGCGGCTGAACACCTCGCTGATCTTCTGGCCCAGTTGTTCTTCGATCAACGCCATCGACTGCTGTGAATCGAAAGGCGGCACACGGTCCTGCAACAGCATCAGTTCGTCGGCGATGTCTTCAGGCAGCAAGTCGCGGCGGGTGGAGAGGATCTGCCCGAACTTGATAAAGATCGGCCCCAGATCCTGCAACGCCAGGCGCAGGCACGCGCCTCGGCTGAGCTCCAGCTGTTTGCGCGGGAACCAGCGCCACGGCAGCACATAACGCACCGCCAGCAGGAACCAGGGCAGGGGCAGGGCAAACAGCAGGTCATCGAGGCGGTAACGGATTACGACGCGCTGGATACGAAACAAACGGCGGACGGCGAGCAGCTTCATGCGTTATCGCTTGGATCAAGGGAGCGGCTCAGGCGTTCGAAGCGGGCCTCGAGGCGTTCCAGGTCGATTTTGGCCTTGTCGAGATCACGAAAGCGCGCTTGCGCTTCCCGTTGCCCGACCAGGGTGCGCGATTCTTCGCTCAGGTATTCGGCGAGGTTCTGGTTCAGGCTGGCGAACCCTTGCTGGTACCAGCGCGAGCGGCTGCGCAGGTGCCCGCTGAGCAACTGGGTGGCGACCGGGCCGATCCAGCGCGAGAGTTCGTATTCCCAATCCAGCTCCAGGTCCTGCAGCACGGCGGCCAGATCCATCAGCACCGCACTGTCGCCTTCCAGCTCCACCTCGGGGCTGTGGAGGATGGCGGTCTTGTTGCGGCTCAGGGCCAGGTGCAACAGGCTGGAGGCCGGCGCACGCAAGGTGCAGTCGGCGTCGGCGGCCCATTGAGTGGCGAGCAGCAAGCCTTCATCGCTGGGCAGAATAAACAGCTGCACAGCGGGGCTGCGGCAGTCGACGGCAATGACTTTGCCGTTCAAGTGCGCGAGCCGTGCCAGGGCGGTGCTGTCCAGGCGCAGAACACGGTTGAGGCCATGTTCGACGCTTGCGAGAAGGCCTGCGAGCAGCATCAGGGTTTGATACCTCGGTGCAAGGCAACGATGCCGGAGGTCATGTTGTGATAGGTCACGCGGTCGAAACCGGCCTCCACCATCATTGACTTCAGGGTTTCCTGGTCGGGGTGCATGCGGATGGATTCGGCCAGGTAGCGGTAGCTCTCGGCGTCATTGGTGATCAACTTGCCCATCAGCGGCATGAAGGCGAACGAGTAAGTGTCGTAGACCTTGGACATCAGCGCGTTGGTCGGCTTGGAGAACTCCAGCACCAGCAGGCGGCCACCCGGCTTGAGGACACGCAGCATCGAGCGGATCGCGTCCTCCTTGTGAGTGACGTTGCGCAGGCCGAAGGCGATGGTCACGCAGTCGAAATGGTTGTCGGGGAACGGCAGCTTCTCAGCGTCGGCCTGGACGAACTCGATATTGCCGGCCACACCTTTGTCGAGCAGGCGATCGCGGCCGACCTTGAGCATCGAACCGTTGATATCGGCCAAAACCACCTGACCGGTGGGGCCGACCAGTTTGGAGAACTTGGCGGCCAGGTCGCCCGTGCCGCCGGCGATATCCAGTACCCGGTTGCCGGTGCGTACGCCCGACAACTCGATGGTGAAGCGCTTCCACAGACGGTGCATGCCGCCGGAAAGCACGTCATTCATCAGGTCGTACTTGGCCGCCACGGAGTGAAACACCTCAGCGACTTTTTCCGCTTTCTGGCTTTCCGGGACGTTCTTGAAACCGAAGTGAGTGGTGGGTTCGGCATCGCTGCCTTTGCGCTGATCAGTCATATCGCTGTCACCAAAAGAGAATGCGGGACATGATAATCCCCAAGGCCTGCTTTGTCTTGGCAAGGCTGCAGGTAAGATAGATGCTCACCGAGGCCATTTGCCGCATGGCGGGTGTTCCGAGTCGTTATAAAGAGGAGTCATTGCAATGGCCCGTATTACCGTTGAGCGTGAACATACCCTGGGGAAAGAACAGGCGCGGGCCAAGGCTGAGCAATTGGCGCGCAAACTCGAGGATAAATATGGTGTGGAGTCTTCATGGGCCGGCGATACCCTGAAGCTGAAACGTTCCGGGGTTAAGGGCACGGTCGCGGTGGCCGATGACTCGCTGCGCATCGAGGTAGAACTCGGCCTGTTGATGTCGGCCATGAGTGGCACGATCAAGTCCGAAATCGAAAAAGCCTTGGATAAGGCGTTGGCCTGACTTAGGGTGCCGATTCTAATTTTAACCCCTACTTTGTGCCCAAGCCCTCAACTCCTGCGGGCCGTCCTCCACCCTTTTTGCGTGAGGTGCACCATGGCCAA
Source organism: Pseudomonas sp. NCIMB 10586 (assembly GCF_023127895.1). NCBI lineage: Bacteria > Pseudomonadati > Pseudomonadota > Gammaproteobacteria > Pseudomonadales > Pseudomonadaceae > Pseudomonas > Pseudomonas sp. NCIMB 10586. Next base: position 291,501 of record NZ_SPKQ01000037.1, read on the forward strand.
AGTTATTTTGAAGAAAAAAATCGACGTTCAAACCACCCCCCTGAGTGAGGTTAAAAGCTATGCCCGCAAGATCTGGCTGGCGGGCCTTGGTGCCTATGCAAAGGTCGGCAGCGAGGGCGGCGAATACTTCAAAGAGCTGGTCAAGAGCGGCCAACGCGTTGAAAGTAAAGGTAAAAAAGTTGTAGTTGAACAACTTGATGCCGCCAACAGTCAGATTGATCAAGTAAAGAGTAACGTCTCCGGCGTCAGGGGCTTGGTTGAAGTTCAGCTGGATAAAGTTGAAAAAGCTTTTGACACGCGTGTTGCAAGTGCCTTGAATCGAATCGGCATTGCGTCTAAACATGACGTGGAGACACTCTCTGCTAAGCTCGAAGAGCTGACGGCATTGCTCGAACGTGTCGCGCGTAAACACTAAGGAGACATCGGGATGGCTGTTAAAAAGACTACTCAGAAAGAAGGCAGCTCGTGGGTCGGGGAAGTTGAAAAATATTCCCGCAAAATCTGGCTTGCTGGTTTAGGCGTGTACTCGAAGGTTAGCAGTGACGGCGGTAAATACTTCGAGACTCTGGTCAAGGACGGCGAGAAGGCCGAGAAGTTGACCAAGAGCACAGTCGGTAAAAAAGTGGACGCGGCCAAGGCAACTGCCGGTTCTGCCAAGTCGAGCATTTCTGACACTTGGGGCAAGTTGGAAGAAACCTTCGACAAGCGCCTCAATAGTGCAATTTCGCGACTGGGCGTACCCAGCAAGGCTGAATTGAAGACGCTGCACAGCAAGGTCGATACCTTGACCAAGCAAATTGAAAAACTGACCGGCGCCAAAGCGGCTCCTGCCAAGACCGCCGCGGCCAAGCCTGCAGCAAAACCGGCTGCCAAACCTGCGGCTAAAACAGCCGCTGCAAAACCCGCCGCGAAAACTGCCGCCAAGCCTCTGGTTAAAGCCGCCGCCAAGCCGGCTGCAAAACCCGCTGCCAAAGCACCAGCCAAAGCCGCTGCGAAACCTGCGGCCAAGCCCGCGGCTAAAACCGCTGCCGCCAAACCGGCCACCAAGCCTGCCGCTAAGCCAGTGGCCGCTAAAGCCGCCGCTAAAGCCGCCGCGAAACCTGCGGCTAAACCGGCTGCCAAACCTGCGGCTAAAACCGCTGCTGCCAAACCTGCTGCCAAGCCCGCTGCTGCGAAACCAGCAGCCAAGCCTGCGGCCAAACCTGCAGCGGCCAAAAAGCCTGCGGTAGCGAAAAAACCGGCAGCAGCAAAGCCTGCCGCAGCGGCCAAGCCGGCAGCGGCGCCAGCACCGGCCGCTTCTACCGCCAACTCGGTGTCCGCACCGACGCATACGGCTGCTACCCCGACTGCAACGCCGGTCACCCCGACGCCATCCAGTCAGTCCTGATTTTTCCGGGACACAAAAAAACGCCCGGTCTGCGAAGACCGGGCGTTTTTTTATGCAAGCCTAAAAAACGCTGCATTTCCAATGTGGGAGCGGGCTTGCCCGCGATGGCGGAGTGTCAGTCATACAGGCATTGGCTGATCCAACGCTATCGCGGGCAAGCCCGCTCCCACATGTTTAATCAGTGTCATCCAGATATTTCAAGGCGAACTTCTCAGTCGCCTTCCGCGCCGTCGGTAACAGATGGGGGGCCACCAGCATCATGACCTGGTACACCACCACTCGCACCTCGCCTTCACGGTCCAGTACGCGCTGGTAATCCAGGGAAAACAGCAGGGTCAGGGTGATCTGTTCCACCAGCTGTCCCAGCGCCTGGGTGTCACTGACCAGCTGCCCCGCGGCTTTCAACCGCGCTAACAATGAGGCCAGGGTGCGCTTGAGCGCCGTGAGCAGGGTGCGAATCCCCTTGGCCAGCTTCGGCAGGCGCCCGGCCAGGTTCGACAGGTCCTGGAACAGGAACCGGTAGTGGGCCATGCGCTCGACAATCAGGTGCAGGAACAGCCAGTAATCCTCGGCCTCCAGTTGCGCATCGGCGGGAGGATCGAGCAATGGCGCCAACTCGCATTGAAAGCGCTCGAACAGCCCCAGCACCAACGGCTCTTTGCCGTGGAAGTGGTAGTAGAGGTTGCCGGGGCTGATCCCCATTTCATTGGCCACCTCCATGGTCGATACGTTCGGTTCGCCCTTGTGGTTGAACAACTGCAAGGCACATTCAAGGATACGGTCGCGGGTCTTCATCCAGTCTTCTTAATGTGATCGTTGAGCTCAACGCACCCGCACATAAGTGCCTGGCGCTGCTTCCATCGGTGGGTAGTTCTGGTTGCCCAGGGCGGTAAGCGTTTCGCGTTGTACCCCGGAGCGTTGTTGTACCCATTCCAGCCACTGCGGCCACCAGCTGCCTTCGACATGCCGGGCGTCGTAGTACCAGGCACGCGGGTCACTGCTCAGCTTGAGGTTCTCGACGTAGTTGGCCTTGGGGTTGCCCGGCGGGTTGAGGATGCTCTGGATATGCCCGCTGTTGGACAGCACAAAGCGCCGCTCGCCGCCCAGCAGTTGGGTGGAGCGATACACCGCGTCCCACGGTGTGATGTGGTCGTTGATCCCGGCCACGCTGAAGCTGTCCACCGTGACCTTGCGCAAGTCGATGGGCGTGCCGCACACCTCCAGGCCACCGGGATGGCTCAGGGGGTTGTGCTTGAAGAAGTCCAGCAGGTCGCCGTGCAAGGCGGCGGGCAGGCGCGTGTTGTCGTTGTTCCAGTACAGGATGTCGAAGGCCGGCGGCTCCTTGCCCAGCAGGTAATTGTTGATCCAGTAGTTCCAGATCAGGTCGTTGGGGCGCATCCAGGCAAACACCTTGGCCATGTCACGGCCGTCCAGTACGCCCTCCTGGTAGGAGCGGCGCTTGGCGGCTTCCAGGGTTTGTTCGTCAGCGAACAAGGTTGCGGGGCTGTCGATCTGGCTGTCGAGCAGGCTCACCAGGTAACTGGCGCTGGAGATGCGCCGCAGCTGGCGCTTGGCTTGCAGGTGGCCTTGCAGGGCGGCGATGGTCAGGCCACCGGCGCAGGCGCCCATCAGGTTGACCTCGCGGGCGCCGGTGATGGCCCGGCAGACATTCAGTGCCTCCTCCAACGCCGCCACGTAGGTGGACAGGCCCCATTCGCGATGCCGCACGTCCGGGTTGCGCCAACTGATCATGAAGGTTTGCAGGCCATTTTTAAGGGCATATTGCACAAAGCTGTTGGCAGGGCTGAGGTCGAAGATGTAGTACTTGTTGATTTGCGGCGGCACCACCAGCAGCGGCTTGGCGTACTGTTTTTCGCTCATGGGCTTGTACTGGATCAGCTCCAGCAGTTCGTTGCGAAACACTACCGAACCGGGCGTGGTCGCCACCGTCTTGCCGACTTCGAAGGCGTGTTTGCTGACCTGGCGGGGCAAACCGTTGTTGTGCAGCAGGTCTTCGAACAGGTTACTCACGCCGCGCACCACGCTGTTGCCGCCGGAGTTGAGCAACTCCTTGATCGCCAGCGGGTTGAGCAGGGTGTTGGAAGGGGAGACGGCGTCGTTGAGCAGGGCGAAGGCGAACTGCGCACGCGCGCGATCATCGTCACTGAGGGTGCTGTCATCGATCCACTGCCGCGTCTGTTTCTGCCAGCTCAGATAGGCTTGCAAGCTGCGCCGGTACAGCGGGTTGAGCTTCCAGGTGGGGTCGCTGAAGCGATTGTCCCTGGGGTTGGGCTCGTGCACGGTCTCACCCAGCAGCACACGGCCCAGTTGGCCGCCCAGGGCCAGGGCGTGGCGGGCGGTGTGCACCGGGTTGCGCAGCCCGTGCGCGGCGACGGTGCGCAGGGTTGACAGCAGGTCGCGGCCGCGCAGGCCGGTGATCGCATTTTGTGCGTTGATGAACGCAGCGGGGGTGGGCGCCGGGTTCGTCACGGGTCTTTCTCGCATGAGCCAACACTCCTTCGTCAAGACATCAAGCAGGCACGCCAATCCAGAACCATAGTCGGTTCCTGGCAACTTGCGCGGTGGTGTGGTCCTTCACACCGCCGGTCGCGGATGTATCACTGCGCGCAAGCGCTCCTCTTCGAGAAACCTCATGATGATCGGCGCCACGGCTTCAGCCCGGGTGATCAGGAACAGGTGCCCGTCATCGATGATGTGCAACTGCGCATTGGGGATGCGCCAGGCGAGCATGCGCATGTTGACCAGCGGGATCAGCGGGTCATCGTCCCCGGCCAATACCAGGGTGGGCTGGCGAATCTTGTGCAGCCAATGAATGCTGGTCCAGCCCAGCCCGGCGAACAATTGCCAGTAGTAACCCAGCTTGCCGGCCGAGCGCACTTTGCTCGCATGTTCGGCGGCCAGGTTCGAATCGCGGCGGAACGAGCCGCCATAAATCATCGGCGCGATGCGCACCACATGGGAGGGTTGGATATAACGCCGGGGGCTGGCCATCAGCCACAGCACTTTGGGTTTGCCCGGCACCATAAAGGCCCCGGCAGCTGTGGCCGCCAGGATCAGCTTCTTGCAACGTTCCGGGTAGTCATAGGCGAACTGCTGCGCCAGTGCCCCGCCCCAGGACACACCCACGGCGTTCACCTGGCCGTAGTCGAGGTAATCGAGCATACGCGCGGTGAGCCTGGCCAGGCCGGGGAAGCGATAGGGCCGCTTCGGCGTCGAGGAACCGCCAACGCCGGGCACGTCGAACGCAATCACTTCCAGGTCCGGGTCCAGGGCCTGGACGAACGGGAACACCAGCTCAAGGTTGGCGCCGATGCCGTTGAAGATCAGCAGCGGGGTCAAGTGCGGCTTGCCCGGGCGTACCGCCGTGCGGATGGTCTGGCCATCCAGGTCGATGGTACGGAAGATGAACGGTTGCGCCATGCTCAAGCCCTGTGAAGTGGTGCTATTGGTCTGTAGGAACCCGGTCAGTGTGGGAGCTGGCTTGCCTGCGATGGCATTTTTTCAGGCAGCGATTAGTGAGCAGGCCCATCGCTATCGCAGGCAAGCCAGCTCCCACATCTGATCTCATTTCAATCACAAGAATGCCTAGCGTTCATGTACATAGGTACCCGGCGCCGCTTCGGCGGCGGCATAGGTTTTATTGCCTAATATTGTCGGGGCTTTTTTCAACTTCCCCGCCCGCTCCGCCTGCCACGCCTGCCAGTGCAGCCACCACGAATCGGTGTGCTTGGTGGCGTTCTCCTGCCACTGCAACGCACTGCCCGACAAGCCCTCGCTGGTCTGGTAGCGCGCCTTGGGGTTGCCTGGCGGGTTGAGGATGCTCTGGATGTGCCCACTGCTGGACAGCACGAACTCGACCTTGCCGCCAAACAACTGCGCCGACTTGTAGCACGACTGCCACGGCGTGATGTGGTCGTTGGTGCCGGCCAGGGAGTAGATGTCGGCAGTGACCTGCTTGAGGTCGATGGGCGTGCCGCACACTTCCAGGGCGTTGGCGCGTACCAGTGGGTTGTTCTTGAACAGTTCGATCAGGTCGCCATGGAAAGCGGCCGGCAAGCGGGTGGTGTCGTTGTTCCAGAACAGGATGTCGAACACCGGCGGTTCGTTGCCCAGCAGGTAGTTATTGACCCAGTAGTTCCAGATCAGGTCGTTGGGGCGCATCCATGCAAACACCTTGGCCATGTCGCGGCCTTCCAGCACGCCGGCCTGATAGGAATGGCGCTTGGCTGCTTCCAGGGTCTGCTCGTCGACAAACAGTGCCACCTGGGTGTCCAGGGTGGTGTCCAGCACGCTCACCAACAGGGTCAGGGCGTTGACCTTCTTCTCGCCCAGCGCCGCGTAGTGGCCCAGCAGTGCGGTGCAGGTGATGCCACCGGAGCAGGCGCCGAGCATATTCACGTCCTTGCTGCCGGTAATTGCCGTGACCACATCGACCGCTTCCTTGAGCGCCTCGATATAAGTAGAGAGCCCCCACTCGCGCTGGGCCTTGGTGGGGTTGCGCCAACTGACGATAAAGGTCTGTTGCCCATTGCGCAGGCAGAAACGCGCCAGGCTCTTTTCCGGGCACAGGTCGAATACGTAGAATTTGTTGATCTGCGGCGGCACCACCAGCAGTGGGCGCTCGTGTACCTGCTCGGTGATGGGCTTGTACTGGATCAGCTCCAGCACATCGTTGCGAAACACCACCGCACCTTCGCTGGTGCCCAGGGTCTTGCCGACCTCAAAGGCGCCCATGTTGACCTGGCTCGGCATACCGCCGTTGTGCACCATGTCCTTGGCCAGGTGGGACAAACCGTCGAGCAGGCTTTTGCCGCCGGTTTCAAAGAAGCGCTTGACCGCCGCCGGGTTGGCCGCACTGTTGGTGGGGGCCATGGCTTCGGTCATCAGGTTGATCACGAAGTGGCCACGGCTGATGTCTTGTGCCGGCAGGTTGCTGTCGTCGATCCAGTCGTGGAGTTCCTTGCGCCACGCCAGGTAAGTCTGCAAATAACGTTTGTACAGCGGGTTCTGGCTCCAGGCCGGGTCGTTGAAGCGACGGTCATCGCCTTCAGGTACCAGTTGGGATTTGCCGAACATCACATTCTTCAACTCGACGCCAAAGTGGGCGACGTGCTTGACGCTGTGCAACGGCTGCTTGATGGCTTGGGTCAGCACCATCTTGGCCGAGGCCAATAAATCCTTTTTGCGTAACGCGATGATCGGGTTCAGCCCCAGGGTGTTTTCCGAGGCCTGGCGTTTCAAGTCATCGTTATTCTTGTTACTCATCTACGACGCTCCATTGTCCGAAAGACGAGTACCGGCGATTGCTGCGCACCCAATTTCGATACACGACACCAGCCTGGTACTGCGACCCGGGTGACCGTTGATACCGCATCGTCAAATGCAGGGAACTTGCCAGCTCCATTGGTTACCCGAGTTTATTTTTTTTCGCAAGCGGGCCGATCATTGGCCACGCGACAGGGCATTCAAGCAGATGAAATTAGAAAATGCGCTCTAAAGACCAAGATGCCTGTGCTAGAGCATCAGCCGCACGACCGACTCACTCGGGTCGCGGGTTTTTCCGGCCGCTTTGAGCTCGGCCAGGTAGTCGGCCCATAGCGCGTCCTGACGTACGGCCAACTGATAGAGGTAGTCCCAAGTGAACAGTCCGCTGTCATGGCCGTCATCGAAGGTCAATTTCAGTGCGTACTGGCCGGCCGGTTCGACCTGGGTCAACCTGACATTGAGCTTGCCGAATTGCAGGATGGGCTTGCCGTGGCCCTGAACCTCGGCCGAAGGCGAGTGAACCCGCAGGAATTCGGCGGGCAGTTGGTAGGTTTCATCCGGCCCGTAAGTCAGGCCAAGGGTATTGGAGGTTTTGTGCAGGTTTACTGCAGTAGGAAACTTGACCATATGGGATGCTCCTGAATAAACCGGCTTGAAAATGTGGGAGGGGGCTTGCTCCCGATGGTGGTGTGTCAGTCAGCTCATCTGATACTGATACACCGCCATCGGGAGCAAGCCCCCTCCCACATTTGAAGCAAAGCAGTTCTGTGTGAGGCTTACAGGATATAACGAGACAAGTCTTCGTTCTGCGCCAATTCGCCCAAGTGGCTGTTGACGTAGTCAGCATCGATCTTGATCGCTTCGCCATTCTGCGCACCCGCCATGTCGCCGGCACTGAACGACACTTCCTCAAGCAAGCGCTCAAGCAAGGTATGCAGGCGTCGGGCACCGATGTTCTCGGTCTTCTCGTTGACCTGCCAGGCGATTTCCGCCAAACGCTTGATACCGTCCGCCTGGAACTCGATACCCAGGCCCTCGGTTTTCAGCAACTCACGGTACTGCTCGGTGAGCGAGGCGTGGGGTTCGCTGAGGATGCGCTCGAAGTCGCCAGGTGTCAGTGCCTTGAGTTCCACACGAATCGGCAGGCGGCCTTGCAGCTCGGGTACCAGGTCGCTTGGCTTGCTCAGGTGGAACGCACCGGAAGCGATAAACAGAATGTGGTCAGTCTTGACCATGCCCAGCTTGGTGTTGACTGTGCAGCCTTCGATCAGCGGCAACAGGTCACGCTGCACACCTTCGCGGGATACATCGACGCCACCGGAGTTGCCACGCTTGGCCACTTTGTCGATCTCATCGATAAACACGATGCCGTGCTGCTCGACCGCTTCCAGGGCCTTGGCCTTGAGTTCTTCCTCATTGACCAGGCGCCCGGCTTCTTCGTCGCGCACCAGCTTCAGCGCTTCTTTCACTTTGAGCTTGCGGCTTTTCTTCTTGCCCTTGCCCATGTTGGCGAACAGGTTCTGCAACTGGCTGGTCATTTCTTCCATGCCAGGCGGGGCAGAAATATCCACGCCGGACACTTCAGCCACTTCGATCTCGATTTCCTTGTCATCCAGCTGGCCTTCACGCAGGCGCTTGCGGAACAGCTGGCGAGTATTGGAATCCGACGACGGTGCGGCGTCTTCGTTGAAACCCATGCGGGCCGGTGGCAGCAGGGCGTCGAGGATGCGCTCTTCCGCTGCGTCTTCGGCACGGTGGCTGACCTTGGTCACTTCCTGTTCGCGCAGCATCTTCAGGGCGGCATCGGCCAGGTCGCGGATGATCGACTCGACATCACGGCCCACGTAGCCGACTTCGGTGAACTTGGTCGCTTCGACCTTGATGAACGGGGCGTTCGCCAATTTGGCCAGGCGCCGGGCGATTTCGGTTTTACCGACACCGGTCGGGCCGATCATCAGGATGTTCTTGGGGGTTACTTCAACGCGCAGTTCTTCGGGCAGTTGCATCCGGCGCCAGCGGTTACGCAGCGCAATGGCAACGGCGCGCTTGGCATCGTCCTGGCCGATGATATGGCGATTGAGTTCATGGACGATTTCGCGGGGGGTCATGGACATAGTGTCTGGCGGCCTCAAGCGGGAATAAGCCTACGGCTTACTCGGCGAGGTCCTGCTCCTCAATGGTCTGGTTGTGGTTGGTGAACACGCAGATATCGCCGGCGATACCCAGAGCGGTCTCGACGATCTCACGGGCCGACAGGTCGGTTTTCTTCAGCAGCGCGCTGGCTGCCGCTTGGGCATAGCCACCGCCGGAACCCATGGCGATCAGGCCATGTTCGGGTTCAACCACGTCGCCGTTACCGGTGATGATCAGCGAAGCATCTTTGTTCGCGACAGCGAGCATGGCCTCCAGGCGGCTGAGGGAGCGGTCGGTGCGCCATTCTTTGGCAAGTTCGACAGCGGCGCGCACCAGGTGGCCCTGATGTTTCTCAAGCTGGCCTTCGAAGCGTTCGAAGAGGGTAAAGGCGTCGGCGGTAGCGCCTGCGAAACCGGCAAGTACCTGGCCGTGGTACAGGCGACGCACTTTTTTCGCGTTGCCTTTCATCACGGTGTTGCCCAGGGAAACCTGGCCGTCGCCGCCCATGACAACTTTGCCGTGGCGACGTACTGAAACGATGGTGGTCAAGGGGAGAGTCTCCACGCAGCGGGGCGAAAATGCCCTGATGAGAACTCATATGGGGGTGGCGGGGGGGATTTCAACCGTAGGACGGGTGCGCGGACGAGTGGTGTTTATTGATCCGACACCTATTCAAGAACACCGCAAAACCAAATGTGGGAGGGGGCTTGCTCCCGATCGCGGTGTGTCAGTCGCTGAATATATTGACTGATATACCGCCATCGGGGGCAAGCCCCCTCCCACATTAGCCCTGCTATGTCTTCGAAATCAGCGGCTCTGGCGCTGTTGTAACAACAGATTGCTAAACCCGGCCCCGGCCAATTGTTTCTGCGCCACGGTCAGTTGCTCACGGTTGCTGAACGGCCCCACCAATACGCGATACCAGGTCGCGTCCTTCACCGTGCCGGACTCAACCGAGACCGATTGGCCCAACAGAATGATCTGTGCACGCACACGATCGGCATCCGCCTGTTTCGGGAACGAGCCGGCTTGCAGGAAGAACTTGGTCACAGGCGCGGCCTTGGTCGCTGCCACTGGCGGTGCTGGCGGCGGAGTGATGCCGGCCAGTGCAGCCTGGGCGCGAGCCGTATCGATTTTCGCCGCTTCCGCTGGGGTTACGGGCGTGGTCGGCACTTGCGGGGTCGGCAGGGTTTTCTCCGGCACGGCGTCGGGCGGCACGATCACTTCCGATTCCGGCAGCAGCGTGTAGAAGTCGTATTTCGGCTTCACCGGTGCGGTCGGGCTTGGCGCAGTCTTGTTGGCCTCGGCAATTTTCGTGGCCTTCTGCTGCTCCTGTTTGACGCGCTTGACGTCATCGCCCTGGCCAGGCTCCAGCTTCATCAGAAACACAACGAAGGCACCGACCGTCAGGCCGATGGCCATCCACAGCCAGCCCGGGATCGGCTGCTTCGCCGGGGCCTGATAACGGCTGGCGCCGCGTTTGGGTGCAGGTTTTTTCTTGGCAGCCAACTTACATACGCTCCAGAGTTTCCAGGCCCAAGAGTTCCAGGCCTTGCTTGAGGGTGCGTCCAGCCAATGCGGCAAGGCGCAGGCGACTTTGTTTCTGGGCTTCGTCGTCGGCGGTGAGGATAGGGCAGTTCTCGTAGAAGCTGGAGAACAACCCGGCCACTTCATACAAATAGGTGCACAGAATATGCGGCGTGCCTTTGTCGCCTACGCTGTTGAGCACTTCACCGAACTGCGCGAGCTTGGCCGCCAGTTCCTGTTCATGGGCGGCGTCCAGCACGATCTGGCCTTCGACTTCGCTGAAGTCCTTGCCCAGCTTGCGGAACACGCCGGCCACGCGGGTGTAGGCGTACAGCAGGTACGGCGCGGTGTTGCCTTCGAAGTTGAGCATCAGGTCGAAGTTGAAGCTGTAGTCGCTGGTGCGGTGCTTGGACAGGTCGGCGTATTTCACCGCACCAATGCCCACCACGCGGGCAATATTACGCAGGTCGGCCTCGGCCAGCTCCGGGTTCTTCTCCTTCACCAGGTTGTAGGCACGTTCCTGGGCTTCGGTCAGCAGGTCGATCAGCTTGACGGTGCCGCCGTCACGGGTCTTGAACGGGCGGCCATCGGCGCCGTTCATGGTGCCGAAACCCATGTGTTCCATGTGCATCGGGTGGGTGACGAAGCCGGCACGACGGGCCACTTCGAACACTTGCTGGAAGTGAAGGGCCTGGCGTTGGTCGACGAAGTACAGCGCACGGTCGGCCTTGAGCACGCCGCTGCGATAGCGCACGGCAGCCAGGTCGGTGGTGGCGTAGAGATAGCCGCCATCGGCCTTGACGATGATCACCGGCAGCGGTTCGCCGTCGGCGGTCTTGAATTCTTCGAGGAACACGCACTGCGCGCCGTTGCTCTCGACCAGCAGGCCCTTGGCCTTGAGGTCGTTGACCACGTTGATCAGGTCGTCGTTGTAGGCGCTTTCGCCCATCACGTCGGCCATGGTCAGTTTCACGTTGAGCAGTTCGTAGATTTCCTGGCAGTGGGACAGGGAAATCTCACGGAAGCGGTTCCACAGCGCCAGGCATTCCTGGTCGCCGGCTTGCAGTTTGACCACCAGGCCACGGGCGCGGTCGGCAAACTCTTCGGATTCGTCGAAGCGCTTCTTGGCGGCGCGGTAGAAGTTCTCCAGGTCGGCCAGCTCGTTGCTGGTGATCGGGTTTTCCTGCAGGTAGGCCATCAACATACCGAACTGGGTACCCCAGTCGCCGACGTGGTTCTGGCGGATCACGGTGTCGCCGAGGAACTCCAGCACCCGCGCCACACCGTCGCCGATGATGGTGGAGCGCAGGTGACCGACATGCATCTCTTTGGCCAGGTTCGGCGCCGACAGGTCGATGACCACGCGTTGGGTGTCGCCAGCCTTGTGTGCGCCGATTTTGGCATCGGCCAGGGCTGCGTCCAGGCGCGAAGCCAAGGCCTGGGTGTTCTGGAAGAAGTTGATAAAGCCCGGGCCTGCGATTTCAGCCTTGGTGACACTGGCGTCAGCCGGCAGTGCCGCGATGATTTTTTCCGCCAGGTCGCGCGGTTTCATGCCGGCCGGCTTGGACAGCATCATCGCGATGTTGCTGGCGAAGTCGCCGTGGGTCTTGTCGCGGGTGTTCTCCACCTGGATCGCCGGCGACAGGCCTTCAGGCAACACACCTTCGTTGACGAGTTGGGTGAGGGCTTGTTGGATCAGCTGGCGAATGGTGTCTTTCATGGTGTTCTCTTTCGACCGCAAGCGGCGGCGCGCGATGCGCAGGTGGAAAAACTGGGCATTATCCGTGGCGAGGGCGAGCTTGCCAACCGTTCAGACTAGATGGCGGACCTGCGGGCCTCTTCGCGGGCAAGCCCGCTTGTGTCTTGATCCGGGATTAGACTGAGGTGAGAGCGGTGAG